>NZ_JOID01000014.1 GCF_000719865.1 Streptomyces albus subsp. albus
CGAACCCGGAAGCTAAGCCTTTCAGCGCCGATGGTACTGCAGGGGGGACCCTGTGGGAGAGTAGGACGCCGCCGAACTCCTTGTGAAGCCGGGTTTCCCGGGCCAGTTGTGGCCGGGAAACCCGGCTTTTTGCATGTCCGGACGGTCCCGCGACCCTCCGCACTCGCCGGCGCCGCGCAACGGTAAAGTCGGGGGGTAACGTTGAAACGTCCTTCCGGGAGGCCACGGGTGGAGCTCCAGGAGACCAGGGTCCAGACAGACCGTGTCCTCACCATCCCGAACATTCTCAGCATGGCGCGCCTGCTGGGCGTGCCCCTCTTCCTGTGGCTGATTCTGCTGCCGGAGTTCGGCGGGCCCAAAGCCGACGGATGGGCGTTGCTGGTCCTGGCGCTCAGCGGCGTCAGTGACTACCTCGACGGCAAGCTCGCCCGTCGCTGGAACCAGATCAGCAGCCTGGGGCGCATCCTCGACCCGGCGGCCGACCGCCTGTACATCCTCACCACGATCGTCGGCCTGACGTGGCGGGAGATCATCCCGCTCTGGCTGACCGCGGCGCTCCTTGCCCGTGATCTGATCCTTCTCGTGATGGTGGGCATCCTCCGCCGGCACGGCTATCCGCCGCCCCAGGTCAACTTTCTCGGGAAGGCGGCCACCTTCAACCTCATGTACGCCTTCCCGTTGCTGCTGCTGAGTGACGGAAGCGGATGGCTCCCGCAGCTCGCTGCTATTTTCGGATGGGCGTTCGCGGGATGGGGTACAAGTCTCTATTGGTGGGCAGGAACTCTCTATGTGGTTCAGGTCCGCCGACTCGTGAAGGCGGATACCTCGACCGGCTGAGCCTGCCCCGACGCTGTGGCCCCGGCTGAACGCCGGGTTTCCGCGTGCCAGTGCGGTGGGTGCCATCCCGGCGGACTGGCCGAGCTCGGTCGGTGTGACCGTCGTCTCTTCAAGGAGGACGCTTCCGACATGAAGGCCGTCGTGATGGCCGGCGGCGAAGGCACACGCCTTCGCCCCATGACCTCAAGCATGCCCAAGCCACTGCTGCCGGTGGCGAACCGGCCAATCATGGAGCATGTTCTGAGGCTGCTCAAGCGGCATGGGCTGAGCGAGACCGTGGTGACGGTGCAGTTTCTCGCCTCCCTCGTCAAAAACTACTTCGGTGACGGGGAAGAGCTCGGAATGGAGCTCACCTATGCCAACGAGGAAAAGCCCCTCGGCACCGCCGGCAGCGTCAAGAACGCGGAGGAAGCCCTCAAGGACGATTCCTTCCTCGTCATCTCCGGTGACGCGCTCACCGATTTCGACCTCACCGAACTCATCAACTTCCACAAGGAAAAGGGCGCACTGGTCACCGTCTGTCTGACCAGAGTGCCCAATCCCCTCGAATTCGGCATCACCATCGTCGACGAGGAAGGGAAGGTCGAGAGGTTCCTGGAGAAGCCGACATGGGGGCAGGTGTTCTCGGACACCGTCAACACCGGTATTTACGTCATGGAGCCCGAGGTCTTCGACTATGTCGAGGCCGACGTCTCGGTCGACTGGTCCGGCGATGTCTTCCCGCAGCTGATGAAGGAAGGCAAGCCGATTTACGGCTATATCGCCGAGGGCTACTGGGAGGATGTCGGCACGCACGAGAGCTACGTCAAGGCGCAGGCCGATGTGCTCGAGGGCAAGGTCGACGTCGAGATCGACGGTTTCGAGATCTCCCCCGGTGTCTGGGTTGCCGAGGGCGCCGAGGTGAGCCCGGAGGCGGTGCTGCGCGGACCGCTCTACATCGGCGACTACGCCAAGGTGGAATCCGGGGTCGAGATCCGGGAGCACACCGTCGTCGGGTCGAACGTCGTGGTCAAGAGCGGCGCCTTCCTGCACAAGGCCGTCGTGCACGACAATGTGTACATCGGTCAGCAGAGCAATCTGCGCGGCTGCGTCATCGGCAAGAACACCGACATCATGCGGGCCGCCCGGATCGAGGACGGGGCCGTGATCGGCGACGAGTGTCTCGTCGGCGAAGAATCGATTGTGCAGGGCAACGTCCGCGTCTACCCGTTCAAGACCATCGAGGCGGGCGCCTTCGTCAACACCTCGGTGATCTGGGAGTCCCGCAGCCAGGCGCAGCTCTTCGGCGCCCGCGGGGTGAGCGGCATCCTCAACGTCGAGATCACTCCTGAGCTGGCGGTGCGGCTGGCCGGGGCCTACGCGACCACCCTGAAGAAGGGGTCGACGGTCACCACGGCCCGTGACCACTCCCGCGGTGCCCGCGCGCTCAAGAGGGCAGTGATCTCCGCCCTCCAGACCAGTGCCATCGACGTGCGGGATCTGGAGAACGTGCCGCTGCCGGTGGCCCGCCAGCAGACAGCGCGCGGCAGTGCCGGCGGCATCATGATCCGTACGACACCCGGGGTCCCGGACTCGGTCGACATCATGTTCTTCGACGAGCGGGGGGCCGACCTGTCCCAGGCGGGGCAGCGCAAACTCGACCGCGTCTTCGCCCGCCAGGAGTACCGCCGTGCCTTCCCCGGTGAGATCGGTGATCTCCGCTTCCCGGCCAGCGTGTTCGACGCGTACACCGGTTCACTGCTGCGTGCCGTCGACACCACGGGTGTCGCCGAGGCCGGGCTGAAGATCGTGGTCGACGCGTCCAACGGCAGCGCGGGACTGGTCCTTCCCAGTCTCCTCGGACGGCTCGGGGTCGACGCTCTCACGATCAACCCGGGTCTCGACGAGTCGCGTCCCACCGAGACGGCGGACGCGCGCCGTTCCGGTCTGGTGCGGCTCGGCGAGATCGTCGCCTCGGCGCGCGCCGCGTTCGGGGTGCGCTTCGACCCCGTCGGTGAGCGGCTGTCCCTGGTCGACGAGCGGGGACGGATCGTGGAGGACGACCGGGCGCTGCTGGTCATGCTCGACCTGGTGGCGGCCGAGCGGCGCAGCGGACGGGTGGCGCTGCCCGTGACCACCACCAGGATCGCCGAGCAGGTCGCCGCCTACCACGGCACGCAGGTGGAGTGGACGACGACGTCACCGGACGACCTGACCCGGGTGAGCCGTGCGGAGTCCACTGTCTTCGGCGGTGACGGCAAGGGCGGTTTCATCGTCCCTGAGTTCAGCAGTGTCTTCGACGGTACGGCGGCGTTCGTCCGGCTGATCGCCCTGGTCGCCCGGACGCAACTGACGCTCAGTCAGATCGACGCGCGGATCCCGCGGGCCCATGTGCGGCGCCGGGACATCGCCACCCCGTGGGCGGTCAAGGGCCTCGTCATGCGCCGGGTCGTGGAGGCCGCCGGGGACCGGCACGTGGACACCACGGACGGCGTGCGGGTCGTTGAGGCCGACGGCCGCTGGATCATGGTCCTCCCGGACCCGGCGGAGGCCGTCACCCACCTCTGGGCGGAAGGGCCCGACGACGCCTCCGCGCAGGAGCTGCTCGACGAGTGGGCCGCGGTGGTGGACAGCGCCGGCCGCTGAGCCGTTCCCCTCCCGGGACGCCGGGGGTGGCCCGCCGCGCGCCGGCGGGCCACCCCCGATTGTCCGTATCGGTGGGCACATTCGGCGGTGACGGCCCTCACGTGCGACGATGTGCGGCATGTCGCAGCAGTCCCCCGATCGGAGCACTCCCGCGCGCCGGTCGCGCCCCGACGCGTCCATGTCACTGCTGACGAACGTCACGGAGCACAGCCTGGACGAGGGCTACGCGGAGGCTGCCGCCCGTCGTGCGGCCGACGGCTCGGCCGGCCTGCCGAAGACCCTGCGGTCGAAGCTGGGGCTCGCGGCCGGCCTGGTGCTCGCGGCGGTTGTCGTCACCGTCGGGGCCGCCCAGGCCAGAGTGGAGGCCCCGGTCCGTGCCAAGGAGCGCGAGGAACTGATCCAGCGGATCGAGGACGGGACGGAGCGTTCGGACGCGCTGGAGGAGAGCGTCGAGCGGTTGCGCCGGGAGGTCGGCGCGGCGCAGCGCGAGGCACTGGAGAAGCACGGGGGCTCCCAGGGGGAGCTGACCGCGCTGCTGGCGGGCGCGACCCCCGTGCACGGCCCGGGTGTGCGGCTGGTGGTGAACGACGCCGAGAGCACCGAGGCGGGCGGCGACGGGCCTCGGGAGAGCAGCAGCTTCGCCGACAGCGGCCGGGTTCGTGACCGGGACATGCAGCGCGTCGTCAACGGGCTGTGGGGGGCCGGGGCCGAGGCGGTCTCGATCAACGGCCAGCGGCTCACCGCGGTCTCGGCGATCAGAAGGGCCGGCGAGGCGATACTGGTCGACAACAGGCCGCTGGCGCCGCCGTACACGGTGCTCGCGGTGGGGGACGGGCAGCGGTTGCGCCAGGCCTTCCAGAACAGTGCCGACGGCCAGTACCTGAAGGTGCTGCAGGACAACTACGGCGTCCGTGCGAGCATCTCGGCGCAGGACCGGGTCGACCTGCCGGCCGCGCCGAGCCTGATCATTCGTAACGCGAAACCGCTGGGCGGTGGCGGCGCCGAGAAGAGCACCGCCGACACAGGGAAGGGCATATCGTGATCGCCGTACTGGGCCTCGTCGTGGGAGTCGTGGTCGGACTGCTGGTCCGGCCGGAGGTGCCCGCGGTGGTGGAGCCGTATCTGCCCATCGCCGTGGTGGCCGCGCTGGACGCGGTGTTCGGCGGTCTGCGGGCGATGCTGGACGGCATCTTCGACGACAAGGTCTTCGTGGTGTCGTTCCTGTCGAACGTGGTGGTGGCCGCTTTGATCGTCTTCCTCGGTGACAAGCTCGGAGTCGGCGCGCAGCTGTCCACCGGCGTCGTCGTGGTGCTCGGCATCCGGATCTTCTCCAACGCGGCCGCCATCCGCCGCCACATCTTCCGGGCGTGAGGCCGATGAACGACGACAGGACACCGGAGCGGGACGGCGCCGGCGCGGACCGCGGCCGGTCCCCGGAGGCCGGCGCGGAGCCGCGGCGCGAGCCGGGACCGGCGCGGCAGCCGCTGCCCGAGGAGAAGGCTCCGCGCCCGGACGGGGAACCGCGGGCCGGGGAGCCCTCGGCGGCCGGTGCCCCGTCGGGCCCGACCGCCTCCGCTTCCGGAGCCGGCGCGGAAGCGTCCGCCACGGCGCCGGAGGCCCCGCCGACCGGGGAGGCCATGACGGGGCGCCGGCGTCTGCGGGCCGCCCTGTGGCCGCCGCGGTTCAGCCGGGCGCAGCTCATCGTGGCGCTGCTGCTGTGCGTGCTCGGTCTGGGCCTGGCGATCCAGGTCCGGTCCACGAGCGACGCCAGCGTGCTCCGCGGCGCCCGCCAGGAGGATCTCGTCCGGATCCTCGACGAGATCGGCGATCAGACCCAGCGGCTGCAGGACGAGAAGCAGCGCCTGGAGGAGCAGCGCACCGAGCTGGAGAACAGTTCCGACCAGGCGGAGGAAGCGCGCCGTCAGACGGAGCAGAAGGAACAGCAACTCGGCGTGCTGGCCGGGACGGTGGCCGCCGAGGGCCCCGGGCTCACCATCGTCGTCAGCGCCCCGCAGGGGGCCGTCGACGCGGACAAGCTGCTGGACGCCATACAGGAGCTGCGGGCCGCCGGCGCCGAGGCGATCCAGATCAACGACGTCCGGGTGGTGGCGGGCACGTTCTTCACGCAGGACGGCGACCGGGTCCGTATCGACGGGCAGGGTGTGGAACAGCCGTTCCGGATCAAGGCGATCGGCGACCCGCAGGATCTGGAGCCCGCTCTCAACATTCCCGGGGGTGTGGTGCAGAGCATGGAAAAGGAGCAGGCCACCGTGTCCGTCAGCCGCGAGGAGAAGATCGTCGTGGACGCCTTGCGGGCAGCGGATCGGCCTGACTACGCTCGGTCGTCACCGCAGTGAGAGGCGGCCGGTCGCCGGGGCGCGGGCGGTACGCGCGAGGGGCTCGCCGGGCCGTTGCGGCTGCGGGGGGTCGGAGCACCGGGAGAGCGGTGCGTGGTGGAAACTGTCTGGTGGGCGCGGACGTTGTCTTCATGTCCGGGTCGGCACACGAAGTGTGCAACGAGGTTTCGTCCTGCCCCACGGGCGGGTCTGTTTCGGTCAAGGGGAATCGCCCGTGAAGTTGTTCGGGAAGTTGTTCGGTAAGAGTGCTCGGGAAGAGGCGGGCGGTGCCCGTCACCGGGCCGGGGGCCCGGAGGAGAGCGGCGGCCGGCAGGCGGAGCGGCCGCTGTTCCGCGACGAGGTGGCGGGGACCGGCGATGGCGGCGGCGCGTCCTCTGTTGACCCTGCCGCGTCCGGACGCATAGGTTCATCAACCTCAAGTGCGGGTGGAGAGTTCGGGTCCGGTCCGTACGCGTCCCAGGCCCCCGGTGGGCCGTCGCAGCAGGAGGCACAGTCCATGTCGGCCTTGCCGGTTTGTACGAGGTGCGGGCACCGGAACGCCGAGGCCAGCCGCTTCTGCTCCAACTGCGGTGCGCCGCTGCGCGGTGCGCCCTCGGAGCGCCCGTCGGAGACCACCTCGACGATCTCGATCTCGGGCCTGGAGGCCTACGAGGCGGAGGCCACGGGCCAGACCGTGCCGCCGCTCTCACCGGAGGCGCAGGCCGCCGTCGACGCCCTGCCGCCGGGCTCGGCCCTGCTGGTCGTGCGGCGCGGCCCGAACTCCGGCAGCCGCTTCCTGCTGGACGGCGAGCTGACCACGGCCGGCCGCCACCCGCAGAGCGACATCTTCCTGGACGACGTGACGGTCTCCCGGCGCCATGTGGAGTTCCGCCGCGGCTCGGACGGCGGCTTCACCGTGGCCGACGTCGGCAGCCTCAACGGCACCTACGTCAACCGGGAGCGCATCGACTCGGTGCCGCTGACCAATGGTGACGAGGTGCAGATCGGCAAGTACCGGCTGGTCTTCTACGCGAGCCAGCGGAGCATCTGACCGCCAGGGAAAGGCCCATGCGTCAGACACCGTCGGGCGGCGCCGGTTCCGGCGCCGCCCCCGAGAGCCGGTTGCTCAGCATCGGCAGGGTCCTGGGCCTTCTCCGGGAGGAGTTCCCGGAGATCACCATCTCCAAGATCCGTTTCCTGGAGGCGGAGGGCCTGGTCGAGCCGCGGCGGACTCCGTCGGGCTACCGCAAGTTCAGCCCGGACGATGTCGAACGCCTCGCACGGGTCCTGCGGATGCAGCGCGACCACTATCTGCCGCTCAAGGTGATCCGCGAGCATCTGGACGCCCTGGAGCGCGGTGAGCAGCCGGAGGTCCCCGCGCCGGGCCGGGCCCGGGACCTGCTGGAGGGTGTGCTGGACTCCGGTGACGCGGAACCGGCCCCGTGCCGGACGGATCGCGCCGGGCTGCTCGCCGGGGCCGGGGTCGAGGAGCGGGAACTGGCCGAATGGGAGTCGTACGGCCTGCTCTCGCCCTTGGAGGACGGAAGCTACGGTCCCGACGCCCTCACGATCGCCCGGCTGCTCGGGGAGATCGGCCGCTTCGGTCTGGAACCCCGGCACCTGCGGGTCATGAAGGCGGCCGCGGACCGTGAGGCCGGCCTGGTGGAACAGGTCGTCTCGCCGCTGCGGCGGCACCGCAACCCCCAGACGCGCGCGCACGCCGAATCCACCGCGCGCGAGCTGGCGACCCTGTCGCTGCGGCTTCACGCCGCCCTCGTGCAGGCGTCGCTCGGGGTGCGCCTGCGCTGACTGTGCGCTTCCGCGGGGTGCCCGACTACCCAAAACGGCCGGGCAGGTCCTAGGGTTGCTGTGTGAACGAGCTCGACGTCGTGGGTGTCCGGGTGGAAATGCCCTCCAACCAACCGATCGTGCTCCTGCGTGAGGTGGGAGGCGACCGGTACCTTCCCATCTGGATCGGACCGGGGGAGGCGACCGCGATCGCCTTCGCCCAGCAGGGCATGGCCCCGGCCCGGCCGCTGACGCACGACCTGTTCAAGGACGTGCTCGAAGCGGTGGGCCAGGAGCTGACCCAGGTCCGCATCACGGATCTGCGGGAGGGTGTCTTCTACGCGGAGCTGGTCTTCGCGAGTGGTGTCGAGGTGAGCGCCCGCCCGTCCGACGCCATAGCCCTCGCCCTGCGCACCGGAACGCCGATCTACGGCAGTGACGGGGTGCTGGACGACGCCGGTATCGCGATCCCGGACGAGCAGGAGGACGAGGTGGAGAAGTTCCGCGAGTTCCTCGACCAGATCTCGCCGGAGGACTTCGGTACCAGCAATCAGTGACCCGGGCGGCAGTCGCCGCGCATTCGCTGAGCCGTTCCCCGTCCGTGGTTACGGAAAACCACCCTCGGGGTGAGTATCACCCGGCGTGCCGAGCGCGGCGATCGTTGACGCACCCCCGGCTACTGCCTACCGTCGACAAGGCAGGTCAAGGACGGGAGGTCGGCGTGAGCAGCACCGGCGACGGTACAGCGGCGGGCGGTCCCATTCCGCTCCACGCGGGTGGCTCCGCTCCCCTCCAGAAGACCGCCGCGACGGGTCCCGTGCCGTCGCCCGGTCAGCCCTCCGAGAGGATCGGCTACCGCGGCCCCACGGCCTGCGCGGCGGCGGGCATCACCTACCGGCAGCTCGACTACTGGGCCCGTACGGGGCTCGTGGAGCCGAGCGTCCGCTCCGCCCAGGGGTCCGGCAGTCAGCGGCTCTACAGCATCGAGGATGTCGTCATCCTCAAGATCGTCAAGCGGTTCCTGGACACCGGTGTCTCCCTCCAGAACATCCGCGCGGCCGTCCGCCATCTGCGCACCCGTGAACGGGCCGATCTGGCGCGGATGACGCTCATGAGCGACGGAGCGACGGTCCACGAGTGCTCCTCTCCGGACGAGGTCGTCGGCCTGCTGCAGGGCGGCCAGGGGATGTTCGGCATCGCCGTCGGCGTGGTCTGGCGCGATGTGGAGTGCGCGCTGCAGCAGTTGCACGGCGAGCGGGTGGACACGGGGGAGACCCTGATCGGGCACCATCCCGGCGACGAGCTGGCCCGCCGCCGGAACCGGGCCGGCTGAGGCCGCTCCCCGCCCGCCGCGTCCTGCGGGAGGCGGCCGCCGGAGACGTTGTCGGTGCCGTAGGGCAGCATCAGTGCCGTGAGACCCGTTCCGACGATCCTGCATCTGGACATGGACGCCTTCTTCGCCTCGGCGGAGCAGGCGTCCAAGCCCAGTCTGCGCGGGAAGCCGGTCGTCGTCGGCGGTCTCGGACCGCGCGGTGTCGTCGCCACAGCTTCCTACGAGGCGCGGGTTTTCGGCGTCCACTCGGCCATGTCCACGGCCCAGGCCCGCAGACTCTGCCCCAACGCCGCCTATCTGACGCCCCGCTTCTCGCTGTACCGGCAGGTGAGCGAGGCGGTCATGGAACTGCTGCGGGAGCTGTCGCCGCTGGTGGAGCCGCTCAGTCTGGACGAGGCCTTCGTGGACCTGGAGGCGGGCGCGGCACCCCCGGCGTCGGCCGCCGCGGCCCGGGAGACCGGCGAGCGGCTGCGGGCCGCGATCCGTGCGCGGACCTCGCTCACCGGTTCGGTCGGCCTGGCCGGCTCCAAGATGCTCGCGAAGATGGCGTCCGAGCAGGCGAAGCCGGACGGCCTCGTGGTGATCGAGCCGGGGACGGAACGCGAACTGCTCGCGCCGATGCCGGTCCGGGTGCTGCCCGGTGTCGGTCCCGCCACGGCGGAGCAACTGCGCCGGGCGGGGATCGGCACCGTCGAGGAGATGGCGGGGGCGGGGGAGGCGGAGCTGGTGCGGCTGCTCGGCAAGGCGCACGGCACCTCGCTGTACGCCCTGGCCAGCGGCCGGGACGACCGCCCGGTGGTGGCGGAGCGGGACAGCAAGTCGGTCTCTGTGGAGGACACCTTCGATGTGGATCTGCACGACCGGACCCGGGTGTACGGGGAGGTGGTGCGGCTGGCCGGGCGGTGTGTCGCCCGGCTGCGGGCCGCCGGCCGGTCCGGGCGCACGGTCGTCCTCAAGGTCCGGCGCTACGACTTCTCCACACTGACCCGTTCGGAGACGCTGCGCGGGCCCACCGACGACCTGGCGGTGATCCGCGAGGCGGCGGTGCGCCTGCTCGACGGGGTGGACACCACCGGCGGTGTGCGGCTGCTCGGCGTCGGCGTCAGCGGGCTGGCGGACTTCACCCAGGAGGATCTCTTCGCGCAGGCCGCGCTCGAGGGCACCGGCCCGGCGGCCCCGGCCGTCCGCGCACGGACCGGGCCGGGCGGGGATGCGGACGCGGAGGCGGGTATGCGGCCCGACCGGCCGGAGGAGGCGCCGGGGGAGAGTCCCGCCGCGGCGGAACCGTCACCGGCCGGGCACGAGAGGAACGCCGGAGACCCGCGGGAGGGCGCCCACCGGTGGCATCCCGGGCACGACGTGCGGCACGCGGAGTACGGGGCCGGCTGGGTCCAGGGCAGCGGTCTCGGCAGGGTGACCGTACGGTTCGAGCAGCCCTGGTCGGAGCCGGGGCGGGTGCGGACCTTCCCCGCGGACGACCCGGCCCTGGAGCCGGCCCCGCCGCCGCCCCTGGTACGGCCGGCCGGCGGCACCGATCCCGGACCGGCAGGCCGCCCGGATCCCGGCCGGGGTACGGGCCGGGCACCCGGCCCGCCGGGCGGTCAGGCGCCGGATCCGGCGATCCGGCCGGAGCCCTCCCGGCCGGGGGCCTCCTCGTCGCCGTCCGGGAGCTCCGCCTCCAGTCCGTAGTGGTGGTAGAGCTGGATCTCCTGTTCCGGTGAGAGATGCCGGCCCACGCCGAAGTCCGGTGCGCTGCGGATCAGGGAGCGGCGGTAGGGCACGTGCAGGGTGCCGTCGACGAACTCGCTCGGCTCCAGCGGCACGAAGGCGTCCCGGCCGAACAGGCCGGTGCGCACGGCCGCCCACTCGGGCAGCCCGGTGGCGTCGTCGAGATACACCTCGTCCACGGTGCCGATCTTCGTACCGTCGCTGTCGAAGGCCTTGCGGCCGATGAGGCTCCGCGGGTCGGTCCCCGTGTGCACGGTTCCTCCAACTGGTCGGCGATGTCCCCGTGGGAACCACGTAAGGCCAGATCGGGCCGGGCGGCCACTCGGGGGACCGGTCCGGGGCCCCGCTGGTACGCTGGCCGTGGCCGCAGATCCCGTGCGGGAGAGTCCTCCGCCCCTCGGGGCCGGGGGCGCCGAAGGAGCAAATCCTCCCCGGAATCTCTCAGGCACCCGTACCGCACGGGCGAGGTCACTCTGGAAAGCAGGGCAGGTGCCGGGCCGTCCGTGCCGGAACCTTTCCTCACCGACGGTGAAAGCCGGACGCCGCAGTGCGGGTCCGGCGAAGCTCTCAGGTCGACGACAGAGGGGGAGGCCCCCGTTCGGGGTACCCGTCAGGGTGCCCCTTCGCAGGTCCGCGTCGACCAGGAGGCCTCCGCAGATGACAGCACCCCGCATTCCACTCTCCCGGCTGGAGCGTGGCACCCCGTTCGCGCAGCGTCACATCGGCCCCGGCGGCGAAGCCCTGGCCAAGATGCTCGCCCAGGTCGGCTACGGCTCCCTCGACGAGCTCACCGCGGCCGCAGTCCCGGACGTCATCAAGAGCACCGGGGCGCTGGCCCTGCCCGAGGCGCGCGGCGAGTCCGAGGTCCTGGAGGAACTGCGCGCCCTGGCCGGCCGCAACCAGGTCCTCACCTCCATGATCGGCCTCGGCTACCACGGCACCTTCACCCCGCCGGTGATCCTGCGCAACGTCATGGAGAACCCGGCCTGGTACACCGCCTACACCCCGTACCAGCCGGAGATCTCGCAGGGCCGGCTGGAGGCGCTGCTCAACTTCCAGACCGTCGTCGCCGACCTCACCGGTCTGCCCACCGCCGGCGCCTCGCTGCTGGACGAGGGCACCGCGGCCGCCGAGGCGATGGCGCTCTCCCGCCGCGTGGGCAAGGTGAAGGACGGGGTCTTCCTGGTCGACGCCGACTGCCTGCCGCAGACCATCGCCGTCATCGAGACCCGCGCCGAGCCCACCGGGACCGAGATCGTCGTCGCCGATCTGTCCGGCGGCATCCCCGACGAGATCGCCGAGCGCGGGATCTTCGGCGTGCTGCTGCAGTACCCGGGGGCCTCCGGCCGGATCACCGACCCGCGGGCCGTCATCGAGCGGGCGCACGAGCTGGGCGCCGTCGTCACCGTCGCCGCCGACCTGCTCGCCCTCACCCTGCTCACCTCGCCCGGAGAGCTGGGCGCCGACATAGCGATCGGCACCACCCAGCGCTTCGGCGTCCCGATGGGCTTCGGCGGGCCGCACGCCGGCTACATGGCGGTGCGGGACTCCTACGCCCGCAATCTGCCGGGCCGCCTGGTCGGCGTCTCCGTCGACGCGGACGGCGCCCCCGCCTACCGGCTGGCGCTGCAGACCCGCGAGCAGCACATCCGCCGGGAGAAGGCGACCAGCAACATCTGCACCGCGCAGGTGCTCCTCGCGGTGATGGCCGGGATGTACGCCGTCTACCACGGCCCGGACGGACTCGCGGACATCGCGCGCCGCACCCACCGCTACGCGGCCCTGCTCGCCGCGGGCCTGCGGGCCGGCGGGGTCGAGGTCGTCCACGGGGCGTTCTTCGACACGGTGACCGCGAGGGTGCCCGGCCGGGCCGCCGAGGTCGTCGCGGCGGCGCGTGACGCCGGGATCAACCTGCGGCTCACCGATGCCGACCACGTCGGCATCGCCTGCGACGAGACCACCGGCAGGGACCATCTGGCCGCGGTCTGGGCCGCGTTCGGCGTCCCGGCCGACGCCGCCTCCGTCGACGAGCTGGACGCCTCGGTGCCGGACGCGCTGCCCGGGGGGCTGCTGCGCACCGGCGAGTACCTCGGCCACCCCGTCTTCCACCAGCACCGCTCGGAGACGGCGATGCTGCGCTATCTGCGCCGGCTCGCCGACAAGGACTACGCGCTGGACCGCGGCATGATCCCGCTCGGCTCCTGCACCATGAAGCTGAACGCGACGACCGAGATGGAGCCCGTCACCTGGCCCGGCTTCGGCGCCCTGCACCCCTTCGCACCGGCCGAGCAGGCGGAGGGCTACCTCACCCTCATCCGGGAGCTGGAGGAGCAGCTGGCGGCCGTCACGGGCTACGACAAGGTGTCGCTGCAGCCGAACGCCGGCTCCCAGGGCGAGCTCGCCGGCCTCCTCGCCGTCCGCGCCTACCACCGCGCGCAAGGCCAGGAGCAGCGCACCGTCTGCCTCATCCCGTCCTCCGCGCACGGCACCAACGCGGCGAGCGCCGTGATGGCGGGCATGCGGGTCGTCGTGGTGAAGACCGCGGAGAACGGCGAGGTCGACACCGAGGACCTGCGCGCCAAGATCGAGAAGCACGGCGACGAGCTGGCCGTGCTGATGGTCACCTACCCGTCCACGCACGGGGTGTTCGAGGAGCACATCGGAGAGATCTGCGCGGCCGTGCACGACGCGGGCGGCCAGGTCTACGTGGACGGCGCCAACCTCAACGCCCTGGTCGGCCTCGCCGAGCCCGGCCGGTTCGGCGGTGACGTCTCGCACCTCAATCTGCACAAGACCTTCTGCATCCCGCACGGCGGCGGCGGGCCCGGCGTCGGCCCGGTCGCCGTGCGCTCCCACCTCGCGCCGTATCTGCCCAACCACCCGCTCCAGCCGGCCGCCGGCCCGGAGACGGGCGTCGGCCCGGTGTCCGCGGCGCCCTGGGGGTCGGCGGGCATCCTGCCGATCTCCTGGGCGTACGTCCGGCTGATGGGAGCCGAGGGGCTGCGGCAGGCCACGCAGGTGGCCGTGCTGAGCGCCAACTACGTCGCCAAGCGGCTGGAGCCGCACTATCCGGTGCTCTACACCGGCCCCGGGGGGCTGGTGGCGCACGAGTGCATCATCGATCTGCGGCCGCTGACCAAGGCGGCCGGGGTGAGTGTCGACGACGTCGCCAAGCGGCTCATCGACTACGGCTTCCACGCGCCCACGATGTCCTTCCCGGTGGCCGGCACGCTGATGATCGAGCCCACGGAGAGCGAGGACCTGGCCGAACTCGACCGGTTCTGCGAAGCGATGATCCGGATCCGCGCGGAGATCGAGCAGGTCGCCTCGGGGGAGTGGCCGGCCGAGGACAACCCGCTGCGCAACGCGCCGCACACGGCGGCCGCCCTGGCGGGGGAGTGGGAGCACCCCTACAGCCGGGAGACGGCGGTGTTCCCGCCCGGAGTCGGGGCGGGGGAGAAGTACTGGCCGCCGGTACGGCGCATCAACAGCGCCTATGGTGACCGCAATCTGGTCTGCTCCTGCCCGCCGCTGGAGGACTACGACTCCTGACCCGGCCGCCGCCGGCCGGGTCGGGCGGCGCGGTGCCGGCGGGGGCGTGAACACGAACGGGGCCGGTCCGGCGATCCGCCGGGCCGGCCCTGTGATCTCCGCACGGTGTGACTGTGCGGTGTGATCTGCGTGGTGTGATCTCTGTGTGGTGCCCGTCGTTACCGGCCGCCGGATCAGGCAGCGGTCATCACGTGCTCGATGCCCAGTGGCCGGTGCGGAGCGATGATCTGCCCGTCGGGCAGCAGTTCACCGGTGTCCTCGAAGAGCAGGACGCCGTTGCACAGCAGACTCCAGCCCTGTTCGGGGTGGTGCGCCACCAGCTGGGCGGCTTCCCGGTCGGCGGAGTCGGCTGTCGGGCACGGTGAGGAGTGCTGGCACATGGCAGGGATCTTTCGCTGTGGTGTGAGTGTCCTGCGGCCTGACGTAGTGTTCATAACCGCCCCCCGTATTCCTTTTCCTTGGTCGGTCCCAGTGTTGCCCGCGGAATGGTGTCTCGCAGGCATTTCGCCGCACCTGGCCTTCCAGGGTGATGACGCACCACTCTTGCGGACGGTTGCCGTCAAGAGGACGGCCCCTTCGGGTGGTTCGCCATGGCCGGAGCGGACTAGTCCGGTCGGGCCGGCGCGGTGGCGCGGTGGGGGCGCACAGCGGCGCCCCGCGGCCGGGGGAGCCGCGGGGCGCGTGTGTTCGGTGACGGGCCCTGTTCGGTGACGGGCCGGTCAGGCCGCCGGTGAGGCGGTCGCGTCCAGCAGGGGTGCCACCGGGCCCAGCCGGAGGGTGAGCACCGGCAGCAGGTCCGAGACCCGGTGCGGGCGGTGCGCGGCGATGCCGGGGGGCGCGGGCGCGAGGGGGACCAGCAGATCCGTGGGTGCGGGATGGCCCTCGGCGGGGTCCGCGGCGGTGTCGCCGTGCAGCCACAGGGTGAGCATGTAGAGCTCGGGCACCGACAGCAGACGCGGCTGGTACAGGCCCGACAGCGATTCGGCCTGGCGCAGGGCCCGCTCGGTGGAGGAGAGGTACGGGCCTCCGAAGAAGTGAGAGAAGGCCCAGCCGTCCGGCCCCGGCTTGGTCTCGGCGGCGGCCACCGCGCGGCCCCCGCTCCGTACCAGGAAGCGCCACGCGGTGAGGCGGGCCGCGGGCGGACCGTCCTGCCGGGTGATGCCCTCCATGACGTGGACCGGCAAGGGCGACTCCGGAGTGAGCGGGCCCGGATGCGAGCGGAGCACCGGCGCGGCGGTCGCAGAGCCGAGCGCCGCGAGGGTGCTGCGCCGGGCGTGCACGGGGGCCTGGAGGGAAAGCAGCGGCATGATGGTCGCCTCTCACTTCGGAGACACGGGTGATGCTGGGCACGTGCGGACGACAATGTCAGCATGACGGGGCGGAAGAGGGGCCGGAGCGGGGAATGCCGGCGACACGTACTCTCTGCCCGCGTACCCGGAGTTTATACGGTGCGTGTTCACGGCGCGTTTCGGCTAGCCGACGCGCGTATTACGGGCAAGACTGAAACCGGACCGTACCGGTGGGGGAAGTTCCGCCCTTCTGTCCGTTCGCGGAACCCGTGGCCTTGTGTTATGTAACGGAGGGCGGTCGGCCGAATCCCGTTGGTGTTTTTCACCACACCTTCGCGCCGCGACCTTTGCGCGATGCCCGCCCGGGCTCTCTTTATGCCCTTGGAATGTGCCCCCGGGGTGTAGTGCGCATCCCAGCGGGCAGATGCTGTCCGCCGGGGCGTCGCGGTCCGGCCGGCCGGGCATCATCCCGGGCACCGGTGCACTGGAGGAGGGACCCTTCGATGGGCGAGAAGGTCGAGGCGGACGGGTTCGACCTGGCGGATCCGCAGCGCTACCGCGCCAAACTGCACCAGTGCCTGGAGGGTCTGGGGCGGCTGCTGGAGGAGAAGAGGTTCGATCGCCCGAGGAATCTCATGGGGGTGGAGATCGAGCTGAATCTCGCAGGGGAGGACGGGATGCCCCGGATGATGAATGCGGAAGTTCTGGAGCGCATCCGCAGCGGGGATTTCCAGATGGAGTTGGGGCAGTTCAACCTCGAAGTGAACATTGTGCCGCACCGGTTGTCGGGGCGCGTTCTGGACCAGCTGGCCGAAGAGATCCGCACCGCCCTCGCATATGCCGACCGCAAAGCCCGGGAAGTCGACGCCGGGATCGTAATGATCGGAATTCTGCCGACTCTGGCCGGTCCGGACCTCGTCTCCGCCAACCTTTCCGAGGCCGACCGCTACACCCTGCTGAACGAGCAGATCCTGGCCGCCCGCGGGGAGAACCTGGTGCTCGACATCGAGGGCGTCGAACGGCTCCATTACACCAGCGCCTCGATCGCGCCCGAAGCCGCCTGTACCTCGGTGCAGTTGCACCTCCAGGTGACCCCCGGCCGCTTCGCCGCCGTGTGGAACGCCGCCCAGGCGGCGGCCGCCGCGCAGATCGCCGTGGGCGCCAACTCCCCTTTCCTCTTCGGCCGTGAGCTGTGGCGGGAGTCCCGGCCGCCGCTCTTCCAGCAGTCCACGGACACCCGGGCCCCGGAACTCAAGGCCCAGGGCGTGCGGCCGCGCACCTGGTTCGGGGAGCGCTGGATCGAGTCGGCGTACGACCTCTTCGAGGAGAACGTGCGCTACTTCCCCGCCCTGCTGCCCATCTGCGACGACGAGGACCCGCTCAAGGTGCTGGACGAGGACGGCGTCCCCGGGCTGCACGAACTCGTGCTGCACAACGGCACCATCTACCGCTGGAACCGTCCCGTCTACGACATCACCGACGGCCGTCCCCATCTGCGGGTGGAGAACCGGGTGCTCCCGGCCGGGCCCACCGTCGACGACGTCATCGCGAACGCGGCCTTCTACTACGGCCTGGTCCGCGCCCTCGCGGAGGAGAGCCGGCCGGTGTGGACCCGGCTGCCCTTCGGGGACGCGTCGCGGAACTTCGACAGCGCCTGCCGGTACGGCATCGACGCCACCCTGCGCTGGCCGCGCCAGGGCCGGGGCGGAGCGGTGGCGGAGGTGCCCGCCCCGCGCCTGGTCCGGGAGGAACTGCTGCCGCTGGCGGCCGCCGGCCTCGACGCCTGGGGCGTGGAGCCCGCGGACCGCGACCACTACCTCGGCATCATCGAGGAACGCTGCCGGCGGCGGGTGAACGGCGCCTCATGGCAGGCCGAGGCCTTCCGCCAGGCGCGGGAGCGCGGTCTCGACCGGCAGACCGCCCTGGCCGCGACCACCCGGCGCTACGCGGAACTCGCGCGCACCGGGAAGCCGGTGCACACCTGGCCCGCCGACCTGCCGGACTGAGCCCCCGGCCCCGCCGGGCTCCCCGGCGGGGCCGCGTGGTGGCGCCGCTTCCCCGGCGTGTAGAAAAGGGGAACGCGGCGGACCGGAGGCGGGTTGTGCGGGCAGAGTCGGGCAGGACGGACGGGGTGCCGGACGGCGCGGAGAGGCCGGCGCCGCGCTTGCTGCGGCAGGAGACGCTGCTCGTCCTGGCGCTCTCCGTCGGCGCCAGCGCGCTCTCGGCGGTCATCAGCTTCACCGGCTCCGTCACCGCCCCCGGCGATCTGCAGGACCGGGCGGCCACCCTCAACGGCTCCCAGGCGCCGGGCCGTCCCTGGCTCGATCTGGCCTGGCAGCTGTTCGGCATCGCCACCGCCCTGGTGCCCGTCGCGCTGGTGGCGCATCTGCTGCTCCGTGAGGGTGCCGGGGGACTGCGGGTGATCGGGCTGGACCGGCGCCGTCCCGGCTTCGACCTCGGCCGCGGCGCGCTCGTGGCGGCGGCCATCGGCGGCACCGGGCTGGTGTTCTACCTGGCGGTGTGGGCGACGGGGGCCAACCTCACGGTGGTGCCGGAGTCGCTCCCCGATGTGTGGTGGAAGTTCCCGGTGCTGATCGCGTCGGCGGTGCAGAACTCCCTGCTGGAGGAGGTCGTGGTCGTCGGCTATCTGCTGCGCCGCCTCGGGCAGTTGGGCTGGACCCCGGCGGCGGCGCTCGTCGCGAGTTCGGTGCTCCGCGGGACGTACCACCTGTATCAGGGCATCGGCGGGTTCGTCGGGAACCTGGTGATGGGCGTCGTCTTCGTGCTGCTCTACCGGCGCTGGGGGCGGATCGGGCCGCTGGTCGCCGCGCACGCGCTGATCGACATCGTGGCGTTCGGCGGCTACGCGCTGCTCGCGGGCGAGGTCGACTGGCTGCCGACGCCGCCGTGACGGGACCCGGTCCGACCCGGTCCGACCCGGTCCGGCCCGGCGCGTCCGGGCGGCAGTACGCACGGACGGACCGCCGGGGCCGGCCGCCACGCCGGAACGCCCGGCGTCAGCCCGGAGCGGTCAGCAGCTCTCCGTCGATGACGGTGACCGCGCTGCCGGACAGCAGCGTCCGCTCCCCGCGCAGCGCCGTGCGGACCAGCCCCGTGCGGGCCGACGCCTGAAGGCCCGTCAGTTCATCCCGGCCCAGCCGGGCGGCCCAGAACGGCGCGAGTGCCGTGTGGGCGCTGCCGGTCACCGGGTCCTCGTCGATCCCGACCGCCGGTCCGAAGAAACGGGAGACGAAGTCGTGGCCCGCCGCCGGGTCCTCGGCGCGCGCCGTCACGATGACGCCGCGGTGACCGAGCCGGGCGACGGCGCGAAGGTCGGGGGCGAGGTCCCGCACGGACCGCTCGTCGGGCAGCTCCACCAGCAGGTCGCCCACGGTCGGTCCGGTGTCGTGGGCGGACAGCGGCCGTGCGCCGAGGGCGTCCGGCACGTCCGGCGGCACCTCGACGGCGGTCAGCGGGGCGGTCGGGAAGTCCAGGGTGATCAGGCCGTCGTCCCCGGCGGTGGCGGTCAGAAGGCCGCCGCGGGTGGTGAAGCGGACCGTTCCGGTGGCGGCGCCGGTGGTGTGCAGGACGTGCGCGGTGGCCAGCGTCGCGTGGCCGCAGAGATCGACCTCCGTGGCGGGGGTGAACCAGCGCAGCGCCCAGTCCGCGTCCGCGCCGGGGCCGAGGCGGTGGGCGAAGGCCGTCTCGGCGAGGTTGACCTCGGCGGCCACCTGCTGGAGCCACGCTGCGCCGGGGAAGCCGTCGCCGTCGAGAAGGACGACCCCGGCGGGATTGCCGGCGAACGGGCGGTCGGTGAAGGCGTCGACGATACGAATCCTCATGGCCCGGACCCTAGGCCCGGGCGGGGACCGCGGGCCAAGGCCAATGCGCGGCCGGTGGACCCCGGGCGGCCCGTCCCCCCGGATCCGGCCGCGCTCCCGTCGTCCTTCCGCGGCCCTTCGGCCGTCATTGCGCCGTTTCCGGCATCCCCCCGGCGGGTGTTCGCGGTGCGGAGGGCTCCCGCGTGCCGCCGTCCGCACGGCGCGTCCGCCTGCCCGGCGCGCCCCCGCCCCGCGCGGCGCTCTCATCCGTGAGGAGGAGACGGTGAACGGGGCCGCCCGTCTGAGGACGGAGGCGGAGATGAGTATTCGCGCGGATGCCGGAGCGGCCGGGACCTGATGAGGTGGGAGGGTGCACAACCGTACGCCGAAGTCCGCGCCCACCTGCCCGCTCCGCCCCGCCCGCCCGGCCGGCCCCGCCGGGCCGCGCGTCGAACCGGCGTCCGTGGCCTCCGGCGCCCGCCGGCGCGCCGTACGCGACGGCGACCGGCAGACGGACACGGCGCATCTGCTGCACAGCCTCCTGGAGTGCGACCCGGACGTACGCGCCGCGTTCGACGGCGGCCCCGCGCAGGTCCTGCGGCTGCGCGGCTACCTGGCCCAGCGCAGCATCGGCTACGGGCTGCGCTGGCGGGGCGCGCCCGAGGGCTCCGGGGCACCGTTCCGGCCCCGTACGGGGAGCGCGGCGCCGCTGTCACCGGCAGCGGCCTCGGCCGTCGAGGGTGCGCTGACGCGGGCCCTCGCCCGGGGAGCGGACCGGGCGACGGGAACGGACCTGCTGGCCGCCCTGGCCGCCGACCCGGAGTGCCGGGCCGCGGAGGTGCTGCGGCGGGTCGGGGTCGCCCCGGAGCGGCTGGCGGAGCGGCTGGAGCGCTGTCCCGTCGGGGACGGTGGCTGAGCGGCCGGACGGGTCGCGCGTCGTCGTCGTGCTCGTGGCCCGGGCGGGTGGCGGGATGGGAGGGCGTTCCCGGTGCCTCACCCGGTGCGACGGGTGGCGCTGCGGGATGGCCGAGCGGGCCGGGAGCCCAGGGCGCGGCGTGGCGGCGGCCGCGGGCGGGTCCGCGTACGGGCGTCCCCGGCGGAACGGGCCTCCGCCGGGGACGCCGGACCGACGGTGCGTCAGCAGGTGACGACCTTGCCGTAGGAGCCGCGGCCCCAGTGCCCGGTCCAGGTCTCACCGTGCTGGTAGGTCAGGCACGGCAGGTCCCGGCCGTGCTTGATGACCACCTTGACGTGCATGGTCCGGCCGCAGGTGTTGGTGACGGTGACCTTCTTCCGGTGCTTGACCACGTCCCGCCGGACACATGCCGGGGCCGTGCCCTGTGCGTCCGCCGCCGCGGCCGGAGCCATCCGCTCCGCGGCGCCGGCGGGTGCCGCGAACGCGGGGGTGGCGGGGAGGGCGAGCCCGCCCGCGAGGGCCGCGGCGGCGGCGCCGAGTGCGAGGCGCCTGCGGGCGGTCGCTGCGTGCGGGCTCGTCCTGTGTGCGTTCGTCATGGGTCCGGAGTCCTTTCCGATGGTCCGCTGGACGGACGGTCTGGAGGCCCGGCAGCCGGACGGGCTGCCGCTCGGCCGGGCCTGCTTCCGGTGACGAGCCTGGGGGTTCGAAGGCCGAACTGTCCATAATGCGCGGGGAAATGAGGTAATCATGGGACATGTGCCCCGCTGAACTGCGGGGACGACCGTCCCCGGGACGGTTTCCGGGGACGTCTCCGGTGCCGCCCGGGGCGGCGGGGTCGCGTGGGACGGCCGCGGTGCCGTCAGGTGTCAGCCGCAGTGACACTCGTGACAGGCCTGAACGGTGCTGACATCATGAGGGGATGCTGTCCCGTGGAGGATCCGCCGGTCTCGGACTCGCCCTGGTCTCGGCGCTCGCCTTCGGCGGCTCGGGCGTCGCGGCCAAGCCGCTGATCGAGGCGGGGGTGGACCCCCTGCACGTGGTGTGGCTGCGGATCGCGGGCGCCGCTCTCGTCCTGCTGCCCCTCGCCTGGCGCCACCGCGCGCTCCTGCGCAGGCGTCCCGCGCTGCTCACCGGTTTCGGCCTGCTGGCCGTCGCCGGTGTGCAGGTCTGCTACTTCGCCGCGATCTCGCGCATCCCGGTCGGCGTCGCCCTGCTCGTGGAATACCTGGCCCCGGCCCTGGTGCTCGGCTGGGTCCGGTTCGTGCAGCGGCGTCCGGTGACGCGTGCGGCGGCGCTCGGGGCCGTCCTCGCGGTCGGCGGACTGGCCTGTGTGGTGGAGGTCTGGGCCGGGCTGGGCTTCGACGCGCTGGGGCTGTTGCTTGCGCTTGGCGCGGCTTGCTGCCAGGTCGGCTACTTCGTGCTGTCGGACCACGGCGGCGGTGGCGACGACGCGGCCGATCCGGCCGGTGTCATCGCGTACGGGTTCCTG
Source organism: Streptomyces albus subsp. albus (assembly GCF_000719865.1). Lineage (GTDB taxonomy): Bacteria > Actinomycetota > Actinomycetes > Streptomycetales > Streptomycetaceae > Streptomyces > Streptomyces albus_E. The sequence goes on from NZ_JOID01000014.1 coordinate 21,715, forward strand.
ATCGGCGCGGCCGCGCTGACCCTGCTCGCCCGGCCGTGGGCCATCGACTGGCACCTGCTCGCCGGGCGCGCGGAGCTGGCGGACGCGGCGGTGCCCGCGGCGCTGCTGCTGGGCTGGATGGTGCTGGTGGCCACCGTCCTGGCCTATCTGACCGGGGTGGTGGCCGTACGACGGCTGTCGCCGCAGGTGGCCGGGGTGGTGGCGTGCCTGGAGGCGGTGGTCGCCACCGTGCTCGCCTGGGTGCTGCTGGCGGAACACCTTTCCGCGCCCCAACTGCTGGGCGGCGCCGCGGTACTGGCGGGCGCCCTCATCGCCCAGAGCTCGGTGCCCAGGGCCGACGCGGGAGTGGTGGCGGGGACGGCGGCGGCCGGTGGTGCCGGTGGTGCCGGTGCGGAGGCGGGGGGCCGGTGCGTCCGGGAGGGAACTGGCTAGAGTGCTGCCCGTGCACCTCATGGTTCTGCCGCCTCCGCCCGCGTAGGGCGGGCGGCCTCCGCCGAAGACCAGCCCGGCCGGCCGCCGGGCCGGTTGCCGCTGCCCGCGTCATGGAGTTCCGCGGCCACCGTCCTCGTCTTCCGTGGAGAACCTCACGTGCGCTCCTCCCCCCTTCTTCCCTCGCTTTCCCTCCCGTCCCCGGCGTCCTCCGGTCCGTCCGTGGGCCGGGCCCTCCTCTCCCTCGTCGTGGCCGGTGCCGCCTGGGGCACTGTCGGAGCGGTCGCCGCCCTGCTCCACCGTGCCGGTGATCTCGGCCCCGTCGCGCTGTCCTTCTGGCGCTGCGCCGGCGGGCTGCTCCTGATGCTCGGCTGGTCGGCGCTGCGTGCCGCGCGGCCCGCTCGGTCCGCACGGCGGACGCCGGCGGCTCCCGAGTCCCGGGGCCGGCGGTGGCTGCGCGTCCTCGGCACCGGGTGCGGTATGACGCTGTTTCAGACCGCCTACTTCGCCGCCGTGCTGGAGACCGGACTCGCGGTCGGCACCGTGGTGACCCTCGGTGCCGGCCCGGTGCTGATCGCCGCCGGCGCCCGGCTGCTGATGGGCGAGCGCCTCGGGCGCGGCGGCCTGGCCGCGGTGGCCGGGGCGCTCACCGGCCTCGTGGTGCTCGTGCTGGGCGGCGGCGGGGGCACGGTCCGGCCGGCGGGTGTGGCTCTGGCGCTGCTCTCCGCGACCGGATACGCCGGGGTCGGTCTGCTCGCCCGGTGGCTGGGCCGGGACGGGGCACGGGCGGATCACCGTTCCACGACGACCTGGGCGCTCGCGGTCGGCATGGTCTGCCTGCTGCCCTGGGGCCTGTCGGAAGGCCTGCTGCCGCACATGGAGGAGCCCGTGCGGGTGCTCGGCCTGCTGGGGTACATGGCCGCGGTGCCGACCGCGCTGGCCTATTCCCTGTACTTCGCCGGCGCGGCCGTCGTCCGGGCCGCCACCACCGCGGTCGTCATGCTGATCGAACCGGTCGCCGCGGCCGTCATCGCGGTGGCCGTCCTCGGTGAGCGGCTCACCGGCCCCATGCTGCTGGGCACCGGGCTGCTGCTGGCGGCGGTGGCCGGGCTGGCCGTCGCGGAGACGCGGACAGCGGCTCCGGTCCGCGGCCCGGCGGACGGCCCGGCCCGCCCGGGCGGTCCCGGACGCGGCGGGCCGCGCCGGTCCGGGACCGCCGTGCGGCGGCGGTGAGTTCCGTGCCCCCGCCGCGCGGGCGCCGCCGCCGGCGGGGGCTCAGCGGGCCGTGAGGTAGGCGGGGACAGCGACCGACGGGGCCAGGTCCGCGGACGGCTGGGGGACGCCGCGGGTGGTGGAGACCGGGACGACCCCGCTCCAGTGGGGGAGGTCCAGGTCCTCCGGGTCGTCGTTCGGCCCGCCGGTGCGGATCTTCGCCGAGACCTCCCGCAGGTCGACGGAGATGACGGACGTGGCTGCGAGTTCCTTGGCGTTCGGCGGGCGCGTGTCCCGGGAGCGGCCGGCCACGGCCTGGTCGACCAGGGCGTCCAGGGCCGCGGCCCGCTCCTCCTCGCCGAGGACGCTCCGGGCGGTGCCGTGGACCACCACGGAGCGGTAGTTGACGGAGTGGTGGAAGGCCGACCGGGCCAGCACCAGGCCGTCGACATGGGTCACGGTCACGCACACCGGCAGGCCGGTCCCGCTCTCCTCCGTCGCGCGCAGCGGGCGGGAGCCGGTCGAGCCGTGCAGATACAGGCGCTCGCCGACGCGGGCGTAGATCGTCGGCAGGACGACCGGCGCGCCGTCGCGGATGTAGCCGAGGTGGCAGACCCAGCCCTCGTCGAGGATCGCGTGCACCACCTCGCGGTCGTACGAGGCCCGGTGGCGGGCCCGGGTCGGGGTGGTGCGCTCGCTCGGTTCGTAAGGGACTGGCCCCGGCATGGTGCGCTCTCCTTTGTATTAGTGCATACTATGTTTTGTGCTAGGAGATTACCGGATCCAGGGGCGGCGCGCAGCCGAGATCGTGACGAGCGTGGAGGAGGGCGTGGGCGCCGGAGCCCTCGCCCCCGGGGAGCGGCTGCCGCCGCTGCGGGAGCTCGCCGGGGAGCTGGGCGTCAACCCCAACACGGTCGCCGCCGCCTACCGCCTGCTGCGCGAACGCGGCGTGATCGAGACGGATGGCCGGCGGGGCAGCCGGGTGCGCGCCCGCCCGGCCACCACCCCCCGGGAATCCCTCCGGGTCGAGGCGCCCCCGGGCGGGCGGGATCTGTCCACCGGCAATCCCGACCCGGCCCTGCTGCCCCCGCTGGGCCCCGCGCTCGCCGAAGCCGCCCGCCGCTCCGCGCGGCGGCCGGTCCTGTACGGGTCCCCGACCGTGGACCCGGACCTGGCCCGGGCCGCCCGCGCGCAGCTGGACGCCGACGGAGTGCCGGACGGGCCCGTCGGCGTCACCTCCGGCTCCCTGGACGCGATCGAACGCGTGCTCGCGGCCCATCTCCGGCCCGGCGACGCGGTGGCGGTCGAGGACCCCGGCTGGGGCGGCATGCTGGACCTCGTGCCGGCGCTCGGCATGCGCGCGGTGCCCGTCGCGGTCGACGACGAGGGGCCGCTGCCCGGCGAGGCGGGCCGCGCGCTGCGGGAGGGAGCGCGGGCGCTCGTCGTCACCGGCCGCGCCCAGAACCCGACCGGGGCCGCGGTGAGCGCGGCGCGGGCGGCGGAGCTGCGCGCCGTCCTCGCCCGCCACCCGCGCACCCTGCTCATCGAGGACGACCACGGGCACGGCATCGTCGACCTGCCCCTCCACCCGCTCGCGGGAAGCGTGCCGCACTGGGCCCTCGTCCGCTCCACCGCCAAGGCCTACGGCCCGGACCTGCGGCTCGCCGTGTTCACCGGGGACCCGCTCACCGTCGACCGGGTGCGGGGCCGGCAGCGGCTCGGCCCGGGCTGGGTCAGCCATCTGCTGCAGTACACCGTGACGGAGCTGTGGCGGCCCGGCGCGGTGGACCCGGCGGCCGTCGCGCGGTCCTACGGGGCCCGGCGCGAGGCCCTGGTGGCGGCGCTGCGACGGCGGGGGATCGCGGCGCGCGGCCGGAGCGGGATGAACGTCTGGGTGCCCGTCCCCGACGAGACCGGCGCGGTGGCCCGGCTGCTCCGGGCCGGCTGGGCCGTCGCTCCCGGCGCGCGCTTCCGCACGGCCTCGCCGCCGGGGGTGCGGGTGACCGTGTCGCCGCTGTCCCGGGACGAGACCGAGGAGGTGGCGGAGGCGCTGGCGGCGGCGGCCGGCCCGCCACCCGCGGGGCGCTACGCCTGAGAGCGGCGGCGGGGCCGGCTCTGCGCCGGCGCCGCCCCGGCCGGCACGACCAGCGCCCCGGCCGGCGTGTTCCGGTCGAGGCGCTCGTCGAGCAGCGCCACACCGGCGGCGGTCGCGATGACGGGGATGAAGTACGTGACCATCCGCGCGGTCGTCGGCCCCACCTCCGCGACCAGCCCGTACTGGACCAGGCAGGCCGCTCCGGTGCCGAGCGCGCCGAGCGCGGTCACGGCCGGCAGCGGCACCAGCGGGAAGGAGGACGGGGCGGAGGTGAACAGCGGTGTGACGAGCGCCGGTTGCGCGGTGCCCAGCAGCAACCGGACGCTCGGCATGGCCAGACGGGATTCGGTGCGGTCGGCCGGGCTGCGCCGGACGCGGATCCAGCCGACGGCGTAGCTCGCGGAGGCCTCAGGTCTGCGGGATCTTGCGGAAGTCCCAGGAGGCGACGGCCTCGGGGGTCAGCCGCAGCCAGCCGTGCCGCCCGTCGTGCGGCAGCTCGTCCAGTCCGAAGTACTTGGCGGCGAAAAGCCGTTCGGGTGCGTCGAGCTCGGGGCACGGCTCGCCCGTGCGCGGCACTTCCCCGACGAACTCCGCCGTCCCCGACAGCTCGGCGCCGCGCAGCTCGCCGTACTCCTCGCCGTCGTCCACGATCACGGCGACCCGCGGATCGCGGCGCAGCTGCGCCCAGCGGCGGCTGCGGGTGAGCGAGTAGAGCCAGAGGGACGTGCCGTCCCAGCAGAACCAGAGGGCGCTGACGTGCGGACGGCCGTCCGCGCCGACCGTGGCCACCCGGCAGGTGCGCTGCCCGGCGAGGAAGACGTCCAGCTCCTGCGGGCTCATCATGATCCGGCGGCCCCGCCGCTGGGTGGCGGTCATCTCGTCCGTCCTCCGTGCTGGTGGTGATCAGGGGTCCGGACAGCATGCGGTCTCGGCGCGGGGTGCGCAATGCCGGCCCTGCCGCACCGGGGGCGGGGGAGACCCGCGGCGGGGTTCGCGGGCCGAGGCGCCGGTGGCGCGGGGGTGCCGTTGGAGGGGGACGCCGTGCGGAAGCCGTGTGCGCGGGGCCGTGGGCCCGGCGACGCGACAGCGCCCGTGGCCTTCCCCTCCCTTCCCCTTCTTCTCTCGTCCGCCCTTCCGTTGCCCCTCTCCCCGGGGCGCGCCGTGCCGCACCGTGCCCTCCGCGGCCACCACGGGCGGCTTGCTCCGCACCGGCGGGTCCCCGCCCGAGGGGCGGCCGGGAGGACTCAGCCCAGCATCACCGAGTCACCCTGGACGGTGATCTTCGCCGGCGGCAGCGGCTTCGGCGCCGGTCCGCCCTTGACGCTGCCGTCGAGCGCGCTGTATTTGGCGCCGTGGCAGGGGCAGTTGATCAGGCCGTCGGTCACGTCCTTGACCGCGCAGCCCTGGTGGGTGCAGGTCGCGGAGAAGGCCTTGAACTCACCGGCGGTCGGCTGGGTCACGACCACCTTCTGGTCCGGGAAGACCTTGCCCCCGCCCTCGGGGATGTCCGCCGTCTTCGCCAATTCCGTACCGCCGCCGGCCACCTCCCCGCCGGCTTCCCCGCCCGCCTCGCCGGCACCGGCACCGGTGTCCGCGCCCGCCTCGGGCGCCCCGGCGTCGCCGGCCGGCTGCTGTGCCCCGGCCCCGGAGTCACCCGAGTCGCCGCAGGCGGCGAGGGCCGCCGTGAGACCGGCGGCCCCGGCGGCTGCGACCACGGCGCGGCGGCTGGTGCTCCGCGCGGAGCCCTGAGATCCCGTCATGGTGAGTACGTCCCTTTCGCTGAGGCGCTGTACGCGACCTGCCCCGGTGACAGCCGCTCCCACCGACCTGTACGCAGCGGGGCCGCGCGGTGTTCACCGCCCGTGCGGGCCCCGCCGCCGGGTCCGTGCCGGGCCGCCCGGGCCGGCGCCGTAATCTGGGGGGATGCTGCGCGACGTCACCGCCACCCGCTACATCGCACCGCTGCGGGAGGGCGGTTCGCTGCCGGGCCTCGTCGAAGCGGACGACACCGGCCTCTGGGTGGTGAAGTTCGCCGGGGCCGCGCAGGGCCGGAAGACCCTGGTCGCCGAGGTGATCTGCGCGGAGCTGGGCCGCCGGCTGGGGCTGCGCGTCCCGGAGCCGGCCGTCGTCCGGCTCGACCCCGTGCTCGGGCTGGGGGAGCCCGACCCCGAGGTGCAGCACCTGCTCAAGGCCGGCGGGCCGAACCTGGGGGTCCGCTTCCTCTCCGGCGCCCTCGGCTTCGACCCGCTGGGCTGGGAGATGACACCCGCCGACGCCGGCCGCGTCGTCTGGTTCGACGCGCTCGTGGGCAATGTCGACCGCTCCTGGCGCAACCCCAATCTGCTCGTGTGGCAGGGGGAACCCTGGCTGATCGACCACGGAGCGACCATGATCTGGCACCACCACTGGCCCTCGGCGCCGAAGGCCGCGGCGCGGCCGTACGACGCCTCGGACCACGTCCTCGCCCGGTTCCGCCCCGACGTCCGCGGGGCCGCGGCCGACCTCGCGCCCCGGGTCACCGCGGAGCTGCTCGCCGAGGTCACCGCCCAGGTGCCCGACGCGTGGCTGGACGGCGAGCCCGGCTTCGACGGCCCGGAGTCGCTGCGCCGCGCCTACGCCGAGATCCTGCTGCGCCGGTCCCGCACCGTCCACGAGAACCTCCTGCCCGCCCCCGCGGGCCGGGACGGCGAGAGGGCGGCCCGGTGAGCGCGGGTGCGGAGGGGCGCGACGTCTTCGAGTACGCGCTGCTGCGGGTGGTGCCGCGGATCGAACGCGGGGAGTGCCTCAACGCGGGCGTGGCCGTCTACTGCCGGGCGCGGTCCCTCGTCGTGGTCCGCACCCACCTCGACGAGGCGCGGCTGCGGGCCCTGGACCCGCTGGCCGACACCGCGGGCGTGCGGGCGGCGCTCCGCGCTGACGAGGAGTTCTGCCAGGGCGGGGCCGGGCGGGCCGCGGAGGAGGACCCGGGCCGGCGGTTCCGCTGGCTGGTGGCCCCGCGCAGCACGGTGGTCCAGCCCGGTCCGGTGCACACCGGGCTGACGGCCGATCCCACCGCCGAGGCGGAGCGGTTGCTGGAGCTGCTGGTGCGGTGAGGCCTGCGGCCGGCGTTCGTGTACGGGTGCGGGGCCGCTTCTTCGCGCTGCGCGCGGGTGCTGCCCTCCCACCCGCCCGTTACAGTCCGCATCCCGGCGGGGCGGGGCCTGCGGCCGGGATGCGTGGACGGGTGCGGGGCCCCGTCCTCGCGCTGCGCGCGGGGGCTCCCTGGAACCCTGGGACCTGAAGGTGCGGGCCGTCTTCGCGCTGCGCGCGGGGTGTTTCCCTCCCTCCCACCCGCCCGTTGCCGCTCGCTGCTCGCCGAAGCACCGGGCGGGGCCGTGCGGGTGTCCCGGCAGGGCCGGTGGGGCAGAGAGCGGCCGTTCTCCGGGCTGTGACATGCGCGCCTCGCGGCGACAGGCCGTTGACACGGAGTGCCAGGGCTTCTAGCGTTTCGCCGAAGACCTACTAAGCGGTTGCTCACCTGCTCGGCCCGCAGTGCCCGCGCCCGCCGGCGCGGCCGGCCGGCCGGTGGGCCGGACCCGCATCCGAGCGCGAGGAGAACCCGCATGTCCACCACCGAGCAGCGCGTCGCCATTGTGACGGGCGGTGCCCGCGGCATCGGCGCGGCCACCGCCGTACGCCTGGCCGAGGAGGGCCGCGCCGTGGCCGTCCTCGACCTCGACGAGGCGGCCTGCAAGGACACCGTGGAGAAGATCACGGCCGCCGGCGGCACCGCCCTCGCCGTCGGCTGCGACGTCTCCGACGCCGAGCAGGTCGAGGCCGCCGTGACGCGGGTGGCCGAGGAGCTCGGCGCGCCGGTCGTCCTCGTCAACAACGCCGGGGTGCTCCGCGACAACCTGCTGTTCAAGATGTCCGAGGGCGACTGGGACACCGTGATGAACGTGCACCTCAAGGGCGCGTTCCTGATGACCCGCGCCTGCCAGAAGTACATGGTCGACGCCAAGTTCGGCCGGGTCGTCAACCTCTCCAGCAGCTCGGCGCTCGGCAACCGCGGCCAGGCCAACTACGCCACCGCGAAGGCGGGTCTGCAGGGCTTCACCAAGACCCTGGCCAAGGAGCTCGGCAAGTTCGGCGTCACGGCCAACGCCGTCGCCCCCGGCTTCATCGTCACCGAGATGACCGCGGCCACCGCCGCCCGCGTCGGCATGGGCTTCGAGGACTTCCAGGCCGCGGCCGCCTCGCAGATCCCCGTCCAGCGCGTCGGCCGGCCCGAGGACATCGCCAACGCGATCGCCTTCTTCACCGGCGACGCCGCCGGATTCGTCTCCGGCCAGGTCATGTACGTGGCCGGCGGCCCGCTCAACTAACCAGCAGGGGAACGGAAAGAGATGACTGCCGACGTGCAGGACAGCGGAAAGACCGCGATCATCACCGGAGCGAGCCGCGGCATCGGCTACGGCATCGCCGAGGCGCTCGTCGCCCGCGGCGACCGGGTGTGCATCACCGGGCGCACCGAGGAGACGCTCAAGGAGGCCGTGGAGAAGCTCGGCGCCGACCGGGTCATCGGCGTGGCCGGCAAGGCCCACGACCCGGCTCACCAGGCGGAGGCCGTCGAGCGCACGATGGAGGCTTTCGGCCGGGTCGACTACCTCGTCAACAACGCGGGCACGAACCCCGTCTTCGGGCCGATCGCCGACCTCGACCTCAACGTGGCGCGCAAGGTCTTCGAGACCAACGTCGTCTCGGCGCTCGCGTTCGCCCAGCTCACCTGGAAGGCCTGGCAGCGGGAGAACGGCGGCGCGATCGTCAACATCGCCTCCGTCGCCGGCGTCTCCGCCTCGCCCTTCATCGGCGCCTACGGCATCAGCAAGGCCGCCATGGTCAACCTGACGCTCCAGCTCGCGCACGAGTTCGCGCCCTCCGTGCGGGTGAACGCGATCGCCCCCGCCGTCGTCAAGACGAAGTTCGCGCAGGCGCTCTACGAGGGCCGCGAGGAGGAGGCCGCGGCGGCCTACCCGCTCAAGCGGCTCGGCACCCCGGAGGACATCGGCGGCGCCGCCGAGTTCCTGCTCTCGGACCGGGCCGGCTGGATCACCGGGCAGACGCTCGTCGTCGAGGGCGGCATCTTCCTCAACGCGGGCGTCGGCTGAGACCCCCGGAGGTCCGCGGGCACGCCGTCGCTTGACCTCGTGTGCGCTCCAACCGGCACAGTCCTCGGTGCGGGCCCGTCCGGGTCCGCACCGAGGGGCTTTTCCGGCCCCCGGTCCGGCACGGTTCCCGGAGGGACACGCGCACATGCGGTACCAGAAGCCCGCCGGCGGCGCCGGGCCCGAGGCCGGCGCCCTCTGCCTGGGCGTCATGACCTTCGGCACCACCGTCGACGAGGAGACGTCCTTCGCGATCCTCGACCGGTTCGCGGAAGCGGGCGGCACCTTCCTCGACACCGCGGACAGCTATCCCTGCTGGAGCGACGGCGTCACCGGCGACGAGGCCGAACTCCTGCTCGGGCGCCTACACCCGCGAGGACAAGGAGCTGCCGCCGCAGTACGCGCACCACCCCGAATCAGGTGGTGCGGGCCTGGATGCTCGGCGGGCGCGTGCCCGTGCTGCCGGTCCTGGGGGTCAGCAGCGGTGGCCCAGCTGGACGAGCTGCTGGCCGCCGCCGAGCTGGACCCGGACCCGGAGGCGCGGGCCCGGCTGGACGCGGCCTGACGGGGGCGGGGACGGGGAGTGGGGGGACGGGGAAGCGGGACGGCGAGCGGGGCGCGGGGCGGAGAGGCCGGGGCGCCGGCCCGTTCTCCCGCCGTCCCGGGGGTCTTCTCCCGCACCCGGGCGGGGCGTTGTCAGTGCGCGCCGGTACGTTCTGGGAACCGTTCCGATCGACCCCGGAGGTTGTTGACGTGACCGACATGCTGCCCGAGTCCTGGCGAGGCGTCCTCGGCGAGGAGCTGGAGAAGCCGTACTTCGCGGAGCTCATGGCCTTCGTCGAGGAGGAGCGGGCGGCCGGGCCGGTGTACCCGCCGCGCGAGGAGGTCTTCGCGGCGCTGCACGCGACGCCCTACGACCGGGTGAAGGTGCTCGTCCTCGGGCAGGACCCGTACCACGGCGAGGGCCAGGGCCACGGGCTGTGCTTCTCGGTCCGCCCCGGGGTGCGGGTCCCGCCCTCGCTGCGGAACGTCTACAAGGAGCTCAAGGAGGACCTCGGCCACCCGGTCCCGGACAACGGCTTCCTGATGCCCTGGGCCGAGCAGGGGGTGCTGCTGCTCAACGCGGTGCTGACCGTCCGGGCCGGTGAGGCGAACTCCCACAAGAACAAGGGCTGGGAGCGCTTCACGGACGCCGTGATAAGCGCCGTCGCCGCGCGGCCCGACCCGGCCGTCTTCGTGCTGTGGGGCAACTACGCCAAGAAGAAGCTCCCGCTGATCGACACCGGGCGGCACACCGTGGTGCAGGGGGCGCATCCGTCGCCGCTGTCGGCGAAGAAGTTCCTCGGCAGCCGGCCCTTCAGCCAGATCGACAAGGCCGTCGCCGACCACGGCCACAGCCCGATCGACTGGCGCATCCCGGACCTGGGCTGAGCGCCGCCCCCCCTCCGGCCCGTCCGCTGCGCCGGGTGGGCCGGTGACCGGGCGGGGTTCCGGCGGGGTGGCTAGCGTCGGAGGGAGCGGGACGGAACGGTGGAGGACGGAGTGACGGTGGCCCAAGGGGACGACGGAGCACGGGAAGGACCGGAGGCGGCGGTGGAGGAAGAGCAGCGGGGGCGTGCCGAGCGGGAGAGCGGCGGCGAGGACCCGATGATGACGCGGATCGGGCAGGTGGTCATGCTCCTGCACGCCGGGGACCGCGAGGAGGCCCGCAACCGCTTCGCCCTCTTGTGGGAGGAGACCGGCGAGGACGGCGACGCCCTGCACCGGTGCACCATCGCCCACTACATGGCCGACACCCAGGACGATCCCGAGCGCGAGCTGGAGTGGGACCTGCGGGCCCTGGCCGCGGCGGACTCGCTCTCGGACGAGCGGGTGCGGCAGCACGACGCGGCCGTGCGGCTCCGCGGCTTCTACCCCTCGCTGCATCTCAACCTCGCCGCGGACTACGCCAAGCTGGGCCGGCCGGAGCGGGCGCGGGCCGAGCTGGCCCGGGCCCGCGCCGCCTCGGCCGTTCTCGACACCGGCGATGCCGCCACCGGCCCGTACGCCGCGGGCGTGCTCTCCGCGATCGACCGGCTGGAGACGCGGCTGGCGGACGGCGCCGGTCAGTCGCCGTAGAAGTGCCGGCAGATCCGGGCCTGCCTGCTGCCCGGCTCCCAGCGGCCGTAGCGCTCCCCGAGCTCGCAGACGCCCGCGCCGGGGCGGGGCGGCGGCGGAATCCGGGTGGCGGACCGCTGCGGTGCCGGCCGCTCGGCCGGGCGGGGATGCTCCGGCCGGGGCGGGCCGGCGGGGGACGGCCGCTCGTCGGGGCGGAGGGCTTCCGGGAGCGGCGGGCCGGGGCGGGGGCGCGCCGGCGGCGGAGCGCCGGTCCCGCGCGGCCCGCGCGGGGTGGCGTCCGGATCGGCCGTCCCCAGGGACTCACGGGGGACTGCGGGCCGTGGTGCGCGGGCCCCTGTGGGGCCGGGGCCCGGGGTCGCCGCCGCCGGATCCGCGCCGCGGCTCACGGCGGCCGTCGGCTCGCCGGAGACGGAGACGCAGCCGGCCAGAAGCGGGGTCATCAGAAGGAACGCTGCTGTTCGTGGGCGCACGGGATCAGCGTGCTGCGCCGCCCTCCGGACCGGTGCGGGGCGCCGGGAAAGGCGCCCGGTGGAGTGACGGCCCGTCACCCGTACGGCGCAGCGTCGTGCCGCGGCCCGGAGACGAGCATTCCGCCCAGCAACTCCCGGATGCTCTCCCGGAGTTCCTCCCGGTCGGGTCGGGTGGTGTGGAAGGACCCTGCCGTGCAGGAGAAGAGGATCCCGTCGCACCAGGCGACCAGGGAGAGGGCGTGGCGCCGCGGGGCGCGGGAGCCGGCGGCGGCCAGCATCCCCTCCGCCATCTCCCGGAACACCCGGCCCCGGGCGTCGTAGACGGCCCGCAGCTCCGGCCGGCGGGTGGCCTCCAGGGCCAGTTCGTAGCGGGCGACCAGCAGCCGGCGGTGCCCGGAGAGATAGCCGTCGAGGGCTGCGGCGAGTGTGTCCGCCAACCCCTCGAGGCCACCGGACGGGGAGAGCGTGCCGTCGCCCGGCACGAGGACGGCGCGCTCGCGCTCCGCCAGCCGCTGGACGGTGAGCTCCAGCAGCGCTGCCCGGGTGCGGGCGAGATTCGAGGTGGAGCCCTGCGGCAGCCCGGCCGCCTCGTCCACCGCCCGGTGCGTCAGTCCGCGCAGACCCCGCTCCGCGAGCAGGCCGATCGCCGCGTCGGCGACCAGGGCGGGGCGGGAGGCGCGGGGAGCTCCGCGTGTTCCGGTGACCATGCCGCCCAATCTACCGCTCTCACTACAGCTGTAGTACGCTCCGGCTTGTCAACTACACCTGTAGTGAAGTCGTGGGAATCCATGGAGGGACCATGTCCCAGCCCCGAGCCGTCGTCATCGGCGCCGGAATCGGCGGGCTCACCGCCGCCGCCGCACTGCACCGCCACGGCTGGTCCGTGACCGTCCTCGAACGCGGTGCCGCCCTGGAGCCCGTCGGAGCGGGCATCGCGCTCGCGCCCAACGCCCAGCGTGCGCTGGACGTCATCGGCGCGGGCGACGACGTCCGCGCGATGTCCGCGTGGCAGGCGGGCGGCGGGCTGCGGCTGCCCGGCGGCCGCTGGCTCTCCCGTACGACGAGCGACGCGGCGGCCGAGCGCTTCGGCGGCCCGGTCGTGATCGCCCACCGCGCCGCCCTCGTCGACCTGCTGCGCTCCCGGCTGCCCGCCGGTTCCGTGCGGACAGGGGTCGCCGGGGAGGTCACCGACCCCGGCGGTCCGGACCGCCCCGCCCGCGTCACCGTGACCGCCGCGGGAGCCGGCGCCGCAGCCGGCCGGGACGGCGGTAGCTCCGCCCCGGCCGGGCCCACCGGCACGGAGGCGGCATCCCCGTCCGGCGCCGCGCCCCCCGCCGCGCTGGACGCCGAACTCGTCGTCGCCGCCGACGGCATCCACTCCGCCGCCCGGCGCGCCCTCTTCCCGGACGCGCCCGGGCCCCGCTACGCGGGGTTCACCGCCTGGCGCTTCGTCGCTCCCACGCCCGAGCAGCCCTTCGAGCCCCACGAGACCTGGGGCCGCGGCCGTCTCTGGGGGACGGTCCCGCTGCACGACGGCCGGGTCTACGCCTTCGCCACCGCCGCCGTCCCGGCCGGCGGCAGGGCGGCCGACGACGAGCGGGCCGAGCTGCTCCGGCTCTTCGGCGGCTGGCACCACCCCGTCCCGGCGCTTCTCGCCGCCGTCCCGCCGGGGGACGTCCTGCGCAACGACGTGTACGCCGCCGCGACCGCACTGCCCGCGTACCACCGCGGCCGGGTGGCCCTCGTCGGGGACGCCGCCCACCCCATGACACCCAACCTCGGCCAGGGCGGCTGCCAGGCCGTCGAGGACGCCGTCGTCCTCGCGCTCCTCACCGCCCGGGCGACGCCCGGCGGCCTTGCCGGCGGCACCGGCCCGGAGGACACCGTCCGCGCCCTGGCCGCCTATACGGAAGCCCGGCTGGACCGCACGATGGACGTCGTGCGGCGCTCCGGCCGCGTCGGCCGGCTCACCACCTGGTCGTCGGCCCCCGCCTGCGCCCTGCGCTCCGTCCTCTTCGCGGCCGCCGGCAAGCTCGGCTCCCGCCTGGTCCTGCGCAGCCTCGACGGCATCGCCGACTGGAGCCCGCCGCGTCCCCCGTATGCTGACCGCCCACGGAACCCTCCGGCCGTCCGGGGCCGGCGGGACGCAGGACACGAGGGACCGGGAGCAGAGCCTTGGTGAACACCTCCCCGCTCAGAGTCGGCTGCATCGGGCTCGGGGACATCGCGCGCAAGGCCTATCTGCCGGTGCTCGCCGCCCAGCCGGGCGTCGAACTCCACCTCCACACCCGCTCCCCGGAGACGCTGGCGCGGGTCGGCGACAGCCACCGCGTCCCGGAGCGGCAGCGCCACGCCACCCTGGACTCCCTCCTCGGAGCCGGCCCGGACGCCGTCTTCGTCCACGCGCCGACGAGCGCCCACGCCGGGATCGTCACCCGGCTCGTCGAGGCCGGGGTGCCGGTCTACGTCGACAAGCCGATCGCCTACCACTACGCCGACTCCGAGCGGATCGTCCGGCTGGCGGCCGAGCGGCGGGTCAGCCTCTTCGTGGGCTTCAACCGCCGCTTCGCACCCGGCTACACGCAGTGCCGCGACCATCCGCGCGACCTGATCCTGATGCAGAAGAACCGGATCGGCCTGCCCGAGGACCCGCGGACGTTCGTCCTGGACGACTTCATCCACGTCGTGGACACCCTGCGCTTCCTGCTGCCGGGCCCCGCCGAGCACGTCGACGTCCGCACCCGGGTCCGGGACGGGCTGCTCCACCACGCCGTGCTCCAGCTGTCCGGCGACGGCTTCACCGCCCTCGGCGTGATGAACCGGATGAGCGGCTCGGCGGAGGAGATCCTGGAGGTCTCCGGGCAGGACACCAAGCGCCAGGTGGCCAACCTCGCCGAGATCACCGACCACAAGGGCCAGCCCAGTGTGCGCCGCCGCGGCGACTGGGTGCCGGTCGCCCGGCAGCGCGGCATCGAGCAGGCGGCGCTGTTCTTCCTGGACGCCGTGCGCGCGGGCGAGCTGCTCACCGCCGAGGACGCCCTGGCGACGCATGAGCTGTGCGAACGGGTGGTGACGGCGGCGTCGGGGACGGGCGGCGGCGGGACGGCCGCCGGATGACCTCCCGGAGGCAGAACAGGGCGAGCGCCAAGACGGCTCCGTACACCGCCCAGTCACCGAAGCGCACATACGGGCTGGTGCCCCGGGCGAGCGGCACCTCGTAGACGGCGGCCGTGCCGCTGTCCGTGCCGAGCCGGACGCCGATCCGCTCACCGCGCGGCCCGTGCACCGCGCTGACCCCGGTCAGGGTCGCGTGCACGAAGGGCCGCCAGGTCTCCGCCGCGCGCAGCGCCGCCAGCGAGGCGTGCTGCCGCGGGGCCCAGCTCTCCTGGAACGAGGAGGTCGCCGACTGAGCGATCACCACCTCGGCGCCCTCGTGGACCAGATGGCGGCTCATGTCCGGGAACGCCGACTCGAAGCACACCAGCGGCCCGATCCGAAGCCGCTCGCCGGAGGCCCGCACGGGCGCGGGCGTCTCCGTCACCACCGGGGCGGTGCCGCGGCGGCGGTCCTCGGTCGCGGCCTTCCCCACGGAGGTGGCCCAGCCGAGCAGGGAGCGGGCCGGGACGTACTCGCCGAAGGGAACCAGCCGCATCTTGTCGTAGCGCTCCCCGGTCACCCCGTCCGGGCCGACCAGCACCGAACTCTTGTAGATCCCCGGCCGGTCGGAGCGGCGGGCGTCCACATTGACGAGGATCCCGGCGCCCACCTCGCGGGAGAGGGCCGCCAGCCGCCGTTCCAGGTCCGGGCGGTCCCGCAGGTCCCGGCCCACGCTGCTCTCGCCCCAGACCGCCAGGTCCACCCGGCGCCCCGCCAGCCGGTGGGTCAGTCCGGCCTCCCGGTCGAAGCGCCGGTCCACACTGCCCACCCCGTCGACGATCCCCGGCTGGACGAGGCCGATCCGGGCCTGCCCCGCGCGCTCCGGCAACGGCGCCGCCACCCAGGCCGCACCGGCCATCGCCGCGCACACCAGGACGCCCGCCAGCCCCGCACGGCGGGCGCCCGGCACCGCGATCAGTACGGCGAGCGCGGTGTTCACCGCCACCAGCAGCAGGCTCACCAGCCACACCCCGCCGAGCGAGGCCAGCCGCAGGGCGGGCGGCACCTGCCACTGCCCGGCGCCGAGCAGCCCCCACGGACCGCCCAAGTACTCCCAGGAGCGCACCAGTTCCACCATCAGCCACCCGGACGGCACCAGCACCAGGGCGGCCGCCACCGGACCGGCGCCGGGCCGGCCGGCCAGCAGCCGCCGCACCAGCAGTCCCCAGGGTGCCCAGAGCAGTCCCAGCAGCCCGGCCAGCAGCAGGATGAAGACATGCAGGCTCGGCATCAGCCAGTGGTGGACCGCCAGCAGGAAACCCGCGCCGCCCAGCCAGCCGTCGAGCGCCGCGCGGCGCCCCGTGGGGGCGGAGCGGATCAGCAGCAGCCACGGCACGAGGGCGGCGTACGCGAGCCACCACAGCCCCGGCGCCGGAAAGGTCAGGGCCGGCAGTGCCCCCGCCGCCAGTGCGGCGGCCCCCCGCCACCAGGGGGAGCCGAGTGGACTCCCCTTGCCGCCGCCCGTCACCCGCATGCGTCCTCCCTGCGTACCGGCCCGCTGCCGGTGTGCGGACAGTGTCCGGCACAGCGGCGGCGGGGGACAGCCCACCGTCTCCGTCCGGGTGTTCCCGCCGTGAACGGATGCACGCGCCCGTGCCGCACGGGTAAGGGGACCGGGCCGGTCCGGGGCGCGGCGTCTCAGGGCCGGGACGCCGGTACCAGTGCGTGGGGGAGCGGGGGCCGGTCCGGCTCCGCCGCGGCCCGGCCGCCCGTCGCCCCCTCCCGGCGCACCGTGAGCACGACCAGGCCGTACACGGTGACCACGGCGGCGGCAAGCACCGGCAGGGCTCCCGCCGCCCCGTAGCGGAAACCCTCGCCCAGCAGGGCGATACCGGCCGCCGAGGCCACCACCGGATTGACGACGGTCACCGTGGCCAGCGGCGCGGCCAGCCCGCCGTCCCGGTACGACGCCTGGGAGGCCAGCAGCCCGATCACCGCGAGCGCGGCCGTCACGGCGACGGCCGGCGTCCGCTCCACCAGGGCCGCCGGGCTCCAGTCGGCGGCCACGGTCTTGGTGAACACCGAGGCGGTCCCGAAGGCCGCTCCGGCCGCCGCCGCCATCAACGCGCTCCGCACCCCCGGCCGTTCGGTCCCCCAAGCCGTCACCACCAGCGCCAGGAAGACCACCAGGGTCACCACGGCCAGGGTCAGCTGGTCCGGGCCGCTCAGCGTCCGGGCCGGCCGTGCGGCGGTCAGCGCCAGCAGCCCGGCCAGTCCGGCGGACACCAGCAGGGCCCCGCGCCACCCGGTCCGGCCCGCCCGCCGGCCCACCCAGAGCGCGGCCAGCGGCAGCACGAAGACGAGCGTCAGCACGCCCAGCGGCTGGACGACCGAGAGCGGCCCGAACCCCAGCGCCAGGACGTGCAGCACCGAGCCCGAGCCGTTGAGCGCCACCGAGCCCCACCAACGGGTGCTCCGCCACAGCGGTTTCCGCCCGGGCGGCCCCGGCCGCCGGGCGGCCGCCGCGACCCGCTCCTGGAGGACGGCCGCGGCCGCGTAGCAGACGGCCGACACGGCGGCCAGGACGACAGACAGCACCAGGTCGCTCATGCCGGCCGCCCCCGGAGCGGTCCGCCGCGCGCCTGTCCCCGTCTGCCGTTGTCATCCATGACCCAAGACTTCCGGGTCCCGGCCGCGTTGTCGTCGTCCCACCGTGGTGACCGCGTGTACCGCCGGGGGAGTACGGCCGGGGCGCCGGTCAGCCCGGAGGGGGAGACCGGCGCCCCGGAGGGAACGCGGCGCGCGGTCCGGTGGGACCCTCAGGTCTCCGTCCCGGAGCGGGAGCCGGAGCCGGAGTCGGAGCCGGAGTCCGGCCCGGCCCCGGAGCCGCCCTGCCCCGCCCCGCCGCCGGAGCGCTCGAAGACCAGGCCGCCGTCGCCGGCCGCGACCCGCACCCCGCTGTGCGGGCTGAGTTCGCCGCGCAGCAGCATCCGGGAGAGGGTGTTGTCCACCTCCCGCTGGATCGTGCGGCGCAGCGGGCGCGCCCCGTACTCGGGCTGATAGCCGCGGTGCGCCAGCCAGTCGACGGCCTCCGGCGTGAACTCGACGCCGATGTCCTGGGCGTGCAGCCGCCGCCGGGTCTCGTCGAGCAGCATGTCGGTGATCCGCCGCAGCTGCTCGTCGGCGAGCCGGCGGAAGATGACGACCTCGTCGATGCGGTTGAGGAACTCCGGCCGGAAGTGCTCGCGCAGCGGGCGCAGGACGCGCTCCCGGCGCGCCTCCTCGTCGGTGTCCGCGCCGGGGGCCCCGAAGCCCAGGGAGGTGCCCTTGGTGATCGCCTCCGAGCCGAGGTTGCTGGTCATCACGACCACCGTGTTGGTGAAGTCCACCGTGCGGCCCTGGGCGTCGGTGAGCCGTCCGTCGTCCAGCACCTGCAGCAGCACGTTGAAGACGTCGGGGTGCGCCTTCTCCACCTCGTCCAGGAGCAGCAGCGAGTACGGGTGCCGGCGCACCGCCTCCGTGAACTGCCCGGCCTCCTCGTGCCCCACGTAGCCGGGCGGCGCGCCGACCAGCCGGCTGACGGTGTGCTTCTCCTGGTACTCGCTCATGTCGAGCCGGACCATCCGGTCCTCGCTGCCGAACAGCGCCTCCGCCAGCGCGCGGGCCAGCTCCGTCTTGCCGACACCGGTGGGGCCGAGGAAGAGGAAGCTGCCAATGGGGCGGTCGGGGCTGGCCAGCCCGGTGCGGGAGCGCAGCACGGCGTCGGCGACGGCGGTGACGGCCTCGTCCTGGCCGACGACCCGGTGGTGCAGGTGCTCCTCCAGGCCCAGCAGCCGGTCCTTCTCCTCCTGGGTGAGGCTGCTGACGGGGATGCCGGTCTGCCGGGAGACGACGTCGGCGATGTCCTCGACGGTGACCTCGGGGATCCGGCTGCCGGAGGGCTGCTTCTTCTTCTCCCGGCTCCGGCCCTCGGCGATCCGGCGCTCCACCTCCGCCATCCGGTCGCGCAGCTGGGTGGCGCGTTCGTACTCCTCGGCGGCGACCGCCTGGGCCTTGTCCAGGGCGAGCTGCTCGGCCTCCCGCTCCAGGGCGCGGACGTCGGTGCCGCGGGTGGAGGAGCGCAGCCGGACCCGGGCGCCCGCCTGGTCCATCAGGTCGATCGCCTTGTCCGGCAGGAAGCGGTCGGTGAGATAGCGGTCGGAGAGTTCGACGGCGGCGACCAGGGCCTCGTCGGAGTAGCGCACCTGGTGGTGCGCCTCGTAGCGGTCGCGCAGGCCGCGGAGGATCTCCACCGCGTCGGCGGTGTCCGGCTCGGGCACCATGATCGGCTGGAAGCGGCGGGCGAGCGCCGCGTCCTTCTCGATGTGCCGCCGGTACTCCTCCAGCGTGGTCGCCCCGATGACGTGGAGCTCGCCGCGGGCCAGGGGCGGCTTGAGCATGTTGCTCGCGTCCATCGGGCCGCTCTCGGATCCGCCGCCCGCGCCGACGACGGTGTGCAGCTCGTCGATGAAGATGATCAACTCGTCGGAGTGGGCCCGGATCTCCTCGATGATCCCGGTCAGCCGTTCCTCGAAGTCGCCGCGGTAGCGCGTGCCGGCCACGACACCGGCCAGGTCGAGCTGCATCACGCACCGGCCGAGGAGGACGTCGGGGACATCGCCGTCGGCTATGCGCTGCGCCAGTCCCTCGACCACGGCGGTCTTGCCGACGCCGGCCTCTCCGACCAGCACCGGGTTGTTCTTGCCGCGCCGGGCGAGCACCTCGATGGTCTGCTCGATCTGCTCCTCCCGGCCGATCACCGGGTCGATCCGCCCCTCCCGGGCCTGCTCGGTGAGGTCGCGGCCGTACTTGTCGAGGTTCGGGGTGTTCCGTTCCTGCGGCCCCGGAGGGCTCTGGGTGTGCTCGGGGGCTCCCGGCGCGGCCGTCGCGCCGTGCTGCGCGCCGTGGTTGGGGTCGAAGTGCGCGGCGTCCAGGATCTGCCCCGCCGCGGAGTCGCGGTTGATGGCGAGGGCCATCAGGACGTGCTCCGGGCCGATGTACGAGGCCCCGGTGGACCGGGCGACCTCGTGGGCGTCGAGCAGGGCGCGCTTGACGGCGGGGCTCACCGACACGGTGTTCCGCGGCGGGCCCTCGTCGGCGATCCGGTCGATCTCCTCGACGATCTCGTCCGGGTCGGCGCCGGCCCGCGACACCATGGCGCGGGTCGGTTCGGTGGTGAGGGCCGCCCGCAGCAGATGCTCCGTGTCCAGATCGGGGCTGCCGTGCTCGGCCGCGTACGTGGCCGCGCTGGACACGAGCCGCCTGGCCGGCTCGCTCATGAGGCGGCCGAAGTCCAGATACCGGGGACCGGGCGGCCGCCCGGCCGCCGCGGCGCCGAGGAAGCGCGCGAGGAAGTCTCCGATCGGGTCCCGGCCGTAGTCCTCCGGACCCGTGTATCCGCTGGTCATAGGCCATCCGTCCCGCCGGCCCACCACGTGCGGGGCCGGTCTGTCGTCGATCAGTGCGGCTTCTGCGCGGGTTTCCCGCTCAGCCGCGCCGACACCTCCGCCGGGCCGCCGATCCCGGTCCGGCCCGGCCGGGAAGCGCCGCGGGACGCCCCGGACGAAGAGGGCGGGAGGGGGCGGGAGGGGGCGGGAGGGGGCGGCCCTCTGCCGTCGCGGGGCCGGGCGTGGAAGAGTCCGCCCGGGGCACCGCCCGGGCGCCCCGCCGGGACGGGCCCCGGCGGGTGTGGCCCGGCGGCCGTGGCCCGGCGGGCCCGGGCCCCCGGCGCCCGTGCCCGGCCCGGAGGCGCGGGTCCGGGGGCGTGGCCCCGTCCTGCGACGGACCCCGTTGCCCGCGTGCACCGGCATCCGCTCCCGCCACCCCATCACCCCCGCCCTCACCCCCCACCCCCAGGAGACCGCGATGAGGACGCCCAGGACCCCCAGGATCCCGCGAGCCGCCCGGACACCCGCCGCCCACCGCACCCGGCGGGCCGGGAGCGGGCCGAGGACGCCGCGGACCCTCACCCTCGCCACCGCCCTGCTCGCCGGGGCGCTGCTCTCGGCCGCCACCGCCTTACCCGGGGTCGCCGGCTCCGCGCGGGCCGCCGCCCCCGGCCCGTCCGTCCGGCTGATCTCGGACACCCGGCTCGACGAGCGGGCCCTCTACTTCGTGTCGTACAACGGCCTCGTCAACAACAACTCGTTCCAGAAGAACGGCCTCCTCACCCACCGCGGCCACCAGTACGCCGCCTGGTACACCGCCGACCGCAGCGCCGTCATCGCCCGCCGCGCGCTCGGCACCACCGACTGGCACACCCTGACGCTCGACCACAAGCTGACCGCCGACGACTCCCACAACGTCATCTCCATGGGGGTCTCCGCGGCCGACGGCCGGCTGCACATCCTGATGGACTCGCACAGCGACGGGCTGTACTACGTCAAGTCGGAGGCCGGCCTGATGAGCGAACCCGCCGCGCGGGCCTGGCGGCGGGACGCCCTCGGCCCCGTGCAGAGAAGCCTCGACGGGCTGCGCCTCACCGAGCGGTTCACCTACCCGCAGTTCATCGCCGCGCCCGGCGGTACGCTCCAGCTCAGCTACCGCGCCGGGGTCTCCGGCAACGGCCGCAACGGCCTGGCCGAGTACGACGGCGGAAGCTGGCGGGCGCTCGGCGAGTGGAGCAGCTCCACCGGCACGTACACCGGCGAGCACGGCTCCAGCACCACGCGCAACATGTACCTGCACGGCATCGACTACAGCGCCGACGGCACCCTGCACGCCTTCTACACCTGGCGGGAGGGGAACAGCGCCGTCCTGTGCGCCGGCGGCGGGCTCACCAACCACGACACCGGCTATGTCCGCTCCACCGACCGGGGCCGCACCTGGCGCAACGCGGCCGGCACGGTCGTGGGGACCACCGGCGGCGGCGACCGGGTCGCGGTCGGCGACCCCGGAACCATCGCCGACCCGCTGGGCCCCGACCACGCGCTGATGAACCAGGAGAGCCAGGCCACCGACTCGCGGAACCTCCCGCACGCGGTCATCAGTTACGTCCCCGGCCGGTTCGGCCGGTGCAGCACCGACTACGTCCGCGACCGGGTGGACCACGGCCGGGCCTTCCACGTCCGCCGCGACGCCGCCGGCACCTGGCACAAGACGGAGATCCCGGAGCCCCTGCGGTCCAGCCAGCGCACCAAGCTCGCCTTCGACGGCCACGACAACGCCTACGCGATCCTGCCCTTCGGCCGGATCGCCGCCGCCTCCGCCGCCTCCGGCTGGACCGACTGGAAGGTCCTGTACGACGCGAGCGGGCTGAACGCCTTCGGCGAGGTGGTCCTCGACGAGACCCGGCTCGCCCGGGACGGCGTGCTCTCCTTCCTGTACCAGGAGAGGTCCACCGGGACCACGCCCTCGCCCCTCCACGTCATCGACTTCGCCCTGCCCGGCTGAGCGGGCCCGCGCCCCGCACCGGCGCCGGAGTCCCGCAGCCCCGGACGGCGGCATCACCGGCCGTCCCGGGCCGCGCCCGGCCGGGGACCGTGAGAGCGTTGACGGGCACGGCGGGGGTACCCGCACCGTACGGCGCGCCCCCGTGCGGGCACGACACAGCCGGTCACGCGAAGGAGCGTCGGGTCATGACCCTGCTCGATCCCCTGGCCTGGAGCGGCCAGGGCTGGACCGGAAGCTGGGAACGGCTGTCCGGCGGCGAGATCCCGGTCAAGGAGCCGGCCACCGGCGAGATCATCGGCAACTCCGGCTTCGCCGACGCCGCCGACATCGGCCGCTCCGCCGAGGCCGCGGCCGCCGCGCAGCCCGCGTGGGCCGCCGCCCCGTTCCACGAACGCGCGGCGGTACTGCGGCGGGCCGGCGACCTCTTCTACTCCGGTGCCGGGGAGATCGGCGACTGGCTGGTCCGGGAGGGCGGCAACGTCCCCGGCAAGGCGGAGTTCGAGATCCATGTGGCGGCCCAGGAGTGCTACGAGGCCGGGGCCCTCGCCTCCCGCCCGCCGGGGCAGCTGCTGCCGACCGAGGTGCCGCGCCTGTCGTTCACCCAGCGCGTCCCGGTCGGCGTCGTCGGCGTGATCGCCCCGTTCAACGCGGCGCTGATCCTGGCGATCCGTTCCGTCGCGCCCGCGCTGGCGCTCGGCAACGCCGTGGTGCTGAAACCCGATCCGCGCACCCCCGTCTGCGGCGGGTTCGCCATCGCCCGGGTCTTCCAGGAGGCGGGCCTGCCGGCCGGGCTGCTGCACGTCCTGCCCGGGGCGGCCGAGGCCGGACAGGCGATGGTGGAGCATCCCCGGGTGCCCGTGATCTCCTTCACCGGCTCCACCGCGGCCGGGCGGGCCGTGGGGGAGACCGCGGGCCGCCACCTCAAACGCGCCCATCTGGAACTCGGCGGCAATTCCGCCCTGGTGGTGCTGCCCGACGCGGATCTGGACGCGGTGGTCTCCTCCGCCGCCTGGGGCTCCTTCTTCCACCAGGGTCAGATCTGCATGACCACCGGCCGCCACCTGGTCCACGAGTCCGTCTACGACGAGTACGTCCGGCGGCTCGCCGCCAAGGCCGAGGCCATGACCGTCGGGGACCCCGCCCGGGAACCGGCGGTCCACCTCGGCCCGCTGATCGACGAACACCAGCGGGACCGGATCCACGGGCTCGTGAACGACAGCGTGCGGGCGGGCGCGCGGCTCGCGGCCGGCGGCACCCACGAGGGCCTCTTCTACCGGCCCACCGTCCTCGCCGACGCCGGCGACACCCCCGCCTACGACCAGGAGGTCTTCGGGCCCGTCGCCCCGGTGCGGTCCTTCCGGGACGAGGACGAGGCCGCGGCCCTCGCCGCCGCCTCCGAGTACGGCCTGTCCCTCGGCATCGTCACCCGCGACGCGGCCCGCGGCCTGGAGCTGGCCCGCCGCATCCCGACCGGGATCGTGCACATCAACGACCAGACGGTCAACGACGAGGCCGTGGCGCCCTTCGGCGGGGTGGCCGCCTCCGGCACCGGCTCCCGCTTCGGCGGTGACGCCAACCTCGATGCCTTCACCAGCCTTCGCTGGCTCACGGTCCGCTCCACGACGGCGGCCTATCCGTACTGAACCGCGAGCCGTACCGAGCCGCGCCGGGGCGTACCGGGACGGACGACGGCCCCGTCCGTCCGGCAGGCAGCCGGACGGACGGGGCCGTCGTGGACCTGGAGGCAACCGGGCCTCAGCCCGCGCCGTTCCCGGCTCCGCCGAGCCGGACCGGCAGGCCGCGGTGGCCGTTGGAGATGAAGGACGCCACGGGCCGCAGTTCGTCCTCCGCGCAGCCGAGCTCCATCTCCGGGAAGCGCTCGAAGAGGGCCGGCAGCGCGATCTGCGCCTCCAGCCGGGCCAGCGGAGCGCCCAGGCAGAAGTGCACGCCGTGCCCGAAGGCGAGGTGCTCCTTGTCGGCCCGGGTGAGGTCGAACCGGTCGGCGTCCGCGCCGTGCGCCTTGGGGTCGCGCCCGGCCGCCGCGTAGGCGGCGAGGATCGCGTCCCCCTTCTTGATGGTGACGTCACCGGCCCGGATGTCCTCGACCGCGTAGCGCAGCGGCAGGCTCGCGACCGGGGACTCGACGCGCAGCGCCTCCTCGATCACGTCGTCCCAGGACGCCCGGCCCTCGCGGACCAGGGCCCGCTGCTCCGGGTTGGTCAGCAGCAGGTGGATCGCGTTGTCCAGGAGGTTGACCGTGGTCTCGTGCCCGGCGCTGATCACCAGCAGCAGGGTGTCGATCAGCTCCGGCTCGGTCAGCCGGGAGCCGTCCTCCTCCCGGGCGGCGATGAGCAGACTGGTCATGTCGTCGCCCGGCTCGCGCCGCTTCAGGGCGACCAGTTCGCTGAGCAGCGTGTGGACGCCCTCGAAGGTGGCGGCCACCTCCGCCGCGTCCGCGGTGGTGTTGAAGATGCTGTCCACGAGGGTGCGGAACCGCTCCCGCATCCCCTCGTCCTCGACGCCGAACAGCTCGCAGATGACCTGGATCGGGATCGGGTAGCAGTACTCCTCCCGGAGGTCCGCCACCTCGCCCGCCGGCACGGCCGCGAGCTTGTCGAGCAGACCGGAGGTCAGCTCCTCGATCCGGGGACGGAGCGCGCCCGTGCGGCGGGCGGTGAACGCCGGGGCGACGAGCTTGCGCAGCCGCCGGTGGTCGGCACCGTAGGCGGTGAACATGTTCGTCACCGCGACCCAGGTGAACAGCGGCCACTCCGGGGTTATCTCCCCGTTGATCCAGGCCGGCCAGTGCTGCCGCGGGTCCTTGGAGACCCGCGGATCGGTCAGCAGTTCCTTGAGCAGGGTGGGGTCACTTACTGCCCACGCCACCACCTCGCCAGGGAGTTCCACCAGCGCGACCGGCCCCCGCTCCCTGATACGGGCTGCCTCACCGTGGATGTCGCTGCCGGAAGGATCGATGACGACGGGGCGGGTTGTGGTGTCCATCCACTGTCTCCATTTTTCTTGTCTGCGACCGCGGGTGAGGCGACCGGAGGAAAGCGAACCGGAAGGGCGGCCAGTGCCCGGTGGAAGGGCCCCGGACGCCAACTCAACTGCTCTACCCCGACTGCGAGTTCGACATCCGGAAGACGATCGAGAAGTTTTTCGACCGCGACGGCCGCGATCAGCCGGGCCGGGTCCTTGGCCGGGCAGCCGTGCGGTCCGGCGCTCCACGCGAGATGCGCGCGGTTGCCGCCGCGGCGATCGGAGACCAGCGTGGGATCGGTGTTCGCGGCGGACAGGCTGACGAGCACGGGCTCTCCCGGGCGCAGCGTGTGACCGCCGAAGTCCTGCTCGTGCAGCGGGTAGTGGACGCAGTAGTTCGCCATGGGCGGGTCGTGCCACAGCACCTCGTCGAGTGCGTCCTCGACGGGCATGCTGCCGCCCGCGAGGTCGCCGGCGAAGCGGTCGTCGGAGAGGAGCAGCCGCAGGCCGTTGCAGATCAGGTTCTGCTGCGGCTCGGTTCCCGCGCCCATCAGCAGGATGAGCTGGTGCATCATCTCCTCGTCGGTGAGCGCCGAGGGATGGGCCATCATCCAGGACGTCACATCCGGCCCCGGCTCGGCCCGCTTGAGGGCCACCAGCCCGGCGACGGCCTCCAGGAGCAGCTGGTTGGCCTTCTCCGCGTCGGCCTCCGAGTCGAAGATCCCCGACATGCCCTCGACCAGCTTGGACCCGATGTCGGGCGGGCAGCCGAACAGCCGCTCGAAGACCAGCAGCGGGAGGCGCGCGCCGTACTCGGCCAGCAGATCGGCCTCGCCCCGGGGGCCGAAGCGGTCGATGAGGGTGTCGGCGCTGTGCTCGACGTAACCGCGCAGGGCGTTGGGGTCCACCCGGTCGAGACTGTCGGTGATCGCGCCGCGCAGCCGCGCGTGCTCCGCCCCGTCCGTCCACAGGGCGTTCGGCCGGTACATCATCATCGGGACGACCGGGCTGTCCGGCGCGACGGTCCCCTCGGCGAGGGCGCGCCAGCGCCGCGAGTCCTTGGAGAAGCGCTCCGGGCTGCGGAGCACGTCCAGGGCCCCCTCGTAGGAGGTGACCAGCCACGCCTCGACGCCCTCGGCGAGCTCCACCGGGGCGACGGGGCCGTAGGTCCGCAGCCGCGCGTAGGCGGCCTCCGGGTTGGCGGCGAACTCGGGGCCGTAGAGGCGCTCGACCCCGCTCCGGGCCCCGCCGGCGGCCGGCTTCGCGCCGGTCTCCCCGGCGTGCACCGGGCAACCGGGCGGCGGCGGCTGGGTGTCGGACCCGGATGGTTGAGTGGTCACATGGGCTCCTGCGCGAGACGGGTCTGGAGGTACTGGACGAGAGCGATCAGAGCGTGCGTGGAGGAGATCCGGTCCCGGGCGTCACAGGTCACCAGCGGGGTCTCGGGGAGCAGGTCGAGCGCTTCCCGTATCTCCGCGTCGGGATAGGAGGGGGCGTCGTCGAAGCGGTTGACCGCCACGGCGTACGGCACCGCGTGCTCCTCCAGCAGCCCCATGACGTCGAAGGACTGGTCGAGTCTGCGGGTGTCGGCGAGCACCAGCGCGCCCAGGGCGCCGTGGGTCATGTCCCGCCAGAGCCGGGTGAAGCGCTTCTGCCCGGGCGCCCCGAACAGATAGAGCACCAGCTCCTCGCTGAGCGTCAGCCGGCCGAAGTCCATCGCCACGGTGGTCGTGGTCTTCTGCGGGACCCCCGCGAGGTCGTCGATGTGGGCACCGGCCTCCGACAGCGTCTCCTCGGTGCGCAGCGGCCGGATCTCCGAGAGGGTGCCCACGAAGGTGGTCTTGCCGACGGCGAAGTGCCCGACAACGAGGATCTTGGCCGCGGTGCTGACCGTATCGGGGAGATAGACGTGGTCAGAGGCGAGCGCGGAGCCCATCGAGCACCTCCTGCAAGAGCTGGGCCTGGGGGAGTTGAGCCCTGGGGACGGGGGCCCGGGTGGTGATGTGGCCGCTGTCGATCAGATCGCTGAGCAGCACCTTGACGACACTGACCGACAGCTCCAGATGGCCCGCCACCTCGGCGACCGACAGCGCGCCGCCCCGGCAGAGCTCCATCAGGCGCTTCTTCTCCGGGCTCAGCCCGCTCAGCGGCCGGTCGTTCATCGCCATGACCAGGGTGACTAAATCCAGCGTGTTGCGCGTCGGGTGCGCCCGGCCGTCCGTCACCACATACGGGCGCACGAGTCCCCGCTCCCTCCTGCGGGGCGGGTTCACGCCGGGCCGCCGGCGTGGGAGACCGCGTCGTGCCGGGGCGGACTGGTCAGCTCCTTGCCCAGGCGGTCGACGAGCTTGTGCATGCGGTAGGTGACAGCCTCCATGTCCACGTCCGGGGAGGCGGAGACCGCGAGGTAGGCACCCGTGCCGGCGGCGATCAGGAAGACGTAGCCGCTGGAGAACTCGACGAGGGTCTGCTGCCAGGGGGATTCGTCCCGGGCGCAGAACTCGGCCGTGCTGCGGCTGATCGACTGGAGCCCGGAGAGCGCCGCGGCCTGCCGGTCGGCCTCGTCGCGGGTGATGCCCTCGGAGTGGGCCCGGAGCATGCCGTCGGCGGAGAGCAGGATGGCGTGCCGGGCTTCCGGCACCTTCAGCACCTCGTCGAGCATCCAGCCCAGTTCATTGGCCGTACGGGGGTTCATCGCTGGGGGGTCCCTTCATCGTCCGGAGAGGAGAGACGGCCGGAACGGGTGCCGCGCGCGAAGGCACCCATGCGGGAGGCGGTCTCGTGAGCCGGGCGGGCCGGGGCCGGCTCGGCGCCCGGCTGCGCCGCGACAGGGGCGCGGGTGGCGGCGACGTGCTCCGGCACGGGCTCCCGGCGGCGGCGCTTGGGCAGCCCGAGGGCCGTGGAGGCGGGCGCCGGCTCGGGCTCCTCCGGTGGTGCGGACGCGGCCGGCGCGGGTGCCGGGGCGGGGGCCGCCTCCGGCGCGGCGGGCGCGGGCGCGGCGGTGACGGCGGCGGGAGCGGCGGCCGGGGCGGCGGCCACGGGCCCGGTCCGCTCGCCCGCCGCGTCGGGGGTCTCGGTGATCACGCTGGTGAGCAGCTCCTTCGGGAGGAACAGCACGGCCCGGACACCCCCGTAGGGTGACTGGGTGTCGACGGAGACGCTGAACCCGTACCGGGCCGCGAGGACGCCGATCACGGCGAAGCCGAACTGGGGCGGGTCGCCGAGCCGGTTGATGTCGATGTCCTGGCGGCCGGAGAGCAGCAGGGTCGCCTTCTGGATCTCCCGGTCGTCCATGCCGACACCGGCGTCGTCGATCACGATGGCGGTGCCGTTGTGCGCGGCCCGGAGGGTCACCTCGACCTGGGTGTTGGGCTGTGAGTGGCGCGCGGCGTTGTCGAGGAGTTCGGCGACGGCGAGCACCACCGGTTCCACGGCCCGGCTCACCACGGCCAGGTCGACCTGCGCGTGGACCTCCACCCGGCGGTAGTCCCGGATCCGGCCCTTGGCGCCGCGGACGACGTCGACCAGCGAGGAGGCGGCGCGCTGCCGGCCCGGCCAGGACCCGCACAGCACCGCGATGCCCTGGGCACGCCGGCCGAACTGGGCGTTCGCGTGGTCGATCTCCAGCAGGTCCTGGAGGACGTGTGGATTGTCGTGGTGGTCCTGCATGTCGGTGATGGCGAGCTGCTGCTCGTTGGCCAGACCCTGCAGGGCGCGCATCGACGCCTTGAGCGCGGCCTTGGCCGACTGGTCGGCGCGGGTCCGGGCCCGGTCGGCGGCGCCCGTGAACAGGTCGATCACCGTCTGCAGGCTCTCGGCGAAGGCGGTGCCTTCGAGCCGGTCGTGGAGCAGCCCCGGCATGGGGCCCGGCTGGGCCTGGGAGGATTCCATCGCGGGGAGGCGGACCTCCACCAGATGCCGGGCCTCTTGGTCACGGGCGCGGAGACCGTCCTCCAGTGCTGTCGCGTGCCTGCGCAGGGCCTTGGTGATCCCCCGCTGGCGGACCAGCAGGACCAGGGCGGCGAGCAGACCGGCGACCAGGCACCAGAAGACCGCCTCCGGTGCGTATTGAGTCATCGGATCCTCGTTGCTTGGGGGGCGAGGGAAGACCGGGGGAGATGCGACGACGGGAGAGCCGCCGGTACGGGGTCCGTCCGGATCCGGACAGGGGCACCGGCGGTCGGCACACGGGACAGGTGGGCCCCGCAGTCGGCGTCCGCCACGGAAGCGCTGATGTGTTCATCATCTTAATCATGGATCGACGTGCCAAGTGGCCAGGGGTTTTGTAAAGTTGACGTGCAGACAGACCGTGACAGCCGGTGCTGCGACGGGGTGGTGAAGGGCCTGACCGGAGCCCTTTCCCCGGTGTCGCGACGGGATGATCCGGACGGTTCCGGGAGGAATACCGGCCACATCCGGAAGGCCGCCCTCCGGTGACGGTCACGGACGGCGAACCCCTGCACGCGGCCCCGCCGGCCGGTGTGACCGGGGACACGGAACCCCGCCGGCGGAGGCCCTCCGCGGGGCTGCCCTCCCGGACCGGGGATACTGCGCCCATGCGCATCGACTTCGATCCCGCCGCCCTCGGCAGAACTCCGTTCTACAAATTCATGAACGCGGTGGTCGTGCCCCGGCCGATCGCCTGGATCTCCACGACGTCGGCGGACGGCGTCGACAATCTTGCCCCGCACTCCTATTTCACCGTCTCCTGCATCGACCCGCCGATCGTGCAGTTCACCTCCGTCGGCCGCAAGGACTCGCTCAACAACATCGAGGCGACCGGCTCGTTCGTGGTCAACCTCGCCCCGGAGCACCTCTTCGAGCAGATCAACGCCACGTCCACCGACTTCCCGCCCGGCATCAGCGAGTTCGACGCCGTGGGCATCGCCCGTGAGCCCAGCACGCGGGTCAAGCCGCCCCGGGTGGCCGCCTCCCCGGCCGCGCTGGAGTGCGAGCTGCACAGCACCGTCCGGCTCGGCGACAGCACAGTCGTGTTCGGCCGTGTGGTGCACGCCGCGGTCTCCGACAGCGTGCTCGTCGACGGACACCCCGAGGTGACGAAGATGCGGCCGCTCACCCGGCTCGGCAAGGACGAGTGGGGAACCATGGGCGAGCTGCTGGAGATCACCCGTGTCCCCTACGCGGAGTGGCGCGACGGCGCGGGCCGCACCGGCGGCGCCGGCTGACGGCACCCGGCTTCCGCTCCGGGCGCCCGGCGTACCAGGCGCTCCGGGCGGGTCCGGACACGGTGAGGCCGTCCCGGGCGGGGCGCGGCCCGGGACGGCCTCACGTCGGGGGCGGCGGCGCGGCCGCCGGGGCTCAGCCGCCGTTCACCAGCTCCAGGTAGCGGTCCCAGTCCCAGTGCGGGCCGGGGTCGGTGTGGCTGTTGCCGGGCACCTCGGTGTGCCCGACGATGTGCTCGCGGTCCCTCGGGATGCCGTGGGTGTCGCAGAGATGAGCGGTCAGGGCGGCCGAGGCCCGGTACATGGCGTCGGTGAACCAGGTGGCGTCGGCCACGTAGCCCTCGTGCTCGATGCCGAGGGAACGGGGGTTGGCGTCGCGGGCGTGCCAGGCGGTGTCCCCGTCCCGCACCGTCTGCGTCACCTCGCCGTCCGACGAGCGGACGACGTAGTGGGCGCTGACCCGCGAGGCCGGGTTGCGGAACCAGTCGACGGTGCCGGCGTACGTTCCCTGGGCGACATGGACGACCACCATGTCGATCGCGGCCGAGCGGCCTTCGCGGTAGTTGCCGGGGTGGGCGGGGATCCAGCGGGCGGACGGGTAGTCCGGGCCGTGGGTCTCCGGCTCGTGCGAAGGCGCCTGCGAAGGCTCCCGCGAGGGCTCACGAGCGGGCGGGCGGACGTCCGTGTAGCGGCCGCGCTCGGGCCGCACCCGCTGCCCGGGAGTGATGACCGGTTCGCCCTCGCTGGTGCGGGCGCGGACCCCCTCCTCCAGGATCTCGTAGACGGTGTCGGCGTAGAAGCGGCCCAGCCGGTGGTCGTCCGGGCTGCCGTACCGGGCGACGGCCGGATACCAGGCCGCGGCCCGGTCCCGGTCGCGCTCCTCCACGCCCGTCCGGTCCGCGTACGACTCCAGCACGGCGGCGCCGCCGCGGATGTTGGCCGCGGTGTCGTGGCGCAGTTCCCGCTCGGAGGCGCCGGTGAGATCGGCCGCCTCCTGGAGGGTGTGCCGCCGGGGGCTGCTCACCAGGTGCATCACCCCGTAGCCGCCGGCGTGGCTGGGCTCGCCGTCGTGCCCGTCCAGCCGGGTCTCCCCGAAGGCGACGGCCACGAGCAGGTCGCGCGGTACGCCGTACTCCTCCGCGGCGCGTGAGAAAGCCCGGTTCACCGGCCCGGGCCCGGTCTCCGGGGCCGCCGCGGCGGAGGGAGCGGTGAGGGCGAGGGCCGTGGCGGCGGCGATGCCGAGCAGGGCCTTGCGTCCGCGTTTCCGCGGGAGGGTGCCGGGGCGCATGGGGCGTTTCCTCTCTGTTCCACCGGCCGGGCGGGAGAGGAAGGGGGAGGGCCCGCCGGGCCGGTCGGCGCGTGCGGGTCCGCACGCCGTGGCTGACGCAGGTCATTACACGACGCTTCGTCCCGGTATCGCCGGGCGGCGCGCACGGCCGCGGCCCCGGTGTCCCGCGCACGGACGCAGCACCGGGAAACGGAAACGGCCGTCCCGCGCCGGAGGGCACGGAACGGCCGCCGCTGCGCGGGCCGCGCGGATCAGCCGGCGGACTCGCCCGCGAGGGGGTCGAGGACATCGGTACCGATCAGCACGAAGAGGATGGCGCCGAGGGCTATCCGGTAGATCACGAAGGGCATGAAGCTCTTGGTGGTGATGAACTTCATGAACCAGGCGATCACGGCATAGCCGACCACGAAGGCGACGATCGTGGCCAGGATCGTCGGCCCCCAGGAGACGTGGCTGTCGCCACCGATCTCCTTCAGCTCGTAGGCACCGGAGGCCAGCACCGCCGGAATGGCCAGCAGGAACGAGTAGCGGGCCGCGGCCTCGCGGGTGTAGCCCATGAAGAGGCCGCCGCTGATCGTCGCGCCGGACCGGGAGACGCCGGGGATCAGCGCCATGGCCTGGCAGAAGCCGAAGATCAGGCCGTCGCGGACGCCGAGGTCCTTCAGGGTCTTGCGCTCCCTGGCGACCCGGTGCCGGCCGCCCGTCTCGTCGCGGGCCGCCAGCCGGTCGGCGATCCCCAGGACGATGCCGAGCACGATGAGGGTGGTGGCGATCAGCCGCAGATCGCGGAACGGCCCCTCGATCCAGTCCTTGAGGGTCAGGCCGAGCACACCGATCGGGACGGAGCCGACGATCACCAGCCAGCCCATCTTGGCGTCCTGGTCGGAACGCATCTCCTTGTCGGTCAGCGACCGGGTCCAGGCGGAGAGGATGCGCCCGATGTCCTTCCGGAAGTAGATCAGCACCGCGGACTCGGTGCCGATCTGGGTGATCGCGGTGAAGGCCGCTCCGGGATCCTGCCAGTTGGCGAAGGCCGCGGTGAGCCGCAGATGCGCACTGGAGGAGATGGGAAGGAACTCGGTCAACCCCTGGACGAGCCCGAGGATGAGTGATTCGAACCAGGACATGGAGCTTGTGCCACCCAAGGAAGGATCATGTGCTGACCGCTGGAGCCGCGGCTCGGGTCAGGAAGACGGAATGCCGGACAGGATGCGTTGCTCGATAGGCGCAGGGGAGGGCGGCGGCGACCGGTGATCGCGCGCCGACCCGGGGCAGCGTAGCGCCCCCGGGTGAACACGTGTCGGGCGGCCGGGGCCCGGGGGAGGACCGGTGGCCCCCGGTGGGAGGCGGGTGGCGCCCGCGGCTCAGGCGGAGCGCAGCCGTCCGCGTTTGCGCCAGGCGACGACCAGGGCGGTGAGCCCGCTCAGCGCGATGAACCCCATCGCGATCAGGAAGGCCGGCGAGGTCGGGGTGGCGGCACGGCTGCCGGCGATCACGTAGGCGGCGGTGTTGGGGATGCTGCCCAGACCGGTGGCGAGCAGGAACGGCAGCAGCCGCGTCCGGGACACCGCGGCGCAGTAGTTGGCCGCCGCGAAGGGCACCCCGGGGAAGAGGCGCACCGCGAGGACGGAGCGGAAGCCGTGGTCGCTGAGCTGCCGGTCGGCCGCCGCCAGCCAGCGGCCGCGCAGCAGCGGCCGCAGGGCGTCCCGGCCCAGGGAGCGGCCGAGGACGAAGGCGATGCCCGCGCCGATCACCGTGCCGGCGATGGCGGCCATCAGTCCGAACTGCGAGCCGAACAGGGCACCCCCGGCCAGATTCAGCACCGGACGGGGCAGCAGTGCCGCCGTGCACAGCCCGTAGGCGGCGGCGAAGAGCGCCACGGCGCCACCGCCGGAGACCCGCGGCGGCCAGCCGGCGGTGAGGAGTCTGTGCGGCTCCAGCAGGGCGACGGCCGTCGCGGCGCAGCCGACGATGACCACGAGCAGGACGAGCCGCGACCACGGGGAGAGCAGGACCCTGGCCGTACGAGCGGGGAGACCGAGGGGCTGTGGGGCGGGGTGGTGCATGCGGGGAGCCTAACCGAACACCCGTGGTGATCGCCTCACAAGTGTGCTCCAGGGACGGCGAGAAGAAGTGCCGTCGCCGCCAAATCCGGTGGACGGGCGCACGGTTCGGCCGGGATGCTGGTCGCATGGTCCGGCACACCTTCTTCCCGGTCGGGTCCGCGGTCGCGGACCCTCCGAAGGCTGCCGTCGATCACCTTCCTGCCGGTGCCGGTGCCGGTGCCGCGCCGGCCGTCGCGGCCCCTGCCGCCACAGCTCCCGGCGGCGCCCGAAGCTGACCCTTCCCGGATCGTCCGGCGGACCCCGCAGGGGGAGGGTCGGCAGGCCGAGGGGTCCCGCTTCCACTCCGCACATCCGGGGATGAACCATGCCCAAGCAGGCATATGTCCGCACCAAGCCGCACCTGAACATCGGCACCATGGGCCATGTCGACCACGGCAAGACCACCCTCACCGCCGCGATCACCAAGGTCCTCAGCGAGCAGGGCTCCGGCTCCTTCGTGCCGCTCGACCGCATCGACCGGGCGCCCGAGGAGGCGGCGCGCGGCATCACCATCAACGTCGCGCACGTCGAGTACGAGACCGGCACCCGGCACTACGCCCACGTCGACATGCCCGGCCACGCCGACTACGTCAAGAACATGGTCACCGGGGCCGCCCAGCTCGACGGGGCGATCCTCGTCGTCTCGGCGCTCGACGGGATCATGCCGCAGACCGCCGAGCACGTCCTGCTCGCCCGGCAGGTCGGGGTCCGGCACATCGTCGTCGCGCTCAACAAGGCGGACGCCGGTGAGCCGGAGCTGACCGACCTGGTGGAGCTGGAAGTGCGCGAACTGCTGTCCGCGCACGGCTTCCCCGGCGACACCACTCCCGTCGTCCGGGTCTCCGGGCTGCGGGCGCTGGAGGGCGACCCGCGCTGGACCGCCGCGATCGAGGCGCTCCTCGACGCGGTCGACACCTACGTGCCGACGCCGGACCGCGTCACCGACGCGCCGTTCCTGCTCCCGGTGGAGAACGTCCTGACCATCACCGGGCGGGGAACGGTCGTCACCGGCGCCGTCGAGCGCGGCCGGGTACGGATCGGGGACCGGGCCGAGGTGCTCGGCGCCGGGCTGGAGAGCGTCGTCACCGGGATCGAGACCTTCGGCAAGCCGATGGAATCGGCCGAGGCGGGCGACAACATCGCGCTGCTGCTGCGCGGGGTGCAGCGCGACGCGGTCCGCCGCGGGCACGTCGTCGCCGCGCCCGGCAGCATCACCCCGCGGCGGCGGTTCACCGCGACCGTGCGCGTGCTCTCCGCCGCCGAGGGCGGCCGCAGCACGCCGGTGACCGGCGGCTACCGGCCGCAGTTCCACATCCGCACCGCGGACGTGGTCGGCGAGCTCGGCCTCGGCGGGGCGGCCGTCGCCCTGCCGGGCGAGACGGTCACCGTGACCGTGGAGCTCGGGCGCGCGGTTCCGCTGGAGCCCGGCCTCGGCTTCGCGATCCGTGAGGGCGGCCGCACGGTCGGCGCCGGCACGGTGACGGCCGTCGCGGAGTAGGCGCCCCCGCCCGCGGGCGGATGACGGAGGGCCCGGCCCCACGGGCCGTCCGTCACCGCCCGCGGTCCGGGCCTCTCTCGCAGCCCTGGCCCGCGGCCGGAACGCCGCCGGCCGGGGGGCGGCACAATGGGCGGGTGGACGAGCCGATACCGGTGACCCGGGCCGTGGACCACGGCACGGCGAAACTCATGCCCGACACCGACCGGCCGCGCGCCTGGCTGCTCACCGTGGACGGCGCGCCGCAGTCGTACGTCGACCTCGACGCGCCCGAGCACCTGGAGTTCGAGTACGCGCGGCGGATCGCGCACGTCCTCGACACCGCCCGCGCGGGCGCGGAGGACGCCCGGGCCGGAGCGCCGCCCGACGTGCTGCACCTCGGCGGCGGCGCGCTCTCGCTGCCCCGCTACGTCGCGGCGACCCGCCCCGGCGCCCGGCAGACCGTTGTCGACGCCGACCGGGCCCTGCTCCGCCTCGTCACCGACCACCTGCCGCTCCCCCCGGACAGCGGTGTCGAACTCCACGCCGCCGACGCCCGCGCCTGGCTGGAGAGCGCACCCCCGGCGGCGTACGACGTGCTGGTCGCCGACGTGTTCGGCGGCTCCCGGGTGCCCGCGCACCTCACCTCCGTCGAATACGTCCGCGCGGCCGCCCGGGTGCTGCGCCCCGGCGGGGTCTACACGGCCAACCTCGCCGACGCGGCGCCGTTCGGCTTCCTCCGCTCCCAACTGGCCACGCTCGGGGACGTCTTCGAGCATCTCTGCCTGATCGCCGAACCCGCCGTGCTGCGCGGCCGGCGGTTCGGGAACACCGTGCTGGCCGCCTCCCGCGAGGAACTGCCGGTGGCGGAACTCGCCCGGCGCTGCGCCGCGGACCCCTTCCCCGCCCGGGTCCGGCACGGCGGAGCGGTGGCGCGGCTGACCGCCGGCGCGGCCGTGGTGCGGGACGGGGCGGCCGCGCCGTCACCCGTTCCGCCGGAGGGCGCCTTCAGCGTCGGCTGACCGCGCACCCGTGGCCGCCCGCGGTCACCGCCCCGTCACCGGGACCCGCGCTCGCCGGCCTTCCCCGTCCCGCCGGTTTCCCCGCTCTCTCCGCGGTCCCCGGCTCCGGAGCGCGGTACGGGACCCGGGACCGCCGGTACGGGACCGGCGGCCGGGCCCGCGAGGACATCCGCCGGCGGCCCGTGCCCGCCGTGTTCCCGGCGGGTCAGCCGCCGTACGTCCGGCACCGTCAGCACGGCCGCCGTCAGCAGGACGATCAGCGCCGAGCAGCCCCACAGCGCCGCGCTCCGCCCGAACACGCCGGCCACCGGGCCCGCGAGCGCCACCGCGACCGGCACCATCGCGACCGAGCCGAACATGTCGTAGGACGACACGCGCGACAGCTTCTCCTCCGGGATCTCCTGGTGCAGGGCCGTCATCCAGGTGACCCCGAAGACCTCGATCGAGATGCCCGTCACGAACATCACCGCGCTCAGCGCCGGGGCGGAGACCGGAACCGCGAGCGCCGCCGAGGGCAGGGCCAGCACGAACACCGACAGCGCCCCCGTGAGCAGCAGGCGCCGGGGTTTCCAGCGGGTCATCAGCAGGGCGCCGAGGACCGTGCCGGCGCCGAGCGCCGCCAGGGCGAGGCCCCACGGCCGGGCGCCGCCCAGATGCTCCTCGGCGACCAGCGGCCCGTAGACCGCCTCCGCCGCGCCGATGACCGCGTTGACCACCGCGAACTGGAGGACGACGCTCCACAGCCAGGGCCGCGCGGAGACCTCCCGCCAGCCCTCGCGCAGATCGGACACCAGGCCCCGCCCGGGGGCGCGTTGGGGCATCCCGCGCAGATCGAGGAAGGCGCGGAGCGCGGCGGCCACGGCGAAGGCCGCGCCGTCCAGGACCAGCACCCAGCCGGGGCCGGCCGCGGCGACGAGTACGCCGCCGAGGGCCGCGCCCCCGATGTTCGCCCCGTTCACGCCCATCCGGAAGAACGCGAAGGCGCGCCCCGCCTGTTCACCGGTAACGCTGGAGAGCAGCATGCCCTCCGCGGCCGGGGCGAAGAACGCGTGACCGGTTCCGCCGAGGGCGGACAGCAGCATCATCTGCCACAGCCCCGGCTCGCCGGTGAGCACCAGCAGCCCGAAGGCGCCCTGGGAGAGGCAGTTGAGCAGGTTGGCCGCCACCATCACCCGGTGCCGGGGCAGCCGGTCCGCCACGGCACCGCCGACGAGGAGGAAGAGGACGAGCGGGACCGTGCGGGCCGCGGCGACGAGCCCCACGTCCGTACCGCTGCCGCCCGCTTCGAGCACCGCGAACGCCGCCGCGACCAGGGCCCCTGAGCTGCCGAGGCCGGTGACCACGGCGGCTGCGGTCAGCAGGCCGTAGTTGCGGCCCGTCCACGCGGGGCGGGCGGGGCGGCGCGGTGCGCGGGGTGGCGGCATGGCCGGATCCTCGGCGTGATCGCGCCCGTCCCGCCGGTGGTTCCCACCGGCGGGACGGGCGGCGTACGGCGGGCCGCGGTCGGCGGCTCAGGACGGTTCGGGGCGGCTCAGGAGGATTTGAGCGGCCGCAGCGTTTTCATGATTTTCTTGATGGTCGCGTCCGCGAGCTCGTCCTCGACGCCCTTGGCGGCGTAGAGGCACCAGATCGCGTAGTCACCGTTCTCCGCCTTGTAGGCGACGGTGTACGCCTTGCCGTCCGAGGAGCACTTGTTCTCCTTCTTCACCCCGGTGACCGTGGCGGAGGCGGTGTAGCCCTCGAGGCCGTGCTCACTGGTGAAGGGCTCCGCCTTCGTCACCTTGCGGGTGCCGGTCTCGTCCTGGTCGAAGGCGGCGAACACCCAGACCTCGGCGGCCGTCTCGGCGGCGTTCTGCAGGCTCTTGGCGCCCTGGGCGCCCTTGGTGCCGACGCCCGCCAGATCGGAGGTGTCGTCCCCGACGGTGCACCAGTCCTCTCCGTAGAAGGCCGGCGCGCTCATCATGATGACGGGCTTGGGGATGTCTTCCTTGCTGTTGGCGTCCTCGAAGCCGATGGAGAGGGTCGGGGACTCGACCTTCCACTCCGAGGGGACGTCGAAGGCGTTCTGGCGCTTGGCGCTGACGACGGTCTGCCAGCCGTCGATCACGGGCTCGACCGCGGGGTTGCCACCGCGCGGGTTGTCGATATCGCCGCCGGGCTCCTCGCTCTCGGTGGGGGACGGCGAAGCGGACACGGACTTCTCCGGCCCCGGGTCGCCGCCCGCCTTCTGCTCGTCGTCACCGCCCAGGACCAGGAAGCCGGTGACTCCGGCGGCGATCAGGACCGCGAGTGCCGCGCCGATCGCGACGAGCTTCGTCTTCTTGCCGTCGTCGGGCGCCTTGGGAGCACCGGGCGTCCCGGGCGTTCCGGGCGCCGCCCACTGAGCGGTCGGCTGCTGGTACGGATTCGGCTGCTGGTACCCCGGCTGCTGGTACGGGCTCGGCTGCTGGAATCCCGGCTGCTGATAGGGATTCGGCTGCGGTTGCCCCGGCTGCTGGTACGGATTCGCGTTCGGGTCCTGCGGGTTCTGCTCGCCCCCGGGCGGCTGCTGTCCTGGCCACATGGCCGTAACCATAGAGCCGCCGGGCACCGGGCTGCCACGCCGGTCCGGACAACGGCACCCGCGCACCGTGCGCGGGGGCCGGTGCCGTCCGGCGGGCCGGGCCGCCGTACGGTACGCGGGACCACGCGCACCCGGCCCGCGCCGCGGTGCGCCGGAGGCGGTGCGGACGAGGCGGATGAGAGGGAGAGACCCATGGCGGAACGGGCGTTGATCGCGGCGGTGGCCGGCCGGGAACCGGAGATCCACGAGCGGGCGTTCACCGCGCCCACCTCGGTCGTCCTGGGCGAGGTGACCATGGCGGCGGGCGCGAGCGTCTGGTACCACACCGTGCTGCGGGCCGACTGCGGGCCGGTGGTGCTCGGCGCGGACAGCAACATCCAGGACAACTGCACCGTCCATGTCGACCCCGGCTTCCCGGTGACCGTCGGCGAACGGGTCTCCGTCGGCCACAACGCCGTCCTGCACGGCTGCACCGTCGAGGACGACTGCCTGATCGGCATGGGGGCCACGGTCCTCAACGGCGCGCACATCGGCGCCGGTTCGCTGGTGGCGGCGCAGGCCCTGGTGCCGCAGGGCATGCGGGTGCCGCCGGGCTCGCTGGTGGCCGGGGTGCCCGCGAAGGTGCGCCGGGAGCTGACGGCGGAGGAGCGGGAAGCCCTCCAGCTCAACGCCGCGATGTACCTGGAGCTGGCGAAGGCCCACCGCGAGGCCGCGGACGTCCCGCGCGACGGGGACGGCGGCGGCGCGCGCTGACTCGCCGCCGGGACCGGCCCGTCGGCCGCCCGGCCGGATGCCGTGGGAGCGCCGCGTGCGGGCGCCGTGTGGGGTGAAGGTCACAACCGGTTCCGGGCCCCGGCGGGGCTACCGCTGAGTACCGTGGCCGGGTGCCGAAGAAGCAGAACCTGATCTCCGCCCTCGCGGCCTGGCGCCGCCGGACGCTCTCGCGGGCCGTGCACCGCGGCGCGCGCTGGGTGCGGGAGGCCGGCGCCGTCACCGCGGACCGCCCCGGCCCGTACCGCTTCGGCCGGATCGGGGAGGGCACCCGGCTCGCCTACCCCCAGGGCACGGTGTTCGGCGAGGAGTGGATCCGCCTCGGCGAGCACTGCGTGATAGGCGAGCAGGTCACGCTGACCGCCGGGATGATGCCGGGGCTGGATCTCGGCCCCGACCCCGTGCTGACCCTGGGCAACGGCGTGGTGCTGGGACGCGGGAGCCATGTGGTGGCCTCGCGGCCGGTGGTCTTCGGCGACGACGTCTTCTGCGGCCCGTACGTCTACGTCACCAGCGACAACCACTCCTACGACGACCCCGGCACCCCGGTGGGCCGCCAGTGGCCGCGCACCGCGCCGGTCGAGATCGGCTCCGGCAGCTGGCTCGGCGCGGGCGCGGTGATACTGCCCGGGGCGCGGCTCGGGCGCAACGTGGTGGTGGCCGCGGGCTCGGTGGTGCGCGGTACGGTCCCGGACCACGCGGTGGTGGCCGGGGCCCCGGCCCGGGTGGTCCGCCACTGGGAGCCGGGCGCGGGCTGGCAGCCGCCGCTGCGGACCCCGGCGCCCGTCCCGCCGCCCGAGGACGCCACCCCGGAGCAGCTCCGGGCGCTGGAGGGGGCCACGCCCGAGCAGTTGCGCGCGCTGGCCGCGCTCGGCTCCCTCACCGGTGACCTCCCGGCCGGGGAAACGGACGCGGCGGACCGGGCCCCGGCCGGCCGCTGACCCCCGGGGCACCCGGCGCGGGTACCCGGTACGGTCACGGGCACGGGCACGGACCCACGGACCCGCGACCCCACGGGCGGGGGCCCGTGGTGCGGGAGGAGGAGGGGAGATCCGGCATGAGCAACCGCAGACTGCGGATCCTGCTGGCCGTGGCGGTCGCCGTCCAGGGGATCGCGCTGCTGCTGTACGCGCTCCGGCGCCACTGACCGGGTGCGACACCGGAACGCGTCCGCGCACCCTTGCCCCGGGACGGTTCGCGAGCGGGGGACGACCGCGGCGAACGGGACGCCCGGGGGCTCCGCGACGCCCGCACCCGTGAGGTCTGTGCCCGCGGTGCCCGTGGCCGTGGCGAACGGCGGGTCCGCCCCGAACGGCACGATCACCGCGGCCGGCAGGAGGCCCGGGACGCCCGCGGGCCCGCGCCCCGGGCCGTCAGCCCGCCGTCAGCAGCGTGGTGCCGAGCAGGGCCAGCCCCGCGCCGACCGCCTGCACCCCCAGCAGCCGTTCCTTCAGCAGCCCGCGCGCCGCCAGCGCGGTGACGACCGGGTAGAGCGAGGCGAGCACCGCCGCGACGGTGACCGGCCCGTGCTGGGCGGCGAGCGCGTACGTGCCGTTGGCCGCGACATCGGCGAGGCCCACGAACGCCAGGGACGGCAGCGCGGCGCGGACCACGCCCGCGCCCCCCTCGGCCGCCGGCGGCAGAGCCGCGCCGCCGCGCCGTACCGACACCAGCAGCGAGGTGCCGCCGACCGCGATGTTCGCCAGCCGCTGGACGAAGAGGGCGAGGAACAGGCCGTTCAGCGTCGAGGACGCCTCCGCGATCAGGGCCATCACGGCGCCGAAGCCGACCGCCGCCACCAGGGTGTAGAGGATCGCGCGCCGCTGCACCGGCGCCCCGCGCAGCTCCGGTCCGCCCGCCAGCAGCACACCGGCGACGGCGACGAGGATGCCCGCGGCCTGCAGCGGACCCGGGCGCTCGCCCAGCACCAGGCCCACCCCGACCGGCACGGCGACCCCGAGGGACCCGAGCGGCGAGACGACGCCCATCGGGCCGAGGGCGAGTGCCTTGTAGAAGGCGAACATGGCGGCGGGCCCGGCCACACCCGCGGCCACCGCGAACCACAGCTGCGGGCCGGCCTCCCGCCAGGCACCGGTGATCAGCACGATCACCCCCAGCACCAGCGCCGCGATGGTCTGGGAGACCACGACCACGGTGAGCGCGGGGATGCGGCGGGTCAGCAGCCCGCCGCCGAAGTCGGCGAGCCCCCAGAGGAGACTGGAGGCGAGAGCGAGGACCGCGGTCATGTGTTCCCCCGAAGTACAGTGCGATGGGCGTTCCGGTACACCGCACAGTAGTACAGGAAACTGAACCAAAACATCAAACAGATTGGACTCAAGGACCCGCTGTGACGGATCTCGACCACCTCACCCAGTCCCTGGCGCGCAACCTCAAGCGCCGGCGCGGCGAACGGGGCTTCACCCTCGACACCCTCGCCGCCCGTGCCGGGGTCAGCCGGGGAATGATCATCCAGATCGAGCAGGCGCGGACCAATCCGAGTGTCGGCACCACGGTGAAGCTGGCCGACGCCCTCGGCGTCAGCGTCACCGCCCTCCTCGACTACGACGAGGAACCCAGGGTCCGGGTCGTGAAGTCCGATGAGGCGGTGCGCATGTGGTCCACCGAGGCCGGCAGCGCCACCGTGCTGCTCGCCGGCGCCCAGACCCCCGGGCCGCTGGAGCTGTGGGGGTGGACGCTGATGCCCGGCGAGGGCACCACCTCCGACGCGCACCCCGCCGGCACCCAGGAACTCCTGCACGTCCGGGCGGGGGAGCTGACGCTGGTGCTGGACAAGGAGGAGTACCGGGTTCCGGCCGGATCGTCCGCCGCCTTCGAGGCCGACGTGCCGCACGTCTACCGCAACGACGGGACGGAGACCGTCGAGATGACCATGGTCGTGTCGGTCCCGCCGGTCCGCTGAGCCGCCTCCCGGGGAGGCCCGCCCCGGGCGTCCTCGCGGACCGTCCCGGGGCGGAGGAGCCGGTCAGCCCAGCCGCGGGATCTCGATCGCCGGGCAGCGGTCCATCACCATGTCCAGACCGGCGGCGCGCACCCGCTCGTACGCCTCCTCGTCCACCACGCCGAGCTGGAACCAGACCGCCCGCGCGCCGATCGCCACCGCCTCGTCGGCGACCCGCCCCGCCAGTGAGCTGTTGACGAACACGTCCACCACGTCCACCGGGAACGGGACCTCCGCCAGGGAGGCGTAGCCCCGCTCGCCGTGCACCGTCTCGGCCTTCGGGTGCACCGGCACGATCCGCTTGCCGAAGCGCTGCAGCACCCCCGCCACGCCGTGGGCCGCCCGGGACCGGTTCGAGGACAGCCCCACCACGGCCCAGGTGTCGCCGGTGCCGGTCAGGATCCGGCGGATCGTCTCCGTGTCTGCGTCTGCGTGCATGCCGTCACGAACAGGCCACGTTCCGGCGGCATTCCCGGCAGCCCGTAGGCTGACCGGATGGAGCAGCGGTACCGCACGGTGGCACGCGAGGGCGAACACGAGATCGAGATCAAGAAGTCCCGTTTTCTCACCACGCTCGCCCCCGCCGCCACCGAGGAGGACGCGCGGGCGGTGATCCGCCGCGTCCGCGAGCGGCATCCCGGCGCCACCCACCACTGCTGGGCCTATGTCATCGGCGCCTCCGGCGGCGTCCAGAAGTCGAGCGACGACGGTGAGCCCGGCGGGACGGCCGGGGTGCCCATGCTGCAGATGCTGCTGCGCCGCGAGGTGCGCGACATCGTCGCGGTCGTCACCCGCTGGTTCGGCGGGGTGCAGCTCGGCGCGGGCGGCCTGATCCGGGCCTACGGCGGCGCGGTCGGGCAGACGCTGGACGAGCTCGGCACCGTCGCCCGGCGGCCGCTGCGGCTGGCCACCGTGACCGTCGACCACCAGCGCGCCGGGAGGCTGGAGAACGATCTGCGGGCTACCGGCCGCGCCGTGCGCGAGGTGCGCTACGGCGACCGCGTCCGCATCGAGGTCGGCGTGGCCGAGCGGGACCTCGACCGGTTCCGCGGCTGGCTCGCCGATGTCACGGCCGGGACCGCCGGCCTGGAGCTCGGTGGCGTGACGTACGTGGAGGGCTGAGCTCCGCCCCGGCGGCCGGCCTCCCCGGCGCCCTGCCGGCGTCTCGCGGCCCCGGCCCGGGCTCCTCTGCAATTTCCTTTTCGGTGGAATGCTAATCGGACCTTTAGTCGCGCATTTCGCCGTGCATAGCCATATCACTTAACCTTATTTAGCCGGGGCCAATTGACGGGATCGCGGTCGGGAATTTACCGTTGTTTTTGCAATGTCCCCTCTATTTCATGGGTGACATGACAGAAGCATGGCTGCCCCATTCCGGGGCGTCAGTTCCCTGAACGCGGTGGCGGCCGACCGTGTGGAAAAATCCTTTCTGTTGACCGGGAAAGGCGACGGAGAGACCGGCCGCAGTCCACAAGACCAGACCCCCTCGAAGAAGGTCGGAAAAGTGACAGCAGACCGGATTCTCACCTGGACCCCGACGGCCGTCGTCTTCGACTGCGACGGCACCCTGATGGACACCGAACGCCACTGGCAGGAGGCCCGCCGGCAAGTGCTCCGGGAGTACGGAGTCACCCCCGGAGCCGAATTCGCCGAGCGCGCCAAAGGAATTCACTACACCGACTGCGGCCGCCTGCTGGCGGAGACCGCCGGCCGTCCGGAACTGACCGGAAAAATGACCGAAGAGTTGCTGGAAAATTTCCGGTCGCTCGTGGCCGAGGATCCCGTGACGGCGCCCGGGGCGGTGGAAATGGTGGCGCTGGCCCATGAGTTCGCCCCGCTCGCGGTGGCCAGCAACTGCCCGCGCGATGTCGTCGAGACCTGCCTGGACACGGCGGGACTGCTGCTCTATATCGACCATATCGTCGTGCCGGGGGAGGGGATGCCACCGAAGCCGGACCCGGACGTCTATCTCGCCGCCGCCGAGGCGTGCGGTGCCGATCCGAAGGCGTGCATGGCGGTCGAGGACTCCCTCTGCGGCATCCAGTCCGCCGTCCGGGCGGGCATGCGGGTCGTCGGGGTCGGTCCGCGGCCCGATGAGGAGGCCGCGGCCCTCGTCGATCTCTGGGTG
Source organism: Streptomyces albus subsp. albus (assembly GCF_000719865.1). GTDB lineage: Bacteria > Actinomycetota > Actinomycetes > Streptomycetales > Streptomycetaceae > Streptomyces > Streptomyces albus_E. The sequence continues at coordinate 66,185 of NZ_JOID01000014.1, forward strand.
CCCTCGCTCGCCGAGCCCCGGCTCGTCGCCTGGGCCGAGAGCCGTCCCGCGATCCCCGAGGGAGCGTCCGGCGGCACGCCGCCGCGCGTCGTGCCGCCCCGCCCCGCGTCATCCGGAGCCGCGGCTCCGGAGGCGGCCCCGCGGGGGAGGCCCTCTCCCGGCCGGGGCTCCTCCGGAACGGCGTCCTGACGGGCCGGGTCCGGTCCCCCGCCGTATCCGCGTCGCCCCGGCCACCCGGCCCCCACCGGCCGGCGGCCGGGGCGCCCGCGCCCCGCGCCCCGGCGACGGGGGCGGGGGCGGGGCGGCGGGCGAGACGGGCCCGGGGCCTCTCATCGCGGCCGGCGGTCCCCGAGGAACGGGGCGAGCGTGCGGACACCACCGTCCGCCGAGGCGTAGAGCAGGCCGATGCCCACCGCCCCCGGGTCCGGCACCCCGGAGACCCGGTCACCGAGGTAGCTGGCGCGCCCGCGCCGGGCCCGGAGCAGCGCGCTGGTCCGCACGCCCTCCCAGGCGCCCTCGGCGGCGCGGGCGAGGGCTGTGTCGGGGAGCACGTCCGGCGTGCAGGCGCCGAGCGCGCGGGCGGCCGGGGCCAGGGCATCGACCAGCGTCTTGTCCCCGGCCCGGGCCTCGCCGACCCGCTGGATGACCGCCAGCCCCTCCCGGGTACCGGCCGCGAGGCCGGCGGTGGTGAGGGCGGGCCCGGTGTCGCGGACGGCGCCGGCCAGCCGCTGGAAGAGCAGGCCGAACAGCGGGCCGCTCGTGCCGCCGACGCTGTCCAGGAAGGCCGTCGCCGTGGTGAGCAGCGGGGCGGAGGCGTCCTGCGGCTCCCCGTCGGCGGCGGCCTCGTCGAGCATCCGCAGCGCGGTCGTCAGCCCGGTGGAGAGGTTGACGCCGAAGTCGCCGTCCCCCGCCCGCTGGTCCAGGGCGGTGAGTTCCGGTTCGGTGGCCCGCACCGACTCGGCGAACCGCCGGATCCACCCGCCGGTGAAGGCGGCATCGTAGCTCGTCATGGGATCAGCCCCTGGGGTCGTGACTACCGGCGCCATGCCGGAGTGTGCGCGGGCGCGTCGTACCAGTCCGTGACCGCGTCGTCGGCGAGGAGCAGCGTCAGGGAGAAGCCCCGCATGTCGAGCGCGGTCACGAAGTGCCCCACGAGGGCGCGTCGCAGTTCGACGCCCTGGCGGTCCAGGAGGCGGCCGAGCTCCCTCGCGATGGCGTACAGCTCCAGACCGGTCACCGAGCCCAGACCGTTGACCAGGGCGATCACGGAGTCCCCGCGGCCCGGTGACAGGGAGCCCAGCAGGGTGTCCGTCATCAGCTCCAGCAGGTTGTCCAGCGGCTCGTGGAGGACCATGCGGTTCGCCCGTTCGCCGTGGATGCCGACGCCGAACTCCAGCCTGCCGCCGGGGATGTCGAAGGCCGGGGCGCCGTCCGCCGGCGTGGTGTGCGCGGCGGAGGCGACGGCCAGGCTGCGGCAGCGTCCCGCCAGCGAGGCGCCGAGGTCGGCCAGATCGGCCAGGCCGGCCCCGGAATCCGCGGCCGCGCCCAGAATCTTCTCCAGCAGGACGGTCGCCCCGGTGCCGCGCCGGCCCACGGCGATGTCCTCGGACTCCGAGGCGAGGTCGTCGTCGATCAGCACCCGGGCGACGGGGATGCCCTCGTCGGCCAGCCGCTCGGCGGCGATACCGAAGTTGATCTTGTCTCCGGTGTAGTTCTTGACCAGGTGCAGCACACCGTCCCGGCGGGCGACGGCCCGCGAGGCGGCGAACACCTGCCGGTTGTGGGGTGAGGTGAAGATCATCCCCGGGGTGGCGGCGTCCAGCATGCCGGCCCCGACGAAGCCGATGTGCAGCGGTTCGTGCCCGGAACCGCCGCCCGACAGCAGCCCGACCCTGCGGTCCGGGGAACCGCGCAGGGCGCGGACGAATCCGCCCTCGGCGTCGTGCTCGATCAGATCCCGGTGCGCCCGGGCGAAGCCCTCGAGGGCGTCCGACACCAGTGATTCGGGTGCTCTCGCGAAGTACGGGGCCATGGCGACTCCTGTGGTGATCACGGCCAGGATGTCCTGACGGTGCCTCCGACTCCCGCTGTCCGACCATCGTGCGGCGGCGGGTGGACCGCGGCAACTCGTGGCCGCCGCGGCACCCCGCCGCGGCGCGGCCCTACCACAACGCGGTGGTTCGCGCCCGCCGGCCGCCCCGGTGCGGGTGGGGCCACTAGAGTGTCCGGTGCCAGTGAGCCGGCCGTGGCGGCCGGTCCGACCGACGAGGACGCGGGGGACGACAGGTGCGCGTGGGGGCCCCGCTGTGAGATTCCTGCACACCTCCGACTGGCATCTCGGCCGCTCGTTCCACCGGGTCGGCCTGCTCGACGCCCAGGCGGCCTTCATCGACCACCTCGTCGGCACGGTGCGGGAGGAGCGGATCGACGCCGTCCTCGTCGCGGGCGACATCTACGACCGGGCCGTACCGCCGCTCGCCGCCGTCGAGTTGTTCGACGACGCGCTGCACCGGCTGGCCGCGCTCGGCGTTCCCGTGGTGATGATCTCCGGCAACCACGACTCGGCCCGCCGGCTGGGCGTCGGCGCCGGGCTCATGGAGCGGGCCGGGGTCCATCTCCGCACCGATCCGGCCGGTATCGGCACCCCCGTCCTCCTGGCCGACGAGCACGGCGAGGTCGCCTGCTACGGGCTGCCCTACCTCGAACCCGCCCTGGTCCGCGAGCGGCTGGACGCCGGGAAGGCCGGGCACGCCGCCGTCCTGGGCGCCGCCATGGACCGGGTGCGCGCCGACCTCGCCGCCCGTCCCGCGGGAACCCGGTCCGTCGTCCTCGCCCACGCGTTCGTCTCCGGCGGCGCGGCCAGCGACAGCGAGCGCGACATCACCGTGGGCGGTGTCGCCGCCGTCCCCGCCGGGGTGTTCGACGGCGTCGACTACGCCGCGCTCGGCCACCTCCACGGCTGCCAGACCATCACCGAGCGGGTCCGCTACTCCGGTTCCCCGCTCGCCTACTCCTTTTCCGAGGCCGCCCACCGCAAGAGCATGTGGCTCGTCGACCTCGGCGCCGGCGGCGCCCTCGCCGCCGAGCGCGTCGACTGCCCCGTGCCCCGCCCGCTCGCCCGGATCCGCGGGCGCCTCGGCGAACTCCTGGCCGATCCGCGGCTGGAGGCCGCGGAGGACGCCTGGGTCGAGGCCACCCTCACCGACCCCGTCCGCCCGCACGAGCCGATGGCCCGGCTCGGCCGGCGCTTCCCGCACCTCCTCACCCTCGTCTTCGAGCCCGACCGCGCCCCGGACGACCAGCGCGCCTCCTACGCCGAACGGCTCGGCGGGCGCACCGACCAGCAGATCGCGGAGGACTTCGTGGGCCACGTCCGCGGCGGCGGCCCGGACGAACACGAACGCGCCGTGCTCCGCGACGCACTCGACACCGTCCGGGCCGGCGACACCCTCGGCGAGGCGGCCCGATGAGGCTCCACCGGCTGCGCGTCAGCGCCTTCGGCCCCTTCGGCGCCACGCACGAGATCGACTTCGACGAACTGTCCGCCGCCGGGCTCTTCCTGCTGCACGGCCCGACCGGAGCCGGCAAGACCTCCGTCCTCGACGCGGTCTGCTACGCCCTGTACGGCGGTGTGCCCGGCGCCCGCCAGGCGAGCCTCCCGTCGCTCCGCAGCGACCACGCCGAACCCGGCACCCCGACGGAGGTTCAACTCGAACTCACGGCCGGGGGACGGCGGCTGGAGATCACCCGCGGCCCCGAGCAGCTCCGGCCCAAGAAGCGCGGCACCGGTTCCACCAAGGAGAAGGCCTGGACGTGGCTGCGCGAACGCGGCCCGGACGGCTGGAAAGGGCTGAGCCGGTCCCACCAGGAGACCGCCGAGGAGATCCACCAGCTGCTGGGGATGAACAAGGAGCAGTTCTGCCAGGTCGTGCTGCTCCCGCAGGGGGACTTCGCGCGCTTCCTCCGCGCCGACGCCGAGGCGCGCGGCAAACTGCTCGGACGCCTCTTCGACACCCGCCGCTTCGCCGCCGTCGAGGAACGCCTCGCCGAACTGCGGCGCGCCGCCGAGCGCCGGGTGACCACCGCGGACGAGCAACTCCTCGCCCTCGCCCACCGGATGGCCCAGGCCGCCGGGGAGGCCGCCGACCCGGCCGACCACCCCCTGCCGGATGCCGTCCCCGGACAGCCCGGTCTGGCGGCCGCCGTCCTGGAGTGGGCCGCCGTCGCCCGGACCCACGTCCGGGAGCGGCACGAGATCGCCGCTTCGGCCGTCCGCGCGGCCGAGGCCGCCCACCGGGCCGCGGAGCGGGAGAGCGAGAGCGCGGCCGAACGTGCCCGGCTGCAGCGGCGGCACGCCGACGCCCGGCGGCGCGCCGCGGCGCTGGAGGAGGCGGCGGCGGAGCGCGCGGAGGTACGGGCCCGGCTGGACCGGGCGCGGGCCGCCGCGCGGGTCGTCCCGGCCCTGGAACTCCGCGACGCGGCCGGACGGGACCACCGCGCCGCGAGCGAGACGGAGCGGCGGCTGCGGCGGGAACTGCCCCCCGGAGTCGCGGAGGCCGGCGCGGGCCGGCTCGCCGCCCTCGAACGGGAACGCCGGGAGGAACTCGGCCGGCTCACCGCCGCACGGCGCGCCGAGGACCGGGCCGCCGGGATCGCCCGGGAACAGCGGACGCTCGACCGGGAGGCCGAGGCCGACGACGAGGCCCTGGCGGAGACCGACGGCTGGCTCCGCGCCTGGGAGAGCACCCGGGACGCCCACCGGCGGCGGATCGACACCGCGCGGGAAGCACTCACCCGCGCCGAGACGCTGCGCGCCGAGACCGGCCCGGCCGAACGCCGGCTGGAGGCCGCCCGGCGCCGCGACGACCTCACCCTCCGCGCCGAGGCCGCCCGGGAGCGGCTCAGTGAACTCCGCGACCGGGCCGGCGACGCCCGGCAGCGATGGCTCGACCTCCGGGAACGCCGGCTGCTCGGCATCGCCGCCGAACTCGCCGCCGGGCTCGCGCCGGGGACGGAGTGCGCCGTCTGCGGCTCCACCGAACACCCCCGGCCCGCCCCGAGGACGGAGGACCACGTCGGCCGGGCCGAGGAGGAGACGGCCCACGCCGCCCACCGCGCGGCCGACGGCCGCCGGGAGGAGGCCGAACGGGACCTGCGGTCCCTCACCGAGGCGCTCGCCGCCGCCACCGCCGAGGCGGACGGGGCCGGCACCGAGGCCCTCCGGGAGACCGTCGAACGGCTGCGCCGCGACCACGCGGAGGCCCGTGCCGCGGCCGCCGGCCTGCCCGCCGCCCAGGAGGCGTTCGAGCAGGCCGAGCGGGAACGGGAACGCCGGCTGGCCGAGCAGCGGGAGACCGAGCGGCGCACCGCCGCGCGCGCCTCCCGGCGGGAATCGCTGGCCGACGAACTCGCCTCCCTGCAGGAGGAGTTGACGCGCGCGCGAGGAGAGGCCGGGAGCGTCGCCGAACGCGCAGCCGCCCTGGAGCGGGAGGCCGACGCGCTGGCCGGGGCCGCCGGGGCCGTCCGCGCCGCGGAGGACGCGGCGCGCCGGCTGAAGGAGGCCGACGCGCGCCTCGCCGACGCCGCCTACGGTGCCGGCTTCGACACCCCGGCCGCGGCCGCCGCGGCCGCGCTCGGCGACGACCGGCGCCGGGAACTCCAGGGCCGCCTGGACGCCTGGCAGGCCGAGACCGTCGCCGTCGCCGCCGAACTGGCCGACCCGGAGGTCGCCGCGGCCGCCGGCCTGCCGCCCGCCGACACCGGTGGCGCGCGCGCCGCCCTGGAGGCCGCCACCGCACGGCTGCGGGCGGCGTCCGCCGCCGAGGCCGAGGCGGAACGCCGCCGCACCGAGCTGGACCGGCTCTCCGCACAGGCCCTCGACGGGGCCCGCCGGCTCGCGCCGCTCCGCCGGGACTACGAGCGGGTGGCGCGGCTCGCCGGGCTGGCCGCGGGCACCTCCGCCGAGAACGTACGCAAGATGCGCCTGGAGTCCTATGTGCTGGCCGCCCGCCTGGAGCAGGTGGCGGCGGCGGCGAGCGTCCGGCTCCAGCGGATGTCCGCCGGGCGCTACACCCTCGTCCACTCCGACGCCCGCGCCTCCGGCCGCGGCCGCTCCGGCCTCGGCCTGCACGTTATCGACGCCTGGACGGGCCGCGAGCGCGACACCGCCACCCTCTCCGGCGGCGAGACCTTCTTCGCCTCGCTCGCCCTGGCCCTGGGGCTCGCCGATGTCGTCACCGACGAGGCGGGCGGCGCCCGTCTCGACACCCTCTTCATCGACGAGGGCTTCGGCAGCCTCGACGAGCAGACCCTCGACGAGGTGCTGGACGTCCTCGACTCCCTCCGGGAGCGGGACCGCGCGGTCGGCATCGTCAGCCACGTTCCCGACCTGCGCCGGCGCGTCCCCGCCCAGCTGGAGGTCGTCAAGACCCGCACCGGCTCGGCGGTACGGCACCACACCTTCGGGGCGGGGGCCTGACGCACCGCGCCGCGCCGGCCGGGCCGTTCAGATGCGCCAGGAGCGGATGAGCTCGGCCGCGCCGTAGACCGTGGCGTCGGCCGACTGGAGATCCTTGACCAGCTCGATCAGCGCGCCGTACGGCGGGTCGATGCCCTCGTGCGAGGCGTGCATGTAGGCGACCGCGATACCGCAGGCGAAGAGCGCGTTGCGGGACGGCAGCGGCTTCAGCTGGACGATGGTGTGGAGCAGCGCGGCGGCGCGCCAGGCCGCGTCGGCGTGCTCCCCGAGGCGGGGCGTGTTGACCCGGTGGCGGGCGACGGCCGCCGCGAGCGCGGAGTAGTCGTCGACGCCGGGGTCGGTGGGCAGGATTTCCGTCTGCCGGGCGAGAAGCCAGCGGACGTCGATGAGGAGATCCACGCTCAGGCGGCTCCCCGCCCGCTGCCCGCGGCCCCCGCCGGAGCGTCCTCCGGGAAGGCCGCGTCGAAGGCGTCGGCGTTGTTCACGACGAAGGACCGGAAGATCTGGCTCGCCTCCGACATGGCACGCCGCCGCGCCAGGTCGTCGGTCACGGCCTCGCGCACCAGGGCCTTGAGCGTGACGCCTCTCTCCCGGGCGGCCTCGCGGAGCTCGGCGAGCTCCTCGTCGCTGAAGTCAATGTTGAGTGCGGGCATGCCGCCACGGTACTGCGCCGGTACCCCAATGCACAGAGGCACAGGTCAGCGCGGTGTCGATCGGGTACCCGCGGCGTGGACCAGGGCGCGGAACAGCCGTTCGCCTCCGGCGGTTCCGGCGGTCCCGGGCGGCAGGTCGCTCACCTGCCCGTCGCCGGCCTCCACGACGTGCGGGACGCCGTCGCGGCGGAGGGCCAGATCCGTGGTCACGAAGCGGCAGCCGAGCTCCGCGACGAGCGGCGCCAGCCGCGGTCCGGCGGCGGTCAGCGCCGCGGCGGGGCGGATCCCGGGGTGGTCGGGATGGGCGGTGGTGAGGACGGGCACGCCGTCCACCCACCACATGCGGGCCTCGCCCGGGTCCGGGTATTCCTCGAAGCGGCGGATCACGACACCGCCGGTCAGAAAGCCGTCCTGCAGTTCCACCATGCGGCGGGCGACAGCGGCCAGCCGCCCGCTGTCCGACAGGTCGGGTGTGTAGCAGGCCTCGTGCCACTCGTGTTTGCGGGACTTCACGTAGTCCTTGACGATGCCGGGCCCGCCGCCGAGCGGGGCCGCGGCCGCGGCCAGCGCGGACTCGGCCGGCGGCTCGCCGGGCGTGGCGGGAAGCCAGGCGCTGCGCGGGGTGACGGCGGCGAACGTGCCGTACCAGCCGGGGAGTTCATGGGCGCGGCGGTACGCCTCCGGTCCGGTGAGCAGGGTGACTCCGCGCCCGGCGAGGGCTTCCGCCAGCTCGGCGTACCGCCCCGCGGGGATCATCCAGCCCCGGTACCAGGCGGCGCCCGCGCCGCGCGGCACCCGGGCGACCGCCGCCGCGGTGTCACCGGCCAGCAGCGCGTCGTGGTCGATCAGGGCGGTCGCGGCTCCCGCCGCGCGGGCCGCGCGCACCTCGTCCGCGACGTGCGGATCGGCGCTCCGCGGCCGGAGCGGATCCGCGCAGAAGATGAACAGGGCCCCCATGGGCGCAGGGTATCCGGCGGGCGGCGGGCGGGCCCCGGATCCCGGCCCCGGCACCCCGGATCCCGGCCCCGGCACCCCGGATCCCGGTCCGGCACCCTGGCCCCCGGTCCGGGCCCCCGGGTCCCGGATCCCCGCCCGGCACCCGGGAACCCCGCCCGGCCCCCGGAATCGACGCCGCGCACCGGCCGGGCCACGCGGCGTCCGAGGCCCGGGCCGTGCTGCCCCTGCCCCGGCCGTGCCCGGACTTCGGCGGCACGGGACTCCGGCGGCACGGGACTCCGGCGGCACCGGGCGCCGGCGGCACCGGGCGCCGGCCGGGCGGCGCCCCGCGCAGCCGTGCCGTCAGAGCCGGGCCAGTTCCTCCTCCAGGTCGTCCAGGCCCAGCGAGCCCAGGGAGAGGGCGGCCATGTGCCACCGCTTGAGCTCGAAGGCGTCCCCGTGCGCCGCGCGGGCCGCCTCGCGGCCGCGCAGCCAGGCGCGCTCGCCCAGCTTGTAGCCGATGGCCTGGCCGGGCATCCCGAGGTAGCGGATCAGCTCGCTCCGCACGAACTCCTCCGGCCGCCCGGAGTGGCGCCCGAAGAATTCCTCGGCGAGTTCCGGGGTCCAGCGCTCACCGGGGTGGAAGGGGGAGTCCGCCGGGATCTCCAGTTCCAGGTGCATCCCGATGTCGATGATCACGCGCACGGCGCGCATCATCTGCGCGTCCAGATAGCCGATGCGGCGCTCCGCGTCGGTGAGGAAGCCCAGCTCGTCCATGAGCCGCTCGGCGTAGAGCGCCCAGCCCTCCGCGTTGGCGCTGACCATGCCGATGGACGCCTGGTAGCGGGAGAGCCGGTCGGCCACGTGGGTCCACTGCGCGAGCTGCAGATGGTGGCCCGGCACGCCCTCGTGGTACCAGGTGGAGACCAGGTCGTAGACCGGATAGCGGTCCTCGGCCGTGGCCGGGAGCCAGGTCAGGCCCGGCCGGGAGAAGTCCGCCGAGGGCTGGGTGTAGTACGGGGCGGCGGCGCTGCCGGCCGGGGCGATCCGGGACTCCACCCGCTTCACCCGCTCCGCGAGGTCGAAGTGGGTGCCGTCCAGTGCCCCGACGGCCTCGTCCATCAGCTCCTGGAGCCAGCCCCGGGCCGCCTCCACGCCCTCCAGGTGCTGGCCGTGCTCGTCCAGGTGGGCGATGGCCCGCCACGGGTCCTCCGCGGCGCCGGGCAGGATCTTCTCCGCCTCGGCGCGCATCTCGCCGAGCAGCCGGTGGAACTCCGACCAGCCGTAGGCGTACGCCTCGTCCAGATCGAGGTCGGTGCCGTTGTAGTGGCGGACCCAGCGGGCGTACCGTTCGCGGCCCACGATGTCCGGGGTCCCCTCGACGGCCGGGGCGTAAGTGTCGCGCAGCCAGTCGCGCAGGTCCTCGAAGGCGGCGGTGGCGTGGGCCGCGGCCGAGTCCAGCTCGCTGCGCAGCTCCGCCGGTCCGTCGGAGACGAACGTGGCGAACCAGCTGCGGTCGGTGCCCACCCACGCGTCGAGCTGCCCGATGACGGTGGACACCTGGCGCGGACCGGCGGGGAGCTGCCGCTTCAGGCCCTCGGCCAGCGCGGCGCGGTAACCGTCCAGGCAGTCGGGCACGGCCCGCAGCCGCTCGGCGAGCCTCGACCAGTCCCCGGTGGTCTTGTTCGGTGTGACGGTGAAGATCGCACGGATGGCCTGCGGCGGCGAGAAGAGGTTGTTGAGGTTGCGCAGCCCGTCGCCCGCTTCGTGGACGGCCAGTTCGGCGGTGAGCCGCTCCCGGAGCAGGCGTGCGCAGCGGCGCTCTGCCTCGTCGTCCGCGCCCGGCAGGGCCTCCGCCCCGGCCAGCCGGTCCAGGGTGGTGCGTGCCAGATCGGCGACGGCCTCCTGGCCGGCGGGGGAGAGGTCCGGCAGACGGGAATAGCTCTCGGTGACACCGAGGTAGGTGCCCGCGAGGGGATTCAGTTCGACGAGGGCGTCGACGTAGGAGTCGGCGATCTGACGGGGTAGCGGGCTGCTGGTGGTATCGGACATGCGGCCATCCTCGTACGGCGGCGGCCGTCCCGTCACCACCATCCGGCGGCATGATCCTGTCGAGGGGTGTCCGATATTCGATACGGAAAATTCGGTAGACGGTGCTCATGGGTGCCGATCCCGCCTCCGGCGGCACCCGGCTCAGCCCGGGGGCAGCAGCGGCCCGCACTCCCACTGCTGGAAGATCAGCCGGGTCTCGACCCGGGCCACCTCCCGCCGGGAGGTGAACTCGTCCAGCACCAGCCGCTGCAGATCCGCCGTGCCCGTCACCGCGACATGGACCAGATAGTCGTCCGGTCCGGTCAGATGGAACAGCGCCCGCGACTCCGGCAGCGCCCGCACCCGTTCGACGAACGGACCGATCAGCTCCCGGCGGTGCGGACGCACCTGGACCAGCAGCAGTGCCTCCAGACCCCGGCCCAGCTTCGCCGGGTCCAGCCGCAGCGCGTTGCCGAGGATCACGCCGCTGCGGCGCAGCCGCGCCACCCGGTCCAGGCAGGTGGAGGGGGCCACGCCCACCTCGGCCGCGAGGTCCCGGTACGTGGTCCGGGCATCGTTCTGCAGCAGCCGCAGAATATGGAGATCCACCGGATCCAGAACCACCGAATCGGACATCGGCCGAACGTAGCACGGGATCCGCCCCCCAGGGCCCGGCCGGTGTTCAGTATGCGGTCCATGGAGACACCCTCCGGGCCCACCCCGCCCGTCCGCCGGTCCCTGTCCACCGAGGCCGTCCACGCCGGCCGCGAAGACCTCGCGGAACTCGGTCTGCACGCGCCGCCGCTCGACCTGTCCACCACCTACCCCTCGTACGACAGCCGGGCCGAGGCCGCCCGGATCGACGACTTCGCCACCACCGGCGCCCGGCCCGACGGCCCGCCGGTCTACGCCCGTCTGGACAACCCGACCACGGCCCGTTTCGAGACGGCCCTCGCCCGGCTGGAGGGCACCGAGAGCGCCGTCGCCTTCGCCAGCGGCATGGCCGCGCTGACCGCCTGCCTGATGGTGCGGAACAGCATGGGCCTGCGCCATGTCGTCGCCGTCCGCCCGCTGTACGGATGCAGCGACCACCTGCTGACCGCCGGGCTCCTCGGCAATGAGGTCACCTGGGTCGACCCGGCCGGCATCGCCGACGCGATCCGCCCCGACACCGGCCTCGTCCTCGTCGAGACCCCGGCCAACCCGACCCTCGCCGAACTGGACCTGGCGGCGGTCGCCCACTCCTGCGGAGCGGTGCCGCTGCTCGCGGACAACACCTTCGCCACCCCCGTGCTCCAGCGGCCCGCCGAGCAGGGAGCGCGGATCGTGCTGCACAGCGCGACCAAATACCTGGGCGGGCACGGCGACGTGCTCGGCGGCGTCGTGGCCTGCGACGAGGAGTTCGCCCGCAAGCTGCGGCAGGTGCGCTTCACCACCGGCGGTGTGCTCCACCCGCTCGCCGGGTACCTGCTGCTGCGCGGCCTGTCCACGCTCCCGGTGCGGGTCCGGGCGGCGTCGGCGACGGCCGCGGAGCTGGCGCGGCGGCTGGCGGACGACCCGCGCGTGACGCGGGTGCACTACCCGAGACTGGGCGGCGCCATGGTGGCGTTCGAGACGGCCGGCGACCCGCACGAGGTGATCGCCGGAGTCCGGCTGATCACCCCGGCGGTCAGCCTCGGCAGCGTGGACACCCTCATCCAGCACCCCGCGTCGATCAGCCACCGCATCGTCGACGCGGGCGACCGGCACGCCTCGGGGGTGAGCGACAAGCTGCTGCGGATGTCGGTCGGCCTGGAGGACGCCGACGACCTCTGGGCCGACCTCGACCAGGCCCTCGACCGCGCCGTGCGGACGGGCGGCCTGGTCTCCGGCGGCGCGGCCGGTGCGGCGGGTGACGCCGCCGGGTAGGTCAGGCGCCACCGCCGGGCGGGGCGGTGCCCGCCCGGCGGGATCAGCGCCCCGCCGGCGCGTACGGGCCGTGCGGCGGGCGCGGGCCCGGGGACTCCGGGCGGGCCGCGGTCCGGACGAGGCGGGCGGTGATGACGAGCGTGCCCTCCTCGACCTGGTAGTCGAGGGGAAGACCGAGACCGCGCATGGCGGCGACCATCCCGGTGTTGCCGGACTGGGTGACGGCGTACACGCTGTCGCAGCCCGCCTCCTCCGCCATGGCGACCAGCCGGCGCAGCAGCTCACCGCCGATACCGCGGCGCTGCCAGGCGTCCTCGACGAGCAGCGCGACCTCGGTCTCGTCCCCGTCCCACATCAGATGGCCGAGCGCCACCAGCCGGCCGGACGCCGTCTGCACGGCCAGCGTGCGGCCGAAGCGCGGGCTGAGCAGATGCCCCAGGTAGCGGTCGGCGTCCTTGACCGGGCCGTGGTACCGCTTCCGCAGGGTCTCGGGGGAGCAGCGCTCGTGCATCTCGCGGGCGGCGGGGATGTCGGCCGTGTCGGCCCGGCGCACCGTGATCTCTCTGCCGCTTGGCAGCGTCCACACATCGCGGCCGCGCGGCATCCGGGGGCCGAGCCGCGCGTCGAGCCCGACGAGCGCGCGGGCGCGGGCGAACTCGGCCGGTGTGAACGGCAGATTTGGGCGCTCGATGCTGATCGTGCCGCCCGAGGGGTCGCGCAGCCGCATGACGGTCCCCTCCAGGGAGCCCTCGCGCGCGATTTCCTCCTCGGCCCCATCGTCCCGCGAGGAGCCGGCGGACGCCCGCCGCGGCTGCGACCGGATGGTGCAGCGGCCGAGCAGTTCCCGCAGGGCGAGCGGGAGTTCGGCGGCGTCCAGGGCGGTGCGGGTGGCGAGGTTCAGCACCCGGGTGGGGGTGTCGACCAGGTCGTGGGCGTCGGCGCGCTCGGTCCAGATGTCGCGGCCGCCGGCCGCGGAGATCTCCCGGGCGAGGTCCGCGGGGGCGAGCTCCGCGGGCGCGCGGAGCAGGAACTCGTCGACGGTGCCGTCGGAGAGCGGATGCGTCTGCAGAGCCAGGATGTCCACCCGGCCGCGGGCCAGCGCGGTGCACAGCGCGGCGAGGCTGCCCGGGGTGTCCCGCACCGTCGTCCGCACCCGCCACAGGGTGGTGGCGTGCACGGCGGTGCCGTCGCCCTCGCCGTTCCCGTGGCCGTCGCCGGTGGCCGCGCCGGTGAAGGAGCCCTCCGTGCCGCCCGGTTCACCGGCGGCCGCGGTCCCCGGGGGCGAGTGGCCGTGCCGGTGGGACCACCAACTGTGGAACGCGGCCGTGGCGGCGAGGGCGACCGCCGAGGCGACGAGCAGCACCGGGCCGTCGGGGCCGTGAACGATCAGCTTCGCGATCGAGTCCGCGACCGCGACGGCGGTGAAGAGCGCGGCCAGTTCGACGAGGTCCCGCCGCCAGTGATGGGGGCGGCGGGCGGGCTTCGAGGGTGTCACATCGGTCATGGACCCACCGTGACCCATCGCTGTTGCGTGATCACGAACGAACTGTGACCGCCTGGTTAAGCCGCCTTCCGGACTTCGTACGCCGATGGCGAGGAAAGCGGCCAACGCGGCGAAACGTGCCGTTCGGCGGCCGGGGCGGTGAGCGCGGCCGGGGAGGCCGCGATCACCGCCGTGCCCGCGACGGCGCGGCTTCGCGGTTACTGGCCGACCAGGCCCGGCTGGAGGACCTTGGTGAAGTGCACCGTGCCGCCCTCCTCGATCAGCCGCACCGTCAGTTCACCGCTGTCACCGTCGATCTCCACCTCGCCGTAGTGCTGGCCGCCCTCCAGCGGCGACACGTTGGCCCGGTCGGGGGCGTTCACGAAGACCTGGTCCGGGCCGAAGGTGGCGTCCAGGCCGACCGCCGGGAAGCCGCCCGCGTTGAGCGGACCCGACACGAACTCCCAGAACGGGGCGAAGTCCTGGAAGGCGGCCCGTGACGGCTCGTAGTGGTGCGCGGCGGTGTAGTGCACGTCGGCGGTCAGCCAGACCGTCCCGGTGATCCGGTGGTGCCGGATGTGCCGCAGCAGTTCCGCGATTTGCAGCTCGCGGCCCAGCGGCGCCCCCGGGTCGCCCTGGGCCACGGCCTCGTAGTCGGCCGCGCCGTCGGCCACGACCAGCCCGAGCGGCATGTCCGAGGCGATCACCTTCCACACCGCCCGGGAGCGGGACAGCTCCCGCTTGAGCCAGGCGAGCTGCTCCGCGCCGAGGATGCCCTGCTCCTCCCGCGGCTGCCGGCCGGGGGAGTTGGCGTTCCGGTACGTGCGCATGTCGATCACGAAGACGTCGAGCAGCGGGCCGTGGCGCACCACCCGGTGCAGCCGGCCGTCACCGTCCGGGCGCAGGGTGCGCACCGGGAAGTACTCGGCGAACGCGCGCCGGGAGCGGGCCGCGAGGACGTCCACGCGCTTCTCGGTGTAGCGGTCGTCGGTGAGGATCTCGCCCGGGTACCAGTTGTTGACCACCTCGTGGTCGTCCCACTGGACGAGGCCCGGCACGCGGGCGTTGAACCGGCGCAGGTTCTCCGCCAGCAGGTTGTAGCGGAACGCGCCGCGGTACTCGTCGAGCGTCTCGGCGACCTTCGACTTCTCCTCGGTGGTGACGTTCCGCCAGATCCGGCCGTCGGGAAGGGTGACGGCCGGCTGGACCGGGCCGTCCGCGTAGACCGTGTCGCCGCTGTTCAGGAAGAAGTCCGGGTCCCGGCGAAGCATCTCGTCGAAGATCGGCAGGCCGCCCCGGTCGGGGTTGATCCCCCAGCCCTGACCGGCCAGATCGCCCGACCACAGGAACCGCACCCCCTGACGGCGGCGGGCCGGGGCCGTGCGGAAGCTGCCGTACACCGGCTCGCCGGTGCGCCGCGGGTCGTCCGGGTCGGCGAGCAGCACCCGGTAGTGGATCTCCTGGCCGGCCGGCAGCCCCTGCAGCGGCGTGGTGCCCGTGAAGTCCGTGCCGGGGCCCAGCAGCGGGCCCGTGCGGCGCCGGACGTTCCGGAACGACTCGGTGGCCGAGGTCTCGACGATCATCCGCGCCGGCCGGTCCGAGCGGACCCACACCAGCCCGGAGGAGGTCGTCACATCACCGGTCTGCACCCCCCACCGCGCGGCCGGCCGCCCCGACCGCGCCTGGGCGGGCGCCGCCGCGAGCCCGGCCGCCCCCGGCAGCGCGAGCGCGGCCGACGCGGCCGCACCCCCTCGCAGAACCGACCGCCGCCCGACGATTCCCCCGGGTTCCCGCGCCATGTGGTGCCTCCTGTCGTACCGGTCCGCCCGCCGCCTGCGGCGAACGGTGCGGTGTCTGCCGTGCAAGGGGATTGCTATCGGCGCCGGATGCCGCACGCCCGAACGGACAGTGAACAACCGGGTGCCGCCCGGCGGAAGGACGCCGCCCGGCGCGGCGGTCGCGCGCGGCCCGGCGGCTCCGCACGGGCCCGTCAGCCGGCCGGCAGCAGCCCCACCGCCCGTTCGATCCCGTCCGGCGGCAGATGCGCGTAGCCGAGCACGAGCCGGACGGCCCCGTCCCCGTCCGGTGCCGTCCCGAAGTCGGACAGCGGGCGGACCGCCACCCCGGCCGCCGCGGCCCGGGCCAGGAAGCGCGGCTGCGGGCCGTACCGCGGCGGCAGCCGGACGATGACATGCAGACCCGCCGCGATGCCGGTGACGACGGCTCCGGGGAAGCGCCGCCGCAGGGCCGCCACCAGCGTGTCACGGCGCTGCCTGTACGCGCGCTGACAGCGCCGCAACTGCCGGTCGTAGGCCCCGCAGGCGATGAAATCGGCGAGCGCGGCCTGGTCGAGCACGGGATTGCCGAGGTCCAGGGTGCGCTTGCGGGCGGTGACCTCCGAGGCCAGCCGCTCCGGGACCACGAGCCAGCCCAGACGCAGCCCGGGCGCCAGCGACTTGCTCACCGAACCGGTGTAGGCCACCCGGTCCGGGTCGAGCCCCTGGAGGGCGCCGACGGGCGCGCGGTCGTAGCGGAAATCGCCGTCGTAGTCGTCCTCGATCACCAGCCCGTCCACCGCGCGCGCCCAGCCGAGCAGCCCCGCCCGCCGGTCCGCCGTGTACGCGATCCCCGACGGGAACTGGTGCGCCGGCGTGGTGACGATCGCGCGGGCGCCCGAGGCGGCCAGCGCCCCGAGGCGGGGCCCGTCCGCGTCGACCGGGACCGCCACGGTGCCCAGGCCCGCCGCCGCGAACAGCCCCTCGGGCTCCGGGCTGCCCGGATCCTCCAGTGCCACCGCCGGCCGGCCCCGGTCGCGCAGCACCAGGCCGAGCAGCGTCAGCGCCTGCGCCACCCCGGAGGTGACCACCAGGCACGCCGGGTCGGCGGCCACACCCCGGCGCCGGGCGAGCAACGCGGCCAGCGCCTCGCGCAGTTCGGGCAGGCCGCGGGGATCGGGATAACCGAGCCCCCGGTTCGGCAGCCGCGCCAGGACCCGGCGCTGCGCGGCCGACCACCCGGCACGCGGGAAGAGCGACAGATCGGGCGTCCCGGGCCGGAAGTCCGCCACGGGCACGGACCTCCCGGCGCCGGAGGGCACCGGGCCCGCCGCGCCCGTTCCGGCTCCGCCCGGGCCCTCGGCCGGCCCGCCCCCGTCCCGCGCGCCGTGGGCGCCGGGACCCGCCGACGCCCCGACCCAGGTGCCCGAGCCCCGGCTGCCGCGCAGATATCCCTCGGCCGTCAACTGCTCGTACGCGTCGGTGACCAGACCCCGCGACACCCCGAGGTCGGCCGCCAGCGCACGGCTCGAAGGGAGCCGGGTCCCGGGTGCCAGCCGGCCACTGCGCACCGCCTCGCGCAACGCCGCCTGCAGCGTCCGGCCGCGCTGCCGGGGCGGGGCCGTCGCGGCCGGCAGCAGGAGTTCCCAGGCGGCGGTCCACGGCCGGTCGCGGCGCGGCCCGCGGCCGGACGGGACCGGGCCGCGGGAGGTGGAAGTGGTCCCCGAACCAGGCATCGGAGTGGACCTTAAACCAGTCCGGCCGGCTCCGTAGCGTCGATCCCGCGACCCGGCCCCGCGCCGGCCGGCCGCCCGGTCCGCGCGACGGCGGGTGCCGGGCCCTTCCCCTTCCTCTCGTCCAACTCCTTTTGAGGACAGAACCGTTGACCGCTTCCCCTGTGCGCGGAGCCCTGCTCGCCGCCTTCGCCTGCGTCCTCGTCGGCGCGTCGTTCACCGCCAACAGCCTGCTCACCGCATACCCGTACCCGGCGGGGCAGGCGCTCCGCTACGGCGTGGCCTTCCTCCTTCTGCTGCCCCTGTGCGGCACCGGCGCGACGGCGGCGGTCCGCCGGCTCACCGCACGCCAGTGGGCGCGGCTGGCGCTGCTCGCCGCCACCGGCATGGTCGGTTTCAACCTCGCCGTCCTGGCGGCCGAGCGGACCGCCGAGCCCGCGGTGCCCGGCGTGTTCGTCGGCTGCGCGCCGGTGGTCGTCGCCGTTCTCGTGCCGCTGCTGAGCCGGCGGCGGCCGGCACCGGTCGTCACGGCCGGAGCGCTGGTCGTCGCGGTGGGGGCCTTCACCGTGCAGGGCTGGGGCCGCACGGACGGGGCCGGGCTCGGCTGGTCGGCCGCCGCGCTGGCGGGCGAGGTCGGTTTCGCGGTGCTCGCGGTGCCGCTGGTGCGTCCGCTCGGCCCGCGGCTGCTGTCGGCGGTGGTGTGCGGCGTCGCCGCCCTGGAGGCCGGGGCGCTCGCCCTGGTGTCCGACGGCCTCGCCGCCTTCCGGATGCCGGATCCCGTCGAGGCGGCCGCGCTGCTGTGGCAGGCCGTCGTGGTCACCGTCGTCGGCTTCGTCTGCTGGTACGCGGCGATGCGCCGGATCGGCGCCGAGCGGGCCACTCTTTTCTCCGGCCTCATCCCGGTCTCCGCGGCGCTCACCGCGCCCCTCGCCGGCACCGGGGGCTACGGGGCGGCGCAGGCCGCGGGGAGCCTGCTGGTGGGGTGCGGGGTGGCGCTCGGCGCCGGGCTGCTGGGCTCCGTACGCCGTGGCCTGCCGGGCACGGGGACGCGTCCACCGGCGGTCCGCGCGGAAGGGACTGACGGGACGCCGGGGGTGGCGGTGGCGACGGCACCGGTGACGCGGACCGCGGGCACCGGCCCGTGACGGGACGGCCGTGCGGCCCGCCGGGCCGCGTCCGGCGGCTCGACGCCGGTTCCGGGAGCCGCTGAGGAGCGGTTGGACCCTTGCCGTACCGGTCACCGTGCGCACGGCAGCGCACCGCAGCGAGCCCCCACGGGGCCGCGGACCTCCGCGGCCGGACCGCGCCGTGTCCCGGCCCCGAGCCGTCGGGCACCGGAGGCGCGAGGGGACCGCCGTGACGCGCCGGCCCCTGCGCCGCCCCGTGCCGGCAGGGCACGCCGACGGACCGACCGCCCGGCACCGGCCGGCCCGGCGGGGCCGGAACCGGGGCCGGGGGAGCGGGCCACGGCCCCGGCGCCTGGACAACTCCCGTGCCCGTCCGCTGGGATGGGGCCGTGGCCACCGATACCGCGACCGATGTCTTCGAGGAGCACCGTCCGCTGCTGACCGGCGTCGCCTACCGGATGCTCGGCCGCGCCGCCGACGCCGAGGACACCGTGCAGGAGGCCTGGCTGCGCTGGTCCGCCGCCGACCGCACGGAGGTCCGCGAGCCGCGGGCCTACCTCGTCCGGGTCACCACCCGGCTCGCACTCGACCGGCTCCGCACGCTGCGCGCACAGCGCGAGACCTACGTCGGGCCCTGGCTGCCCGAGCCGGTCGGCCCCGAGTTCGCCGGGACCGTGCCGGACGCGGGGGACCGCGCGGTGCTGGCGGAATCCGTCTCGTTCGCCGTGCTCGTCGTCCTGGAGTCCCTGTCGCCGCTGGAACGGGCGGTGTTCGTGCTCCGCGAGGCCTTCGGCTTCCCGTACGCGGAGATCGCCCGGGTGCTGGACCGCGAGCCGGCGGCCGTACGGCAGCTCGCCGCCCGCGCCCGGCGCCACGTCGGCGAGCGCAAGCCCCGCTACCGGGCCGACCCGGACCGGCAGCGGGAACTCACCGAGCGGTTCCTCGCCGCGGCCGCCGGCGCCGACCTCGGCGCCCTGCTGCAACTCCTCGCCCCGGACGCTCGGCTGGTCGGCGACAGCGGCGGACGGGCCAAGGCCCCGCT
The DNA here is from genome assembly GCF_000719865.1 of Streptomyces albus subsp. albus. Classification (GTDB taxonomy): domain Bacteria; phylum Actinomycetota; class Actinomycetes; order Streptomycetales; family Streptomycetaceae; genus Streptomyces; species Streptomyces albus_E. The sequence goes on from NZ_JOID01000014.1 coordinate 85,351, forward strand.
CCGCGTGCTGGAGAGCGCCGGGAAGATCGCCCGCTTCCTCGCCGCCGTGGCCGGGGGGCTCGACGGCGCGGACGTGGACTTCGTACGGCGCGAGATCAACGGGGCGCCCGCGGTCCTGGTCCTGGTGGGCGGCAGACCGGACACGGTCGTCTCCGTGGACGTCACCGCCGAGGGCCGGATCGCCTGCGTCTATCTGGTCCGCAATCCGGAGAAGCTCGGCGCCGTCACGGCGTAGCCGGCGCGGGGCGGCGGGTCCGGTCCGCGGACCGGCGGCCCGGCCGTTCCCTCGCGTCCGCCCCCGCCCCCGCTGCCCCTGTCCCGGCCGTTCCACCGCCGGCTCAGAGACCGCCCGAGACACGCAGCACCGCCCCCGTCGTGTAGGACGCCTCGGGGGACAGCAGCCAGGCGACGGCGCCCGCGATCTCCTCCGGTTCGCCGGGTCGCCGCATCGGCACCCGGTCCGGGTTCCGCCAGGGACGCTCCGGATCGCCCATCGCGGCGTGCATACCGGTGAGGATCATCCCGGGCTGCACCGAGTTGACGCGGACCCCCTCGGCCGCCACCTCCCTGGCCAGCCCGTTCGTCAGCGCGTCCACGGCGGCCTTGGTCGCCGCGTAGTGGACGTACTCGCCGGGGCTGCCGGTGGTGGACGCGCACGAGGAGATGTTGACGATCGCGCCGCCGGCACCGCCGTAGCGCGTCGACATGTCCCGCACCGCGCGGCGCGCGCACAGCAGGGTGCCCATGACGTTGACGTCGACGACCCGCCGCATCACCTCCACGCCGGTCTCGGCGAACCGGCCCAGCGGCCCCGTGATCCCGGCGTTGTTGACGAGACCCGTCAGGGGGCCGAGTTCGGCGGCCACCGTGTCGAACAGCGACTCGACCTGCTCCTCCGCGCTGGTGTCCACCCGCACGGTCACACAGGCGACGCCCTCGGCGCGCACCTTCTCCGCCGTCTCCTCCGCCGCCTCCCGCGCCTTCTCGTAGCCGATGCCGATCGCGTGACCGGCCCGCGCGAGACGGACGGCGACCGCCGCCCCGATGCCGCGCCCGCCTCCCGTGACGACGGTGACCTGACCCATGCCCCCACCTCCGTGTGCTCCTTGATGGCCGGAAGCCTGTCACACGGGACCGGAGACCCCGGAGGCGTCCGTCCGGGGCCGACGGGGAAGACCGCGTTCCCGGATGCGGGCGCCGACCGGAACGCCCGACTCCGTTACATGGAGCGCCCGTTGTCGGTGCCGGGTAGTTCACTGGACCCATGAGCACAGCGGAGCAGCTCGCGGCGGTCGACCGGCTGCGCGCCCGCCCTCTCCCGGCGGGGCGCGGCGGGCCGTCCGGCGGTGCGGAGGGCGGACCGGGTTTCCATCTGGCCGATCTGCGGGTGAGCGAGGAGTTCTGGGAGGACGACGGCTCCCGGATGCGGGAGGCGGAGGAGCAGTTCGCGGCCGAGTGCGAGGCGCTGGTCGTCCTGCTCTCCCGCCGCTGGGGCGAGCCGCGGGAGCTCGATCTCACCGAGCACCTCATACGGTCGGCCGAGGGCGAGCCGGTGCCCGAGCCGCTGGCGACGCTCTGCGGCTATGTCGGTGTGCTGCACACCTGGCAGGCCGGCGACCGCTGGCTCGCCGTCGGGATCGGCCGGCAGGCCCGCGAGTTACCGCTCCACCTGCTGGCGGTCGTGGCGGAGGAGGACCCGCGGGGCGCCGGCGGACGGCCGCCGTCCGCCGCCTCCGATGTCCTCTTCGAGCGGATCTAGGTCGAACGAGCGCCCTAGGCCGAATCGTTACCGGTGACCAAAGGGGCATCACGGGGCCAAAGGGTCCCGTGGTCCGCTCGGTTGGCTTGACCGATACGAACAGATGGCTGGAAGCTGAGGCGTCACCCCCCGCTTCCGGCGCTTTTCGAAAATCTGGTGATCCATGCGCAGCCTCACTTCGGCGTGTGCGGTGGCAGTGGCCGCGGCGGCTTCCCTGCTGCTGGCCCCCGTCGCGTACGCCACCCCGCCCGGTGACAACGGGACCGTCAAGATCCACGACGCCGAGACCGGCGAGGAGTTCGTCAAGAACGAGCCGCACGTCTGCGTCTTCTACCTGGACGCGTTCAAGTTCGACGCCGGCCAGAAGATCGAGTGGAAGATCGTCGAGATGCCGCCCACCGGCACCCGGGGCACGGAGGCCGAGGCCGGCACCCTGACCCTCGACGCCGAGGGCCACGGCCGCAGCGACGACCTGACGCTGCCCGACGGCCACTACAAGCTCCTCTGGAACTTCGAGGGCGAGAACGGCAAGGCCAAGCAGAAGGTCTTCTGGACCGACTGCGAGGAGGAGGACGACGAGGAGAGCGGGGGCGGCGACGGCGGGACGTCCGGCGGCTCCTCCGGCGAGCCGTCGCAGGAGCCCTCGGGCAAGCCGTCGGACGAGCCCGCCGGCGAGGCGGGCGGGGAGACCGGCGAGCCGTCGAACGAGCCGACGGCCGCGGACACCGCCGGCCAGAACCCGTCGGACGGCGGCAAGGAGGACCTCGCCGAGACCGGTGCCTCCGCCGTCATCGGCACCTCCGCGGTGGCCCTGGTGCTGCTGGGCGCCGGTGGCGTGCTGCTGATGCGCCGCCGGACGGCCCGCGGCGAGAGCTGACGGAGCACCACACCGCGGCACCCGGCGCGCACCGGTGCCGGACCCCACCTCGTCGGGGTCCGGCACCGGTGCCGCCGGTTCCGGGGGCCTGCCGCCTCCGCCGGTGCCCCACCGGCTTCCGGGCCGGTCCTGGGCACTCCTCCGCGTCTGTGCCGGCCGGCCCGCGCCGCCGCGGCCTCCCGCAAGGATTCTTCGGAGGTGCCCCCGTTCACAGGTGCACGGGGCGCCCCGGCCGGGCCCGGGCCACGGCGGCCGGGGAGCCGGCCCGTCTCAGAGTTCCGGCGGACCGGGCCGGCCGTCCCGCTCGGCGGCCTCGCGCAGGCGGGCGAACTCCTCCGCCATCGTCGCCGCCGTCCAGTGCGCGTTGAGCCCGCTCGGGTTGGGCAGCGCCCAGATCCGCGTGCCGCCGATCACCCGGTCCTGCGGGCCGATCACCGCCGCCTTGTCCCGGAACGCCACCCGGTAGGCCGTGATCCCCAGCACCGCGAGCCAGCGCGGCTCGTAGCGCAGCACCTTCTCCGCCAGCAGGCGGCCGCCCTCGCGCATCTCCTCGTCGCTCAGCTCGTCCGCCCGCGCCGAGGCGCGGGCGGCGACATTGGTGATGCCGAGCCCGTGGCCGAGCAACTCCCGCTCCTCGTCCGGCCGCAGGAGCCGCGGGGTGAAACCCGAGGCGTGCAGCACCGGCCAGAAGCGGTTGCCCGGCCGGGCGAAGTGATGACCGGTCGCCGCCGACATCAGACCGGGGTTGATACCGCAGAACAGCACCCGCAGACCGCCCGCGATCACATCGTCGACGGTGCGGTCCCGTGCCGCCTCCAGTTCCTGCGGACCCGGGCGGGGCACCGGACGACGGGCCGGACGCCGCCGCGCCGCCCCGGGCCCCCTCCCGGACTCCGCGCGGGTCAGAGGATCGCTCCCGGGGTGTACGCGGCGGCCTCCGGACGAGCGGCCGTGATCTCCCCGATCCGGGCGACGACCGAGGCCACCTGGTCCGCCGCCGCACCCGTGAAGGAGAGGCGGTCCGCCATGAGCGCGTCCAACTGCGCGCGGTCCAGCGGGATGCGCTCGTCGCCCGCGAGCCGGTCGAGCAGCTCGTTGCGCTCGGCGCCCTTCTCCCGCATCGCCAGCGCCGAGGCGACCGCGTGCTCCTTGATGACCTCGTGCGCGGCCTCCCGGCCCACCCCGGCCCGCACGGCGCCCATGAGCACCTTGGTGGTCGCCAGGAACGGCAGGTAACGGTCCAGCTCGCGGGAGACGACGGCGGGGAAGGCGCCGAACTCGTCGAGCACCGTCAGGAAGGTCTCCAGGAGGCCGTCGAAGGCGAAGAACGCGTCCGGCAGGGCCACGCGGCGCACCACGGAGCAGGACACGTCGCCCTCGTTCCACTGGTCGCCGGCGAGCTCGCCGGTCATCGAGGCGTAGCCGCGCAGGATCACCATGAGGCCGTTCACGCGCTCGCAGGAACGGGTGTTCATCTTGTGCGGCATGGCGGAGGAGCCGACCTGGCCGGGCTTGAAGCCCTCGGTGACCAGCTCGTGCCCGGCCATCAGCCGGATGGTCTTGGCGAGCGAGGAGGGCGCGGCGGCCAGCTGCACCAGCGCCGTGACGACGTCGTAGTCCAGCGAGCGCGGGTAGACCTGGCCGACGGAGGTGAAGGCCCGTCCGAAGCCGAGGTGGCCGGCGACCCGCCGTTCCAGCTCGGAGAGTTTCGCGGCGTCGCCGCCGAGGAGGTCGAGCATGTCCTGCGCGGTGCCGACGGGGCCCTTGACGCCGCGCAGCGGGTAGCGGCCGAGGAGGTCCTCCAGCCGTCCGTACGCCACCAGGAGTTCGTCGGCGGCGGTCGCGAACCGCTTGCCGAGGGTGGTCGCCTGCGCGGCCACGTTGTGCGAGCGGCCGGCGATCACCAGCTCGGCGTGGTCGGCGGCCAGCCGCCCCAGCCGCGCCAGCACGGAGACGGCGCGGTCCCGGGCCAGCTCCAGGGAGAGCCGGATCTGCAGCTGTTCGACGTTCTCGGTGAGGTCCCGGGAGGTCATGCCCTTGTGGACGTGCTCGTGCCCGGCGAGGGCGTTGAACTCCTCGATCCGGGCCTTCACATCGTGCCGGGTGACCTTCTCGCGCTCCGCGATCGACGCCAGGTCCACCTGGTCGAGCACCCGCTCGTAGTCGGCGAGGGCCTGCTCCGGCACCTCGATGCCGAGATCCTTCTGCGCGCGGAGGACGGCCAGCCACAGCCGGCGCTCCAGCGTCACCTTGTACTCGGGGGACCACAGGGCGGCGAGCTCCGCGGAGGCGTAGCGGCCGGCCAGGACGTTCGGAATGCGGGGCTTGGAGGTCACGTGACGGCATTCTACGGGCCGGTCCGGCCCGGCCTCCGTCCGCCTCCGCCCGCGGTCCGCCGCCCCGGCCGGCGGCGGGTTCAGAGTTCGTACGGATACGGCAGGAGGTCGCCGCGCTTGGGCAGGAGCCCGTCACCGGAGGAGCGGCCGGTCAGCCGGCGGCCGATCCACGGCAGCAGATGTTCGCGCGCGAACCGCAGATCACCGCTCCGCCGCCGGTACCAGCTCTCCGGCACCACCGGCGGCAGCGGCTCCGTCCAGTCCCGGCGCGGCTCCAGGCCGATCGTCTGCCAGACCGCCTCCGAGACCCGCCGGTGGCCCTCGGTGGTGAGGTGGAGCCGGTCGACGGCCCACAGCCGTTGGTCGCCCAGCGCCCCGGAGCCGTAGAGGTCCACGACGAGGGCGCCGTGCGCCTCGGCCAGCTCGTCGATGAAACCGAAGAGCTGCTCCATCCGCGGGCGGAAGCGCTCCATCACCGGGCCGTTCCGCCCGGGGCTGCGCATCAGCACCAGACGGCCGCAGTTGGGGGCGAGCTTGGTGACGGCCTCCTCCAGCCGGGCGCGGACCAGGCCCATGTCGCACTTGGGCCGCAGGGCGTCGTTGAGCCCGCCGACGAGGGTCACGAGGTCCGCGTTCATCGCGGCCGCCGTGTCCACCTGCTCGTCCACGATCTGGCCGATGAGCTTTCCGCGCACCGCCAGGTTGGCGTAGCGGAAGCCGGGCGTGCGGGCGGCCAGGTCCGCCGCGAGGAGGTCGGCCCAGCCGCGGTAGCTGCCGTCCGGCAGGCGGTCGGACATGCCCTCGGTGAAGGAGTCGCCCAGGGCGACGAAACTGGTGTAGGAGGCATTCATCTGCATGACGCCGGAAATCCTACGCCCGCCGGGGGAGTGGGAGGGTGCCGGGACGGGTGAGGCCCAGGTCACAGCGAGCCGCGTGATTCGGGTCTATTGTCGCCCGACCGGTACCGGTATGGGTGCTGTTCCGCGGCTCCGTGCCGCCCCCGCCCGCGCCGGGAACCGTCCGTTCCCGTTCCCGTTCCCGCAAGCGTCCCGCCGGCCCGTACCGCCGCCTCACGGCGTGGTCCACGGGCGGGGCCGACCGGCAAGGAGTGTGCGCAGATGACCGCTGCCGCTGTTGTGGCCGCCCGGACCGGCGGACCGCCCGACGAGGACCACCCGATGCTGGAGCAGATCGCCGGCTGGGTCCTCACCATCCTGCTGGCCGTGTTCATCGCACGGTTCGGTCCGCTCTGAGACCGGAAAACTCGCGGCCTGCCCGATCATGATCGACAGAGTGTCCGGAACGGACCGGTCATGGACGCTTTACTTCCCGGTAGACGCATTTTATTGTTTTACGCGGAAGTAATCCGCAGCTGCCCTCTGCCCGGACGCACCGGGAGAACAGCCGCGCGGAAGCCTCGCAGCGTCGCGGGCCTTCCCGTGCCGCATCCGGCACGCTCGATCCGCTGAGCCCTTGTCGTCGGACAGCGGGGCCGTAGTGGAGATCCCCATGTACCACCCGCACTCCGGTGGGCCCGCCGAGGTCACGCTGCCTCACCCGGCCCCCGTGCCCGTGTGCCGCCCGGCCTCCGAGCCGGCGGTACCGGAGCCCGACACCGGCCGGGCCGGCCCCTGGCCGCTGCCGCGGTCGGGCGAGGCGTGCGCGCTCGCCCGCCGGGCCGTGCGCCACACCCTGTCCCGCTGGGGACTCGGCGATCTCGCCGACACCGCGGAACTCCTGGTCAGCGAGCTGGTCGCCAACGCGCTGCGGCACGCGCAGGGCCCCGTCCACCTGACCCTCGTCCGCGGCAAGTCCGTCTGCTGCCAGGTCGGCGACGGCAGCCGGGAACTGCCCCGGGTCCGCCGGGCCGCCGCGGACGACGAGAGCGGCCGCGGGATGTCGATGGTGGACCTGATGGCCTGCGACTGGGGTGCGGACCGCACCCCCTGGGGCAAGGAAGTCTGGTTCTCCCTCCCCGCCCCGGCCGTCGGCGCCCCGGCCCTCCCGGCCGCCGTCGTCCCGGCCCCGGCGCCGCCCGCCGACGAGCGGGACTGACTCCGGACACCGGCCGCCGCCACCGGCGGCCGGAAAGGCCCGGCCCGGACCACGCGCCGGCACTCGCACTCGGAGCCCCCGAGCACCACCCCGAGCCCTCCGCGCACACCGGAGCCCCCGCGCCAGGGGCCCGGGTGCCGGTGTTCCCCGGCACCCGGGCCCCAGTGAGCCGGCGGGAGAGCTCCGTGACAGACCTCCGTGATCAGGCGGGTGTGCGCCCGACCAGCTCCCGCAGCACGTCCTCCATGGTGACCAGGCCGGCCAGCTTGCCGTCCGCCCCGATCACCGCCGCCAGATGCGTACTGGAACTCCGCATCGCGGCCAGCGCGTCGTCCAGCGGCGTCTCCGCCCGGATCCGGGCGATCGGCCGCATCGCGGCCACCGGGAAGGGCAGATCCCGCGGCCGGGCGTCCAGCGCGTCCTTCACATGCAGGTAGCCCAGGATCCGGCGGCTCGAGTCGACCACCGGGAAGCGGGAGAACCCCGACTCCCACGCCAGCGTCTCCAGACCCTCCGGCGTGACGCCGAGCGGGGCCGCGACCACGTTGGCCACCGGCTTGACGACCTCCCGCACGGGCCGGCGGCCGAGCTCCAGAGCGTCCCGCAGGCGCTCCGTCGACCGCTTGTCCAGCAGCCCGGCCTCACGGGAGTCGGCCACCATGCGGGCCAGCTCGTCGTCCGAGAACGTGGCCGCGACCTCGTTCTTCGGCTCCACGCGCAGCAGCTTCAGCAGCGCGTTGGCGAAGGCGTTGATGGTGAAGATCACCGGGCGGAGCGCCCGGGACAGGGCCACCATCGGCGGGCCCAGGGCCAGCGCGGTCCGCACCGGCGCGGCGAGCGCGATGTTCTTGGGGACCATCTCGCCGAAGAGCATGTGCAGATACGTCGCCGCCGCCAGTGCGATGACGAAGGAGATCGGGTGCACCAGGCCGTGCGGCACGCCCACCGCGTCGAACAGCGGCTCCAGCAGGTGCGCGATCGCCGGCTCGGCGACCACACCCAGGATCAGCGTGCAGAGCGTGATGCCCAGCTGCGCGGCGGCCATCAGCGCCGACACGTGCTGCAAACCCCACAGCACGCTCTTGGCACGCCGGTCGCCCTCCTCGGCGAGCGGCTCCACCTGGCTGCGCCGGACCGAGATCATCGCGAACTCGGCACCGACGAAGAAGGCGTTGGCGATCAGGGTCAGCAGACCCACGAAAAGCTGGATCGCGGTCATCGGGCGGTCTCCTCGCGGCGCTGTTCACCGTGCTCGGGCAGGGGGGCGTGCAGCAGCACGCGTGCCGCCCGGCGGCCCGACGCGTCCACCACGTCGACCCGCCAGCCGGCGACCTCCACCCGGTCGCCCTCGGCCGGTATGCGGCCGAGCTCCGTGGCGACCAGCCCGGCCAGGGTCTCGTACGGCCCTTCGGGGGCGCGCAGGCCGATCATCTCCAGCTGGTCGGTACGGGCCGCGCCGTCCGCCGTGTAGAGCGCCCGGCCCTCCTCGTCCGTGCCGGCCGGAGCCAGGTCGGGCGCCTCCAGGGGGTCGTGCTCGTCGCGGACCTCGCCGACGACCTCCTCGACGATGTCCTCCAGGGTGACGACCCCGGCGGTGCCGCCGTACTCGTCGATGACGACGGCCATGCTGCGCTTGCCGGACAGCCGGTCGAGCAGCCGGTCCACGGTCAGCGACTCCGGTACGAGCAGCGGCTCGCGCAGCAGTTCGGTCACCGGGTACCGCGCGCGGCGCTCGGCGGGGACCGCCAGGACGTCCTTGATGTGCGCGATGCCGACGACCGTGTCGAGGCTGCCCCGGTAGACGGGGAAGCGGGAGAGGCCGGTGGCGCGGGTGGCGTTGGCGACGTCCTCCGCGGTGGCCTGCACGTCGAGCGCCATGACCTGTACCCGAGGCGTCATGACGTTCTCGGCGCTCAGCTCGGAGAGGTTCAGCGTCCGCACGAACAGCTCGGCCGTGTCCGGCTCCAGGGCCCCCTCCTTGGCGGAGTGCCGGGCCAGGGCCACCAGCTCCTGCGGGCCGCGGGCGGACGCCAGCTCCTCGGCCGGCTCCAGGCCCATCCGGCGGACGAGGCGGTTGGCGGAGTTGTTGAGGTGGCTGATCAGCGGGCGGAAGGCCGCGCTGAAGGCGCGCTGCGGGGTGGCGACGGCCTTGGCCACCGGCAGCGGACTGGAGATCGCCCAGTTCTTGGGGACCAGCTCGCCGACCACCATCAGCACCACGGTCGACAGAGCCGTGCCGGTGACGAGGGCGACGGAGCCCACGGCCCCCTCGGGGACCCCGACGGCGGTGAGCGGTCCGCGCAGCAGCGCCGCGATGGAGGGCTCGGCGAGCATGCCGATGACCAGGTTGGTGACGGTGATGCCCAGCTGGGCGCCCGAGAGCTGGAAGGTCAGATTGCGGACGGCCTTGAGGGCGCTCTCCGCGCCGCGCTCACCTTTTTCGACCGCCTGTTCCAGGCTGCCGCGCTCCAGGGTGGTCAGCGAGAACTCGGCCGCCACGAAGGCGCCGCACGCCAGCGACAGGAAAAGGGCCAGGGCCAGAAGCAGAAATTCGATCATCGGGTTCACCTCCTCCCATGGTGGGCCGGGAAACGGAGGATCGCGCGATGGTCGCTACTGGGAGGCTCGCCCATGGGCGGACGCTCACACCTTTCGTCATACGGGACGGGGGCCGCGAGGCCCGGGAGAACCACCATAGTAAAGGCTCAGCAAAACGGCGGACGGAGCGGCGGCACGCGGGAGGAGCGGTCAAGGGCGGTCCAGCGGCTTCACCCAGCGTCGCCAGTGATCCTGCCGGTGGTAGCCGGCGGCGGCCCACGCCTGGTGGGCACGTTCATTCGCCTCCAGCACCATGGCGTCGGCACGCCGGCCGCCGAGCGCGGCGAACCGCTCCTCGGCAGCCCGCAGAAGGGCGGTCGCCACGCCCTGCCGGCGGTGGGAGGGGAGGACGGCGAGGCGGTACAGGCTGCACCGCCAGCCGTCGTAGCCGGCTATGACGGACCCCACGAGAAGCCCCGCCGACTCGGCCAGCAGCAGGGCCCCCGGATCCCGTGCGATGAGCCCGGTCACCCCTGCCTCGTCGTCGCTGACGCTCGTCCCCTCGGCTGCCGTCTTCCAGAAGGCCAGTACGTCGGCGGCGTCGGACGGGCGGGCGCTGCGGATCTCCAGACCGGTCATGACCGGCAGCGAAGCATGCCGGCGGCTGCCCGGGCCACGTGATTCCGCGGACCGGGACGCGGAGGTCCGCGCCGTGCGGGGGCTGTGCGGGGGCTCAGTTCCCCGTGCCGCCGTCCTCGGCGGGTGGCGGGGGGCCGGGGGAGAAGAGGCGCATGCGCTGCAGCACGCGTTCGGCGGTCGGCTCCGCCATCTCGTCCACGATGCGGCCGTCGGCCAGGAACAGCACCCGGTCGGCGTAGGCGGCGGCGTTGGGGTCGTGGGTGACCATCACGACCGTCTGCCCGAGCTCGTCCACGGCCTCGCGCAGGAAGCGCAGCACCTCCCGCCCGCTCCGGGAGTCGAGGTTGCCGGTCGGCTCGTCCGCGAAGATCAGCTCGGGGCGGGAGGCCAGGGCCCGCGCGCAGGCCACCCGCTGCTGCTGGCCTCCGGAGAGCTGCGACGGGCGGTGTGCGAGCCGGTCCCGCAGATGGAGGGTGTCGATCACCCGGTCGAGCCAGGCGCGGTCCGGCTTGCGGCCGGCGATGTCCATCGGAAGCGTGATGTTCTCGGCCGCCGTCAGCGTCGGCAGCAGGTTGAACGACTGGAACATGAAGCCGACCCGGTCGCGCCGCAGCCGGGTGAGGTCACGGTCCTTGAGTCCGGTGATCTCCGTGCCGCCCAGCCAGACCCGGCCCGCCGAGACGGTGTCCAGGCCGGCGAGGCAGTGCATCAGCGTGGACTTGCCGGAGCCGGAGGGGCCCATCACCGCCGTGAACCGGCCCCGCTCGATCGTCACGTCCACGGCGTCCACGGCGATGACCGCCGTCTCGCCGGAGCCGTAGGCCTTGGTGAGCGACTCGGTCCGGGCGGCCGGGGGCCGTCCGTCCGCGGAGTCGCGGGTGGTTTCCTGCGCAAGCGTGGGCATGGCCGCCTCCCGGCTCGGTGTGGCGTCCCCCGAGGACTCCCGAGGGTAGGGGCCCGCGGGGCGGGGCGGATACCCCTTGCCGATGATAGCGGAGAAGTGCTAGCTTGGCAGGGTGGCCAAGACCCAGCTGAACGTCCGTGTGGACGAGACGACCGCCGAGACCGCGCGGGAGCGCGCGCTCCAGCGGGGCATGAGCGTGAACCGCTACATCGAGGAGCTCGTCCGGCAGGACGCGGGCGAGGCCGGCCGGACCTTCGTCGAGGCGGCCGCCGACTTCATGAAGCAGTACGAGTCGGTCTTCGCCGAGGAGTTCGGCGAGGAGCGCACCCGCCGTTGACCCTCCGTATCGACCTCTCCTGGCTGCTCATGGTGGCCGAGCGGAACACCCCCGGCGATCCGGCCGTGACCGACTGGGGGGCTCTCGTCGCCGCCGTCAGCCGGCACGAGGCGCAGATATTCGGCGTCCCCGTCTACACCGATCCGCAGAGCCGCGCGGCAGCCTTGCTGCAACTGCTGCTGCACGTACCGGCGCTGGAGCGGTCCAACGCCATGTTCGCCTCGGCCGTCGCCTACGCCTATCTCGCCGCGAGCGGGCTGAAGATCAGCACGTCACCCGAGCAGGTCCGCGATCTCGCCCGGCTGGTCAAGGACGGGACCGCCGGAGTGGAGGCCATCGCGGAGGAGTTGCGGAGCTGGAGCCTGCCGTAGCGGCAGCCGTTGCTGTGGGCGTGGCCATGGAGGTGGCGTGGTCTCGTTGCCGTCCGGGCCCGCCCCGGGTTCACTCCGGGCGCCGTGCCGTGCCCAGGACGTGAGGGGAGCAGGGCATCGGCAGCCCTCGCGCCGGGACCCGCAGCCGGCGGTGAGGGCCGATCTCGAACCCCGCGGCGGCGATCGCCGCCAGGGTGTCCCGTCCGGTGTGGCAGCCGCCGAACAGCACCGGCCACACCGTGCGGTCCAGGGCCCGCTGCACCCGGTCGGCGGCCGGGCGGCCGGCTCGCCCGTGCTCGTAGAAGCGCAGTTCGCCGCCCGGGCGCAGGACCCGGCGGATCTCGGCCAGAGACCGCGGCAGGTCACGCACCGAGCACAGCACCAGCGAGGCCACGGCCGCGTCGAAGTGCCCGTCGGCCAGGGGCAGTTCCTCGGCCGTTCCCGGCATCACGTCAACGGGGACCGCGGCGTTCCGCGCGGCCGCCGCGGCGAGCCGCCGCAGCCGGGGCTCCGGCTCGACGGCGACCACCCGGGTGACGCCGGACGGGTAGTGGGCGAAGTTGAGGCCGTTGCCCGCGCCGATCTCGGCGACCCGGCCGGAGAGTCCGGACAGCAGTTCGGTGCGGTGGGCGGCGATCTCCCCCTGCTTCTCGGCGAGGACGCTCAGCCGCGTGTAGAACCGGGCGAAGAGCGGGTGGTGCACGGTGTCACGCGCGTCCCCGCCGTTCCTGCTGAGCCGCGGCATGGCCGATTCCTTCCGGTGATGGTGACGGTGACGGTGACAGTGGTGGTGGCGGCAGGGTGACGGTGGTGAACGGTCCGGCCGGACCGCTCTTCCGCATTGTCCCCTCCGGCGTCCCCCGGCGCGGCAGGGGAGGCGGCCGCACGGGTCCGGCGCGCCCCGGTCCGCACAGCCGCCGGGCGCGGCTGCTCAGTGCGCCGGACGGTGCCGTGCGGTGAACTCCGCCGCGTCCCAGGTGCCTCCCAGGGCGGGGGCGAGCCAGTGCCCGGCGCGGGCGCGGAACTCCGCGGGCGGCAGCGCGCCCGCACCGTGCGGGACCGCTCCGAGCAGCGGGGCTCCGGCCGCGGCCGGCAGATCCGCCAGATTGCAGCGTTCCGCCAGGCCCGGCCCGGCCGGCCAGCTGCCCACGAGGACACCCGCGCAGACCAGGCCCCGGGCGCGCAGGGCCTCCGCCGTCAGCGCGGTCGCGTTCAGGGTGCCCAGTCCGGCGCCGGCGACCACGAGCACCGGCGCGCCCAGCAGCCGGGCCGCGTCCGCCAGCGTCGCGCCCTCCCCGTCGTACCGGACCAGCAGCCCGCCGGCGCCCTCGACCAGGACGAGATCGTGGCCGGCGGCCAGCTTCTCCGCGGCTTCGGCGACATCCGGCGGCCGCACCGGAGGCAGCCCCGCCCGCCGGGCGGCCGTCTCCGGGGCCAGGGGTTCCGGGTAGCGGGCCAGCTCGGCCGTGGTGACGGGGCCGGCGAGGCGGGCGGCCTCCGCCGCGTCCCCCGGCTCACCGGGCGCGATCCCGGTCTGGGCCGGCTTGAGCACGGCGACGGTGCGGCCCGCCGCCAGCGCCACGGCGGCCAGCGCCGCGGTGGCCACCGTCTTGCCGATCTCGGTGCCGGTGCCGCTGACGACGGTGATGGCCATGGGGTTCCCTCGCTCCGTTCCCGCTGTGCTGCCGTGCTGTCCTGCTGCCGCGCGTGATGCGCTGCCGTGCCCGGTGCGCGTACTCGCGCGCCCGGGTGTGCCGCGCCGCCGGATCCCGCCCCGGCCCGGTGCGGTCAGCCCGCCGCTGCCGCCGCGCGGACCGCCGCGCAGATCCGGGCCACGTCCTCCTCGTCCGTGACATACGGCGGCATCGTGTAGACGAGGTCGCGGAACGGCCGCAGCCAGACGCCCTCGCGCACCGCGGCGCGTGTCGCCGCCGCCATGTCGATCTCGTGGTCGAGCTGGACGACTCCGATGGCGCCCAGGACCCGGACCTCCCGCACGCCCGGCAGCTCCTCCGCCGGGGCCAGCCCTTCCCGCAGGCCGCGCTCGATGCCGCGCACCTCGGCGCGCCAGTCCCGGGCCAGCAGCAGATCGACGGAGGCTCCCGCGACCGCCGTGGCCAGCGGGTTGCCCATGAAGGTCGGCCCGTGCGCCAGCACCGGTACCTCGCCGCGCGAGATGCCGTCCGCCACCTCCGCGGTGCACAGTGTCGCCGCCAGCGTCATCATGCCGCCGGTCAGCGCCTTCCCGAGGCACATCACGTCGGGCGCGACGCCCGCGTGGTCCGCGGCGAACAGCTCGCCGGTGCGGCCGAAGCCGGTCGCGATCTCGTCCAGCACCAGCAACACGCCGTGTTCGTCGCACGCCTCGCGCAACACCCGCAGATAGCCGGGGGAGTGGAAGCGCATGCCGCCGGCGCCCTGCACCACCGGTTCGACGACGACGGCGGCCAGTTCATCGGCGTGCTCCGCGATCAGCCCGCGCAGATGCTCCGCGTACGCCGGGTCCACGCCGGCGCCGAAGCCGGGAGGTGGCGCGTCCGCGAAGACCTGCCGGGGCAGCACCCCGGACCACAGGTGGTGCATACCGCCGTCCGGGTCGCACACCGACATCGGCTGCCAGGTGTCGCCGTGGTAGCCGCCGCGCCAGGTCAGCAGCCGCTGCTTGCGCGGCTTCCCGCGCGAACGCCAGTACTGCAAGCACATCTTGACGGCCACTTCGACGGACACCGAGCCCGAGTCGGCCAGGAAGACGTGACGCAGCGGCTCCGGGGTGATCTCCACGAGCCGGGCGGCGAGCCGCACGGCCGGCTCATGGGTGAGCCCGCCGAACATCACATGGCTCATCCGGTCCAGCTGCGCGTGCGCGGCGCCGGTCAGCGCCGGATGGCCGTAGCCGTGCACGGCCGACCACCACGACGACATCCCGTCGATCAACTCCTCCCGGCCATGGGCCGGTTCGGCCAGCCGCAGCCGCACCCCGGAGGCGGACGCCACGACGAGCGGGTCCGTACGGCCCGGCATCGGGCCGTACGGGTGCCACACGTGCCGCCGGTCCAGCTCCAGCAACTCGGCCGTGGACAGCGGCGCCGGCGCGGCGGGCCCGGCCGGTGGGGGCGGGAGCCGCTCAGGCATTGGGCGGCAGATCGGTGCCCGCCCCGCGGCGGCGCACCGCCACCAGGCCGGTACGGGCGGCACCCGCCGGCGCGCCCGCGGGAGCGCCGGCCGGCGCGGGTGCGGAAGCGGGCGCGGAGACGGAAGCGGGCGCGGAGGCCGGGGCCGCCGCCGCGTCGCCCGGAGCGGCGTCCGCCCGGTCCGGGCCCTGAGCCCCGGCCGGGGCCGCGTCCTCCCCCGCCGCCTCCCCGCAGGGTGCGCAGGCGCCGCCGTCGTGGCCGCCGCAGCCCGCCCCGGCCGCGCCCGCCCGGTGCTCCGGAAGCGTCACGGTGTCCGAGCCCTCCACCACGAAGCCCGCGTCGGCGATCATGTCGAGATCCGCCTGCCCCGCCTGTCCCTCGCTGGTCAGATAGTCGCCCAGGAAGATGGAGTTGGCGAGATGCAGCGCGAGCGGCTGCATCGACCGCAGATGCACCTCGCGGCCGCCCGCGAGCCGTACTTCCACATCCGGGCAGACGAAGCGGACCATGGCCAGGATGCGCAGGGCCCGCTGCGGGGTGAGGTTCCACTCCTCGGCCAGCGGGGTGCCCTCGAAGGGGATCAGGAAGTTGACCGGCACCGAGTCCGGGTCCAGCTCGCGCAGCGCGAACACCACGTCGACCAGGTCCTCGTCGGACTCGCCCATACCCGCGATCAGGCCGGAGCAGGCCGACAGGCCCGCGCCCTGCGCCTGCCGCACGGTGGAGACGCGGTCGGAGAAGTCGTGCGTGGTGCAGATGTCCTGGTAGGTGGCCTCGGAGGTGTTGAGGTTGTGGTTGTACGCGTCCGCGCCGGCCCGCCGCAGCCGCTCGGCCTGCCCGTCGGAGAGGAGACCGAGGCAGGCGCAGACCTCCACGCCCTCGTTCTCCTCCTTGATGGCCGCGATGGTGGCCGACACCCGGTCCACGTCCCGTTCGGTCGGCCCGCGCCCGCTCGCCACCAGGCAGACACGCTTGGCGCCGCCGGCGACTCCGGCACCGGCGGCCGCGGCGGCCTCCTCGGGCTTCAGCCAGGTGTACTTGAGGATCTCGGCCTTCGAGCCCAGCCGCTGCGAGCAGTACGAGCAGTCCTCCGGGCACAGCCCCGACTTGAGGTTGACCAGGTAGTTGAGCTTCACCCGCCGCCCGAACCACTGGCGGCGCACCCGGCCCGCGGCCGCCACCACGTCGAGCAGGTCGTCGTCGGAGGTCGCCAGCACGGCCAGCGCCTCGTCCCGCGTGGGCGGCTCGCGGCGCAGCCCCTTGTCCACCAGCGTTGTCAGCAGATCCATGGCGGAGATCCTCGCGTACCGGAGGGGGCGCGGCCAAGGAGGGATCCCACAACACCCCCGGATCGGGGTGTGGGTATCGCCACACCGTGTCGCGCCCGTGGCCGGGCTAGGTTTTGGGCAGACCCAACAGACGCGAGGATGGCCGATGCCCCAGGACGAGGAGCAGGACCGGGACCAGGATCCGGACGCCCGGGACCCGTTCGGATGGATCGACGAGGAGGCGGCCGCCCGGCGGCGGGCCGGCCTCGTCCGCGCGCTGCGCCCCCGTCCCGCCGTGTCCCCGCTGCTGGACCTGGCGTCCAACGACTACCTCGGGCTGGCCCGCCACCCCGTGGTGACCGCCGCCGCCGCCGACGCGGCGCGGCTGTGGGGAGCCGGTGCGACCGGTTCCCGGCTGGTGACCGGCAGCACCGGGCTCCACGCCGAACTGGAGGCCGAACTGGCGGACTTCTGCGGCGTCGAGGCCGCGCTCGTCCTGTCCTCCGGCTACGCGGCCAACCTCGCCGCCGTCACCGCCCTCACCGCGCGGGGCACCCTGATCGTCTCCGATTCCGCCAACCACGCCTCGCTGATCGACGGCTGCCGGCTGTCCCGCGCGGACACCGCCGTCGTTCCGCACGCCGACCCCGGCGCCGCGGCCAAGGCACTGGACGGGCACGCGGGGCGCGCCGTCGTCCTCACCGACGCGGTCTTCTCCGTCGACGGCGACGCCGCGCCGCTGGACCGGCTCGCGGCCGTCTGCCGTGAGCGCGGAGCGGCCCTGCTCGTCGACGACGCCCACGGGCTGGGCGTGCTGGGGGAGGGCGGGCGCGGTGCCGCGTACGCCGCCGGGCTCGCGGGCTCCGCGGACACGGTCGTCACCGTCACCCTGTCCAAGTCCCTCGGCAGCCAGGGCGGCGCCGTGCTGGGACAGGCCCGGGTGATCGAGCATCTCGTGAACACCGCACGGGCGTTCATCTTCGACACCGGGCTGGCGCCCGCCGCCGCCGGCGCGGCGCTCGCCGCCCTGCGGCTGCTGCGCCGGGAGCCGGAGCGGGCGGCGCGGGCCCGTGCCGTCGCCGCCTCGCTGCACGAGCGGCTGACGGCGGCCGGCCTGGCCTCCGTCCGTCCGGACGCGGCCGTGGTGTCCGTGCGGGCGCCGTCCCCGGAGGCGGCGTTGCGCTGGGCGGCCGACTGCCGGGCCGGCGGGCTGGCGGTGGGCTGCTTCCGCCCGCCGTCCGTGCCCGACGGCGTCTCGCGGCTGCGGCTCACCGCCCGCGCCGACCTGACGGAGGAGCAGGTCGACCGGGCGGTGGCCGTCGTCGTCGCGTCGGCGCCCTCCGGCTGACCGGTCCGGCCGGGCTCCTCGCGTGGCCGGGCCCGCCGCCCGGCCGGTCCGCGTCCCGTCCGCCCCTTCGCGGCGGGCGGGACGCGGACCGGCGGTGCTCAGCGCACGCGGCCGTAGCGGACGCTCTTCGTCCAGATCTTCTCCAGCTTCACGACGGAGCCGGCCTTGGGTGAGTGCCAGACCTTGCCGCTGCCGGCGTAGACCCCCACGTGGTAAACGCTGCCGCCGGAGTGGAAGAACACCAGGTCGCCCTTGGCCCGCTTGGCGGCGGAGACCCGGCTGGTGTCGTTGTACTGGGCCTGGGCCGTGCGCGGCAGCTTCTTGCCGGCCTTCTTGTACGAGTACAGCGTCAGGCCGGAGCAGTCGAAGCGCTGCGGGCCCGCGGCGCCGTACTTGTAGGGGTCGCCCTTCTGCGCCGCGGCGACGTTGAGCGCTTTCGCCCTGACCGTGGCCGCCTGGGCCTCGGAGGCCGCGCCCGGCGCCAGCACGGTGCCGGTGACCGCGGCGAGGGTGAGCGCCGATACGGCGCCGGCGCGGGTGACGCGCGCGGTGGCGCCGGCGGGCTTCCGGCGGGTGCCGGTGGTGTGCGGGGCGGTGCCGGTGGCGCTGTCGGTATGGGTGGTGCCGGTGGTGCTGTCGTGCGTCTGGACGTGAACGTGCGCGGACATGCGCAACCCTTCGTCAGCCGCCTGTGAAGGATGACCTGTCGGGTTCGGGCAGAACGAAGATGCCCGGCCGCGTCGCGGCTTCACCCCAAGGGCCGGCCGGAGGGATCCGGCCGGGCCCGGCTTGCCCGGGTCCTCCACTCCTGCCGGTCCACAATCGACCTGTCGCCCGGGACGGTGGCAGGACTCGGCGTCCGCCCGGACCGCCCCGCCTCGGCGGCGGGGGCTTGTCGTCAGCGATGGTTACGCACTCCAGGCCGATTTTCGTCACCGATCCGGCGCTATGTGAAAGTTCTCACTCTTGCCCCAACCGGGTGGATTGGGGGCCCTGTTGAGGGTCAAACCCGTCCCGTGGCCCCGCCGTGACCAGGCTCGATGCCGGAAACGGCCGACGGCTCGCGCGCGCCCGGCGCAAGCCGCACGGTCCGTCACGTCCGGTGGACGGTAGCCCGGTTGGGGGAGACCGATCGGTGATCCGTGTCACGGTGCGCCCGCGACGGTCCGTCAGCCGGAGCTCTCCGGCGGGAGGGTGACGCGCCGTGTCCGCCGTTCCCCGTCGAGCACCCGCAGGGCCCGGCCGAGGGTGGCCGTGTGCAGCTCCGTCTCGCCGCGTTCGTGCATCAGGGCCAGCGCGTCGCGCAGCCGGACGGCCCGGTCGACCAGCGCCTGCGCCGCGCGCAGACCGCCGTAGGTGTGGGAGCTCCGGGCGGGGTTGATCCGGCCGAGCAGATCCACGGTCTCCAGGTAACGGTCGATCAGCTCACCCTCGGCGCGCGTGAGGGCGGGCAGCGGCGGCAGTTCGGGCAGCGGCACGGCTCACCTCCGGCTCGCCGGTGAGGTGGACCCCTTGCGGTTCTCGACGATCCTGTCGGCCAGGCCGTACGCCACGGCCTCGCCGGCGGTGAGGATCCTGTCCCGTTCGATGTCCGAGGCGACGCGCTCCGCCGGCTGCCCGGTGTGCCGCACCAGCATTCCCTCCAGCATGGCGCGGGCCCGGCCCAGCTCGCGGGCCCTGATCTCCAGATCGTCCACCTGTCCTTCCACGGGCTCGGCCAGGGACGGCTGGCGGAGCACGGCCCGGGAGCCCGGAAGCATCAGCCGCCGGCCGGGCTCACCCGCGGCGAGCAGTACCGCGGCCTCCTCGGCCGCCTGTCCCAGGCAGATCGTCTCGATGGCGCAGCCGACGAAGAGCATCGTGTCGTAGATCGCGGTCATCGCGGTGAGCGAGCCGCCGGGGGAGTTGATGTACAGCGAGATGTCGCGGTCGGGGGCGGCGTGCTCCAGATGCATCAGCTGCGCGATGACGTCGTTGGCCGAGGTCTCGTCGACCTCGGTGCCGAGAAAGACGATGCGCTCCTCCAGAAGCCTGGAGTACGGGTCCAGCGTGCGGATTCCGCGGCTGGTGCGCTCGGTGAACTGCGGCAGCACGTAGCGGGCGGTCGGAGACTCCACGGCTGCTCCCCCTTCTTCCGTTGTCCTGATCGCCGTTCCGGCGAAAATGTACGTTCTGTTCGTCCTGTACGTCTCGTACGATGGGGAGCATGGCTTATGAGATTCCGGTGACGCAAGCCCGCGCGGAGCTGGCCGAGTTGATCAACCGCGTCGTCTACGGCGGTGAACGTGTGGTCGTGACGCGGCACGGCAAGCCGCTCGTGGCCCTGGTATCGGCCGCTGACCTGCGGCTCCTGGAGTCGGAGGAAGCCGCCGCGGAGGAGCCGGTGATCAGCACGGTGTCGGTCTTTCGCCCCGGTGTCCCGTCCGCTGCGGGCGAACGGGGCGGGTTCGGGATCGCGGCGGAGCACCGGGGCCCGGAGCCGGGCAATCCGCCGGGGCGGCAGGAGAACTGACGCGGAGTCGACGGGGCCGGGCGCGGTCACCGGGCCGTCGGATCGCGGGGGAAGGGGCCGGCGTCCGGCGGTCGCCGTCCGCGCCGGCGCGGCCCCGGCGGAGCGGCGCGAGGAGCACGGCGGCCGGCCCGGCCACCGTCCAGACCGTGAGGGTCGGGGCCGCGCCGCCCGGCGGCAGCCGAGGGCTCCGGGTTCCGGGCCGGCGCCGGCCGGTTTTCCGGAAGGCCACCGCGGCGGGTCAGGCGCGCCGGGCGGCCGGTTCCGGTCACTCCCCGGAGCCGGACCGGCCCTTCTGCTCGGCCTTGGCCTCGTTCGCGTAGCGGTCCACGTACTCCTGGCCCGAGAGCTTCATGATCTCGTACATGATCTCGTCGGTCACGGCGCGCAGCACCGCCCGCTCGCCGTCCATGCCCGCGAACCGGGAGAAGTCCATCGGCTCCCCGAAGCGGATCGTCACCCGGCCGGGCCGGGGCAGCCGGCGGCCGGGCGGCTGGATCTCGAACGTCCCCTGCATGGCGCACGGCACCACCGGCACCCCCGCACGGAGCGCCATCACGGCCACGCCCACGCGGCCCTTGTAGAGCCGCCCGTCGTGCGAGCGCGTGCCCTCCGGATAGATGCCGAGCAGCTCGCCGCTCCGCAGCACCTTGAGCCCTTCGGTGATGGCGGCCTGCCCGGCCTTCCCGCCCGACCGGTCCACCGGGATCTGCCCCACGCTGCGGAAGAAGGCGGCCGTCAGCCGGCCCTTCAGGCCGGGCCCCGTGAAGTACTCCGCCTTGGCGAGGAAGGTGATGCGGCGGGGGAGGATGGCCGGCATCAGGAAGTGGTCCGAGAAGGACAGATGATTGCCGGCGACGATCGCCGCCCCGTCCTCGGGCACATGCTCCAGGCCCTGGATCCGGGGGCGGAATGTCAGCCGCAGCAACGGCCCGAGCAGCACGTACTTGAGCACGTAATAGAACACAGGTCGGCTCCCGACTGCTCCGTATCGGCCCTGGGCTGCGTCCCGTGAGGTCCAGGGTGGAAGGCAGGAGATCAGTTTATGGGCAGGTGTCGCCGTCTGTGACCACTTCTGACCGGCCCTATGCCGGGCCCGTTCGGCACTGGTAACAGGACGTCAGAAGTGCCGGGGCGGCGCCCTTCAGCGGGGTCCGGGGCCGTCGCCTCCGGCGAGGCGGGCGGCGGTGGACCGGCGGGGGTGCGAGGGCCGGCCTCGCCCGCCGTCCGCGCCGCCCTCGGGGGGGCAGGAGTGCACCGTCGGCCCGCAGGATCTCCCGGGCGGCCCGGGCCGCGGTTCCGGCGCCCGGGTGTGCGCACCGCGGGGAGCCGGCCGGCCGGACGCGCGGGACGAGGCCCCGGTGATCCGTCCGGCCCATCAGCGTGTGCGGCCCCGCACGCTTCGTGAACACACTGGTGCGCATGGCAGCAGAGCAAAAGGTACGGACCCGGCGTACCGGTACCAAGACGGCTGAATCGCAACGAGAGTCCCGGACCGGGCCGGTTCAAGCGGCCCGGAACGCGTGCCGCGATCTGTCCGGTCTGATCGGTTACCCGGCGGAAGGCGTGTCCGCGGTGTGCCGGACCGAGGAGGGCTGGCGGGTCGACATCGACGTCCTGGAACTCCAGCGCGTCCCCGACACCACCAGCTTGCTCGCCACCTACCAGGTGGATGTCGACCAGGCAGGAGAACTGCTCCAGTACCGCCGGGTCCGCCGCTTCCGGCGCGGAGCGTCGGACGACTGGCCCGCCGGCCACCCCTGAGAGGACTCCCCTCATGACCACGACCACCTACAACGACGGCATGGTGTGCGTGCCGCGCGCCGGCACGCTCTACGACACCCTCGAACTGATCCTCGATCGCGGCATGGTGATCGACATCTTCCTCCGGGTCTCCCTGGTCGGCATCGAGATCCTCAAGATCGACGCGCGCATCGTGGTGGCCAGTGTCGACACCTATCTGCGCTTCGCCGAGGCCTGTAACCGCCTTGATCTGGAGTCCGACAACCGGAGCCGGACCGTCCCCGAACTCTTCGGCGGTGCCGGCGGCGTGGCGGGCGCGGTCGGCAAGAAGAAGGCGAGCAAGGCCGCCGGATCGCTCGGCGAGAAGGTGCGGCAGGTGGTCGGCGGCGAGTCCGGGGAGGACGAGGAAGAGGAGGGCGGGACGGAGGCGGCGGAGGAGCGGCCCGCGCCCCGCAAGCGCACCGCCGCCCGGAAGCGCACCGAGAGCCGCGGTACCTCCCGCAGCCGCTCGACGTCGAAGAAGGGCTGACCCATGACCGCAGCGGGCCTCTACGTCTACGGCGTCGTCCGGACCGGACACCCCCTGCCCGCCGGGCGGCGGGGGGTCGGCGACCCGCCCGGACCGCTCCGGCTGATCCGCCACGGCGCGATCGCGGCGGTCGCCGGCCCGGCGCCGCCCGGTCTCCGGGCCCGGCGCCGGGACCTGTTGGCGCACCAGGAACTCCTGCTGGCGCTCGCCGCCGACGGCCCCGTCCTCCCGATGCGCTTCGGCATGGTGGCCCCCGACGAGGACACCGTGCTGCGGGACCTGGCCGCCGGCGAACAGGAGCGGTCCGCCGCGCTGACCCGCCTCGACGGCCGGTGCGAACTCAACCTCAAGGCCTCACCGGTGGAGGACGGGCTGGCCGCCCTCCTGCGGGAGGACGAGGGGGTCCGGCGGCTCCGGGACGAGGTGCGCGGCCGCCCGAGCTACCAGGGCAGCCTCCGGCTGGGCGAATCGGTGGCCGCGGGGCTCACCCGCCGCGCGAAGGCCGCCGTCGAGCAGGTGCTGCGCGCCTGTGCCCCGCTGGCCGAACAGCTCGTCGAGGGCCCGGACGTACAGGGGTGCGTACGGAACGTCTCCTTCCTCGTCGGCCGGGACAACGAGGCCCCGTTCCGGGCGGCGGTGGAGCGCTTGGCCGCCGAGCACCGGGACGCGGTCGAGCTGCGGCTCACCGGACCGCTGCCCTGCTACAGCTTCGCCGACCCCGGCTCCGTACCGGCGACGGCCTGACATGGGACTGCTGACCGAACTGGCCCTGCTGCCGCTGGCCCCCGTGCGGGGCGTCGTGTGGATCGCCAACCGCATGACGGACGCCGCCGAGGACGAACTGCACGATCCCGCGGCGGTCCGCGCGCGGCTCGTCGTGCTCAACCAGGCGCTGGAGAACGGGGAGATCGGCATGGAGGAGTTCGAGCGCGAGGAGGAACGACTGCTGGATCTGCTGGAACGGCGATCCGGACCGGCCGTGGTAGGAGCGGAAAGAGGAACGGGACACCACTGATGAACGAGAACACCAAATCCGCACTCGCTGCGGGCGTCGTGGGCGGCTACATCCTGGGACGGACCCGGAAGGCGAAGCTCGTCCTGGGGCTGGCCTCCTTCCTCGTCGGCCGGGGACTGGGGATCAGCCCGCAGAGCATCGTCACCGACGGCGTGCGCAAACTGACGTCGTCCCCGCAGCTCGGTTCACTGGGCGAGCAGGTGCGCGGGGAACTGCTGTCCGCGGGCAAGGCGGCGGCCGCGGCCGCCGCCAACCGCCGGCTCGACTCGCTGGCGGACGCCATCCAGGAGCGGACCCGGGCCCTCCAGGAGGACACCGAGGAAGGCGAAGAGGGAGAGGAAGAAGAGCCGGAGGAGGAGGGGCCCGAGGCCGAGGAGGAAGAGGAGGAGGGCCCCGAGGCCGAGGAGGAAGAAGAGGAAGAGGAGCAGGAGGAGGAAGAAGAGGGCCCCGAGGCCGAGGAGGAAGAAGAGGAGGAGCCCGAAGAGGAGGAAGAGGAAGAGGAGGAGCCCGAAGCCGAGGAGGAGCGGCCGGCCCGCAAGACCGGCCGAAAGCCGGCACGAAAGAAGCCGGAAGCCCGGAAACCGGAGCAGAAGAAGGCCGCGCAGAAGAAGCCCGCGGAGAAGAAGCCGGCGCGGAAGAAGGCACAGCCGAAGAAGGAAACCGCCGAGAAGCCGGCTGCCAAGAAGCAGGCCGCCAAGAGAGCCCAGAAGAAGGCTCCGGCAAGGAAGGCTCCGGCGCAGAAGAAACCGCAGGGGAGAAAAGCACCCGCCAAGAAGACCGCTCCGGCGAAGAAGACCGCAGCGAAGAGGACATCTGCCCGCAAGGCCACGGCGGAGAAGTCGGCCGCCCGGTCCGGCCGTCGGAGGTAGCGGATCATGCCCGATAAGGACCAGAACGGGAACGGATCCGGTATCGACCGGCTCCGTAAGGAGTTCGGCGACTACCTCGGCGCCAAGTCGCAGCGGTTGGTGGAATCGGCGGGCGGTCGGTTGTCCGACCTCACCGGACGTCTCACCGACGCGGCCGAGAACGGCGGCACGCTGCCCAAGGTCGGCGCCCGCGTGCTGGGCGGGGAATCCCCGGCGAAAGCGTTCATGGGCGAGAAGGCCAAGGGAGTAAAGGACACCATCGTGGGCAAGGCCAAGGACGCGGTCGGCGCCGGGGGTGGCGAGGGCAAGGGCAAGAAGAAGCCCGGCGACGTCAAGGTCACGAACATCGTCGAAACCCTCGACGTCGGCCTCTCGCTGCGCACCTGCTACGACTACTGGTGCCAGTTCGAGGACTTCAGCGGCTTCATGAAGGGCGTTCGCCACGTCTCCAAGTCGGACGAGGTGACCTCGGACTGGAAGGCCAAGGTCGGCCCGTCGACCCGCGGCTGGCAGGCGACGATCGACGAGCAGATCCCGGATGAACGCATCGTCTGGAACTCCGAGGGCGCCAAGGGCACCACCCGGGGATGCGTCTCCTTCCACGAACTGGCGCCGAACCTCACGCGCATCGTGGTCGTCGTGGAGTACTACCCCTCCGGCTTCTTCGAGAAGACCGCCAACATCTGGCGGGCCCAGGGCCGCCGGCTGCGGCTCGACCTCAAGCACTTCCAGCGGTACGTGACGCTGGGCGCCGAGGAGGAGCCCGAGGGCTGGCGCGGTGAGATCCGCGACGGCGAGGTGGTCCGCAGCCACGAGGACGCGATGGAAGAGGAGGAACGCGAGGGCGAGGAGGAGGAGCCCGAGGGCGAGGAAGGCGAGGAAGAGCAGGAGGGCGAGGAGGAGCCCGACGGCGAGGAAGAGGACGAGGAGGAAGAAGGAGAGGAGGACGAGGAGGACGAGGAGGACGAGGAAGAAGAGGAAGAAGAGGAAGAAGAGGACGACGAGTACGACGAGGACGGGGAAGAGGGCGACGAGGAGGACGAGGAGTACGAGGCGGAGGACGAGGAAGAGGAGTGAGCGGGCGCGATGACCACGACGATTGAGACCCCGCACACGCCGGGTTCGGGAGCCTGCTGTACCTACGGCCCCACCACGGCCAACCTCGCCGACATTCTCGAACGCGTGCTGGACAAGGGCATCGTGATCGCCGGTGACATCAAGATCGATCTCCTCGACATCGAACTGCTGACGATCCGGATCCGGCTCTTCGTCTCCTCCGTCGACACGGCCCGCAAGGCCGGGATCAACTGGTGGGAGACGGACCCGGCACTCTCCACCCGCGCCCAGCAGGACCAGCTCGCCGAGGAGAACCAGGTCCTCCGGGAACGGATCGCGGCTCTGGAACGGGGCTCCGGAGAGCCGGAGGAGCGGGGCGCCGGGCAGAGGGAGCGTGCCCGGGTATGACCTCGCCCCCGGCCCCGCTTCGGGCCTCGTACCCGTCCGTGACCCCGGCTCCGACCGTGACCGCGACCGATCCGGCCGCCGGCGCCCCCGCGACCCGGGTGGCCCCCGCCGCCGTCCCGGCCGCCCCGGCGGCCGTCTCCGCCGGCTCCACGCTCACCTGCGTCTTCGTGGTCTGCCGGGACGGCGATCCCGCCCCGGCTCTCGCCACGACCCCCGGCCACCGCGGCGGCGGACCTCTTCGCACTCTCCCGGTGGGCCCGTTGACGGCGGTCGTGCAGGACGTGCCCGCGGCGGAGTTCTCCGAGGAGGCCCTGCGCAAGCGGCTGTCCGACCCCGGCGAGCTGGAGCTCTGCGCCCGGGGACACCACGCGGTGGTGGCCGCGGTGGCCGGCCGATCGTCCGCGATCCCCTTTCCCCTCGCCACCCTCTACCGCGAGGACGGGCGCGTCCGCGCGGCGCTGCGGGCCAAGGAGCAGCGGCTGCACGCCGTGTTCGACCGGATCGCGGGCCGCGTGGAATGGGGCGTCAAGGTCTACGCCGCCCCGCTTCCCGCCAACGCCGGCACCGCCCCCGCGACCGGCACGGCCCCGTCGACCGGCACGGCCCCGGACGCCGAGGCGCCCGCCCCCGGCGCGGGCCGCGCCTATCTCGCGCGGGTACGCGGCCGGCACCGTGCCCGGGAGGACCGGCAGAACGCCGCCCTGCGTGCCGCCGAGCAGGTGGACGCCGCCCTGCGCGGCGTCTCGGCGGCCGCCCGGCGCCTGCGGATCCACGATCCCCGGCCGGCCGGCGACCCGCGCGCACAGCTGCTGAACGCGGCCTATCTGATCGACCGGGACCGCGACGAGACCGTCGCCGCCGTCCTCCAGCGGCTGCGGGCGGACCCCGGTACCGCCAGCGTGCACATCGAGGTCACCGGACCCTGGGTGCCCTACTCCTTCGCAGCCACCGGGGAGGACGAGGGTGACGGCTGACACGGTCGCCGGGACGGCCCCGGCACGCACGCTGTCCTGGGACGAACGCCCCGAGGGAGCCGTCGGCCCGATCGGCGTACCGCTGGTGGACCTCCTGGACCGGGTCCTGGCCACCGGTGTCGTCATCAGCGGCGACATCGTCATCGCCATCGCCGAGGTGCCCCTGGTGCGGGTCTCGCTGCACGCGCTGCTCTCCTCGGTCAGCGAGCGGATGCCCGCCCCCTGGCCCGACGGAGGACCGCTGTGAGCGGCGGCCGCCGGCTGGACGTGGAACCCGACACCGTCGGGCGGGACCTGGTGGCCCTCGTCCTCACCGTCGTCGAACTGCTCCGGCAGCTGATGGAGCGGCAGGCGATCCGCCGCGTCGAGGAGGACGACCTCACCGAGGACCAGATCGAGCGGATCGGGACGACCCTGATGCTGCTGGAGGAGCGGATGGCCGAACTCCGCGAGCGGTTCGGGCTGCGCCCCGAGGACCTCAACCTCGACCTGGGCCCGCTGGGGACCCTGCTGCCCCGCGACTGACGGTGCCGGGCTGTGCCCGGGAGCCGAAGCCGCCCATCGGGAGCGGCGGCCCGCGGCCCGCGCCGCGCTCGCGCGCACCGGGCCGAGGGTCCGACGGCCAGTGGCCGAGGACAGGGCGGCGACGGCGAGGGGGGGCGGGGTTCCGGCACGGTGCGCAGTGGGGCGGGCAGGCGGTGCGGACCCTGCTCGCCCTCAGGGCTGCCCGTTCGCCCCACTCCCCGCGGCCCGGTGCGGAGGGGGGTGCAGCATCGTCCGAGCGGTTCGGGCAGGCCGACGGGTGCCGGTCCGCTCTCGTCCCGGAGCGGGTCCTCCGGTGCCCCGTCGCCGCGCGGCGGCCGGAGCGCGCCGGGCTCACCGGGCGCGTGACGGAATGACGCCGGTCACCAACGGTGCCCGCGGTCCCCGCGGCCGCGCCCTCCCCGCAGGCGGAACCGGGCATAAGCGCTCCGTGCGCCACTGCGCACCGTGCCGGAACCCCATCCCCACCCCCACCGCCACCCCTGGCGCTACAGGACGGCGGGGGAGCCGCGGCAGCCGAACGGCGGGACAGAGACAGTGCGGGCAGTGCCCGGGCCCGACGATCGCCGGGCGCCCTCAGCGGCCCCGCAGGGCCACCATGCCGGCCGTGACCCCGGCCAGCACGATCCAGCCGAACCACAGCCAGCCGCTGCCGCCGAGGGCCACCGTGTACGCGGTCACCACGACCAGGGCGGCCACCGTGGCGATCGTCATCGCCTTCACAGATGGGGGCATGCCGCATCCTCCTCCCGGCCGTCCCCGCGCGGACGCGCGGACCGCGGCCAGGAGACCATCGTCACCCGGAAGCGGCCTCCACCGCTACCGACCGCGTGACTGGAGTGACGCCAGGTAGGCGTTGTAGGCGGCCAGCTCCTGGTCGCCGTCCCGGTCCGCCGCCCGGTCGGAGCGCCGGGCCTGCCGCTCCTCCGAGCCGTGCCACTGGTAGAGCAGGGCCACCAGCACGATCACCGAGGGGATCTCGCTGAACGCCCAGGCGATGCCGCCCGCCGCCTGCTGGTCGGCCAGCGCGTCGAGTCCCAGCGACACGGGCGGGTCGGCGTACGTCCCGACCATCGGCGCGGTCGCCATCATCAGCGCGATGCCGAAGAACGCGTGGAACGGCATCCCGGCGAAGAGTTCGAGCATGCGCATGATGTAGCCCGGACGGTGCGGCCCCGGGTCCACGCCCATGATCGGCCAGAAGAAGGCCAGGCCCACCGCCAGGAAGTGGACCATCATCGCGATGTGCCCGGCCGTGCTGCCCATGAGCCAGTCGAAGAGCGGGGTGAAGTAGAGACCGTAGAGACTGGCGATGAACATCGGGATGGTGAACGCCGGATGCGAGATGATCCGCACATAGCGGCTGTGCAGCAGCGCCACCAGCAGCTCGCGCGGGCCCTTGTGGCCGCGGGGCGCCGTCGGCAGGGCGCGCAGCGCGAGGGTCACCGGCGCGCCGAGCAGCAGCAGGATCGGCGAGACCATGCTGATCACCATGTGCTGCACCATGTGCACGCTGAACATGACCATGCCGTACTCGTTGAGCCCGGTGGACATCACCAGCACGATGCTGGCAAGACCCGTGACCCAGGCGACCGTACGCCCCACGGGCCAGGCGTCGCCGCGCCGCCGCAGCCGGAGCACGGCCCAGCCGTAGAGGGCCAGCGCGACCAGGCAGGCGGCGAGGAAGAACGGGTCGCCCGTGAACTCCAGGCCGCGGGCGAGGGTGAAGGGCGGCAGATCCATGGTCATGCCGTGTTCGCCGTGATCCATCCGCTCTCTCCTCTTGCGCGGGAATACCGCTTTCGCGGGGGTTCCGCGCGATCCGCGCCCTCCGCAGCCACCAGAGTAGAACCGCCCCCGGCCGGGATCCCGGCCGGGGGCGTTCCAGAGGGTTCCGCAAGCGTTCCGGCCGGTCTACAGCACGGTCTCGGCCTCGGCGTACCGCTCCCGCGGCACGGTCTTCAGCGACTCGACCGCCTCGGCTATCGGGATCAGCCGGATGTCGGTGCCCCGCAGCGCGGTGATCCTGCCGAACTCCCGGCGGTGCACCGCCTCCACGGCGTGCCAGCCGAAGCGGGTGGCCAGCACCCGGTCGTACGCGGTGGGGGTGCCGCCGCGCTGGACGTGGCCGAGGATGACCGGGCGGGCCTCCTTGCCGAGCCGGTGCTCCAGCTCGGTGGAGAGCTGCCGGGCGACGCCGGCGAACCGCTCGTGTCCGTAGATGTCCTTGCCGCCGATGTCGAAGTCCATCGAGCCGGCGCGGGGCTTGGCGCCCTCGGCGACGACGACGATCGCGAACTTCTTCCCGGCCAGGAACCGCTTGCCGACCCGGGCGGTCAGCTCGTCGATGTCGAAGGGCCGCTCGGGGACGACGATGGCGTGGGCGCCGGCCGCCATGCCGGAGTGCAGCGCGATCCAGCCGGTGTGCCGGCCCATGACCTCGACGATCAGCACCCGCTGATGGGACTCGGCGGTGGTCTTGAGCCGGTCCAGCGCCTCGGTGGCGACGCCCACCGCGGTGTCGAACCCGAAGGTGACGTCGGTGCCGGCGATGTCGTTGTCGATCGTCTTGGGCACCCCGACGATCGGCAGCCCGGCGTCGGAGAGCAGCCGCGCCGCCTTGAGCGTCCCCTCGCCGCCGATCGGGATGACGGCGTCCAGGCCGAGCTCCTCGACATGGCCGCGGGCCCGCTCCACCCCGTCCACCAGGTGGGCCGGCTGGACGCGGGAGGAGCCGAGGATGGTGCCGCCGCGGGCGAGGATGCCGCTCACCGCGTCCAGGTCCAGCGTGCGGTAGTCGGCCTCCAGCAGGCCCTTCCAGCCGTCGTTGAATCCGATGACCTCGTCGCCGTGGTCCGCGACGGCGCGGTGCACGACCGAGCGGATGACGGCGTTCAGACCGGGGCAGTCGCCGCCGGACGTGAGCACACCAATACGCATGGCGTATCCCAACCTCTGCAACTCAACCGGAGACCGGACGCCGTCGTCCGGTTGGATCCCCGCCACCCTACAAGCGCGGGGTGGCGGGGCGCGGCGTTGTCCGAGGAGCGGACCGGACTGTTCATCCCGCCGTCAACCGGCACCGGCCCCGGAAGCCGGAAGCCGACCACCCGCGGCCGGCGGCCGGCCCGGCGGCGGCACACTCCCGTCCCGGCTCAGGCGGGCTGGGTCGCCGCGGCGATCCGCTCCTGGCGCAGCGCCTCGTACCAGCGGTCGTCGGTCGGCGGCAGCGCGTTCACGTCGAGGGCCAGCTTGAGCAGCAGATCGGCGATCTGCGGATTGCGGGCCAGCACCGGGCCGTGCATGTACGTGCCGAAGACGGTGTCGTTGTACGCGCCCTCCGTGCCGTCGCCCGTGCCGTTCCCGTTGCCGAAGCGGACCCGCGCGAAGGGGCGCGCGGTCGGGCCGAGGTGGGTGACGCCCTGGTGGTTCTCGAAGCCCGTCAGCGGCGGAAGATTCAGCCGGCCGTCGATGTCGGCCAGGACGTCGCCGACGCACCGGGCGGCCTCGCCCCGGGTGCTCACCACGTCCAGCAGGCCGAGCCCCGGCTCCTTCTCGCCCAGGTCGTTGATGAACTCGTGGCCCAGGATCTGGTAGCCGGCGCAGACCGAGAAGACGATCGCGCCGTTGGCCACGGCCCGGTTCAGGCCGCCGTCGCGGCGCAGCCGCTCGGCCGCCAGCCGCTGCGGCCGGTCCTCGCCGCCGCCGATCAGATAGATGTCGCCGGAGGTGGGCACCGGCTGGTCGCTGCGGACGTCCACGCGGGAGACCTCCAGGCCCCGCTGGCGGGCCCGCCGCTCCACCACCAGGGCGTTGCCCTGGTCGCCGTACGTGCTCAGCAGGTCCGGGTAGACCCAGACCAGGCGCAGGCTGCTGTCGCTCATGCTCGCATTCCTCAAGGGGGTCGGGGCGGGGTCAGTTGCCCACGCGGCGGCGCAGGTCCTGGAAGGCCGTGTAGTTGGCGATCACCTCGATGCGCCCGGGCGGCGCCTGCCGCACGGCCTCGTCGGCGTTCTCGCAGACGCGGAAGTCGAGCCCCGCGACCTCCAGCCGCACGGCCAGGTCCAGCTTGCGGTCGCCGATGACGAAGATCGGGTGGCCGGCGAGCTGGGTGTAGTCCACGTCCCACAGCCAGGAGGTGTCCGTGCCGTCCGCGCCGCGGGCGTTGACGGAAAGGATCACCGGGGTGGGCGGCGGGTCGATGAGGGAGAAGGTCTCCAGCCAGCCGGCCGGGTTCTTGGCCAGCAGCAGCCGCAGGTCGCGGTCCAGGAACCGGACGACGTCGTAGCGGCCGGCGACGGCCTGGACCTCGTACATCCGCTCCAGCGCCACCTGCGGGGGGACCCCGAAGTGCGCGGCGACGGCGGCGGAGGTCGCGGCGTTGGCCTTGTTGGCCCGGCCGGGCAGCCGCAGCCGGATCGGCCAGGCCGAGCCGTGCGGGTCCACCACGTGGTCGCCGGCCAGCGCCCAGCTCGGCATCGGGCGGCGGAAGCCGCACTCGGAGCAGAACCAGTCGTCGGAGGGCCGCTGGAGCACACCGCCGCAGGACGGGCAGGACCAGGCGTCGTCCTTCCAGGCCTGGCCCGCCGCGACCCACACCACATTGGGGGAGGAGGAGGCGGCCCAGGCGATCAGCGGGTCGTCGCAGTTGGCGATGACCGTCGCCTTGTTGCCGGCCAGGCCCTCGCGCCACTTCTCGGCGAGCATCCGGGTCTCGGCCGCGCGGTCGAGCTGGTCGCGGGAGAGGTTGAGCAGGGCGATCGCCTTGGGGGTCACGTCCCGCGCGACCCCGGCGAGGTACTTCTCGTCCACCTCGATGACGCCGTACTTGGCGTCCGAGCCGCCGGCCAGCGCCGAGGTGATGCCCGCGGGCATGTTGGCGCCCAGCGCGTTCGACACCACGGGACCGCTGGCGCGCAGCGCCTCGGCGATCAGCCGGGTGGTGGTCGTCTTGCCGTTGGTCGCCGAGACCAGGACCACGTCCAGATGCCCCGCCAGCCGGGCCAGCAGATCCGGGTCGAGCCGCAGCGCGACCTTGCCCCCGATCACCGACCCGCTGCCGCGGCCCACCGCCCGTGATGC
The DNA here is from genome assembly GCF_000719865.1 of Streptomyces albus subsp. albus. Taxonomy (GTDB): domain Bacteria; phylum Actinomycetota; class Actinomycetes; order Streptomycetales; family Streptomycetaceae; genus Streptomyces; species Streptomyces albus_E. Next base: position 117,642 of record NZ_JOID01000014.1, read on the forward strand.
CGCCGCCGCGGCCCTGCCCGCCGTCACGGCCAGCTTGGCCCGCGGCGACAGCGGGTCCGAGTTGCCTGCCATCGTTCTTGCTCCTCCTCGCATCCGGCGCCGCACCCCCGCCCCCGGCCGGCCGGGTGGTACGCCCCCTCCGCGCCGAATCACCAGCCGGGAGGGATCGGTCGACGCTCAGCCTATCGAGATCCGGGCGCGGCCCTTAACCTGCCACCCTGCTGTTACCCGCCGTACCGGGCCGGAGGGGCCGGTCCGTAGGCTGGCCGGTATGCGACATGGTGCGATCCCCGGCAGTTCGGGTTCCGTCCGACCGGTGCGGCTGCTGGGCGATCCGGTGCTGCGTACGCCCGGTGCGGAGGTCACGTCCTTCGACGGGGAACTGGCCCGGCTGGTGGAGGACCTCTTCGCGAGCATGTACGCCGCCCGCGGCGTCGGCCTGGCGGCGAACCAGATCGGCGTACCGCTGCGGGTGTTCGTCTACGACTGCCCGGACGACGAGGACCGCCGGCACCTCGGCCACGTGGTCAACCCCCGGCTGGTGGAGACCGGAGGGGTGTCGGTGACCGGCCCGGAGGGCTGTCTCTCGCTGCCCGGTGTCGAGGCCGGGACGGGCCGCTGGGACCACGCCGTCGTCGAGGGCACGGACCGTACGGGCGCTCCGGTGCGGGTGACGGGCAGCGGCTTCTTCGCTCGCTGCCTCCAGCACGAGACGGACCATCTGGAGGGCGGGATTTATCTGGACCGGGTCGCGGGCCTGCGGCGCCGCCGCGCGCTGCGGGCGGTCCGGCGGGCGGCCTGGAACCGGGAGCCCGACCGGGCCGCGGCAGCGGCGGCGGTCCCGGCGGGACGGGGCTGTTGAGCGGCCCCGGGCGGCCGGCCCGGCGGAAGCCGTCGGGCCGTCAGAAGCCGGGCGCGCCCACCCGGTCGCCGGCCTCGGCCAGCCGCCCCCATAGCAGCTCGGCGAGATGGCCCACCAACTGAGCGCGGGGGACGGGGCGTTCACGCAGCCACCAGTCGCCGGCCGCGTGCATCATGCCGACGATGCCGTGCCCCCAGACCCGCGCCCGCTCGTCACCGTCGGACCCGAGGTCGACCCGCTCGGCGATGACCTGGGCGAGCTCCTCGCCCATCCGGCGCAGCAGCGGGGCGGAGTGCCGGGTGTCGAAGCCCTGCTCGGAGGTGCTGGGCTCCTCGCCCGGGTGCATGAGGAAGCGGTAGACCTGCGGTCTGGACTCGATGGCCGCAAGATAGGTGTCGAGGGTGCGCTCGACGCGCTCGCGGCGGTCGGCCGCCGGGGCGTCGAGGGCGGCGCGCAGGCCGGCGAGCAGGGCGTCGGTGTGCCGGACGGCGAGGGCCCGGTAGAGGCCGCTCTTGTCGCCGAAGTGCCGGTAGAGGATGGGTTTGGTGATCCCGGCCTCGGCCGCGATGGCGTTCATCGAGGCACCGGGGCCGTCGCGCAGCACCACCCGGTCCGCGGCCTCCAGCAGTTCCTTGCGCCGGCGGCGGGCCGCCCGCTGCTGGTCTTCCCGCTGACTGGTCTCCATGGCGTCTCTCCCACCCCGTCCTTCCTGCTGGGTCCCCCGCGACGCAACGTAACACTTCGCCCGGCCGGGGGCCGGACGGGCGACCGGGCTTGACAGGGCTTACCAGTCGGTAACAGGGTATAGTTACCGCAAGTAACAAGCAGGTGGAGGGGACATGGCAGAGTTCGCGCTCGATCTCAACGACGAGCAGAAGGCCGTCCGGGAATGGATCCACGGTTTCGCCGCGGACGTCATGCGGCCGGCCGCGGCCGAGTGGGACGAACGCGAGGAGACCCCCTGGCCCGTCATCCAGGAGGCCGCCAAGATCGGCCTCTACTCGCTGGACTTCTACGCCCAGCAGTTCTTCGACCCGACGGGCCTCGGCATCGCCATGACGATGGAGGAGCTGTTCTGGGGCGACGCCGGCATCGGCCTGTCGATCGTCGGCACCGGCCTCGCGGCCGTCGGCGTGCTCGCCAACGGCACCGAGGAGCAGATCGGCACCTGGGTTCCCCAGATGTACGGCGACGCGAACGACGTGAAGGTCGCCGCCTTCTGCTCCTCCGAGCCCGACGCGGGCTCCGACGTCTCCGCCATGCGCACCCGCGCCGTCTACGACGAGGCCAAGGACGAGTGGGTGCTCAACGGCACCAAGACCTGGGCGACCAACGGCGGCATCGCCAACGTGCACGTCGTCGTGGCTGTCGTCGACCCCGAGCTGGGCTCCAAGGGGCACGCCTCCTTCATCGTCCCGCCGGGCACCAAGGGCCTCTCGCAGGGCCAGAAGTTCAAGAAGCACGGCATCCGCGCCTCGCACACCGCGGAGGTCGTGCTGGAGGACGTCCGGATCCCCGGGAGCTGCCTGCTGGGCGGCAAGGACAAGCTCGACGAGCGGCTGGCCCGTGCCCGCGAGCGCGCCAAGAGCGGCGGCGAGCGCGTGAAGAACGCGGCCATGGCCACCTTCGAGGCGTCCCGCCCGGCCGTCGGCGCCCAGGCGGTCGGCATCGCCCGCGCCGCGTACGAGGTGGCCCTGGACTACGCGAAGACCCGGGTGCAGTTCGGCCGCCCGATCATCGACAACCAGGGCGTCGCCTTCCAGCTCGCCGACATGCGCACCCAGATCGACGCCGCCCGGCTGCTGGTCTGGCGGGCCTCCTGGATGGCGGCCTCCGGCAAGCCCTTCACGGCGGCCGAGGGCTCGATGTCGAAGCTCTACGCGGGGGAGGTCGCCAAGACCGTCACCGCCCAGGCCATGCAGATCCTCGGCGGCAACGGCTACACCCGGGAGTACCCGGTGGAGCGGATGCACCGGGACGCGGCGATCTACACGATCTTCGAGGGGACCAGCGAGATCCAGCGCCTGGTCATCGCGCGGACGCTGTCGGGAATGCCGATCCGCTGACCCGGATCGGCGCGGCCGGCTCCGGCGCACCGGGACGGGTGCGCCGGAGCCGGCCGCGGGGCGTTACGGGGCCGTGCCGGCCGGCGGGCTCAGGCGGCCCGGGTGATCTCCTCGCGGAGGGCGCGCCGCCACTCCGTGCGGAGCCGGTCGAGCTCCGCGAGATCGGCTGCCGACCACGAGGTGCGGCCCGCCACGAAAGCGCGGATCGCCGCGTTCGCGTGGTCGGCGGCCGGACGCGCGGGGACAGAGGGTCCAGAGGTAGACATGTCCTCCAGAATACGGGCCCGGTATGACAACCGGTTCCCGCCGGGGTGACGCTCCGCGACCTCGCGAAGAATTCCCCGGAACCCGGAACCTTTTCGCCGGATCTCCCGTTCTCCGGAGTGAGGCCCCGCGTTCTCCCCCGTGCGCGGGGCCTCGCCAATGCCCGCGGCCGGGCGCCGCACCCCCGTGAAATCCGGTGTTTCACCTGGTCGGAGGCGGTGCCGTGTCCTGGTAGGGATTGGCCGGCTCGGGCACGGGGCGCACCATCTCCGCGTCGATCTCCACCTCCCGTGTCGCCGGCCCGGGGCGCCAGTGGCCGGTGACCCGCACCCAGGAGTCGGCGGGCGGCGCGACCGCCCCGCGGACCTTGATCTTTACCGCCCGGGAGTCCGCCGCACAGCAGCTGACCAGCAGCCTTGACAGAAACCACCCCCCGTCCCGGGCGGGTGTGACGAATCCCATGAGCGCCACCGTGCGGTCCTCCAGGCTCCGCGACCGGTCCTGCCGGGCGCGCAGCCGGAACTCGGTCAGGGTCAGCGGCACGGACGACCCCGCGGGCAGTGGGGCGAAGTGCCGTACCGGCTCCTCGGCGGGCGCCCCCGTCTCCCGCGCCGCCGTGTACGCGCCGAGCGCGGGCGGGGTGAAGAACAGCAGGCTGAGCGCGGGGAAGAAGAGCAGCCAGGCGATGCCCGGGCCCCGGGCGTGATCATGGCCGTGGTGGCCGCCGTCCGCGGCCCGGCCGCCCGCCCGGGGCCGCCGGTCGTACGGGAAGCCGTCCCGGGCCGCCGCCACCAGACCGAGCAGCACCAGGACCGCTCCGGACAGCACGAGCGCCGGGCGCAGCCCCTCCTTCACGAACCGCAGGCAGACGTCCGTCAGCAGCGAGATGTGCAGCAGCCCCGCTCCCGACAGCACCAGCAGCAGCACCTGGACGTTGCGCCTCACAGCAGCCACCATCCCGTCAGCGCGCTCGCGGCGACGGCCACGACGGCGGTCGCGGTCGAGAACCGGACGGCGAAGGCCCGGCCGAAGGTGCCGGACTGGAGCGCGATCAGCTTCAGGTCGACCATCGGCCCGACCACCATGAACGCCAGCCGGGCGGTGGGGGAGAAACCGGTCAGCGAGGCGGCGACGAAGGCGTCGGCCTCGGAGCAGACCGCCAGCACGACCGCCAGCCCGGCCAGGAAGAGCACCGAGAGCCAGGCCGAGTCCGCGAACACGTCCAGCACGGAGCGCGGCACCGCGACGTTGAAGGTGGCGGCGGCCATGGCGCCCAGCACCAGAAAGCCTCCGGCGTGCAGGAAATCGTGCTGGAAACCGAGCCGGAACTCCTCCCACCGGCTGTGCCCGGGCCGGTGCCCGCCGCGGCGGGACGGGAGCCGCAGCCACTCCGCGCGGCCCAGCCGCAGCCAGAGCCAGCCCATGGCGGCCGAGACCAGCAGCGAGGCCAGCAGCCGGGCCGCCACCATCTCCGGCGCGCCGGGGAAGGCCACGGCCGTGGCGGTGAGCACGATCGGGTTGACGGCGGGTGCCGACAGCAGGAAGGCCAGCGCGGCGGCGGGGGCCACCCCGCGCCGGATGAGGCTTCCCGCCACCGGCACGGAGGCGCACTCACAGCCCGGCAGCACCATCCCGGCCGCGCTCGCCACCGGTACGGCCAGCGCGGGCCTGCGCGGCAGCATCCCGGTGAACCACCGTTCCGGCACGAAGGCGTTGATCGCCCCGGACAGCGCCGTGCCCAGCAGCAGGAAGGGGACGGCCTGGACGGCGATGGCGACGCACACCGTGCGCCAGGCCTGCACCGCCGGATGGGTCGCCCACGGCGAGGCGGCGACGACCAGGACCACCGCCGCGGCGCACCCCGCGAGGGGGCCGGCCGCGGGCAGCCGCCCGGCGAAGCCGGTGAGGGCCCGGCCCGCCGCGCCGCTCCGGAACGGGGGACCCGGAGGTCTCGCGGCCGGGGACGTGGACGGCGGTGGCTCCGGGCTGACCAGCTCTTCCGCGCTCTGCACACTGACCTCGAACGTCGGCTACGGGGGGTGCTCACCCTAGTCACCGAGCAGGGCGGAACCGGGCAGTTCGGCACGGTTTCAGCCGATCGTGGGGGGCTCCGTGCTGCTGTCCGGGGGCCGGCACGGGCCCGTCCGCCGGTGCCGCGGGGGGCTCCGGGAACGGGCCACCATTGGCGTAAAACCGAATACGTTTTTGCCGCATAAGACGGCCGTGATGCGGTAGAAAGGTCATGTGCCCGTCCGGTGTGCATCCCCCGTCGCACCGGACGGGCCTCTCTTGTGCCGGGCCTCCCGCGCCGGCCCGGCCGCGCGTCCCGCGCGCCGGTCTCTTACGAATCCGTGACCGCCGGGCGCGGAGCGGCCCGCTGAGCGGCTCTGTCGCCTAGCGTCACCGTCATGCGCGTACTCGTCACCGGAGGAGCCGGGTTCATCGGCTCGCACATCGTCACCGCCCTCGCCCGCGCCGGGCACGAACCCGTCGTTCTGGACAGCCTGCATCCGCGGGCCCACGCCGGCCGCCCGCCGGCCGCGGACGCCGGTCTGATCCGCGCCGACATCCGGGACCGGGCCGCCGTGTCCGAGGCTCTGCGCGGTGTATCGGCCGTCTGCCACCAGGCCGCGATGGTCGGACTGGGCAAGGACTTCGCCGACGCGCCGGAGTACGTGGGCTGCAACGACCTCGGCACGGCCGTCCTGCTGGACGCCATGACGGCGGCCGGGGTGTCCCGGCTGGTGCTCGCCGGCTCGATGGTGGTCTACGGCGAGGGACGCTACGACTGCCCCCGGCACGGCACCGTGCGGCCCGGCCCCCGCGCACCGGCCGATCTCGCCGCCGGCCGTTTCGAGTGCGCCTGCCCGGAGTGCGGTCTGCCGCTGGAGCCCGGCCCGGTCACCGAGGACGCGCCGGCCGATCCGCGGAACGTCTACGCGGCGACCAAGCTGGCCCAGGAGCATCTCGCGGCGGCCTGGGCCCGGGCCACCGGCGGCCGCGCGGTCTCCCTGCGCTACCACAACGTCTACGGGCCCGGGATGCCGCGCGACACCCCGTACGCCGGGGTCGCCTCGCTCTTCCGCTCGGCCCTCGCCCGCGGGGAGGCGCCGCGGGTCTTCGAGGACGGCGGCCAGCGGCGGGACTTCGTCCACGTCCGTGACGTCGCGGCCGCCAACCTCGCCGTGCTGGAGGCGCTGCCCGGCCGTCCCGAGGGCGGCTTCCGCGCCTACAACACCGGCAGCGGCACGCCGCGCACCATCGGCGAGACGGCCGCCGAGCTGGCCCGCGCCTGCGGCGGTCCCGAGCCGGTCGTCACGGGGGAGTACCGGCTGGGCGACGTGCGGCACATCACCGCCTCCTCGCGGCGGCTGATGACCGAGCTCGGCTGGCGGCCCGCGGTCGGGTTCGCCGCGGGCATGGCCGAGTTCGCCCGCGCGCCGCAGCGCGAGCCCGTCACCGCGGGGCGGCCGGCAGGGTGACCTCGAAGCGGCAGCCACCGCGCACATTGCGCACGGCGGCCCGCCCGGCGTGCGCCTCGACCAGGCCCCGGACGATGGCCAGGCCGAGGCCCGCGCCCGCCGGGGGGCCCTCGCCCGCCGGAGGGGTCCGGGCGTGGCTGCCGCGCCAGCCGGTGTCGAAGACCCGCGGGAGGTCCTCCTCCGGGATGCCGCCGCACCCGTCGGTGACGGAGAGCACCACGGAGGCGTCGTCGCCGCCGCGCCGCGCGGACACCGCGACCGTGCCGTCGGCCGGCGTCCTGCGAATGGCGTTGATCATGAGGTTGCCGAGGACGCGGGACATGGCCTGCGCGTCCACCTCGACCGCCATGGCGTCGGCCGCCGTCTCGTCCCGCTCGCCGACCAGCCGCACGCCGTGCTCCCGGGCCAGCGGGACCACCCCGTCGAGCGCCTCGCCCACGAGTTCGGCGGCGGAGACCCGGACCGGGCTGAGTGGCAGTGCCCCGGCGTGGATGCGGGAGAGTTCGAAGAGGTCGCCGACCATGGCGTTGAGGTGGTCCACCTCGGTGCGGATCTGCCGGAAGTAGCGGTCCGGGTCGGCCGCCATGCCGTCCTCCAGCGCCTCGGCCATGGCCCGCAGCCCGGCCAGCGGCGTGCGCAGGTCGTGCGAGATCCAGGCGACCAGTTCCCGGCGGGAGGACTCCAGGGCCCGCTCGCGCTCCCGGGACGCCTCCAGCTTCCCGCTGGTGGCGGCCAGTTCGCGGACCAGGGCGTCGATCTCCGCCGTCCCCGGTGCCTCGGGCGGGACGAAGCCGCCGTCCTCGCCGAAGGAACGGGCGGCGAGCGCGAGGGCGTTGCTGCGGGCCACCACCCAGCGGCCGAGCAGCAGCGCGGTGGCCAGGGACACCACGGCGGCCATGGCGCACACCGTGGTCACCGCCCACAGGTCGTGCGGGGAGAGGAACATCGCCCAGGCCACGGCCAGCGTCCCGGCCAGCATGGCGGTCACCGCCACGGCGGCCACGACGGTCAGCGAGAGGGCGACCGAGCGATGGCGCAGCAGCCGCAGGGCGAGGGCCCCCGCCAGGCCGGCGGCGGCCGCGCCGAGGAAGGCGAACAGGGCGATCAGCAGGGTGTCCGTCACGGCCGGGCCCCGCTCTCCGCCCGTGCCGGGCCGGCCTGCGGGTCGTCGAGGCGGTAGCCGACCCCCCACACCGTGGTGATCAGGCGGGGCGCCGCCGGGTCGGGCTCGATCTTCCCGCGCAGCCGGCGGACGTGCACGGTGACGGTCGACAGATCGCCGAAGTCCCAGCCCCAGACCGCCCGCATCAGCTCCTCGCGCCCGAACGCGCGTCCGGGATGCCGCATCAGAAAGGCCAGCAGGTCGAACTCCCTTACCGTGAGCGCCACTTCCGTCCCGTCCCGGACGACGCGCCGTGCCGCCGGGTCCAGTTCGATCCCCGCGCGCGCCAGGAGCGGGCCGGGCGGCGGGAGGCTGCCCGCGGCGGTGCCGCGGCGGAGCACCGAGCGCACGCGCAGGGCCAGTTCGCGCGGGCTGAAGGGCTTCGTCACATAGTCGTCGGCCCCGGTCTCCAGGCCCAGGATGCGGTCGTCCTCCTCGCCGCGCGCCGTGAGCATGATGACGGGGACGGGGCCCCGTTCGCGCAGGCCGCGGCAGACCGCGAGCCCGTCCATGCCGGGGAGCATGAGGTCGAGTACGACAAGATCGGGCGGGCGGTCGTCCGCGCGGGCCAGGGCCGACGGGCCGTCCGCCGCGCGGTCGACGACATGGCCGTCGCGTTCGAGGTAGCGCGTGACGACCTCGGCGACGGTGGGGTCGTCGTCCACCACGAGGACCCGGGTTCCCGGTGAAGTCTGCTCCATCCGGCCAGACTCGCAGCCCGGCGCGGCGGCCGGGAGCGGATGCGGGCCACCGGGGGCCGGCGTCCCGGTTTCGTAAGAAGTCAAAGTCTCTTATGCGGCATTTGTCTTCGTAGGGTGGGGGCCGTGACCGAATCGACAACGCCTGCAACCAGCCCGCCCGTGACCGGCCGCCCGCGCGTGGACGTCGTGCTGCCCTGCCTGGACGAGGCCGGGGCCCTGCCCTGGGTCCTCGGCCGCGTCCCGGCCGGCTGGCGCGCCCTGGTCGTGGACAACGGCTCCACCGACGGCTCGGCCCGGATCGCCCGCGAGCACGGCGCCACGGTGGTGGCGGAGTCCCGGCGCGGCTTCGGCGCCGCCTGCCACGCCGGGCTGCTCGCCTCCGACGCCGACATCGTCTGCTTCTGCGACTGCGACGCCTCCCTCGACCCCGGACTGCTGCCCGGCCTCGTGGCACGGGTCGCCGCGGGGGAGGCGGATCTCGTGCTGGGCCGCAGACGGCCGGCCGGGCGAGGAGCCTGGCCGCTCCACGCCCGGGCCGGCAACACCGTCCTGGCCCGGATGATCCGCCGCCGCACCGGAGTCGCCCTGCGCGACCTGGGCCCGCTGCGGGCCGCACGCCGGGAGGCCCTGCTGGAACTCGGCCTCACCGACCGGCGCAGCGGCTATCCGCTGCAGATGGTCGTACGGGCCGCCGACGCGGGCTGGCGGATCGAGGAACGGGACGTCCCCTACCGGCCCAGAACCGGCGCCTCCAAAGTGACCGGCACCTGGCGCGGCACGCTCCACGCGGTCCGCGACATGCGCGCCGTCCTGCGGGAGCCCGCGGCCGGCCCCGGCGCCCAGGCGGCGCCCGCGGGGGCGGGGTGCCGATGAGCGCGCCGCAGGCCCCGACCACCCTGCTCGTCATCGCCAAGGAGCCGGTGCCCGGCCGCGTCAAGACCCGGCTGACGCCGCACTACACCCCGTACGAGGCCGCCCGGCTCGCCGCCGCCGCCCTCCGCGACACCCTGGAGACCGTGCTCGCCGCGCCCGCCCGGCGGCGGATCCTGGTGCTCGACGGCCGCCCCGGACCGTGGCTGCCGCCCGGCATCGAGGTGGTCCCGCAGGGCGCGGGCGGGCTCGACGAGCGGCTCGCAGCCGCCTTCGCCCACGACGACGGCCCGGCCCTGCTCCTGGGCATGGACACTCCGCAGATCACCACCCGCCTCCTGGCGCCCGCCCTGGCCCCCGGCGCCTGGGAGGACTGCGACGCCTGGTTCGGGCCCGCCGAGGACGGCGGCTTCTGGGCGCTCGGCCTGGCCCGGCCCGCGCCGGAACTGCTGCGCGGCGTCCCGATGTCCACGGCCGTGACCGGCGCCGTGCAGCGGCGGCGGCTGACGGACGCCGGTCTGCGCGTCCGCGACCTGCCCGCGCTGCGCGACGTGGACACCCCCGAGGACGCGGCCCTGGCGGCCGCCGCCGCACCGGACGGGCACTTCGCCGCAGCCCTGGCCGGACTGCTCCGGGCGCCCGCCCGGTGACCGCCCGGGACCCGGCCCCGGAGACCACCCGTACGGACCCATGGCACGCGGGGCCGTACGACACCGCGCTCCGCTCCGGCGGCGGCCCGCTGTTCCTGCGCCGGGACGACGGCGGGCTGCTCCCGCTGGAGGTGGAGCGCTGGTGCTCGCGCGCCGACGCCGCCGACATGACGGTGCTGCGCCGCTGCGAGGGCCCCGTCCTCGACATCGGCTGCGGCCCCGGCCGGCTCGTCGCCGCCCTCGCCCGGCTGGGGCGGCCCGGGCTCGGCATCGACCCCAGCCCGGCGGCCGTCGCGCGGACGGTCCGCGCGGGCGGCACGGCGCTGCGCCGGTCGGTGTTCGACCGGCTGCCGGGGAGCGGCCGCTGGGGCACGGCGCTGCTCATCGACGGCAACATCGGCATCGGCGGCGACCCGTCGGCGCTGCTGCGGCGGGTGGCGCAGATCGTCGTCCCCGGCGGGCTGCTGCTCGTCGAGACGGCGGGCACGGACGTCGACGAGCGCGCCCGGGTCCACCTGGACGACGGCGGCGGCGCCCGGGGCGCCGTCTTCCCCTGGGCGCGGATCGGCGGCCCGGCCCTGGCCCGCAGGGCGCGGGCCGAGGGGTGGCGCGTCACGGAGGAATGGACCGCCTCCCGCCGCCACTTCACCGCCCTGCGCCGCGCGCCCTGAACGGCGCGGGGGCGGCCGTTCCCGAGGGCGGCCGGGGCGGCGCTTCGACGCTGCCTCCCGGTCCCGGCCGCGCCGGCTGCCGCCCTTCCGCTCCGGCCGTACGGGCTTCGGCCGCGGCCCTCCGTGCCCCGGCCGCCCGCCGTGCGGCGTTCCCGTGTGGTTCGCCCGCCCCGCGCGGTCGCCGCCGGGGCGGGCGGACGGGGCCCCGGTGTCATCGCCCCGGGCCCGGCGGGGCGGCGCCGGCGGCGTCCTCAGTGCCGGGCGCGGCGCAGGGCGGAGAGCAGGGCCCAGCCGGCGGACACCGCGAAGAGCGCGGCGGTCACCAGCAGCCAGCGTTCCGTGAAGCCCTCCCCGCTCAGGCCGGTGTACCGCTCGAACCGCGCCGGCGGGCCGGTGACCAGCGGCCACCAGACGAGCAGCAGCAGCCCCGACAACAGGGCGGGGATCCGGAGATGATTGATCCCCGCCCGGTACGGAGCCCCCGCCCCGTGCGGAGCCCCCGCCCCGTGCGGAGCCCCCGCCCCGTGCGGAGCCCCCGCCCGGGTGACGTCCGACGGTGTGGTTCCGCCCTTCGCCCCGGGCCGGCGCCGGCGCGGCAGCAGCGCCCCGGCCGCGCGGTCGGCCGCGGTGTACAGCGGGAGCAGCACCAGGTCGTGCAGGAGGGCCGCTCCGGTGATCCACAGCACGACGCCGAGCGGATCGTCACCGCCCAGCAGGCGCGTCCCCGCGTACAGGGTCAGCGCGAACGAGCACAGCAGCAGCGGCGGGTACCACGGCGGTTCGCCGGCCCGCAGCGGCGGGAGGCGCCTCACGGGTTGCCCCCGAAGGTGAGCCGGGTGACCCATTTGGTGTTGTGCACCCCGGGGTTCGCGGGCACGATCACCCGCGCCGGACGGCCGTGGTCGGCCGAGAGCTCCGCCCCGTTGACCCGCAGGGCGAGCAGGGAACGCGGGTCGCGCACCTGGTTGGCGCGGAGCGCGGCCGACCGGAAGGTGCCGGCGCGTTGCGCGGACTCCACGAACACCCCGGGCGCGTCCCGCTCCCGGCCCGCCAGCGCCGCCAGATCCGCCAGCCGGACCCCGCTCCACAGCTGGTCGGAGGTCGACCAGCCCTCCACGCAGGCGATGGGCAGCGCGGCTTGGCGCTGCGGCAGCTCCAGCAACTCCTCGAGAGTGAACACCAGTTCGCGCGATCCGCCGCGTACCGTCAGCCGCCAGTCCGTACCGATGTCCGCGGCGCGGATGCCCGCGGCGGCGGCCGTCTTGTTGATCTGGAAGCCGTTCGGGCCGCCGCCGGGCTCCCGTCCGCGCGGCGCGAGGAGGGCGGTGGCCCGCAGCGGCCCGCCGAGGCTCTGCCCGGCCGTGGTGGCGGCCAGCAGCAGCGAGCCCGCCCCCACCGCGGCGAGCGCGCCCCGGCGGGACAGGGTCGGCGCGGCCGGCTCGGGAGCGGCCAGGGCGGTCATGGCGGCGGCCTCCTCCTCCGTCCGGGCCCGGCGGCCGCGCAGCACCCGCAGGGCGCGCGGCACGCGGAGCGCGGCGTGCGCGGCGAAGGCGGCCGTGAAGACCCAGGAGCCGTAGAAGTGCAGCGGGTAGAACGAACCCGGGAAGACGTACTCCAGCTGGATGTTGAGGATCCCGGTGGCGAAGACGAACAACCCGCCGCCGACGAGCAGCAGCAGCGACAGCCGGTCCAGGGCATGGGTGAGGGAACGCACCGGGGGCCAGGCGAACAGCCGGGGGATCACCGACCAGAGCTTGGCCAGCAGCACCGGCACCAGGGCCACCCCCAGCGTCACATGGACCCCCTGGGTGAACCGGTAGAGCCAGTGCGGATCCGTCGGCCAGGGGAACAGGAAGAAGCCGAGCAGCCCCTTGTCCGGTGTGCGGTCGTTCCCGGCCAGACCAGGGTTGTACGCCGCGTACGACAGCAGCCCCGTCACGAACAGGACGCTCACCCCGCACAGCAGGACGAGCCCGAGGACGGACGTCAGCCGGGGCCCGCGCAGCGGACTGCGCCAGAAACCGGGCCGGAAGGGGCCGCCCGGTGCCCGGCCGGCCCGCCCGTCGGGCACCGTTCCCCGTACCGTCTCCCCGCCGTCGTCCATCGCGCAGCCGCCCTCCATCGCCCAGCCTTCCGTGTGGTGGTCCCGCGGGAGGCCCGCGTCCGCCGTCCACGACCGTAGGCCCGCCGGAGCCCGCGGCCACGGCCCCGGCCCGTGACGAAACGCTGACATCACACGGCGGGCGGCGTGGATCTGACGGAACGGTGACACCGGGCGTGTGCCCGGCCGCACGCGCCGGAGCGGCCCCTAGCGTGACGGCGTGACCCACCTCCGCACCCCCGCGCCCGCCCGTGAGCGCCTGTGTCCCCGGCGGTCCGCCGCCCGCGCGGACCTCCTCACCGCGGCGGCCGCCGCGCTCTTCGTCGCCGCGGTCGCCGTCGCCGGCATCCTGATCCAGCGCTCCGTGGACGTCCTGTACGTGGAGTGGCCGCCGCTCTACGCGCACTGGATGCCGCACGCGGGCCCCGGCACGGTGGCGGCACCCGCCGTGGCGGCCGCCGTCATCGGGTACGGCCCGGTGCTCGCCCGGCGGCTGCCCTGGCGCCGGCTGCTCCTCTCGACCTGGGCGGCCTCGCTGGCCTGGACCCTGTCGCTGGCGCTGATCGACGGCTGGCGGCGCGGTGTCGCCGGCCGGCTCACCGCCAAGCACGAGTACCTGCTCGCCGTCGACCGCATCGCCGCCGATCCGGCCGCGGCCGTGCGCACCTTCACCGATCACATCCTGCTCACCTCGCCCGACTACTGGCCCGCCCATGTGGCGGGCCACCCGCCGGGCGCCGTGCTCACCTTCGTCGGCCTCGACCGCATCGGGCTCGGCGGCGGCGCCTGGGCCGCCGTGTGGGTGCTGCTCGCGGGCAGCTCGGCGGCCGCGGCGGTCCTGGTGACGCTGCGCGCGGTGGCGGGGGAGCGGTGGGCGCGCCGGGCCGCGCCGTTCACCGTGCTCGCCCCGGCGGCGGTCTGGGCCGGCGTCTCCGCTGACGCCTACTTCGCGGCCGTCGCCGCCTGGGGGATCGCGCTGCTCGCCCTGGCGTGCCGGCCGGCGGCGCGCCGTCCGCTGAGCACCGCGCTGGCGGCCGGGCTGCTGCTGGGCCTCACCGTCCATCTCTCGTACGGGCTCGTGCTGATGGCCGTCCCGGCGGCCGCCGTGCTGCTGCACGGCCGCACCGTGCGCCCGGTGCTCCCGGCACTCGCCGGCGTGGCCGCCGTCACCGCCGCGTTCACCGCCGCCGGCTTCTGGTGGTACGAGGGATACGACCTGCTGGTCACCCGCTACTACCAGGGAGTGGCCAGAATCCGCCCGTACAGCTACTGGTTCTTCGGCAATCTCGCCAACGCGGTCGTCATCGCCGGGGCCGCTTCCGTCGCCGGGCTGCGCCGCGCCCTGACCGGCACCGCCGAGACGGCCCGCCGGCTGCGGTCGGGACGCGCGCTGGACGCCTGCGGTGTGGTGCTGCTCGCCCTGGCGGGTCTCTGCATGATCGCGGCGGCGGACCTCTCCGGGATGAGCAAGGCCGAGACGGAACGGATCTGGCTGCCCTTCGCCCTCTGGCTCCTCCCGGCCGCCGCTCTCCTCCCGGCCCGCCACCACCGCCGCTGGCTGCTGCTCCAGGCGGCGACAGCGCTCTTTCTCAACCACTTTCTGCTCACGGGTTGGTGACGACACGTCGACCCGGAATTGACCGGTATCACCCTCTGGGTGGACCTTGCCCCGCTTTCGGTTTCATGCCCGGGTCGAAAGGAAAGCGACGCCTTGTCACATTCCTGGCAGAACAGGAGTTGCCCATGTTCAACACGCTCAAGTCCCGCACCGCGGGGCTCGCGGCCGGCGCCGCGGCGTCGGCCGTACTGGTCGGCGGTTCGCTGCTCGCCGCGGCGCCCGTCCAGGCCGACCCGCACCACCCGCACAAGCCGTACGGGGTCGTCAAGGCGAACGTGCTCAATGAGCGCCAGTACCCCAGCACCGACTCCTCGGTGGTGGGCCAGCTCCACCGCCATGAGAAGGTCGGCATCAAGTGCAAGGTGCGCGCCCAGGTCATCCACGGTGACCCGATCTGGTACCACCTGCGCCACAAGGAGGCCTGGGTGAGCGGGCACTACGTGCACGTCCACGGTCATGTGAAGTGGTGCAAGGACGTCCACCGTCACCACCACCCGCTGACCAACAGCAGGAAGGCCCGCATGGCGAAGGGGTGACCCCACCTCTTCACACCCGGGTGTGAGACAGGGCCCGGTCCCGGCGGAGACAGTCCGCCGGGACCGGGCCCGCCGCCGTTCCGGCGGCCGTCAGCCGAGGCTTTCCGGCCGTTCACCCTTCGGTCCGAGACCGCGTGCGGTCCGCGGCCCCCGGCTCCGCATGGACGGGTCCTTCTGGAGCGTCTTGTCCGCCGCCTTGTTGGCCTGCTGGTCGGGCACTCCGCTGTCCTCGGCCTCCTTGCGCAGCCTCGCCCGTTTCCTGTCGTACTTCTTGCTGCCGGGCTCCGGCATGGCCGTCACCTCCTCGTCGGTAGTGCGGGCAGAGCCCGCCGACGCCGGACGTGTGCCCAGGGCGAAAGGTGTGAAACGGGCGAAAATATCCGGCGGGTGCCCGGCCGCCAGGCCGCTCGCGGGGGGTTGCGGCGGCCCCCGCGGTGCCGGTGCCTCCTCCCGTGCCTCCGGATGCCGCCGGCCCCCGGGCGCCGTCCGGTGTGGGATGTGCCGCAGGGCGACCGGCTTGTCCTCCTCGCGCGCGGCGCACTACTGTCACAGGGCCTTGGTGCACGGGAAACCGGTGAAGAACCGGTGCGGCCCTCGCCACTGTGATCGGGAAGTCCGGTTCCACCCTCTGGGAGCCACTGGGATGCCGCGGAGCACCGCGGCGCCCGGGAAGGCGGAGTCCGGGCGGCATGACCCGTAAGCCAGGAGACCGGCCAGGGCGCGTCGTCCATCCACGAGGTGCTGGAGAGGTCCGCTTTCCCATGCATATAGCCGAGGGCTACCTGCCCCCCTGGCACGCGGTCGCCTGGAGCGCCGCCGCCGCCCCCTTCGTCCTCCACGGCGTACGGTCGCTGAACCGCGAGGTGAGGAACAATCCGGAAAGCACCCTGCTGCTCGGTGCCTCCGGAGCCTTCACCTTCGTCCTGTCCGCGCTGAAGATCCCCTCCGTGACGGGGAGTTGCTCGCACCCGACCGGCACCGGGCTCGGTGCCATCCTGTTCCGGCCGCCGGTCATGGCGGTGCTCGGCACCATCACCCTGCTCTTCCAGGCCCTGCTGCTGGCGCACGGCGGACTCACCACCCTGGGGGCCAACGTCTTCTCGATGGCCGTGGTGGGCCCATGGGCCGGATACGGGGCCTACCGGCTGGCGAGGAGGCTCGGCGCGCCACTCGCCGCCGCCGTGTTCGGCGGTGCCTTCACCGCCGATCTGAGCACCTACTGCGTCACCAGCGTCCAGCTCGCCCTGGCGTTTCCCGACCCGACCGCCGGACTGCCCGGCGCCCTCGTCAAGTTCGGCTCCGTCTTCGCCGTCACCCAGATCCCCCTCGCCGTCAGCGAGGGCATTCTCACCGTGCTCGTGATCCGGCTGCTGAGCCAGGCCGACGGGACCGCACTGGCCCGGCTCGGCCTGCCGGCCGCCGCCGGGGGCGCCCGTCCGGAGCGGCCGGAGAAGGCGGTGACCCGATGAGCCGGAACACCCGGACCAACCTTCTGCTGCTGGCGGTTGTCGCCCTGCTGGCCGCCCTCCCGCTCGTCCTCGGGCTCGGTGACGGCATGGAGGAGCCCTTCACCGGCAGCGACGCGCAGGCCGAGACCGCGGTCGAGGAACTCCGGCCCGGCTACGAACCCTGGTTCGCCCCGCTCTACGAACCCCCGTCCGCGGAAGTGGAGTCGGCGCTCTTCGCCCTGCAGGCGGCGATCGGCGCCGGGGTGCTGGCCTACTGCCTCGGGCTGCGCCGCGGACGCCGCCAGGGGGAGGCGCGTGCCGCCGCGCGAGCGGCGGGAACGGCCGGCCGCGGCACGGCCGCGGCGGGTACGGAGGGGGCGGCCGGTACCGGACACGCCGCAAGCGGCCCGGGCCCCGGAGCGGGAGCGGCCGCGGAGGTGCCCTCGGCCGGCGGGGCCACGGGCGTCACGGGGCCGGCCCCCGGGGCTCCGGCGTCCGGGGAACGGGACGGCGGGGGGCCGTCCGGGCCCGGCGGCCGCCCGGCCGCGTAGCCCCGCGTGCTGCCCATCGACGCGGCGGCGCACAGCAGTCGCTGGCGCCGCCGCCACCCCGTGGACAAGGCGGTCCTCGCCCTCGGCCTGACCGTCCTGGCGGTGGCCCTGCCGCCCTGGCCGGGCGCGCCGCTGATCGCCGCCGCCGCGCTCACGGCGCTCCTCGGACCGGCCCGGGTGCCGCCGCGCCGGCTCTGGCGGGCGTACCGCGTGCCGTTCGGCTTCTGCGTCACCGGCGCGCTGCCGCTCCTCGTCCAACTGGGCGGGGAGCCCGGCCTGCTGTCCCTCGCCCCGCACGGCCCGGCGCAGGCCGGACGGCTGCTGCTGCGCACCTCGGCCGCCTCCCTCGGCGTGCTGCTCTTCGCCTTCACCACGCCGCTGTCGGATCTGCTGCCGCGCCTCACCCGGGCCGGTGTGCCGCCCGCCGTGACCGACGTCGCGCTGGCCACCCACCGCATCACCTTCCTCCTGCTGGACACCCTCGCGCAGGTGCGGCAGGCCCAGGCCGCCCGCCTCGGCCACAGCACGCGCGCCGCCGCTTGGCGCTCCCTGGCCGGGCAGGGAGCGACGGTGTTCCTGCGCGCGTTCTCGCGCGCGGCCCGGATGCAGGAGGGGCTCGCGGGCCGGGGCTACGACGGGACGCTGCGCGTCCTGGTCACCGGCGCGCCCGTCTCCCGGCGCTTCGTCGCCGGCTCCGTGCTGCTGCTCGCCGCGCTCGCGGCGGCCACCCTCGTCCTCGAAAGGCACCTGCCGTGACCGCCGTACCGCCCGTGGTGGAACTCGCCGACGCCGGATATGCCTACGAGGACGGCCCCCCGGTGCTGACGGGGGTCACCTTCGGCGTCCGCCCCGGCCGCGCCCTGGCCCTGCTCGGCCGCAACGGCAGCGGCAAGACCACGCTGCTGCGGCTGCTCACCGGCGGTTTGCGGCCCTCGGCGGGCGAACTCCGCCTCGACGGGGCCCCGGTCGGCCGCGGCCGGGCCGCGCTGACGCGGCTGCGCACCTCCGTGCAACTCGTCCTCCAGGACCCCGACGACCAGCTCTTCGCGGCGTCCGTGGGCCAGGACGTGTCCTTCGGACCGGTCAACCTGGGACTGCCCGAGGAGGAGATCGGACGGCGGGTGACCGAGGCCCTGGCGGCGCTCGGCATCGCGGCGCTCCGCGACCGTCCCACCCATCTGCTCTCCTATGGCCAGCGCAAGCGGGCCGCCATCGCCGGGGCGGTGGCGATGCGGCCCCGGGTGCTCGTCCTCGACGAACCGACCGCGGGCCTCGACCCGCACGGCCAGGAGCAGTTGCTGGAGGTGCTGGCCCGGCTGCGGGCCTCGGGCACCACGGTCGTCATGGCCACCCATGACGTGGACCTCGCGCTGCGCTGGGCGGACGACGCCGCGATCCTCACCCCGGAGGGCCCGCGCACCGGCCCGGCCCCCGGGCTGCTCGCCGACAGCGCGCTGCTGGCCTCGGCCGGGCTGCGCCGGCCCTGGGGGCAGGCGGCGGCCCGCGTGCTGCGCGCGCACGGGCTGCTGGGCGAGGAGGCGGAGGGCCCGCGGACGGCGGAGGACCTGATGCGGTGGGCCGCACCGGGCCCGGGACCGGCTCGCGGGCCGGGACGGCGGCCGTGAGCGCGAACGCACCCCTTTCCGAGGCCCCTTGGGCTGCGGCGCCGCGCCGGGCACGGCCGGCCGGAGCGGACCGAGTGGCCGGCTCACGCCGCGGCCCGGCCGGGAGAACGGCCGGCGGGCGGGGGACGGCCCGGCCGTGACGGCCGGGGGAACAGCCCGGCGGAACCGGACGGCCCTCTGCCGTCACCCGCGCAACACCCCTAACCTGTCGTGCACCTGACCACCCCTCACTTTTCCGACAGGCGGGTACAGCAGCATGAGCAGAATCCGTACCGGTGCCCTCACCGCGGCCGCCGCCGCGACACTCCTGGCCTCCCTCCCCGCGGCGGCCGCGGCGGCGCCGGGCGGCGCCGGAGCCGCCGGCCCGTCCTACGCGGCCACCACCTCCGTGGGCGTGCACAACGCCTACGAGAAGGCGAAGTACCGGTACTTCGCCGACGCCCTCGACTCCGGCGCCTCCCTGCTGGAACTCGACGTCTGGACCAACGCCCTGGGCCGCGGCTGGCGGGTCTCCCACGAGAACCCGCTCGGCAACGACAACAACTGCGAGAACGCCGCCTCCGCCGCCGAACTGCGGACCAGGTCCCGCAACCAGAGCCTCGCCGGCTGCCTCGCCGACATCCGCGCCTGGCACGACGCCAACCCCGGGCACCGCCCGGTCGTGCTCAAGGTGGAGATGAAGGACGGCTTCGCCGCCAACCGCGGCCGGGGACCGGACGAGTTCGACGCCCTGCTCGGCGAGAAGCTCGGCGACGCCCTGCTCCGCCCCGCCGACATCCGCGGCGGCCACGCCACCCTGGACGACGCGGTCCGGGCCGGCGGCTGGCCCTCCCGGGACGAACTCGCGGGCAAGTTCCTGGTCGAACTCATTCCCGGGACCGTCGAGGAGGAGAACCCCCTCGACACCCTGTGGACCGACCGCGAATACGCCACGCACCTCCGCGACCTCGCCGCCGCCGGCACCTTCGACCGGGCCGGCGCCTTCCCCGCCGTCCACCACGCCGAGGCCGGCGACCCCCGCACCGGCCGCTACGGGGACGCGTCGCTGCGCCCCTGGTTCGTCGTCTTCGACGGCAACGCGGGCGACTACGCGTCGGGCGCCATCGACACGGCCTGGTACGACCAGCGGCACTACCTGCTGATCATGACCTCGGCGCACGGCGTCGCCCCCGCCATCGACGCCGTCAACCCCTCCGAGGCGGAGGCCCGGGACCGGGTGGCGCTGCTCGCCTCCCGGCACGCCAGCATCGTCACCTCCGACTGGTACCCGCTGCCGCAGGTGCTGTCCCTGGTCGTCCCCCGGGGCTGAGCGCAGCCGCCCGCGGGCACGGGACCGGGCGGTCCCGCTCGCGTGTTCCCGTCCCGGCGTGCCGGTACGGCCTCCGCGGATCCGCGCGGAAGCCGTACCGGCCGGCCCGCACGGGGGCAGACTGGAGCCATGTGCCGCAGCATCAAGACCCTCCGCCCGCCGTTCACCGAGGACGCCGGGGAGGACGACATCCGGGCCGCCGCCCTGCAGTACGTGCGGAAGATCTCCGGCTTCCGCGCCCCGGCGGCGCACAACCGGGCCGCGTTCGACGAGGCCGTCGAGGCGGTGGCCGCCGCCACCCGGGAACTGCTGGCCGGCCTGGAGGTCCGCGGCCGCACCCCCCGGGCCGGCGAGGGCACCCCGCCGCCCCGCTGACCGGCGGCCGCCGTTCGGCCGGTGGTGAACTCCCTTACGGCGAGGGGAAACAGCCGCGTACGGTCGGCCCCATGGCCGAACACAGCAGCGTCGTCGCCCGCACCACCGGCGTCCGGCTCGCCTACCGCACCGCCGGTGACCCCGGCGCCCCGCCACTGGTGCTCCTCCACGCCCTCGGGGAGACCTCGGCGGACTGGGAGGCGGTGGCGGCCCGCTTCGCCCGCCACTGGCACGTCCACGCGCCGGACCTGCGCGGCCACGGGCGGAGCGACTGGCCCGGCGACTACGCCGTGGAGGCCATGCGTGACGACGTGCTCGGCTTCCTCGACGCGCTCCGGCTCGGCCGGGTGGACCTCATCGGCCACTCCCTGGGCGGTGTGGTCGGGTATCTGCTCGCCGCCGCCCACCCGGACCGGGTCGCCCGGCTGGTCCTGGAGGACGTGCCCGCGCCGCTCCCGCGCGAGCCGGCGCCGTTCACCCGGCCCGACGGCCCGCTGCCCTTCGACTGGGCGGCCGCGACCGCCGTACGGCGCCGCATGGACCGGCCGGACCCGCGGTGGTGGGACCGGCTGCGGGACATCACGGCCCCGGTGCTCGCGGTGGCCGGAGGACCACAGAGCCCGGTGCCGCAGGACCGGATCGGCCTCATGGCCGAACGGATCCGGGACTTCCGGACGGTCACCGTCCCGGCCGGACACCTGGTGCACGCCACCCGGCCCGCCGAGTTCACCGAAGCGGTCCTGCGTTTCCTCCGGCCGGAGGGCACGGCCGGCCGGCCGGCACAAGCGGCCGGGCACGGTTGTCCTGAAGCTGCCACGGGCGGACGGCCGAAATCCGTCCCGTCCTGAGACCATGTCCCCATGGGTGTCGACGAGCTGGCCGAGGAGCTCTACGCGCTGCCACCGGGAGACTTCATCGCGGCCCGCGACCGGGCCGCGGCCGCAGCGCCCCGGGGCGAGCGCGGCGCGATCCGCGCGTTGCGCCGTCCCTCCCTGGCGGCCTGGGCCGTCAACCTGCTGGTCCGTGAGGACGCGTCCCGCACCGAGTCGCTGCTCCGGCTGGGTGCGGAACTGCGCATAGCGCACCAGCAGCCGTCCGGTGCCGGCCGGTTGCGCGAACTCATCGGCCAGCAGCGTCAGTTGGTGGCCGCGCTGGCCAGGCGGGCCGGTCAGCTCACGGCGGACGCCGGCCGGCCGGTGTCGGACGCCGTGC
Organism: Streptomyces albus subsp. albus; assembly: GCF_000719865.1. Taxonomy (GTDB): domain Bacteria; phylum Actinomycetota; class Actinomycetes; order Streptomycetales; family Streptomycetaceae; genus Streptomyces; species Streptomyces albus_E. The sequence continues at coordinate 139,145 of NZ_JOID01000014.1, forward strand.
TGCGCGAGGTGGAGGACACCGTGCACGCGGCCCTCGCCGACCCGGCCGCGGCCCGGCAACTGGCCCGCGGCCGGCTGACCAAGGCCTTCCCGCCGCCGGCGGGCTTCGGCGTGCTTCCCGAGGCCACCGTCCACCAGCTGCGTCCGCCGTCCGCCGTGTCCGCCGCCCGCGGGTCCGCCTCCGGCCGGCGCGCCGCGGGCGGCGGATCCGGCGCGGACGGGGCCGGCAGGGACAGACCCGGCGCGGACGCGGCCGGTGGGGAGGCGGACGGCGCGGAGAGCTCGGAACGGCGGGCGTCGGTCACGGACATAACGGAACGGGCCCGCGCCCAGGAACGGGCCGAGCGCGAGCGGCGTCAGCGGCTGCGGCAGGCGCGCGGGGAGGCGGAGGAACTGGCCCGTACCGCGCGGGGCAGCGCGGAGGAGGCCACCGCCGCCGAGCGCGAACTCGCCGACGCGCGGCAGCGGTTGCGGGAGGCGCGCGAACAGGTGCACGGGCTCACGGAGGAGCTGCGGCGGGCGAAACGTTCGCTCTCGGCGGCGGAACGGGCCGAGCGGGCGGCCCGCGGCCCGGCGCAGCGGGCGCGGCAGGCGGCCGAACGGGACCGCAAGCGGGCCGAGGCGGCCCGCGCCGAGGCCGACCGGCTCGCCCCGGACCCGGCGCCGCGCCCCGGCCGGCGCGGCAGACGACGGCCGGGCGCGTCACCCTAGGGCGTCTTGCGACAGTCCCGCCTGCCCGGCGGCGTCGTGGAGGAGCGCGCACTCGGCGTGCCGGCCGTCGCGGCGAGGCCCGACGCGCGCCGCGCCCGCCGGAAGGGGGACCTGATCACCCGTTTGGCATTGCGGCAGGGCGCCGGGGGCGGCGCCGCGTCAGGATCGGGTGTACAACGGGCCCTCGGCTGCGGGGAGCTGCCGTCCACCCCCCGCGCACCCACCACCTCAGGACCCGCTCGCGTCGCCCGCGGCCGGGCCCGCCCCCACAGGAGGCCGTGAGTTGAAGCACCGTATTCCCCGGTTCGCCCGGCGCCCGAGCACCCGTGCCGTTCTCGCCGGCGCGGGCGCCGCGGTCCTCGCCCTCACGGCGCCGGCCCTTCCACGGGCCGGCGCCGCCGTACCCCGTCCCGCCCCGGCCGTGATCTCCCCGGCCGCCGCCGGAGCCCTCTCGGCCCAGCTCGCCGGCCGGCTCGGGAACGAGGCGGCGGGCGCCTATTACGAAGCGGGAAGCGGGCGGCTGGTGGTCAACGTCCTCACCGAAGGCGCCGCGGACACGGTGCGCGCGGCCGGTGCCGAGCCGAAGCTGGTGCGGCACTCGGCGGCCGAACTCGACGCCGCGCGGCGGGTCCTGCGCGAGCGGGCCACGATCCCGGGCACGGCGTGGTCGGCCGACCCCCGGGCGAACAAGGTTGTCGTCACGGCCGACCGCACCGTCACGGGCGTGCGGCTCGACCGGCTCCGGGACGTCGTCGACCGGCTCGGCGCGATGGCCACCCTCGAACGGACGGACCATGAGCTGAGGCCGCTCATCATGGGCGGTGACCCCATCTGGACGGGGCGGGAACGCTGTTCGCTGGGGTTCAACGTCACCGTGAACGGCAGCCCGCACTTCCTGACCGCCGGGCACTGCGGCGGCCGGGGCACGAGCTGGTCCGCGTCGCGCGGCGGACCGCGGATCGGCGTGGTCACGCACGCACGGTTCCCGGGCGAGGACTACGCGCTGGTCCGGATCACCTCCTCGCTGGTCGAGACCCCCAGCCGGGTCGGCCTGTTCTGGGGGCAGACGCAGCGGATCACCCGGGCCGCCGCTCCGGTGGTCGGTCAGCGGGCGCGGCACAAAGGCAGCACCTCCGGACTGCGGACCGGCAGGGTCACCGGCGTCGGTATCACCGTCAACTACCGGCAGGGCTCGGTGCACGGCCTGATCGAGACGAACATGTGCGCGGAGCCCGGAGACAGCGGCGGGCCGCTGTTCGCCGGCACGACGGCGCTCGGCCTGACCTCGGGCGGCATCGGCGACTGCACCCGGGGCGGGATGACGTACTACCAGCCGGTGGCCGGCGCGGTCCGGGCGACCGGCGTGACCATCGGCTGACGCCTCCGCCCCACCCCGGTACCGGCCCGCCCCCGGAACGCCGTCCCCGCGTCCGGGCGGCCCCGGCGGCGAGCGGACCCCGGCACACCACCCGTGCCGGGGTCCGCCGCGTGCCGGTGCGCGGGGGAGGGGGGATAGGGCCGGGCGGGAGGCGGGCGGGGGCCTCCGCCTCAGCGGATGCCGGCCCGCCGCAGCCGCCGGCCCAGATCCCCGGCCACCTCGGTCAGCAACTCGCCCACCCCGGCGACCGCTTCCTCGGTGACCTGATCGGTCGGCATGGAACAGCTGATCGCGTCGGTGGCCGGGATGCGGTACGGGACGACCGCGGCGGCGCAGCGTACGCCCGGGGTGCCCTCCTCCGTCTCCAGGCCGTAGCCCCGTTCCCGGGTCTCCGCGCAGGCCGCTTCCAGCGCCTCGGGGGTGGTGAGCGTGTTGGGGGTCAGCGCGGGCAGGGTGGCCGGCATCAGCCCGGCGATCTCCTCCTGGGTGAGTTCGGCCAGCAGGACCTTGCCCAGAGCGGTGGCGTGCGCCGGCAGGGCGCGGCCGACCCGGGACACCAGATGGGAGGGGCGGCGCGACTCCCGGGTCTCCAGATAGACCACCTGGCCGCCGTCGCGGCGCGCGTAGTGCGCGGTGAAACCGGTCTTGTCGCGGACGGTCTCCAGCGCCTCGGTGGCGTACGGGATGACGGGGTCGCGGTCGAGGTAGGCGGTGCCGCAGATGAGGGCGCGCACCCCGAGCCGGTAGCCCCCGGCGCCGTCGGTCTCCAGCCAGCCGGACTCGTGGAGGGTGCGCAGCAGGCCGTGCAGGCTGGAGCGCGGGAGCCCGGTCGTGGCGTGGAGCCCGCCGAGCGTCAGCCAGCTGTCGTGGGCCGCGAAGGTCTCCAGGAGATCGATGGCCCGGCGGGCCGATTTCACCCCGGCCGGTTCGGATCTGTCCCCGGCCGGCCCGGTGCGGGCGACGGCCGGAGCAACGGCCGGGGGAACGGCCGAGGGGGCGGCCGAGGGGGCGGTCGGTCGCGGCATGGTGCTCCTTTGTCCGAACCGTTGACACGTGATCCACGTCATACTAGCTTCCCCGAACGCCATTCAGGTGTGCGAACTCTGTCCGCCTGAGTGACTCCATTCACATATGTGAAATCTGAGAGGGGTCGCTGCAGTGCACATACTCGACTGGATCATGGTGAGCGGGTACTTCCTGGTGATGGTGGGCATCGGGTGGTGGTCCCACCGGAGGGTCCGCACCGTCCGGGACTTCTACATCGCCGGCCGCAAGATGCCCTGGTGGCTGGCGGGCATCTCGCATCACATGTCGGGCTACAGCGCGGTCATGTTCGTCGCCTTCGCCGGCGTCGCGTACACCGACGGCATCACCGTCTACTTCTGGGCGTTCGCGACCATCGGCATCGGGGTCGGCATCGGCAGCTGGCTCTTCGCCGCCCGCTGGAACCGGCTCTCCTCCCGGCTCGGCGTCGCCTCACCGCTCGAGTACCTGGCCCGCCGTTACAACGTCCCCACCCAGCAGGCCCTCGCCTGGAGCGGCAGCCTGCTCAAGGTCTTCGACGTGGCCTCGAAATGGTTCGCGGTCGCGGTGCTGCTGAACTCCTTCGCCGGAGTGCCACTGGTGCTCGGCATCGTCATCACCGGCACCGTCACCATGATCTACTGCACCGCGGGCGGACTGTGGGCCGACGCCCTCACCGACTTCGGGCAGTTCCTGATCCAAGGGCTCGCCGGACTCGTCATGCTCTGGGTCGTCCTCGGCAAACTCGGCGGGTTCTCCTCCCTGTTCACCTTCTGGGGCGACCTGCCGGAGGGTCACCTCAGCCCCACCACGTCGAAGTACACCACCGTCTTCCTGCTGGTCTACATCCTGGTGAAGACCCTTGAGTACAACGGCGGGATGTGGAACCTGGCGCAGCGCTACATGGCCGCGCCGAGCACGCACGCCGCACGGCGCGGAGCCGTCCTCTCCTCCGCCCTCTACCTGGTCTGGCCGTTCGTCCTGATGATCCCGATGTTCGCCGCGCCCCTGATCGTCCCCGGCCTGGAGGACCCCACCACCTCCTACGCGGAGATGACGACGACCCTGCTGCCCGCCGGCATGGTCGGCCTCGTCCTCGCCGGCTTCTTCTCGCACACCATGGCGATGGTCGCCTCCGACGCGAACGCCATCTCCTCCGTCATCACCCGGGACATGCTCCCCGTGATGTGGCGCCGGGCGCGCGACTTCTCCCCGGGCGAGAAGCTGCTGGCCGCGCGGATCGCCACCTTCTCCTTCATCGCCCTCAGCATGATCGTCGCCACCCAGGCGAAGAACCTCGGCGGCGTCCTGGCCATCGTCGTCTCCTGGGTCGCCGCGCTCATGGGCCCGATCTCCATTCCGCTGCTGCTCGGCATGCTGCCCTGGTTCCGCCGCTGCGGCTCCCGCGCCGCCCTGGTCTCCTGGGCCGCCGGGCTCGCCACCTACGCGCTCGTCTACTACGGGCTCGACAGCACGCAGACGACCATCGTGGCCGCGCCCATCCTGGTGTCGCTGGTCCTCTACTCCGGGCTCGGCCTGCTCGCGCCCGAACCGAGCGAACGCGCGGACGAGATCATCGAGACGGCCGGCCGCAAGGACGAGGACGAGGGCCCCGGCGGCTCCGGGAGCTCGTCCCAGGACCCGGTCGTCGCCGTATGACGCACGGCTGAAACCGACGCCGGCCGCGTCCGCCCGCGCCCGGCCCGAGGCCGCCGGCCCGGAACCCCCGTGCCCGGAACCCCCGTGCCGGAACCCGACCCGAGGAGAGAACGGACCCGATGACGCAGTCCCCCGCAGAACTGAACGGCCTGCTGGCCTTTCCGTTCACCCCCTTCACCGATGACCTCGAACTCGACCTCGACGCCTTCGCCGACCACGTGGAATTCCATGTGGCGGCGGGCGCCGGAGCCCTGTTCGTCGGGTGCGGTACCGGCGAGTACAGCTCGCTCGCACCGGACGAGCTGAACGCTCTGGTACGGACCGCGCTCGACGTCGCCGGCGGACGGGTCCCCGTCTGGGCCGGGGCCGGAGGCGGCGCCGCGACCGCCCGCGCGGGTGTCGCGGCGGCCGCGGCGGCCGGGGCCGACGGCGTGCTGCTGCTGCCCCCGTACCTCGTGACCGGGCCGCCCGACGGCCTCGTCGCCCATGTCCGGTACGCGGCCGGCGACACCGGTCTTCCGGTCATCGTCTACCACCGCGCCACCGCCGTCCTCACCGAGCGTTCCGCCGTCGCGCTGCTCTCCGTCCCCTCCGTGACGGGCATCAAGGACGGCCACGGGGACATCGAGCGGATGAGCCGGATCGTCACCGCGGTCCGCGCCGCCGGCGGCCGGGGACGGGACTTCCTCTTCTTCAACGGACTGCCCACCGCCGAGGTGTCCGCCCGCGCCTACGCCGCCATCGGCGTCGAGCGCTACTCCTCCGCCGTCCACGGCTGCGTACCGGAGATCGCCCAGCGCTTCCACCGGGCCCTGGCCGAGGGAGACGGGGCCACCATGGACACCCTGCTGAACGGCTTCTACCTGCCCCTGGTGGCCCTCCGCGACGAGACCCCCGGGTTCGCCGTCTCCCTGGTCAAGGCCGCCGCCCGGCTGCGCGGCCAGAAGGTCGGCCCGGTCCGGCCGCCGCTCGCCGAGCCCACCGACGGCCAGCTCCGGCGGCTGGAACAGATCATCGACCACGGCCTCGGCGTCCTCGCCGGTCTGGAGGCGGGCGGCCGATGAGAATACGGGAGGCCCTCCTCACCCCCGTCGCCTTCGCCGACCCCCCGCTGCTCAACGCCATGGGCGTCCACGAACCGTACGCGCTGCGCAGCGTGCTGCGGCTCGTCGGCGAGGACGGCGTGACCGGCCTCGGCGAGTCCTACGGCGACGAGGCGTTCCTCACCCAGGCCCGCCGCGTCGCCGAACAGCTCACCGGCTGGGACGTGTTCGACCTGCCGGGTCTGCGGCGCACCGTCGAGCGCGTCGTCGGCGAGACCGTGTACACCGATCTGCACGGCCTCACCGGCGGCTTCTCCACCGGCAAGACCCTCGCCAGCGTCTACTCGCTCTTCGAGGTGGCCGCCCTCGACGCCCAGGGGCGGCTCCTCGGCCGCCCCGTCTGCGACCTGCTCGGCGGCCGGGCCCGGGACGAAGTCGAGTTCTCCGCCTACCTCTTCTACAAGTACGGCGCCCATCTGGACGCGGAGCCCGACGACTGGGGCGAGGTCCTCACCCCGGAAGCCCTCGTCGGCGAGGCCCGGCGCATGGTGGACACCTACGGCTTCCGCTCCCTGAAGCTCAAGGGCGGTGTCCTCCCGCCCGAGCACGAGACCGAGGGCATCCGGGCGCTCGCCGCCGCCTTCCCCGGCCACCCGCTGCGCATCGACCCCAACGGCGCCTGGAAACCCGACACCGCGATCGAGGTGGCCCGCGAACTGGACGGCGTCCTCGAATACCTGGAGGACCCGACCCCCGGCATCGCCGGCATGGCACGGGTGGCCGAGCAGGCGGGCATGCCGCTCGCCACCAATATGTGCGTGGTCCGCTTCGACGACCTCGAACCGGCCATCCGGGCGAACGCCGTGGGCGTCGTCCTCTCCGACCACCACTTCTGGGGCGGCCTGCGCGACACCCAGGCCCTTTCCGTCCTCTGCCGGTCCTTCGGCATCGGCCTGTCCATGCACTCCAACAGCCACCTCGGGATCAGCCTCGCCGCGATGGTCCACCTGGCCGCCGCGACCCCGCATCTCAGCTACGCCTGCGACACCCACTGGCCGTGGAAGGAGTCCGACGTCATCGTCCCCGGGGCGCTGGAGTTCCGCGACGGGGCCGTCAAGGTGCCCGAAGGGCCGGGACTCGGCGTCGAACTGGACGAGGACGCCCTCGCCCGGGCCCACGAGGACTACCTCCGCTGCGGTCTGAGGAAGCGCGACGACGCGCGCTACATGCGCCGCTACGTGGAGGGCTTCCGGCCCAACACGGAACGCTGGTAACCACGGCACCCCGGTCCACCGCACCACCCACGGCGGGCGGGCGCCCCGCCCCCGAGGCACCGCTCCTACGAGGCGGGACAGCTGTCCCGGCTCAACCGCGTCCTGGCCCTCAAGGATCTCGGCTTCACGCTCCGGCAGGTGCGGCAGATCCTCGACGAGGACGTCGGCGCCGAGGAACTGCGCGGCATGCTCAGGCTGCGCCGCGCGGAACTGGAGGAGGAGGCACGGGCGGCGGCGGGCCGGCTCGCCCGGGCCGAGGCGAGGCTCCGTCTCATCGAGAGCGAGGGGCACATGCCCGCCGACGACATCGTGGTGAAATCCCTCCCGGCGGTCCGCGTGGCCGAACTGACCGCCGTCGCACCGGGGTTCCGACCGGAGGACATCGGACCGGTGATCCAGCCGCTCTTCCGGGAACTGCACCAGCGGCTCGGCGCGGCGGGCGTGACCCCGTCCGGCCCGGACCTGGCCTTCTACGAGGAACACCCCGACGGGACGGTCACCGTCCACGCCGCGGCACAGGTCGGCTCGGTCCCCGGCGGCCACGGCCTCGCCATCGTGGACCTCCCGGCGGTGGAGAAGGCGGCGACCGTCGTGCACCGCGGCTCCATGGACGAGGTGATGCCCGCCGTCCAGGCCCTGGCGCGCTGGATCGACACGAGCGGGCACCGCTCCGCCGGCCCGCCCCGCGAGCTCTACCTCTCCTGCGAGGGCGGTCCCGAGCACTGGGTCACCGAACTCCAGGAACCGGTCACCCCGGCCTGATACCCCTCCGCCGGGCCCGGCCGCCGGACGGAACCGTTTCCGTCCGGCGGCCGGGGTGGTTGGGGTGCGGGGCGGGGGAGCGGGGGAGCGGGGACCCAGGGTCCCACCTTGCAAAAGACCCGTTTGACCTGCGGAAAGAGCTGACTTGAGCGTCTGGTTGTCAAGTTTTCTCGTGCGGTGTATATAAGAAGTGTGTAGGGCATCGCAAGCAGTGCCACACGGAGGGAGATGACCCGTGATGCTCATGCGTACCGACCCGTTCCGCGACCTGGACCGGTTCGCCCAGCAGATGTTCAACAGCGTCACCCGGCCCGCGGGCATGCCGATGGACGCGTACCGGTCGGGCGAGGACTTCATCGTCCACTTCGACCTTCCGGGGATCGACCCCGAGAGCATCGACCTCGACGTCGAGCGCAACGTCCTCACCGTGCGGGCCGAGCGCCGGTCCCCGGCCCCCGAGGACGCCGAAGTGATCGCCGCCGAGCGTCCCGCCGGCAGCTTCAGCCGCCAGCTCTTCCTCGGTGACACGCTCGACACCGAGCGGATCGAAGCCTCCTACGAGGCGGGTGTGCTGACGCTCCGGATCCCCGTCGCCGAGCAGGCCAAGCCGCGCAAGATCCAGATTTCGGGCGGCAGCGAGCGCAGGGAGATCCGTTCCTGAACCGCCACGGGGTGCCGCGGCCGCGGTGACGGCCGCGGCACCGGCCTGTGTGCCGTGCCGCCCGTGCCGTGTGCCGTCGTCGTCGTTCAGTCGTCGTCAGTCGTCAGTCACCAGTCGTCGTTCGTCGTGAGGAGAAAAGAGGAGGAGCGCGCGCATGCGCTGGAGTGAGTTCGCCGAGCTGGTCCGGGAACGCGGGGAGTACCCGACCCGGCGGGAAGCCGAACGGGTGATCCGGGACGTTCTCGCGGCCCTGGGCGGCCAGCTCGGCCGGGCGGAACGGAATCTGCTGGCCCGCCGGCTGCCGCTGGAAGCGGCCCGGGTGCTCGTCGCGCAGCGGTCGGCGAGCCGGCCGCTCACCGCCGCGGAGTTCGTGGACGGGATCGCCGCCCGTGTCGAGGGAGCGACGTCCGCGACCGCCCGCTGGGACACCAGCTCGGTCCTGAGCGTCCTCGCCGATGTGACGGACCGTGAGCTGCTGGACCGGATCATCGACCGGCTCCCCGGCGGCTACGCGCTGCTGTTCGGCCGGGCGCAACTCGTGTGACCCGCAGCCGGCCCGGCCCTCCCGGCGCTACCGCGCTCCGGGGCGGCCGGGCCGGCGGCGGCTGCCGGACGGACCGCACGGTTCGTCAGCCCCGCTCCTCCTGCTGTCCGTTCGCCGCTCCGGGCGCTCTCCGCGGGCGGGCGGGCGTACGGCGCCGGGTCTCGCGGGCCGCGCCCGCTCTTCTCTCCCGGCCGGCCAGGTCGATGACGGCCGCGCTCCCGGCCTCACCCGGCTCCCCGGCTTCCTCCGCGCCGGGGTCCGGGTCCGTCCGGTCCTCGGGCCCGGTGCCGGCGGCTCGGCCTTCCAGGGCGGCCAGAGCCTGTTCGAAGCTCTCGCCCGTCACCCGCATGCGTATCCGCGCCAGGCGCCGCACTTCTTCGTTCGCCACCCGGAAAGCATAGGCCCTGGCGGTACTCGCTTCCGGCCACCGTCCGGACGGGTGGCCCGGCCACGGGCCGGATCAGGCCAACCGCCCGCCCGCTCCCGTCCCGATACCTCGTCAGGCGTATGGACGCCGCCGCTCGCGCCTCCCCGGCGCGCGGATCGCGCCGGGTCCGGATAGGACGGAGGGGACGGGACCGGACGGCGCCCGCGAAGGACGGAGGACATGCGATGTTCGAGGCCGAGAACATCAGGGACTGGCGCGGCCACGCCGTGGTGGACAGCGAGGGCAGCAGGATCGGGGAACTGGAGTCGATCTACGTTGACACCTCCTCCGACCAGCCGGCCTTCGCGACCGTCTTCGTCGGCCTGCCGACCCGGCGCCGGCTTGCGTTCGTCCCGCTGGACGGGGCCACCGTCGGGCCGGGCCATGTCAAGGTCCGGGTCCTGAAGAGGCAGGTCAAGAGCGCGCCCTCGATCGACCGGGACGGCGAACTCCCGGCCGAGGAGGAGGCGGCGGTATTTGCCCACTACGAACGCCCCTACCAGCACGGATCCGGTGAACGCCGGCTGGCCCGGCGCTGAACCGCCTCGCGCGTCGCATCGGAGAACCTCATGGCCCTGTTCCTGTTCCTGGTCATCGTCGCCGTCGGACTCGGCATCGCCGGTGTGGTCGTCGAGGGGCTGTTCATCCTGCTCGTCATCGGAGTGGCCGTCTTCCTCGTCAACCTGGTGCTGCTCGGCATGCGGCTGGGCCGGCGGCGGAACCCGCCCCGGCACCGTCTGGGGCGGTGACCGCGGGCGGACGCCGCGCCCGGCGGCACGCGCCGTCGGGCCCGGCCGGCCGCCCGCCGCACCCACCGCCCGCCGCGTCCCCCGGGAGGGCCGGGCAGCCGGGCGAAAGCTGTTTGAAGCGGGTGGCCCCTGGTACCTCTAGAAGGACATTCACCGCGGACGGTGCGAATCGCCGCGGGTCCGTCCGATCGCCCCGGGTCCGCCCGGCTTCCCCGCGACCGGGCCCGGATATCCGCCCACACAAGGAGTGAGCCATCCCATGCCGTACGGAGCTTTCCTCGCGGCCGTGCGCGAGCGCGGCGGATACAGCGCGGACGAAGCGGAGATGGTCACCGGGGCCGTCCTCACCGCGCTGGGCACCCGGCTGACGCCCGATTCCGCGGGCCACCTGGCCGACCAACTGCCCGAGCCGCTCGCGGACATGATCAACGACGCGGAGGCGGCGGCCCGGGACTGGGGGGTGCGGACGTTCGTCACCCATGTGGCCGAGGCCATCGGGGAGGACGAGGAGGGCGCCGAGGTGGCCACTCGCGCGGTGCTCTCCACGCTGGCCGACCGGATCGGCCGCGGGGAGCGGGACGCGCTGCTCAGCCGGCTGCCCGCGGAGTACGCCGGCCTCTTCGGCTATCCCGAACTGGCCGGCTGACCCGCCCGGGCGACGGCGCGCCGGGGCCCGCCCCCGCCGGGGCGGGGCAGGTGCCGGGCCCTGCCGCGGTTCACGCGCCCACCCCGTGCCCCTCTCCGCCGCCGCCCCCGGCGCCCCCGGCGTCCCCGCCACCGCCCGGCCGCCGGGCCAGGAAGGTGTGCACGATCCCGCGCTGCCAGCCCGTCACCGGGGCGGTCCGCACCGGTGACAGCCCGGCCCGCACGAGCCGTTCGCGGAAGGCGCCCGCGGTGTCGAAGTCCAGCACGCTGCGCCACAGATGACGGTAGAGAGAGGCGTCCCCCCTGGGCAGCGACCCGGCCGGGATCACGATCCCCCAGCACACCGCCGACCAGACCAGCCGGTGGAACGGGCTCCCGGTCAGCGTGTACTCGTGCACGGCCAGCCGCCCGCCCGGGCGCAGCAGCCCCCGGAGGGTCCGCAGCACGGCGTCCGGGTCCGCCACGTTCCGCACCAGATAGGCCGCGAAGACGGCGTCGAAGGGGCCCTCCGCTCCCGCGCACGGCAGATCCTCCGCGGCGGCCCGGACGAACTCGACGTCGCCGTCCCAGCGCTTGGCGGCCGCCTGCCGCAGCATGCCCTCCGAGGCGTCGACCGCCGTGATCCGGGCGCGCGGCGCGGCGGCGAGCAGCGCGGCCGTCGAGGCGCCCGTGCCGCAGCCCAGATCCAGTACCCGCAGCCCCGCCCCCTGCCCCGGCAGTGCGAGCCGGCGAGCGGACAGCCGCAGATGGGCGTGGTAGCCCGGGTTGGCGGCGACGAGACGGTCGTACGAGCCCGAGGCCCGGTCGAAGGCGGCGGCGAGGGCGCCGTCCTGGAGTGTGGTCATGGCCCCAGGGGTTCCCCGGAGGGGGTGCCGGTCAAACGGAATCAGGAGTACCGCTTCGGCTCGCCCGCGTGATGGCCGGTCCGCCGGAGCACGCCCGTCGAGGAGGTCAACACAGTAGGCTGCGCAACATAGTTGACGGTCCGTCCGGCATCGGGCGGCGGGGAGGGAGCGGCGCATGACGGACGCGGAGGAATGGATGCGGGCCCGGTCCAGGCCACCGGTCGAACTCCACACCGACCGGCCCCACGCCGCGCGCGTGTACGACGTCCTGCTGGGCGGCAAGACCAACTACCCGGAGGACCGGAAGGCGGCCGAGCAACTCCTGGAGACCATGCCGGTGGCTGGTCTGATGGCGCATCAGAACCGGGCCTTCATGCACCGGGCCGTGCGGTATCTGGCCCGGGAGGCCGGGGTCCGCCAGTTCCTCGACATCGGGACCGGCATCCCGACCCCGCCCAACCTCCACGAGGTCGTCCAGCAGGCCGACCCCGCCTGCCGGGTCGTCTACACCGACAACGACCCCATCGTGCTGGCCCATTCGCGCGCCCTGCACGAGAGCACCCCCGAGGGCCGGACCGCCTACATCGAGGCCGACCTGTGCGACCCCGAGGGCATCCTGAGGCACCCCCGGCTGCGCGCGACGCTCGATCTCGGCCGGCCCGTCGCGGTGACCCTGGTGGCCGTCCTGCACTGGCTTCCGGAGCACGCCGACCCGCACGGCATCGTGGGCCGCCTCCTCCGGGATCTTCCCTCCGGCAGTCATCTCGTGCTGAGCCACGCCACGAACGACTTTGAACCGGCCACGCTCAAAAAGGTTTCGGACAACTTCAAGGCCAAGGGGTCGAACGTCACGCCGCGCAGCAAGGGAGAGGTGCTGCGCTTCTTCGACGGTCTCGAACTCGTCGAGCCGGGCCTCCGGATCGTCCACCGCTGGCGCCCCGATCCGGTCGATGTGGGGGCGGACACCCTCGCGGACACCGACATCCCGCTCTACGTGGGCGTCGCCCGCAAACCCTGACCCGGCGCACGCCGCGCGCGGAGGGGCGCTTCCGGCCGCCGTGCCCGGCTGGTGCGGTGCACGCCGCCGCACTTACAGTCTCGTGTGCGGCATATGAGGGCCCGTGCGGCGGGCTTCCGGGGCGGGCGCGGAGCCGTCCGCCCACCGGCGGAGGAGGCTGGGATGGCGGGGACCGGCGACGGCGAACGGCCCGACCGGGCGGACGACATGGAGAACGCGGTATGGAGGAAAAGCCACCGCAGCGCGCCGGGCGGCAACTGCGTGGAACTCGCGGCCCTGCCCGGGGGCAGGATCGCGGTGCGCAACTCCCGTTACCCGGGAGGCCCCGTGCTGGTCTGGACCCGGGCGGAGATGGCGGCCTTCCTGCGCGGGGCCAAGGACGGGGACTTCGACGCCCTCGCGCGCGGAGAGCAGCCGGTGTGACCGGTCGGGTGGCCGCCCGGAGTGCCGCCGAGCGCCGCCTCCCCGGGGCCGGGCGCCCGCGCACCGTGCCGGAGGTGCCGCGGTGACCACACCCACCGGAGCGGACGAGGCCTTCCCCGTACGGCGCTATCTGGACCGGCCCGAGGCCGGGCCCACCGTGCTGCGGATCGTCGTCGGTGCCCAGCTGCGGCGGCTGCGCAGGGAACGCGGTATCACCCCCGAGACGGCCGGCCGCGCCATCCGCGCCTCGCACGCGAAGATCAGCCGTCTCGAACGCGGCCAGGTGGGCTTCAAGATCCGCGATCTGGAGGATCTGCTCACCCTCTACGGCGTCACCGACCCCGACGAGCGCTCGGACTACCTCGCCCTCGGCCGCAGGGCCAACCGCCCCGGCTGGTGGCACGAGTACAGCGACGTCCTGGAGGACTGGTTCGAACTGCACATCGGCCTGGAGGAGTCCGCCTCGCTCATCCGCACCTACGAGGTGCAGTTCCTCCCCGGCCTCCTCCAGACCGAGCCCTACGCGCGGGCCGTGACCCGGCTCGGCTACCCGGACGCCCCCGAGCGCAAGATCGACCGCCTGGTGGACCTGCGGCTCGCCCGGCAGCGGCTGCTCACCCGTCCGAACGCCCCCAAGCTCTGGGCCGTCGTGGACGAGGCCGTGCTGCGCCGGCCCTTCGGCGGCACGGCGGTGATGCGCGCGCAGCTGGAGCACCTGCTGGCGGTGACCGAGCTGCCGAGCGTGTCGCTGCAGGTGGCGCCGTTCAGCGTCGGCGCGAACGCCGCCGCCGGCACCCCCGTCACCCTGCTGCGCTTCCCGGAGCCGGACCTCCCCGACAAGGTCTATCTGGAACAGTTGACCGGAGCGGTGTACCTCGACAAGCGGGAGGACGTCGACCAGTACGGGCTGATCATGGAGCGGCTGTGCGCGGAGGCCGAACCCCCGGAGGAGAGCCGGGAGTTCCTCCGGGCCCTGCTCGAGCGGGAGTTCTGACCGGCACCCCTGCACCCCGGCGCCCGGCGGGGAGTGATCCCGCCGGGCGCCGCGCCGGAGAGCCCGCTCAGAGGTGGTCGCGGGGCACCGTCTCGTTCCAGGTGCGGGAGAACACCCGCTCCTCGCCCTCGTAGCCGTCGAGCGTCGCGTGGAGCAGGAACTCCTCCTCGGTGGAGCGGAGCACCGTACGGGTCACGGTCCGCACCTCCCAGTCGTCCCGGCGGAACGTCATCGTCCAGGCCGACTCGCCGCGCACCGACTGGAAGTCGTCGGCGACCGAGTCGTACCGCTCGTAGGCGCGGCGGCTCGCTTCGAGGCCGATGTCCTCGTAGCGCACGGTGCCGTTGTCCTTGACGATCTCCAGTGAGGCGTTGTAGCCGACGAGGTCGCGGGAGACGGTCCAGCGCTGCTCCGGCGGGGACACCTGGGTGGTCGCCGGCGGAGGCGTGCCCTCCGGCTCGTCGAAGGGCCGCGCCGTGACCTCGTCCGGCTCGGCGGCGGGGCGCACCGGCAGCGTCAGCGCGCTGGAGCCGGAGTGCACCGTCAGCAGCACCGGCCGCGGCGGCGGCCAGGCCAGCGGCCAGTACGAGGTGGACAGCGACAGCCGGATCCGGTGCCCCGGCGGGAAGGCCTGCGCCGTGCCGTTGAGCTGTACCACCGCCCGGTAGCGCTCCCCGGGCACCAGCGGCTCCGGCGCCGCCCGGCCGTCCCGGCGGGTGAGGTTCAGCAGCCCGTAGCTGACGCGGGTGGCGCGGCCGTCCGGTGCCACGTCCGACAGGCGCGCCGCCACCATCGCCACCGGCTCGCTGACGGACAGGTCGAGTTCCACCGTCGGCGCGCCCAGGATCTCCAGCCGCTCGGGCAGCGGGTCGGTGTCGAAGACCATCGACCCGCCGTCCTCCTCCCGCTGGTCGTAGGGCAGGTCCGGCGGGGCGTTGTACGAGGCCCACTTGCCGGCGAACTGCCCGACGGACAGCGGCGACTGCACCGTCATCTCCGTCTCGCCGGCCACCGTCTCGCCCGGCGCGCCGATCCGGTGCGGGCTCAGCGGATGGGACAGCCGCTCGATGTGCGGCGAGGGCCAGGCCGGCTCGCCGACCCAACGGCCGGGGCGTTCCTCGTAGGAGGTGGAGGGCGGCACGCTCTCCTGCATCCAGGTGCGCAGCATCGGCCCGTCCATGGCCTCGTTGTCCACGCCCTTGAGCCAGTGGTCCCACCAGCGGACGACCTCCTGGAGGTAGCCGATGGCCGGGCCCGGCTCGCCGAGGTGCGGGTACTTGTGCGACCAGGGGCCGATCAGTCCGCGGCGGGGGACTTCCAGGTTCTCCAGCAGCCGGGTCACGGCGTTGGAGTAGCCGTCCGCCCAGCCGCTGGAGGCCAGCACCGGCACCTGCACGGCGGAGTAGTCCTCGCAGACCGAGGCGTGCCGCCAGTACGCGTCGCGCCGCTGGTGGCGCAGCCACTCCAGGGCCCAGGGGCGGGCGTTCTCCAGGCGCTCCCGCCACATGTCGCGCCAGCGGTCCCCGACGAGGGCGGGGTCCGGGGGGCAGGTGGCGTAGGCGAACATGGTGCCCGCCTCGGCCAGGTTGTCCGAGAGCAGACAGCCGCCCATGTAGTGCATGTCGTCGGCGTACCGGTCGTCGGTGAACGACGCGATGACGATCGCCCGGAGGCTCGGCGGCCGGCGGGCCGCGACCTGGAGGGCGCTGAACGCCCCCCAGGAGATGCCCATCATGCCGGTGCGGCCGTCGCACCAGGGCTGCTCGGCGAGCCAGGCGAGGACGTCCTCGGCGTCGGTCTGCTCCACCTCCAGGTACTCGTCGGTGAGCACGCCCTCGGACTCGCCGGTGCCGCGGATGTCCACCCGGACGCAGGCGTAGCCGTGACCGGCCATATAGGGGTGGTGGATGGAATCGCGCACGGAGCTGAGGTCACGCTTGCGGTACGGGATGTACTCCAGCACCGCGGGCACCGGCTCGTCGTCCGAGGCGGTCGGCCGCCAGATCCGGGCCGACAGCCGGGTGCCGTCCGAGGCCGGGATCCAAACGTGCTCTTCTTCCTTGATCGCGCAGGGCAGGCTGGTGACGGCTCGCATGAATCAGTCGCGCTCCTCCTCGGGTGCGGCGTCGAATTCGAAGGGAAGCGCCGCCACACACCGGTCGTACTTCTCGCAGAGCTCTTCCTCGCTGTCCGCGCCGATGAAGAGGTGGGCGAGTTCGAAGCTGTAGCTGTCCTGGCCCGGGAGGTCCGAGAGCCGCTGTCCCTTCTCGGGCACGATCTCGATCTTGACCCCGGGGATCTCCTCCTGCAGGCGCTCGATCTCCTCTTCCGTCGGCACCCGCCGCGCCACACCGTCCTCGAAGCGCCGGTAGTACCACTTGGCGGCCACCTCGTACGGGCCCTCGCCCTGCGGCAGGCGCGGATCCTGCCCGAGAGCCAGGCTGAGCATGCAGTGGTGGTTGGGCACGCCGTCGACGAACTCGAACATCTCGGCGTGCGACTGCGAATGCCGTGGATTGATCTCCAGCAGATTCAGCTCATCGGTCTCCTTGTCGTAGAAGTATTCGATGCTGAACGTCGCGGAATCCATCCCGATCTGCGTGATGACCCGCTTCGACACGTCCTTGATCCGCTCCACGACGGACCCGGGCAGCAGCTGGGAGGGGTACTGGTGGCGGAGGAAGCAGGGGGAGTCCGGGTAGTTGACGGAGTCGAGGACGCCGTACACGGTGACCTCGCCGTTGTGGACGTAGCCCTCGGCGGCGAACTGCTCGCCGCTCAGCGACTCCTCGGCCAGACACGCCTGCCCGCCGGCTTCCTCGACCTCCGCGGGCAGTTCCAGCTTGTCGAGGATGTACTCGAAGGGCTTTCCGATGCGGGAAATGCCCTCGCGTATCTCGCCGATCGCCGCGTGGAACTCCTTCTCGTCCTTGACGCCGAAGGCCAGCTCGGAGGAGAAGGACTTGACCGGCTTGAGCCACATCGGGAAGGACAGGCCCGCGGGCGGCTCGGGCTCCGAGAAGGGGTCCAGCACCGCGAATCGCGGGTGCTCGTCGATGACCTTCCGCTGCTCCAGCCGGCTCCAGTACTTGTGCTCGCACTTGACGATGGATTCCAGGCTCGTGCTGTGCAGTCCATAGCGCTCGCAGAGAATGGGCACGAGCGTGCTCACCGGGAAGTCCCAGTAGCCGACGATGGCGTCGATGCTTCCCTCGAACGCGTCGAGCTGCGCCTGCGCCTTTTCGATCAGTTCCACCACGGGAATGTCGCCGACCTGGAGTTCCTGAATGGTCAGCAGGGGATGGAAACGATAGTTCACGGCCAGCGGGACGTCCTCGAGCGTGTCCAGATTTCCCTCGTCCATCCCGATGACGAAAATATTCGCTTGGCTCACCAGTGCCTCCGCCCTGTGGAAAACTCCGTACAAACGCTGCGGCTACCCTGGCCTTCACGGCGCAATCTTCCCGGTCAGCGGCCCCGCCCCGGCCGCGCCGCCGCTCCGCCGGCCGGTCCGGACCCGCTTGGGCGAACGTAGGATCGAACCCATGGAACAGCGAGTACTGGGCAGGACGGGCCGCGAGGTGTCCGTCGTCGGACTGGGAACATGGCAGCTCGGAGCGGACTGGGGCGAGGTCCGGGAGGAGGACGCCCTCGCCGTGCTGGACGCCGCGGTGGAGTCCGGCGTCACCTTCTTCGACACGGCGGACGTGTACGGTGACGGCCGCAGCGAGCAGCTGATCGGCCGGTATCTCCGCGAGCGCCCCGACGCCGGGATCTTCACCGCCACCAAGATGGGCCGCCGGGCGGAGCAGCTTCCCGAGCACTACAACCTGGACAACTTCCGCGCCTGGACCGACCGTTCACGGGCCAACCTGGGCGTGGACACCCTCGACCTGGTGCAGCTCCACTGCCCGCCCACCCCGGTGTACTCCTCGGACGCCGTCTTCGACGCCCTCGACACCCTGGTGGCCGAGAAGCGGGTGGCCGCGTACGCGGTGAGCGTCGAGACCTGCGAGGAGGCGCTGGCCGCCATCGCCCGGCCGGGGACGGCGAGCGTGCAGATCATCCTCAACCCGTTCCGGCTCAAGCCGCTGGAGCGGGTCCTCCCCGCCGCCGCCGAGGCCGGCGTGGGCATCATCGCCCGGGTGCCGCTGGCCTCCGGGCTGCTGTCCGGCCGCTACACCCGGGACACCGTCTTCTCCGCGGACGACCACCGGACGTACAACCGCCACGGTGAGGCGTTCGACCAGGGCGAGACCTTCTCGGGTGTGGACTTCGCCACCGGGGTCGAAGCCGCCGCCGAGTTCGCGGAGCTGGCCCCCGAGGGCGCCACACCGGCCCAGACGGCGCTCCGCTGGATCATCCAGCAGCCCGGCGTCACGTCGGTGATCCCCGGCGCCCGTTCGCCCGAGCAGGCGCGGGCGAACGCGGAGGCCGCCGCGCTGCCGCCGCTGTCGCGGGCCACCCTGGACGCGGTCGGCGAGCTGTACGACCGGCACATCCGCACGCAGGTGCACGGCCGCTGGTGACCGCTCGTTGGTGAGTTCCCGCCGGTGACACGGGCGGCGCGGCGCCCGCCCGCCCCGCTCCGGCCCCGCCCCCGCCCGCGCCCGTAGCCGGGCACGGCGGACGGCGGACGGAGCGGGGCGGCGGGCCCCGGGCCGCCCTGCCGGCGGCCCCGGGCGAGGCCGCACCCCGCGAGCCGTCAGTCCCGGCTCCGGGAGCCGCCCGGCCCGCCCGCCGCCGCGCGAGACGAGGGACACGATCCCGGAGGCGGGCCCCGGCGCCCGCGGCCGGCCGGATCACCTGCTGTGCGCGGACGCGCCGCTCCGGCCGCCTCCGGCGCCCCGGCGCCTCCCTCCGAAGAGCCCGTCCGTCCCGGCCTCGACGCGGGCGGACCGCTCGGCGGCGCCACCGATGTTCCGGGCCATTCCGCCGAACACCAGGGCGTGGAAGGGGGAGACGCTCCACCAGTAGAGGCGGCCGGCGAAGCCGTGCGGATGGAAGAGCGCGCGCTGCCGGTACACGGTCCGGCCCCGGTCGTCGCGGTCGGCCGTCATCTCCAGCCACGCGAGCCCCGGCAGGCGCATCTCCGCGCGCAGCCGAAGCAGCCGGCCCGGCTCGATCTCCTCGACCCGCCAGAAGTCGAGCGAGTCGCCCACGCGCAGCCGGTGCGGGTCCCGGCGCCCGCGCCGCAGCCCGACCCCGCCGACGGCCCGGTCGGCCCAGCCCCGCACCGCCCAGGCCAGCGGGAAGGAGTACCAGCCGTGCTCACCGCCGATCCCCTCGATCACCCGCCACAGGGCCTCGGGCGAGGCCTCGACGAGCCGCTCCCGGTGGTCCGTGTAGAGATCGCCGCCGGCCCAGTCCGGGTCGGTCGGCAGCGGGTCGCTGGGGGCGCCGGCAACGGAGGCGGAGGACCAGCGGGTGGCGACGTCGGCCTCCTTGATCCGCTGGAGGGCCAGCTCCAGCGCCCGCCGGAAACCGGTCAGCCCCTCCGGCGGGTCCGGGACGTACCGGGCGATGTCGTGCTCGTGGCAGACCACCTCGTGGCGCAGTGACTCGGTGAGCGGGCGGGCCAGCGGCGCGGGAACCGGCGTGACCAGCCCGATCCAGTGGCTGGACAGCCCCGGGGTCAGCAGCGGCAGGGTGACGATCAGCCGCCGGGGCAGCCCGGCCACTCGCGCGTACCGCCGCATCATCTCCCGGTACGTCGTCACCTCCGGGCCGCCGATGTCGAAGGCCCGGTGCACCTCCGCGGGGAGCCGGGCGCAGCCCACGAGGTACCGCAGCACGTCCCGTACGGCGATGGGCTGGATCCGGGTACGGACCCATCGGGGCGTGACCATCACCGGCAGCCGCTCGGTGAGATGCCGCAGCATCTCGAAGGAGGCCGAGCCGGAGCCGATGACGACCGCCGCCCGCAGGACCGCCGCCGGCACCTCGCCGTCCAGCAGGATCCGCCCCACCTCGGCCCGGGACCGCAGATGCGGCGAGAGCTCCCGCTCGGGCACCCCCTCGGGCGTCAGCCCGCCCAGATAGACGATCCGCGAGACACCGGCGCGCCGCGCCTCCTCGGCGAAGATCCGGGCCGCACGGCGGTCCGTCTCCTCGAACCCGGCTCCGGCGCCGAGGGCGTGCACGAGGTAATAGGCCACGTCCACCCCGCTCATCGCGGCCCGGACCGACTCGGCGTCGGTCACGTCCCCCCGTACTGCCTCGACGCGGGCGGCCCAGGGGTGGTCGCGGAGCTTTCCCGGGGTGCGCGCCAGGCAGCGTACGGAGAATCCCGCGGCCAGCAGTTCCGGCACCAGCCTGCCGCCGATGTATCCGGTGGCCCCGGTCACCAGGCAGCGCGGCGCGGGCCCGTCCCCGTCCGTCCCCGTCCCCACATCGGCCTCCCGGAGTCGGCCCGCCGCCGGCGGCAGCGGCGGGTGTCGGCGCGGACGCGGGCGGGCGTGCCGCGCCCCCACTCTGGCACGCCCGGCGCGAGGCGCCAGCCCGGCTCAGCCGAACGGGGAGTGGGCGGACCCGCGCCGGACGACGCGCGGAAGCCGGGAACTGCGCGGAAGGAGAACCGGGGACGGACCGCGCCGGGCGAAGCGGGCGGTCCGGCCCGCCGGACTGCGCGGAAAGCGGCCGGGAGCACGGCCGGAAAGTCCGGGAGGAAGGGGGGGAGGTGCGCGGGAGCACCGCGAGAAAGAGGGGGCACCCGGCGGGCCGGCGGTGTGCGCGCGGCGGGGGCGGCGGTGTGCGGGGGATCAGCCGGTGCCGGGGGCTCGGGGGCCCGCCCGGCGGCGTTCGTGTGCGGCGGCCGGACGCGTGGGCGCTCTCAGCGCCGTCCCGGTCCAGCGGCCCCGGTGATGGGGGGGGAAGAGTCGGCGGCGGTGGGTCAGCGGCCGGCCGTGAGCGGCGGCTCGTCGATCAGCGACCCGGCCAGGGTCAGCACGCGCTGCGGCTGGCGGCCCCAGTTGACCGTCGTGATCAGCCTGCGGTGCTCTTCGCCGTAGGAGTGCAGGAATCGGAGGAAGTGCAGTCCGGCGATGTCCATGAAGGTGACGTCGGCCATGTCCAGGACCACCCTGCCGTCGCCGGAGGTCAGCCCGTTCACGGCCCGGTAGAGGAGGGGCGCGGAGTCGTAGTCGACCTCTCCCCACGGCGCCACGACGGCATCACCTCCGGGGGCCCGGATGCTGGTGTGGACCCCCGCGTGGACGCGGGGCGGGGCAGACCGGTCTGTCTCTGAAGTCATGGCCTCATGATGCTCACAGTTCCGGGCTCCTGTCCACGTTTACACTGGGTCCCACCATGACCACAGGGATTGCAGATTCCGTCTCTTCCGCAGCGGCCCGCGAGCGCATTCTGGGCACGGCCTATGAATTGTTCTCCCGCCGCGGTGTCCGGGACGTGGGCATCGACGAGGTGATCCGCCGCTCGAAGGTGGCGAAAGCCACCCTCTACCGGCATTTTCCGTCGAAGGACGCCCTGGTTCTGGCGTTTCTGGAGATGCGCGAGAAAAACTGGACGCTCGGTTTTGTCGAGGCGGAGGCCCGTCGTCTCGGGAACACCCCGGAGGAACGCCTGCTGGCGATCTTCGACGTCTTCGACGGATGGTTCCGGAGCGCGGATTTCGACGCCTGCGCGTTCATCAACGTGCTGCTGGAAATGCGGTCGGAGCACCCGCTCGGCCGGGCCTGCATCCAGTACCTGGCCACCATACGGAGCGTCGTGCGCGTCCTCGCAGACGAGGCCGGTCTCCGGGACACGGAGGACTTCGCTCGCTCCTGGCACATTCTGATGAAGGGGTCGATCATCTCCGCGACCGAGGGGGACCCCGATGCCGCCCGCCGGGCCCGGGCGATGGCCCGCCTCCTGATCGAACAGCACCGCCGGGGATGACGCCCTCCCGGTCAGGGCACGGCCGAGGACGCCGACGGTAGGGTCGGGGCATGGTTTCGGACGAGGGAGCCGTACGCGTCGACAGCTGGATCTGGTCCGTACGGCTGACGAAGACCCGCTCGATGGCCGCCTCCGCCTGCCGGGCCGGCCATGTCCGGGTCAACGGCGAGCGCGTCAAGCCCGCCCATCCCGTCAAGGCGGGCGACGAGGTGCGGTTGCGCGCCGCCGGCCGAGAGCGGGTCGTCGTCGTGACGCGCCTGCTGCGGAAGCGGGTCGGGGCGCCCGTCGCGGCGGAGGCCTATGTGGACAACAGCCCGCCGCCGCCCCCGCGCGAGGAGCTCATGGTGGCCCCGCGCCGTGATCGCGGCGCGGGGCGCCCCACCAAGCGGGAACGGCGGGAGACGGAGCGGCTGCGCGGCCGGTGAACCGCGCCGGCTCCACCGGGCCGCCCCCGCCCGCCCCGGGAGGGTCCCGGGGTGGCGCGGAGCCGCGTGGATCAGCGGCCCTGTTCCCGTATCCGGCGCTGGCGGTGGATGCCGGGACCGTTCCAGTCCAGCGCCTCGGCCGCTTCGCGCAGGATCTCCTCGGCGGCGGCCCGGGTGTCGGCGAGGATGTCGCCCTGTTCGTTCACCAGCTGCTGGTAGATCGGGGGATGGGCGGCCGTCGTGGTCACTGTGGTGGTCCTTCAGGGGTCGGGTCACGGAGCATTCCGTGCTGTACAGCGACCATGATCTCGCAAACGTTTCCGCGTCCGGGGGGCGCCCGGGTGGGCGGGCGGGCGCCCGGGCCGCGCCGCGTCACCGTACGGCCGCGGAGCCCGCGCCGGATACACGGCGCGGACCGTACCGCACACGCCCGGTGCGGCTGCCGGGGGAAGTCCGGCGGCCGCACCGGCCCCGGCCGGCCATGGGGGGAGCCGGCCCGTGGAGGGGATCGCCGGCGGCGGCCGCCGGCTCCGGTGGCCCGCCCGGCCGCACGTCCGCGGCGGCGGGCCGGGGCGGGTGGTCAGGCGCGGCTGCCGGCCAGGGAGGCGAAGACGACCACGTTGTCGGAGTAGCGGTTGTCCGACTCGGAGAATTCGCCGCCGCAGGTGATGAGGCGGAGTCCGGCGTGGTCGAGATTGCGGTACACCTCGACGGTCGGGAACTCGTTCTTCGGATACTGGCCGATCTTGTCGACCGTGAACTCGGCTGTCTTTCCGTCCTCCCGGGCCACCTCGATGCGGTCGCCCCGCTTCAGCGTGGACAGCTTGTGGAAGACCGACGGCTCGCCGTTCCAGGTGACGTGGCCCGCGATGACGGCCGGTCCCATGGCGCCGGGCGCCGGCCCGGGCTCGTACCAGCCCGCCTTGAACGGGTCGCGCGGGGTCTTCATCTCCCCGTCGGCGCCCAGGTTCAGCTTCTCCAGCGTGGAGGTGACGCCCAGCTCGGGTATGGAGATCCGCTGCGGCCGGGAGGCCCCCAGCGGCTCGGCGCCCCCGGCCGGCCCGCCGGCGGGCTGCTCGCCGCCCTCGGCCGCGCCGTTCCCGGCCGCCCCGTTCCCCGGAGCGGCGGGCGGGGCCGTGCCGGCCGCCTCGTCGGACGAGGCCCGGCTCTGGACGGTCAGGATCAGGCCGACAAGGGTCGCCGACACCACGACGAACACGAAGACGAACAGGGCGCGCTTGCGGCCACGGTTCACGGGGGACCTCCGGGGGTTCGGGTAGCTGCTCATGCCGGCCTCGGGTCAGCCATCCTGCGCGGCACGCCTGCGCCGGGTCACCACGACGGTGCCCGCGGCCGCGACGAGCGTCGCCGCGCCGACGGCGGCCATGCCGCGGCTCTGGACGCCGGACGGGGAGGCGGCCGCCGTCCCGGTCTCCACGCCGCCGGCGGGTACGGAGCCGACCGCGGCGCCCTTGACCAGGCCGCAGGCCGCCGGTGCGGTGGCCTCCTGCGGAAGCTTCGGGTCCAGGTCGCTCTTGCCGACGCCGAAGTCGTACTTGTTGTTGCCGTTGGGGTCGATGCCGTGCTGCACCACGTGCAGGTCCTGGATGTGGTCGGCGACGTCCTGGGAGACCGTGATGGTGCGCTCGTAGGAGAGCGTGCCGTCGGCCTCGGCCACGGGCATCCGGTCGACGGCGAGGCCGCTGTCCGGGGTCGTGTCACCGTCCACGGTCAGCGAGATGTTGATGTTGCCGTAGACGGGCAGCCCCTCGCTGGTGGTGACGATGCCGTCCCCGTCCTTGTCGGCGGTGATGTCCGGGCAGGTGAAGTCGTGCCCTTCCGTGGAGCCGTGGATGTGCTGCGCGTGCGGCTGACCGGGTGTCAGGCCCTGCGACTCGATCTTGACGGTCAGTTCGGTGCCGTCGAGGCTCAGCATGGCGGTGCCGGACGCGCGGGAGTTGTTGAGCTGCGAGAGGTCGATCTGGAAACCCTTCGGCCCGGCGGCCGTCGCGGCCGACGAGGTGCCCAGGGCCAGGGCCATGGGGAGGGCGACGAGGGCCGCAAGCCGTGTGGTGCGCTTGGCTGTCATGTCTGGTGCATCCCTTCCGGTGGCCCCTGCGGTGCAGCGGCCGGTGCGCGGTCTCGGACGCGGACCCGGTTGAGTGATCCGCCTGCATCCCTCATTCGGAACCGGCGGCGGGGCGGATGGGTGGGTGCCGGAAGTTTTTTTCTCCGGCGCCGCCTCCCACCGCCGCGCCCGGTGCTCCGGCGCCCCGCCGCGGGTGCCGTACGCGCTGGTCGCGGCGCCCTCGGCCGGGCCGGGCCGCCGCCGTGTGAGATGTTGGCCGGGAAGGCGGCCGGCCCCGGAGCGGACCGGTCCGCGGCGGCGAGACGGCGTGCGGGGAGTGGGCGATGGCCTGGACGGTGCTGATCCTGTCCGGTGTGCTGGAGGCGGTATGGGCCACGGCGCTGGACCGGTCCCAGGGGTTCAGCAGGCTCTGGCCCAGCGTGGTCTTCGCGGTGGCGCTGGCGCTGAGCATGGCGGGCCTCGCCTACGCCCTGCGGGAGGTGCCGGTCGGCACCGGCTACGCGGTCTGGGTCGGCATCGGCGCGGTCCTCACGGCGGGCTGGGCAATGGCATCGGGGAGCGAGACGGTGTCCCCCGTCAAGCTGCTGCTGCTCGCGGGGATCGTCGGCTGCGTGGCGGGTCTGAAGCTGCTCCACTGACGCACCGGTGCCGCACCGGACGGCGGCCCCGGCAGACCGGTGAGCGCCCGGCGGCGGACCTCATGACCGGATTCCTGCATTCCGGTACGCATCGGCCGCCGGCCCCGGGGCAGGCGGAGCCGTGTACACGGAATCCCCCGAGGTGAGGAGCACACCGACATGTCGAAGGTCGAGGAATCCGTCGAGGTCGACGTCCCCGTGCGCACCGCGTACGACCAGTGGACCCAGTTCGAGGACTTCCCGCAGTTCATGGAGGGCGTCGAGCGGATCGAGCAGCGGACGCCGACCCGGACGCACTGGGTGACGGAGGTCGCGGGCGTCAAGCGGGAGTTCGACGCCGAGATCACCGAGCAGATCCCCGACGAGCGCGTCGCCTGGACCACCGTCGAGGGCGAGGTCAAGCAGGCCGGCGTGGTCACCTTCCACCGCCTGGACGACAAGCGGACGAAGGTCATGCTCCAGCTCGACCACGACCCGCAGGGCATCACCGACAAGGTCGGGGACAAGGTGGGCTTCGTGAAGAAGCAGGCCAAGCAGGACCTGGGCCGCTTCAAGTCCTTCATCGAGTCCCGCGGCGTCGAGACCGGTGCCTGGCGCGGCCAGGTCTGAGCGGCACACCCGGGCGGCGGAGCCGCGGCTCCCCTCACTGACGGCCGGCCGCCCGGAGCAGCCCCGGAAGGGGCGCGAACGCAGCGGTGGGGGCCCCGGCCGGCAGGCCGGGGCCCCCACCGCTGCGTTCGCGCCCGAGCCACCCGCCCCGGAACCGGGGCCCCG
>NZ_JOID01000015.1 GCF_000719865.1 Streptomyces albus subsp. albus
GGCGCGCTCAACGTCGCACACAGGGCCGGGCTGGTCCTCTGTGACGGTGCATAGCCACCGCCACAGGAAGCCCGCGACTTCAGTCGTGGGTGGAGTCACTGCAGGCACTTCTCCAGCCGGGGCCGCAGAACGAGATCGACCATGGTCTCGTCGGCCGAAACCGGTTCGAGGACGGTGGGCTCGTGTTCCAGGTGGGGGGCGGAGTGGATCGAATACACCGGAAGCCATGTGCCATTCACCAGAATCTCGGCGCGCACCTGAGTCATCACAACAGCATGGCCCACACACCGCGCCCACGCCCCCCGGCGGCGGCAGCCTGTGACCGAGGGGGCGGGTGTGGTGCCGGGGACCGGTCGTCGGCGGGGGTGCGCGCGGCCCGGGGCGGGTACGGGCGGCCGGCGAGCAGCAGGCCCCCGGCGGACTCCGTCTCCGGGCCCCGGGGGAAGCGTTTGACGCTTCACACAGCCGGGTAGGTGTGGGAGCGCTCCCAATTCCGAAGCCCACAGCCGGAAGGCGGAGATCGCCGATGCATTGGCATGACCCCGCAAACCCCTCTCCGTGGCCGCTTCGCGTCCTCACCCTCCTGTCCGCGGCGCTGCTGTTTCTGATCCCCTGGTCGGGCACCGCTGTCGCCCACGGCTCGGTCACCGACCCGCCGTCCCGCAACTACGGCTGCTGGGCGCGCTGGGGCAGCGACTTCCAGAACCCGGCCATGGAGCAGCAGGACCCCATGTGCTGGCAGGCGTGGCAGGACGACACCAACGCGATGTGGAACTGGAACGGGCTGTACCGGGAGAACGTGGGCGGCGACCACCAGGGCGCGATCCCGGACGGGCAGCTGTGCAGCGCGGGCCTGACCGGGGACGGCCGCTACGCCTCGATGGACACGCCCGGGCCGTGGAAGACCAAAGACGTTGGCGCCGCTTTCACGGTGACGCTGACGGACCAGGCGCATCACGGCGCGGACTACATCCGGGTCTACGTCACCAAACAGGGCTTCGCCCCGGCCACACAACGGCTGGGCTGGGGCGATCTCGAACTGGTGGCGGAGACGGGCAGGATCGCGCCGAGCGGCACCATGCCGGTCGACATCCGCGCCCCGGGCCGCAGCGGGCACCACGTCGTCTACACGATCTGGCAGGCCTCGCACGCGGACCAGTCGTACTACATCTGCAGTGACGTGAACTTCCGCTGAGCCACGGCCCCGCCGGACGCAGCCACCGTCCGGCGGGGCCTCTCCGGGGCATCGGCAGCGCGTCTGCCACGGCCTGGCCGTGTTCGCCGCCGGTTCCGTCCCCGACCGGCCTTGTCGGACGCCGGCGGACGCGGTGATCGCCGTGACCTTCACGGCAGGTGCCGCTCGGCGACCGGAGCCTCTCGATTCCTGACCGGTCTCGCCACCTGCTTCGCCACGCACGCCGGCATCCCCTCCACCGTGCGCACCGTGCTCGCGGAAGCCGCGTCATGTGCCGCGTCCGCGGCATCGGCACGGCCGGCCTCCCCCGCCTCCGCCGCGTCCGCCGCCCGGCGCCGGAAGGCCCCGGGCGGCATGCCGACCAGTTCGGTGAAGCGGGTGGTGAACGTGCCCAGCGACGCGCAGCCGACCGCGAAGCAGACCTCGGTGACACTGAGGTCGCCGCGCCGCAGCAGTGCCGTCGCGCGCTCGATGCGACGCGTCATCAGGTACGCGTACGGCGACTCACCATAGGCGGCCCGGAACTGCCGGCTGAGGTGCCCGGCGGACATGTGCACGCCCCGGGCGAGCGCCTCCACGTTCAGCGGCTGCGCGTACTCCCTGTCGATCCGGTCGCGAACGCGGCGCAGCCGCGCGAGATCGGACAGGCGCTGTGCCTGGACGCGGGCACGCCGCCACTCGGGCTGACACATGAGAACGCTCCCCCTTGTCTCGTCTTCCACCAGCGTTCACGAACGCCCGGGGTGCCCGCCGTGGCAGGCACCCCAGGCGTTCGGCCGCATCGGTGCCCGCGAGGTTCAGCGCAGTTCCTGGATGCGGACCAGGTTCCCCGCGGGGTCGCGGAAGGCGCAGTCCCGGATGCCGTAAGGCTGTTCGGTCGGCTCCTGTACGACCTCGGTGTCACCGGCCTGCACCTTTTCGAACGTGTCGTCGAGGTCCCTGGTGGCCAGAAGGATCCAGCCGTAGGTGCCCTTGGCCATCATCTCGGTGATGGTGCGGCGCTCGTCCTCGGTGATCCCCGGGTCGGCGGCCGGCGGCGCCAGAAGGATTGAGGTGTCGGGCTGACCGGGCGGGCCGACGGTGATCCAGCGCATCTTGCCCTGCCCGACGTCGTTGCGGACCTCGAAGCCGAGGACGTCCCGGTAGAAGGCGAGCGACGCGTCCGGGTCGTCGTGCGGGAGGAAACTCGTGTGAATGGTGATGTCCATGTCCGGCAGATTAGGGCCGCCTCCGTGAGCTGCGCTTCTCGAATCCTGACCGATCAGGACGCTTCTTGCGTGCACGGGTCTGCCGCGTGGAACTCGCATGTTGCCTGCGGCGGGGGGCGCGACGCCCCGTCAGCCGCCGGGAGCGGTTGAGGGAGGCTCGCACTGGTCTTTCGCCCCGATGCGTCAACCCACATGGCCTGGCTTACTGTCGGCGTATGGGAAGCCACTTCCAGACGGTCGTCGACCTGGACGCCACGCAGGCAGACGCGCCGGCCATCGCGGCCAGGGGCCTCGACTGGCTGATCGGGCAGGGGATCGTCCGGGCCGAGCGCACCGACTGCGTCCTCGGGGCGCCGCTGGGGCACCCGCCCGGCCCCCGCTGGGCGGACGCGGTCGGAGCGGAGGACTGGGAGCCCACCGACGGGCTCAACATCGAGACCGGCCGGACCGTCTTCCACGGCGGCCAGGGCGACGCCGCGTTCGCGGCATGTCCTCACTGCTCCGGCCGGGTGGACCTGTACACGGACGACTGGGACGTGATCGAGGACGCGTACGAACCCTTCGGCAAGGCCATCGACACCTGGCACGACACGGGCCGGGCCGCCGTCACCTGCCCGCGCTGCCGCCGCGCCGGCGATCTGACCGCGTGGAGCTGGGACGGCGACTACTACGCCTTCGGCTACCTGGGTTTCGAGTTCTGGGACTGGCCCGCGTTCAGCCCCGGCTTCCTCGAACGCTTCGCCCGCGCGCTGGGCGGCCACCGCACGGTTCTGGTGGGCGGCAAGCTCTGACGGTCCGTGCCCGGAGAGGCGCCGCTCAGCCGTCCGCCTTCGCGACGCCGACCGGACAGGAGACGCCCGTGCCGCCGATGCCGCAGTAGCCGTTCGGGTTCTTGTCGAGGTACTGCTGGTGGTAGGGCTCCGCCGGGTAGAAGGGGCGGGTGTCGGCCGGGAGGATCTCGGTGGTGATCGTGCCGTAGCCGCGGGCGGTCAGGACGGCCTGGTACGCGTCGCGGGAGGACTCCGCGGCCGCCTGCTGGGCGGGGGAGTGGGTGTAGATCGCCGAGCGGTACTGGGTGCCGACGTCGTTGCCCTGGCGGAAGCCCTGCGTGGGATCGTGCGACTCCCAGAAGAGCTTGAGCAGGGCCTCGTAGGAGACGGCCTCCGGGTCGTGGACGACGCGGACCGCCTCGGTGTGGCCGGTCAGGCCGCTGCACACCTCCTCGTACGCGGGGTGGCGCGTGTAGCCGCCCTGGTAGCCGGCGAGTGTGGTCCAGACGCCGGGGGTCTGCCAGAACTTGCGTTCGGCGCCCCAGAAGCAGCCGAGGCCGAAGTCTGCGATCTCCAGCCCTTCCGGGTACGGGCCGAGGAGGGGGTTGCCGAGGACCGTGTGACGGTCGGGGACCGTGTACCCCGGCTCCGGGCGGCCTTCGAGGGCCTGTTCGGGGGTGGGCAGCTGCGGCGTGCGGGTCCAGAACATCAGGTGCGCTCCTCGGCTCGGTGTCCGCTCCGGAGAACGTACGGCGCGTGCCGGGGATTCCGCATCCGGTGGACATCCGGCCGTGAGGCCGGCGCGCCCCGCGCGAGGTGGCGTCACGGGTCGCCGCTTCGCCGGGCCGTCCCGCACCGGGCGCCGCTCTCCGTCACTCGTCCCGTCCGGGACGACCCCGACGCGCGGACGGCGGCGGGCTGCCGGTCCCCCGCCCGGGCGGCGGGGCCGCGTCGCTCCGTGCCTGCCCGGCGCGGGGGCACGGGCGGCACCCCGGCGGCCCCGGACCCGGCTCAGCGCGGCATCGTCGCCGGGGTGCCGCCCGTGGACTCCCAGCCCGCGACGGCCAGGGCGCGGTGGGCCGCGTACTCGGCCGCCGGGTTCGCGCCGTACGACCACGGGACCGCGCCCACATGGCCGTCCACGTGCGCCAGCTGTTCCATGGCGTCGGCCCAGCGCTCCGCGCGCACCAGGAACCACACCAGCAGATGCCGGACGTGCGGCATCACCGGATGCTCGGCGGGCGCACCGCGGACCGCGTAGAGGGCGCCCTCGACCGCCTTGGTGACGACGTCGCTCCGGTAGAGGCTGCTGACGGTGTTGACCTCCGGCAGGTGTTCGAAGACGGCGAACAGCGGCAGCGCGGGCAGCAGGCTCCGCTCCGGGGCCGTGGCCGCCGCGCGCTGCGCGAAGACGTCCGCGAGTTCCTTCGAGCCGTGCCACTTCGCGCACCAGTAGTGCAGCGCGGCGAGATGCGCGCCCATGTGGTGCGGGGCACGCGCGGTGACCGTGCTCCACAGCTCCTCGAAGTCCGCCTGCCGGTAGCCGAGACCGCGGGCGATCGCCAGTTCGACGATGTACGGGGTGGGGTCGCCCGGCGCCAGCAGCGCGGCGTCGGCGCACACGGAGCGCGCCTCCTCCAGGATGATCCGGTGCTCGTCCGAGCCGGCACCGGAGACGGCTGCCGTCTGCCGGGCCTGGTGCACCAGGAACTCGGCGTGCACCAGCGCGGCCCCGGCGTCCTTCGGGGCCTCGACCCGCCAGGTCCGCAGCCACCGGCCGCCCTCCCCGGGGCGCTCCGCCAGCTCGTGGGAGGCCGCCCCGGCCAGGCTCTGCACCCGCTGCCAGCGCAGCTCGTGGTCCGCGGTGGCGGCGAGGAGCCGCTGCGCCGGGCGCCAGTCCTGGGTGCGCGTCAGCTCGTCGAGGGTCTCGGTCAGCTCGCGGTCGGGGCCCGGCAGCCGTACGTCGAGCAGCTCCACCGGGGCGAAGCCGTAGCGCTCCGGGTCGGTGGCCGCGCCGTAACCCCCCGCGGCCTGCGCACCGGCGCGCATGCGCCGCAGGAAGACGACCAGGACAGCGCCGATCATGGTCAGGGCGAGAAGGAGGAAGAGCATGTCCATGGCGGTCCTGTCGGTGTCCTGTGAGATCACGGTGGCGGATCGGGCCGTCCGTGTGCGGGCGCGGGCGGCGGGGCGCGCTCCCAGTGTCGCGCCCCCACTCTCTCTACTCGCGGGCGGTGCGCTCAAGTTCCGGGCGCGGCCCTCGCGGGTACTACTCTCGGGCTCATGAGCGACCAGCACCAGCAGCACGGAGCCACGAGCTTCGAGACCCTTGCCATCCACGCGGGACAGGAGGCCGACGCGGCCACCGGTGCCGTGGTGCCGCCGATCTACCAGGTCTCCACGTACAAGCAGGACGGCGTGGGCGGGCTGCGCGGCGGCTACGAGTACAGCCGTTCGGCCAACCCGACGCGCACGGCCCTGGAGGAGAACCTCGCGGCGCTGGAGGGCGGCCGCCGCGGGCTGGCCTTCGCCTCCGGCCTGGCCGCCGAGGACTGCCTGCTCCGTACGCTGCTGAAGCCCGGGGACCACGTGGTCATCCCGAACGACGCCTACGGCGGCACCTTCCGGCTGTTCGCCAAGGTGGTCGAGCGCTGGGGCGTCGAGTGGTCGGTCGCAGACTCCTCCGACCCGGCGGCCGTGCGGGCGGCGCTCACCCCCCGGACCAAGGTGGTCTGGGTGGAGACCCCGTCGAACCCGCTGTTGGGCATCACCGACATCGCCGCCGTCGCCGAGGTCGCGCGCGGCGCCGGCGCCCGGCTGGTCGTCGACAACACCTTCGCCAGCCCGTATCTGCAGCAGCCGCTCGCGCTGGGCGCGGACGTCGTCGTGCACTCGACCACCAAGTACATGGGCGGGCACTCCGACGTCGTCGGCGGCGCCCTGGTGGTGGGTGACGACACGCTGGGCGAGGAACTGGCGTTCCACCAGAACGCGATGGGCGCCATCGCCGGGCCGTTCGACGCCTGGCTGGTGCTGCGCGGCATCAAGACCCTCGCCGTCCGCATGGACCGGCACACCGCCAACGCCGAGCGTGTCGCCGAGATGCTGACCGGGCACCCCAAGGTGACGCGGGTGCTCTATCCGGGCCTGCCGGACCACCCCGGCCACGAGACCGCCGCCAAGCAGATGCGGGGCTTCGGCGGAATGGTGTCGTTCCGGGTGGCGGGCGGTGAGCAGGCGGCCGTGGACGTCTGCGACCGGGCGCGGCTGTTCACTCTCGGGGAGTCGCTGGGCGGCGTCGAGTCGCTGATCGAGCACCCGGGCCGGATGACGCACGCCTCGGCGGCGGGCTCGGCCCTGGAGGTGCCCTCCGACCTCGTACGGCTGTCCGTCGGCATCGAGGCGGCCGACGACCTGCTGGCGGATCTGGCTCAGGCGCTGGGCTGAGCCCGGCGGTGCCCGCGCGCCCGGCGTACGCCCCGGCGCGCGGGCCGTTCACTCGCCGGGCAGCCGCGGCCACTCGCCGGGCACCCGCAGGTCACAGGCCCCCGACCGGCGGGGTGGTGATCTCGGGCGCGGACCAGGGCTGGGTGGCGGCCGCCCAGACCAGGAGCGCGCCGACCGCCGCGCCCGCGAGGACGACCACCAGCACGTGCAGCATCCGGCGGCGGGCCACCGCGCGCACCCCGCGGGCCGCGGCCCGCGCGCCCAGGTCCGGCGGGACCGGGGGGTGCGGGCCGTCGAGCATCCGCCGGACCATCTCCTCCTTGTGATCCGGTATGCCGGAGAGATCGGGGAGGACCGGGGGTTCGGGCAGGCCGCGGGGACGCGGGTAGCCGGAGGGGCCGGGTGGGCCGGAAGGGCCGGGCGGGCCCGGGAAGCTCATGGCCCGCTCTCCCCGGCCGCGGGCGGGCGAGGGCGCGTGGGGGCCCGGCCGGCGCTGCCCGTACTGCCTGCGCTGCCCGTACTGCCCGCGCCGCCGGGCCGGCGCCACGCGCCACCGTCACCGGCGGAGCCGGTGGTGACGGCCCGGGGGGCGGCGCGGCCCGGTGGGCCGTCGTCCGCGGGTTCGTCCGCGGTCCGCCGCCGCCCCCGCGCCCGCCGCTCCGCGCCGGTCCCGAGCCCCGTCCGGGAGGACGAGCGCAGCCGGGAGACCGCGCGCAGGCAGGTCGCGCGAACCCGGTCGGCGGGCAGGCCCAGTTGGGCCGCGGCCTGTTCCTCGGAGACGTCCTCGCGCAGCCGCAGGACGACGATCAGCCGCTCCTGCGCGGTGAGTCCGTCGAGGACCCCGCCGCGCGGCCGGCGCCGTCGCCAGGCGGTGTTCGCGTAGCGGGCGGCAAGCTCCCGGCGGGCGAGGTCGTACGGGTCCTCGCCGCGCAGCTTGTCCCATCCGGCGTAGGTGCGGGCCAGGGCGGCGGTCAACAGCCGCTCGGCGGCGGCCCGGTCGCCGGTGAGGAGCGTGGCGGTGTGCAGCAGCCGGCCGGCCGCTCCCGCGACGAACGCGTCGAACTCCCGGGCCCGGCGGCGGTCCTGCTCCTCCCACCGCTCTCGCACAGCGCCTCCCGCTCTCCATGGGACGGCAGCCGGGGTGCCCGGTCAAGAGGCGGGCGGCAGAGCGTGCCCGCGGTGACCGGCCGGTAGGTGCGGACCGGGGGCCGCCGGGGGCGGGGGAGTGCCGTGGGGTGGTGCAGCCTGTGCCGCTGCGCCGGAGGGTGCCGGAAAGGTGCCGGGACGCGCCGGGTGGTGTCAGGAGCAGGGAAGCGCAGGACGCGCAGGCGTCAGGGGTGTCGGATGGTGTCCGGCGGTGTCAGGAGCCCGGGGCGCCGGGGACGTCCTGCGGCGCGGTGGCCGCCGCCGTGTGATGGCGGGCCGACAGCGCGGTGTTGAAGCGGGTGAGCAGTCCGCAGAAGAGCGTGCGCTCCTCCTCCGTCCAGTCCTCGGTGAGCAGCTCCATCAGCTGCCGGCGGGAGGAGCGCACCTCGTCGAGCCGGGCCTGGCCGCGCGGGGAGAGTTCGAGGACCACGGCGCGGCCGTCCTCGGGGTGCGAGGCCCGCTTGACCAGGCCGGTGTCCACGAGCGGCGCGACCTGGCGGGTGACGGTCGAGGAGTCGATGCCCATGCCGGCGGCGAGGGCCTTGACCCCCATGGGGCCTTCCCGGTCGAGCCGGTTGAGCAGGAGGTAGGCGGCGCGGTCCATCGAGTTCCGCACCTGCCCGACGCCGCCGAGCCGGGTCTGCTCCGCGCGCCGGGCGAAGACCGCGACCTGGTGCTGGAGGTCGTTGAGAAGGCCGCGGTCGGGGGGAGTCGTCACATCCGGAGTGGGGGGCATGGCCTGGGCTCACTTCGTGAAGGGGCGATGGGATGGCCACAGATTACGCGGCCGGGGCCGGAAGCCGTACGGGCGCCGGGCGAACCGGTGGCACCGGCACGGCGCGGTGATCCGCGGGGCGCGCGCGACCGGAGGGCCCTGCGAGACTGGCGGCATGGCTGCAACCAATGGCTGTGACGCGGACCACAAGTCCGCCGCCCCGTCCGTGCTCACCGTGGAGGATGTGCGCGCCGCGCACAAGATGCTGTCCGGGGTCGCCCGGGTGACGGCGATGGAGGGAAGCCGGCATCTGTCCCGGCTGGTGGGCGCGCCCGTCCATCTGAAGTGCGAGAACCTCCAGCGCACCGGCTCATTCAAGCTGCGCGGCGCCTATGTGCGGATCGCCGGGCTGACGGAGGAGGAGCGCGCGGCCGGGGTCGTGGCGGCGAGCGCGGGGAACCACGCCCAGGGCGTCGCACTGGCGGCCTCCCTGCTGGGCGTGCGCTCGACGGTCTTCATGCCCGTCGGCGCCCCGCTGCCGAAGGTGGCGGCGACCCGTGAGTACGGGGCCGAGGTGCGGACGCACGGGCAGGTGGTGGACGAGACGCTGCGGGCCGCCCAGGAGTACGCGCGGGAGACGGGCGCGGTGTTCATCCACCCCTTCGACCACCGGGACATCGTCGCCGGGCAGGGCACCGTGGGCCTGGAGATCCTGGAGCAGTGCCCGGAGGTCGGCACCATCGTGGTGGGGATGGGCGGCGGCGGGCTGGCGGCGGGGATCGCGCTGGCGGTCAAGTCGCTGCAGCCGCGGGTGAAGGTGATCGGCGTGCAGGCGGCCGGCGCGGCTGCCTACCCTCCCTCGCTGGCCGCGGGGCACCCGGTGGCGCTGGAGTCGCCGTCCACGATGGCGGACGGCATCAAGGTGGGGCGGCCGGGGGATGTGCCGTTCAAAATCATTGGCGAACTGGTGGACGAAGTCCGTACGGTCACGGAGGACGCGCTGTCCCGGGCGCTGCTGCTGTGCCTGGAGCGGGCCAAGCTCGTCGTGGAACCGGCGGGCGCGAGTCCGGTCGCGGCGCTGCTGTCGGAGCCGGAGTCCTTCGAGGGCCCGGTCGTGGCGGTGCTCTCCGGGGGGAACGTGGATCCGCTGCTGCTGCAGCACGTCCTGCGGCACGGCATGGCGGCGGCGGGCCGGTATCTGTCGCTGCGGCTGCGGCTCACGGACCGTCCGGGGTCCCTCGCGACGCTTCTCGGGGTGTTGTCAGAGGCGGACGCTAACGTCCTCGACGTGAGCCATGCCCGGACCGATCCGCGGCTCGGGCTCTCGGAGGCCGAGGTGGAGCTGCGCCTGGAGACCCAGGGTCCGGAGCACTGCGCCGAGGTGCGGGAGGCGATCCGGGAGGCCGGCTACACGGTTCTGCCGTGAGGGCTCGGGGACGGGGGACGGGGGTGAACCGGCGGATGAGCAGACGCGTGCGCCTAACGCGATATATCGTGAGTGCGCTAAGGTGGCGGTCCCCGCGCCGCCTCACCGCTCCCTCCCCCGGCGCCGGGCCGCGGAAGCTGTCCGCCGCCCGGCGGAGAAGACGGGCAGAACGAACCAATCATCTTCAAAAGTCAATAACACCAGGAGACTTCCATGCCAGGCGCCATTTACGCCGAAGGTCTGGTGAAGACCTTCGGCGCTGTGCGGGCACTGGACGGCGTTGATCTCGACGTCCCCGAAGGCACGGTGCTCGGGCTGCTCGGCCCGAACGGTGCCGGGAAGACCACCGCCGTACGGGTCCTCACGACCCTGCTGCGGCCCGACAGCGGTTCCGCGGTCGTGGCGGGCATCGACGTGCTCAAGCACCCCAACGAAGTCCGCCGTTCCATCGGCCTGTCCGGCCAGTTCGCCGCCGTCGACGAATACCTCACCGGCCGCGAGAACCTCCAGATGGTCGGGCAGCTCTACCAGATGAGCGCGCGTGACGCGAAGTCCCGCGCCGTCGAACTGCTCGAACGCTTCAACCTCAGCGACGCGGCCGACCGGCCCGCCAAGACCTACTCCGGCGGCATGCGGCGCCGTCTCGACCTCGCCGCCGCCCTCGTGGTCAGCCCGCCCGTGATGTTCATGGACGAGCCGACCACCGGCCTCGACCCCCGCAACCGGCAGCAGCTCTGGTCGATCATCCAGGAGCTCGTGGCCGGCGGCACCACCCTGCTGCTGACCACGCAGTATCTGGAGGAGGCCGACCAGCTCGCCCACGACATCTGCGTGATCGACCACGGCAAGGTCATAGCGCGCGGCACCTCCGACCAGCTCAAGGCCCGCACCGGCGGGGAGCGCGTCGAGGTCGTCGTGCACGAGCGGGATCAGGTGACCACCGCCACCGAGGTGCTGAACGGCTTCGGCAAGGGTGAGCTCAGCGTCGACGACCACACGCGCAGGATCACCGTCCCGGTCAC
The DNA here is from genome assembly GCF_000719865.1 of Streptomyces albus subsp. albus. GTDB lineage: Bacteria > Actinomycetota > Actinomycetes > Streptomycetales > Streptomycetaceae > Streptomyces > Streptomyces albus_E. The sequence continues at coordinate 10,930 of NZ_JOID01000015.1, forward strand.
CGGCGGAGCCAAGCTCCTGGCCGAGGTCATCCGCGAACTCGACGGCCGCGGCGTCGAGATCGACGACATCGGGCTGCGCCGTCCCACCCTCGACGACGTCTTCATCTCCCTCACCGGTCACGCCGCCGAGAGCAGCGGCCAGGAGAACGCCCAGCCCGAGGAGGCCGCCACATGAGCGCCGTGACCGAGACGAAGGCCGCGACGGCCGCCCCGCGCCCGCGCGGCGGGATCGTCCAGTCCGCGAAGGACTCCCTGGTCGTCGCCAAGCGCAATCTGATCCGGATGATGCGCATCCCGGAGATGATCATCTTCGGGCTGATCCAGCCCATCATGTTCGTGGTGCTGTTCAGCTATGTGTTCGGCGGCTCCATCAGTGTCGGCGGCAGCCTCAGTCCCGAGCTGTACCGGGAGTTCCTGATGGCGGGCATCTTCGCCCAGACCGTCACCTTCGCCACGGCGGGGGCCGGCGCCGGTATCGCGGACGACATGCACAAGGGCCTCATCGACCGCTTCCGGTCGCTGCCCATGGCACGCGGCGCGGTGCTCACCGGCCGCACCCTCGCCGACCTGGTGCAGACGACGCTGACGGTCGTCGTGCTGGCCGTGGTCGCCCTGCTGGTCGGCTGGCGGATCCACGAGGGCGTGCTCAAGATGCTGGCGGGCTTCGCCCTGCTGCTGTTGCTGGGCTACGCCTTCTCCTGGATCGGCGCGCTGATCGGGCTCTCCGTCCGTACCCCGGAGGCGGCCACCTCCGGCGGCCTGATCTGGCTCTTCCCGCTGACGTTCATCTCGAACGCCTTCGTGCCCTCCGACAACATGCCGACCTTCCTGCGGCACATCGCCGAATGGAATCCCTTCAGCGCGACCGTGCAGGCGTGCCGGGAGCTGTTCGGCAACCTTCCGGCGGGCTACCCGGTGGCGGACGCCTGGCCCATGCAGAACCCGGTGCTGGCGTCCGTCCTGTGGTCGGTGCTCATCATCGCGGTCTTCCGTACGCTCGCCGTGCGGAAGTACCGTTCCGCGGCCGTCTGACGGTCCAGCCGCCCGGCCCACGCAGGGCGGAGCCCCCGGTACGTCTTCTCCGTACCGGGGGCTCCGCCCTGTGCGGGTATCGCCGTTCGGGGGTGTGCTCGGGGCTCAGCCCGTGTACGGCTTGGCCTTCAGGATCTTCACCGAGGCCATCTTGCCGTTCGGCAGCTCGTACTGTGCCTCGTCGCCGACCCGCTTGCCGTTCACTCCCTGGCCCAGCGGGGACTGCGGGGAGAACGTCTCCACGCTCGACGCGCTGGCGTACTCGCGGGAGGCGAGCAGGAAGGTGGTGGTGTCGTCCGGGTCGCCGTCGAAGGCGATCGTGACGACCATGCCCGGCTCCACCACGCCGTCGTCCGGCGGCGTCTCACCGACCTTGGCGTGCTGCAGCAGCTGGGTGAGCTGGCGGATGCGAAGCTCCTGCTTTCCCTGCTCCTCCTTGGCCGCGTGGTAACCGCCGTTCTCCCGCAGGTCACCCTCTTCCCGAGCCGCCTCGATCTTCTTGGCGATCTCGGTGCGTGCGGGACCCGACAGGTACTCCAGCTCGGCCTTGAGCTGGTTGTACGCCTCCTGGGTGAGCCAGGTGACGTTGTCGCTGGTCTGGGTCACAGGTGCTCCTCGTCCGTGCTGGGAATACAAAGCAACGCCCTACCCGAAGGGTTTGCGCCTTCAAGGGTGGGCGAAACCACGAGCCTAACAATTTCGGCGGAAAAGGGAAGGGAGAAAAACCGGTACGTCCGGGTGTGCGCAGGTCAGCCGGCGGGCGCGGGCCGGCAGCCGAGGAGCTCCACGGCCGTGGCGCGCTCCGTGGTGCGGACGGTCACGACCTTGTCGATCCGGTCCTCGCGCTCATCGAAGCGGATGTCCTTCCAGCCCACCTCGGCACCCGACTCGGAGAGGGAGCGGAGGGTGCACACACCGGGCGTGGCGGCGTCCTTGCGGACTTCGAGATGGGCCTCTACGGCCTCGTCCGAGACCACCTGGAACTTGATCAGCTCGCCGCTCACGTCCTGGCCGGCCACGGAGGAGTAACCGAACCAGCCGAGCAGCCCCAGCAGCCCGGCACCCAGCACCGCACCGGTGACCTTGAGCACACGGTCGGCGCGCTCGTCGGCCGAGCGGCCGTACCGGCCCTCGGGGAGAGGGGTGCGCGTGGCGGTCATCGTGTTCCTCCGGAGCCCGGGAACGGTGGAATGAATAGGCTCCCGCTTCGGTCACTATAGAAGGCGCCGTCTCCGAACGGCGGAGGGGGCCGAGACCACTGACCGAGGATGAGTCTTGACCGAGCAACTGCGTTTGATGGCGGTGCACGCCCACCCCGACGACGAGTCGAGCAAGGGCGCGGCGACCATGGCGAAGTACGTGTCCGAGGGGGTGGACGTGCTGGTCGCGACCTGCACGGGCGGGGAGCGCGGCTCCATCCTCAACCCCAAGCTGCAGGGCGACCCGTACATCGAGGAGCACATCCACGAGGTGCGGGCCAAGGAGATGGACGAGGCCCGTCAGATCCTGGGCGTCCAGCAGGCGTGGCTGGGCTATGTGGACTCCGGGCTGCCCGAGGGCGACCCGCTGCCACCGCTGCCCGAGGGCTGCTTCGCCCTCCAGGACGTGGACGAGGCGGCGGGGACGCTGGTGAAGCTCATCCGTGAGTTCCGCCCGCACGTGATCACCACATATGACGAGAACGGCGGCTATCCGCACCCCGACCACATCATGACCCACAAGATCTCGATGGTGGCCTTCGACGCCGCGGGGGACGCCGAGCGCTACCCGGAGGCCGGGGAGCCGTGGAAGCCGTTGAAGCTCTACTACAACCAGGGCTTCAACAAGCCCCGCACCCTCGCGCTGCACGAGGCGCTGCTGGCCCGCGGCATGGAGTCCCCGTACGGGGACTGGCTCAAGCGCTGGGAGGAGTTCTCCCGCACGGAGCGGACGCTCACCACCTATGTGCCGTGCGGGGACTTCTTCCCCGTCCGGGACAAGGCGCTGATCGCGCACGCCACGCAGATCGACCCCGACGGCGGGTGGTTCCGGGTGCCGATGGAGATCCAGCAGGAGGTCTGGCCGACCGAGGAGTACGAGCTCGTGAAGTCGCACGTGGAGACCTCCCTCCCCGAGGACGACCTCTTCGCGGGCATCCGGGAGAATTGACCCCATGACGATCGACAGCACCCTCCCCCTGGCCTCCGCCTGGGGCAACCAGGCCATGACGCAGCTCGTGCCGCTCGCCAAGGAGCTGGACGAGAACAAGGTGACGCCAGGTGTCCTCGGCTTCATCGTCTTCGCTCTTCTCGGCGGGGCCGTCTGGCTGCTGATGAAGAACATGAGCAAGCAGTTCACGAAGATCGATTTCCAGGAGCGGGACACCGCCGGCGAGGGGGAGGCCGTACCGGCCGCCCGGACGGCGGCCGATTCCGGCTCGGCCTCCGGGGCCGGCTCGGCCTCCGGGACGGACGGGACCACGGGCACCAGCGGAGCCGACCGCCCCGCCGCCGGCACCGGCGACTGACACCGGGCCCGTAGCGGTCCGCGCCGGGCCGCCGCTCCCTTCCGCGCAGACGGCGGAGGGGACGGAGCCCCGGGGCGGACCGCGCGCTGAACCGCGCCCTGGACCGGCATCAACGACGTCGAGATCGTCGTCCCCCAGTACATCGACTGGTCCAACCAGCGACGCCCACGGCGAGCCCGGTCACGTCCCACCCGCCGCGTTCGAGTCTCGCCGTACCCCAACGAGCGCCCCAGAACTCATTCTCAAAACCAGCTGACCCACCGTCTACGAAACCCGGGGCGGTTCACGGTGCCCTTCTCGCCGTCGGTGTCGATGGTGATGCTGACGAGGTGTTTGAGGCCTTCGCCCTTGATCTCGTCGGTGACGGTCTGGGTGGTGGTGTCGCCGGTTTCGGGGTCGGTGGCCTGGCCGGGGTGCCCAAGCCGTGGGTCGGCTATCTGCAGCGCTGGTACGACACCTCCACGCTCACCGTGGCTGTCCGCAACAACATCCGTACGAACATGGCCAAGACCGGCCGCTGGCTGGCAGCCGAGCATCCCGGCGCCGTCGATCCGGCCTGGACGTGGTCGACCTGCGCGAACTGGGGCGCCGCGGTCGACAAGATGGCCGTCGGGGACTACGTCCAGCGCGTCGACCACCTCCACGGGCGTCTTGGCGGTCCGATCGCCCCACGGACCAAGTCCCACATCCTGATGGGCACCCGCTCGTTCCTGCGTGACCTGCAGGAATGGGAATGGATCCCCAGGCGCTTCGACACGAACCGGCCCCGGCGGTGCCCCGCACGGTCACCGCCCTGATCTCCACCGACCCTCGCGTCATCGCGGATGAGGTCTGGGCGAAACTGCTGTGGCGGAAGTCCAGGGGATGGCATCCATGATCAGGCTGCCGCAGGCCCACAGGTCACCGCGGGAGAAGCAGCCGACCATGTCGTTCCAGCCGATGAACTCCTTCAGGACCGCCCAGCCCACCGCCCCGACCCCGGAACTCGCCCAAGCCCTGCCACTGGACTCCACGACTTCAATCTGAGTAGCAGGCGAAGATCTGGCGAGTTCACGCCAGAGAGTCGGCCTCCCCACGATTTTCGACGATCATCCCTCGGAAGAACTCCGAGAAGGTTCGATATCTTTCGATTTCACCGCCCGCAATCCAGATGACCGGCGCGAGTCGATTCGGGTCTCTCAGACACGGCATGACGAGAATGTCGATGTCCGTCCGCGAAGCACCGATGGGAATCAAGCGGGAAAGGTGATCTCCTCGTTCGATCTCGACCTCGTCCTCGATCACACGCACGAGTTCCTCGGCTTCGGTGTAGGCGGCGGTACCGAAATCTGGCGTCCCAAACAGGTCGATGTCCTGCAATATGGCGGGCCAACCGTCCGCGTGCAGCAGGAATTCAGCATACTCAGGGTCCACAGGACACCGCGTCACTGTAGTGATTTTTGCGATTTTCTCAGCCGCGGCGGGAGTGCGACGTATCTCATGACGCCAGAGCCCGTCGCGGTCATTGAACGCCAGCCTGCGCTTAACCGCGTCCATTTCCGCAAAAAGCGCCGCCCAATCAGCCACCGCTACCCCTATTGTCCACCAGAATGAAACCCCTAGGACTGCATCCGACGGGACATCGCTGCCCTTGACCGGAAAGACTACTGTTCACCCGCTTCGTCATGTCGATCCAGGCTGGCGGCTTTCCATGACCGAGCCACATCGCGTCTGGCGCGTGCCCGGCAACACCAGAGTAGGGAGTACCGTCCGCCGCCGCACGGCGCCGTTCAATGGCTGCCTCACGTGCTGCCTCTCTTCTGACTGAACCTGCGGTGGAAACCCGGCCGGTGGGTGACATCAGCCCCTGTGCAATGGCTTCATTGGCTGCATCCACGTAGTCCCCGAACTGCTGCACTTCCTCGTCTGTGGCCCACTCGGGGATCCTGACCTCGGCTTCGCCATTTGCGTTGCAGTTGTGAGCGAGTACCGGTGTGGCCCCCGCCAACACATAGTACGTGTGGGTGTTGGTGATGGTGAGGTTGTGGACGGTGGCGGAGGTGGTGGTGCGGCGTTTGACTGCGGTGATTTGGACGTGGGTGCCGGCGCTGGTGCGGAGCCATTGGCCTGGTGTGAGGTCGGTGGCGTCGATCCAGTCGTGGAGTTCGGGGACCCAGAAGGGGTGGCCGTCGGTGGCGGTGACGGTTGCCGTTCCGGTGCCTTTCCTGCCGTCGGTGTCGATGGTGATGCTGACGAGGTGTTTGAGGCCTTCGCCCTTGATTTCGGCGGTGACGGTCTGGGTGGTGGTGTCGCCGGTTTCGGGGTCGGTGGCCTGGACGGTGTCGCCGTTGTCGACGTCCTCGATGGGTTTGGTGGTGCCGTCGGCCATGAGGACCTTGGTGCCGGGGACGAAGCTGTTGACGGTGCAGGCGGCGGGTTCGCCCTGGTCGGTTTTCTTGCTGCTGGTGCCGTTTCCTGCGCCTTTGGACTGTTTGGCGGCGGTGGTGCTCTTCTTGCCGGCGGCGGTCTTCTGGACGTTGGAACGGGCGGTTTTCTGGACTGCGTTGCCGGTGTTCTTCTGCTGGCGTTTCGCAGCTCTTGTCGCCGCGGCCTTCGCGGCGGCGGCCTTCTTCCTGGCGGCTTGTGCCGCTCGTTTCGCGGCGGCCTTGGCCGCGGCCGCGGCTTTCTCGGCGGCCGCCCAGGCGGCCTTGGCCGCTGCGATGATCTTGCGGGCGCGTTCCTGGGCCTTCTGCCAGGCGCTGATGGCCGAGGAGATCGCGGAGATGGCCCGCAGGATCTTCTTGCCCTTGGAGATGACGGAGGTCCAGGGGATGGCGTCCAAGATCAGGCTGCCGCAGGCCCACAGGTCACCGCGGGAGAAGCAGCTGACCATGTCGTTCCAGCCGATGAACTCCTTCAGGACCGCCCAGCCCACCGAGCGGATCACGTCGGTGAGCGTGCGGTTCATGGTCGCGTTCGCACCGGCGACCGCGCTGTCGGAAGGGCCGTCGTAGAAGTCGTCGGCGGAGATCCCGGAGGACAGCCCGGAGGGGTCGGCGTAGGTGACGGGGTTGTTCTCGCTGTAGGTGTAGCCGTTGAGCTGGACGGGGTCACCCAGATCGACGATGGGATCGGCCGACAGGAACCGCCCGGTGGCCGGGTCGTACTCGCGGGCCCCCAGGTGAACGAGGCCGGTGGCCGCGTCGTCGGTGCCACCCACATAGTCACGGTGAGAGCGCCAGCCGGCATGCTCGGTACGGGACGTGCCGTAGGGAGTGGTACGGGAGAACTTCACCCGGTTGCCCTGGGCGAGGTCGATATCGGCGTAGGCCGTGCCGTTCTGGTCGGCAACCTGGACCGACAGCACGTCAGTGCTGTTGTTGGCGTCATAGCGCATCACCGTGGACGCGCCGGGCTGGGAGTAGTAGCGCTCGGTGTAGGCCGGGCCGCCGGACGCGGTGGTGGCCACGGTGGTGTCGCCCAGGTGGAGCACGCGCTCACCACCCGAGACCGACAGCAGGCGCTCGCCGGTGGGGCCGTAGATGTAGCGGGTCTCGTCGGCCGGTTCCCACACCTGCCCGTTCGTGCCGTCGCACGCGGCCAGCTCCATGTCGGTGCCGTAGGCGGTGCTGCCGCCGGGCAGGGCCGCGCACAGGCCGGAGGCGACGTGCTTAAGTGTGCCGCTGGAGGTGGCGGTCCACTTCTGGTCCGCGGCCCCGGTGCAGTCCTCGGCCACCACGGCCGTGCCGGGGGCGCTCGCTCCGTCCAGCGGCATGATGCAGCGGCCCAGCACCTTCAGCGCCCCGGTGGCCGGGGTGCTCTCGGAAGCGGGATCGATCCTCAGCTTCTGGGCCTTGGTGCCGTTGCACGCCCACACCTGCAGTGGTGTGCCGTCGGTCAGTGAGGAGGACTGCAGGTCCGCGCACAGCCCCGAGGGAGTGTTGACGAACGCACCGGAACCCGAGGCACCGAAGCCGGTGACCGTCTCGGCCTTGCCGTCCCAGGTCCACGAGAGGGCCTGTTCGTCCCCGCCCGTGGAGCGGGAGACGGTGTTGCCCGCCGCGTCGTACTCGAGCGCGGAGGTCTCGGTGACCTGCGCGCCCGCGTCCGTGACGAAGGTCGACTCCATGCCCGTCAGCGTGTGCGGCTGGCTGCCGTCGCTCTTGCCGTAGCTGTAGGTGGTGGTGGCGTCCTTGTTCTCGTCCAGCCCGGGGTCGTGTTCCACGAGCTTCGTGCGGTTGCCCATGGCGTCATAGGTGTAGGTGTGCCAGTAGCCGGAGTTGGCCGCCGTCACGTTGACCGCTCCGTCGGAGTACTCGGGCGCCCTCGTGGCCTTGCCCACCCCCTTGCAGTCGGCGTTCGGAGAGGTCCAGGCGTCGGTCAGCTGGCCGAGCGCGTCGTAGACGTAGCACTGCCGGTCGGTGGTGGAGCCGCTGACGTCGGTGGTCTGAAGGATGTTGCCGGCGTCGTCGTAGGCGTAGGTGCGGGAGTTGACCCGGGTTCCGGTCACCGCCGTGGTGTCGCTGGTCGACTCCCGGTCGATGACCTGACGGGTCAGTTCGCCGGTCGTGGTGTCGTACAGGTTCGTCGTCCACACCCGCGTCGGATTCTCACCCGCCACCGACCGCAGGACCTCGCCCCACGGGCTGTACTCGGTGTCCGCCACATACCAGTCCAGGCCGGAGGTCGACACCGGCAGGCCATCGGAGTTGTAGCGGGTGACGACCTTCTCCGCGCCCAGCGTGCCCGCGGCCGGAAGGGTCGTCGACTTCAGCCGGCCGAGCTTGGAGTAGTCGTAGGAGTAGGTGTAGGTGTCCTTCAGCCCGTAGCTCGTGGCGATGGTGGACGGAAGCTCGATCCGCCGGCCGGTGGGCTGGTAATCGGTGGTGTAGCCGGTGACGGAGACCGTGTAGCCCAGCCCGTCGGTGTAGCGGGTGGAGGAGGCGGGCAAGCCGACGCCGCCGCTGAGCGTGTCGTAGGTGTTGGACTGCAGCAGCGTGCCGGTCGAGCTGTCCTTGCGCTGTTCCAGCGGCCGCGAGAGGGCGTCGTACTTCGTCCAGACCGCCGAGCCACGCGCGTCCTCCGTCTTCACCGGACGGTTCAGGACGTCGTAGGTGGTCGTCGAGGTGCCGGTGTCCGGGTCGGTGGCCGAGATCTGCCGGCCGCGCGCGTCGTACGTCCAGGACCAGGTGTTGTCCTTGCTGTCGACGGCCTTGATCCGGTTCCCGCGCGCGTCGTACTCGTAGCGGGTGGTGCGGAAGGCGGTGCGCGCCGAGTCGGTGAAGGAGTCCACCCGTACGGTGCGTCCGAGCGCGTCGGTGAAGGAGCGCTGGGAGGCGCCGCCGGGCGGCTCGATCACGGTGGAATGGTCGTAGCCGTACTCATAGGCGGTGGCCTTGGCGGGTTTGGCGGCGCCGGCAAGGTACGGGGTCTCGGTCAGCAGGCGGCCGAGACCGTCGTAGGAGTACAGGGTCGCGTTCTGCACCTGGCTGTCGGAGGCCACGTCGAATATCTCCGACGAAGGCGAACCCGTCGCGAAGTATGCGTTGTTGGACTGCCGCACTGTGCCGTTCGCGCTGTACAGCGTGTCGGTGATCAGCCGGCCGGTACCGACGGCCGGCTCCTGGCGCTGGCGTTCACGGCCCAACCCGTCGTAGAAGACGACGGACGTGTCGTAACCGCCGTTCTCCTTCAGCGTCTTGGTGGTGACGTGAACCGGTTGGCCCTGCACGATCGTGTAAGCGAACTTCGCGGACGCGTCTTCGGGGTCCGAGGCGTCCTGGCCGGATGCCCAGGCGTGTGTGGTGCGGCCGTAGGCGTCGTAGGCGTAGGTGGTGGTGCGCCCGTTGGCGTCGGTGTCGCTGAGCGTGGTGCCGCGTGCCGGGTCGATGACCGAGGACGTCGACTGGTCGAGCGCGTTGGTGGTGGTGACCTTGAACACCTGGCCGGTGGGCGGCGTGTAGGTGGTCGTCTCGGTGTTGTCCAGACCGTCCGCGCTGGAGGTGGCCCGTCCGTAGGAGTCATAGGTCAGGCTTCCGCTCTTGACCCATGCCCCACCGCTGCCGCTGATGTCCCACGTGCGAGTGGCCAGACCAAAGGCGGGTGCGGCGCCGAAGGCTTCACCGTCGTAGGCGGTACGCGCGCCCGATATCCAGTCCTCGCCCGTGGCGGTCGGAGCGGCCGCGCAGGTGCCCGCGGTGGTCAGGGCCTGCGACGGCAGACCGATCAGGTGCTTGGCCGTGTTGTGGACATAGGACGTGACCGTGCAGGAGGTGCCGCCGGCCTTGACTTCGGCGGTCTGCTCGACCTGCACCGGCAGCCCGTAGGTGCTCTCGTACGTGGTGTCGGTCGTGGTCGAACGCCAAGTCGCGGTGCCATCACCCGATGTGGAGGAACGGGTCGTGGTCACTGACTTGTCGGTATTCACCCGGTACGCCTTGAGGGCCGGGATGCCACCCTCGCGGACGCGGGTGGCGAGCACCGTGGGCGTGGTCGGATAGTCCACCGCCCTGGTCAGCAGCTCACCACCGTTCTCGGTGAACGTCATCGTCTCGGCGACGCGCCCCTGGTAGGCGGGCAGGTCCTCGGCGATCTCGACGCCGGAGTAGTCGTTGAGCGTGACGAGTCGCTTGGAACCGCCGGGTAGGGGATCGCCGTCCATGCCCCGGAAATAGCGCACGTCGGACATACCGCGGGTGGTGGAGGTGTAGGTGCCGGCGGAGTCCGCTCCGGTGATGGTGCGCACCAGCGAGTAGCCGCGCCACTGGTCGTAGGTGCGGGTCTTCTTCTTGGAGAACTCCGCCTGGTTCAGCGCCCAGGCGCCGCCGCCCGAGTAGACGTACTTGGTCGTCTCGGTAGGGGAGCCGGTGAGATTCGGCAGTTCCTGCACGGAGGAGACCACGTACTTGTGGAACCAGTCGATGGTCTCATCGGCTTTGTCGGGGTCGGGATGCCAGTAAGCCGGGAAACACAGCCCGGTGTTGTCCTCCGGCTCGGGGAACCCGGTGCCGGTGGAGCACGCCCCGGTAGGAGTCGCGTAGTTGACGAGGGTCTCGCCGCCGTACTCGTTGACCACCCGCTGGATGCGCAGCCGGTCGAAGGCCGGGTTCGGATCGTTGGCGCCGCGCTTGACGCGGTTGGGCATCGAGGCGGTGTTGGGTATGAACTCGACCGGGTTCAGGGACTTGTCGGCCGGTTCCCCGTCCGCGGTGTATCCGGTGCGGGTGATCGACTCCAGCCACAGGGCGGTGCCCTCGTCCGTGCGGTGGGCCGGCATGGACTGCCCCAGTGTCCAGCGGTCGACCTTGGACAGGGCGGTGGAACCCTCGGTGCGCTGGGTGTATGTGGTGACCTGGGCCAGGCGCTTGCGTGACCAGAAGGTGGGGACCGGAACCCAGCAGTCCGCGGTCCCGCCCTTGCAGTACAGGTCGGCAGGGGTGTCATACCAGATGCGGTTCTGGGCGAAGTTGCCGGACGTGAAGTTCGTATCCGAGCAGGTCACCTCGCCTTCCTTGAAACAGCGCTCGTCGACGTCGAAGGTGACGCGGGATATCGGAGGGGCCGTGTAGAGCGTCGCCGTCCGCTGGCCGTAGTCGATCCGCTTCAGGTAGCCGCCGCGGTCGTAGGAGACGGCCGCCTTGAACTTGTTGTTCTTCGCGTAGTGGTTGGTTTCCTTGCCCCACCACAGGGACATCATGTTGCCCTGCGGGTCGACCACGAAGTCCAGGTTCCAGCGCCAGCCCTGATCACAGAAGGACTCGGCGAAGGACGCGTTGTAGCAGGGCTCGCCGGACTGGTTTCCCGAGACGGGCACGGACAGCACCGAGTTGGTGAGCGGGTCGCCGGTCTGCCAATCGGTGGTCTTGTTGCGGCCGAAGTAGTAGCGGGTACCGTCCCGGGTGGTGATCCGCCAGTACTCGCCGTCGGCATCCCCGTTGGACAGGTCGGACGCCTTGAGCAGTTCGACCTTGGAGCCGTCCCCGTTGGCGGTCGCCCACTCCCCGGTGGTGTCGTCCTTGACCAGTGCGGTCGTGGTGCCGCCGAGCGTCATGACGGCGTTGTCCGTGCCCCAGCACAGGTCGCCGGTCTTGCGCTCGGCGTTGTTGCCGTTCGTGCGGTCGTCGCGGCACGACTTGTAGGTGCGGGTGATGGATCCGGGGTTGTAGTCCCAGCCGTCGCCTATCCAGGAGGGCTGGTTGTTCGTCGACGACGTACGCCCGTCCACGGCCTGGGAGTTGTAGCCGAAGGACACACTCGGGGAAGGTCCGCCCGGCACGCTCGGCGTGTTCAGCGCGTAGGAATAGGTGAAGGCGCCCGAGGAGCCGCCCGACGACCAAGAGCCCGCACTGGCCAGCGGGGTGGCGGAGAAATCGCCCTGCGAGCCACTGCCATAGGAGTTGGCCACCAGCACCGAGGAGGAACCCTCGCTCGCAGCTGCCACAAGCGTCTTGAGGGCCTTGGGCCCGTCCGGTGGCCCGCGGTACAGCGCCTGGGCCGCCGTATCGGAGCCCTCGCCATCCGCACGCGCGGCGGTGGCGGAGAACGCACCGGAGACGGTCTCGCCGGCCAGCGCCGCGACGTCGACCGTCGCGGTCAGCTTGCGTTCACCGTCGAGTTTTCCGTCGTCGGCGGTGTCACCCGCCTGCGGCGTGACAGACTGGCTGGTGGAGATCTCGACCGGCTCGGTGCAGGTCTCCACCTCGGGCGTGGTCAGAAAGCAGGACGGATACTGCACGAGGTTCAGGCGGTCGGCCCAGTTCGCCCCGTACAGCTCGGCGAACGCGGTGTAGTCCAGCGACACCGTGGCCTCGCCCGTCGCCTCGGCCGGCGGCGTCACGGTGAAGGCGAGCCCTTCCAGGGTCGCCGCGTCCATCTCCTCCTGCGTTGACAGGGAGGCCTGCCAGGAGCCGCTCAGCGCGGCCGCCTCCTCGGTGGTGGCGCCCTCCGGCGCACCGACCTCGATCGGCAGGTCGCCCAGGGCGACCGTGTCGCCCGGTGCGAGGTCCGCCACCGTGGCGGTCGCGCTGCCGCCGGCCGGAGCGGTGGTGGACGCCGGGTCGTATTCCTTGGGCGGAGCTACATCCGAAGTCTCCAACTCATCGAGCGTGTTGTCGGCGCTCTCGGCCGCCGGGTCCTGATCGGGCAGGTCCACCAGGTCGACACCACTGCGGTTGGCCGGCGGTGGTACGGCCACCGCGGATCCCGCGAACGCGCCCGCGACCAGCGCCATGAACAACGCGCCGATCAACGCCAGGCGCGCCCCCGCCCGCCTGCGCCGCTGAGCCGAAGTGCGGGACAGCCGCCCTCGCCCAGCCCAAGACATCGCACCCGACACGTCGACGAAGCCCCCACCCGTACACGGAAGCCACCCCGACGCATGGGACAACGCATGGCGGCCACCTGCTCAAAGATGACCAGGAGTGATCGGCGGAATCCTGCGGCGGGAGATCCACGGCGTCAATGGGACATCCGCATCGCAGAGTGATTTACATCACACTCCAAGGGGGTGCCTGGTCGGCCATATGCCCTGGATGGCGTCAATTCTCAAAAACAGCTCAAGGGTGATGTGCAGGTGCAGTCCTCAAATTGGGAACACGTCATGGTATGTCGCGGGGAGCCTCACTTATCACCCTGCTTGCCCTGATGAGGTGAGGCTTCCGTGCTCATTTCGAGGTGATTTGATGGCCGGTCAAACGGCTGGCCCACTTGCCACCCGGCGGCGACATCACGATCCTGTAACTAACTATGAGTCAGGTGTGAAGGTGGCGTGAATGATCGTCATCGATCATGATCGTGCGGCCTGGCGCCGTCGCGTCGGGGCGCATTCGCCATGACCGTCCTTCAAGCACCGTCATCCGGTTCACCGCAACGGTGAGGCCAGGGCGCGTCGCCTTGTGAGACGCGCGGTCCGCTACGTGGGGGGTAACAACGTGACCGTGCCGGAAGGCCGAGTCCTGCAGCGTCGACGCGCTCGCCGAGCAGCGGGGGTCGCGGGACTCTGTGCCGCCCTGGTCGTCGGGCTGGGGGTGACCTGGCACGCCGGCACCCCCCAGGGCGGGCCCGGTGCCACGCAACGCGAGCCGAAGCCGGTCGACGAGAGCACCGCCCAGGCCAAGGCGCGTGCAGCCGGCGAACGCGTCGAAGTGACGGCCCTGCGCACCGAAACGTCGACCACCTACGCCATGCCCGACGGGAGCTTCACGCTGGAAACCGGCGCCGCCCCGATCCGGGCGAAGGTCGACGGCGAGTGGAAGAAGATTGACACCGATCTGCGGCGTACCGCGCACGGCTGGGCCCCTCACGCGGCCGCCGACCCCGTGATGTTCTCCGCCGGCGGCGGCGAGCCCACCCGGCCTGCGGCCTCACACAAGGGCCGGGCCGGCCGGGCCGCCCTCACCGACACGTCCACCGGAGAGGTGGCACCGGCCGTGTACGTCGCCCCGGCGGGTGGTCCGGCGCGGGGAACGACCGTCGCGGAGCCGGGAGAGAACTACACCGACCTCGTCACGCTCACCTCGGCCGGACACCAGGTCACGGTCTCCTGGCCGGGCACCCTGCCCACCCCGGTGATCGACGGCTCGCGCGCCCTGTACCGCGATGTCTTCCCCGAGGTCGATCTTCTCCTCACCGCCCGGGACAGCGGCTTCAACCACGTCCTGATCGTGCACACCCCGGAGGCGGCGGCATCCGAAGACCTGCGCAAGCTGTCCTACGGTCTGACGTCCCCCGATCTGACCTTCCACCTCGACGAGACCACGAAGGCCGTCACCGCCCAGGACGAGAAGGGCGCTGAGATCGCCATCAGCCCGACCCCTTTCATGTGGGACTCGACCGGCGAACCGGCCGTCACACAGGGCGAAGACCCTGATCCCGCGGAGCCTTCCGCCGAACCCGCTCCCGAGGCTCCGGAGGAGAGCGGGGCTCCGCACGACGGTGAGAGCGAGTCGGACGAAACCCCCTCCGAGACGGACACCGATGCACCGGATGCCCCCGGAGGCAGTCCTGCCCCCTCGACGTCTTCCTCCTCCGAGGCGCCGCCTGCCGGCGAAACCACGGCCGAACCCGCTGCCTTCTCCGGGCCGCGGACGGCCGCCCCCGTTCAGCGAGCCGCGCTCAAGGGCGCTGCCACCCGGCTCGACGACAGCCAGGTCCTGGCGCTCAAGGGACTGACCGGCCCCCATCCGGGAACCCGCGCCGCCACCGCCGGCGCCGCCCTCAGCGCCCCCGGCACCACCGCGGCCACGCTCACCGTCACCCCGGAGCAGAAGCTCATGGCGGCCTCGGGCACCGCGTACCCACTCTTCATCGACCCCTCGTTCTACGGCCACACCACCAACTGGACCACCGCGTACAAGAAGTACCCCTCCTCCAGCTTCTACGACGGCGCCAACTACAACAGCGGCACCACCGAGGCCCGGGTCGGATACGAGTCCACGACTTGGGGCACGTCCCGCTCGTTCTTCCGGCTCGACCTGCAGAACATCAAGGGCGCCAAGGTCACCTCGGCCCATGTGCGGGTGAGGGAGACCTACTCCTGGTCGTGCAGCGGCCGGGTCGTGGAGCTGTGGCACACCGGTTCCATCTCCTCCAAGACGACCTGGAGCAACCAGCCGTCCTGGAAGTCCAAGCTGGACTCCCGGGACGTCGCCCACGGTTACAACTCCTCCTGCCCCGACGCCTACGTCAGCTTCGACGCCAAAGCGCTCGCGCAGGATGCCGCCGATGGCGGCTGGGGCTCGACCACCATCGGCTTCCAGGCCTACAACGAGACCTCCGCCTACGCCTGGAAGAAGTTCCGGGCCGAAGGCAGCTCCGCGCCACGGCTGTCGGTCAGCTACTACCGCAAGCCCACCGTCCCCTCCAGCCTCGACCAGTCCCCCGGTCCCACCTGCTCGCGCACCACCCCCTACCCGCGCGTCGGCAAACGCGACCTGGTGCTGTCCGCACACAGCTCGGACAAGGACGGGGACCTGGAACGTCTCAACTTCGAGCTGTGGCGGACCAGTCACATGGACACCACGCTCATCAGCAAGACGAGCACGACCAACTCCTCAGGCAACGCCTCGGTGACGATCCCCTCCACGTCGCTCACCAACGGCTGGACGTACTCCTGGCAGGTCCAGGCAGAGGACGAGATCGGCGCCACCTCCGGCTGGGCACCGCTGAACAAGGCCGACTACGCCCCGACCTGCCGATTCATCTACGACAGCAGCTTCCCCAACTCGCCATCCGTCACCTCCGCCGACTACCCCGAGGAGACCGAGAACGGAGATACCTGGTCGGTCAAGGAGCTTGGCCAGTCCGGCACCGTCACTTTCGCTCCGGAAAGCGATGCCGATGTCACCGCTTTCGGCCACTCCCTGAACACCCCCTCCTGCTCGACCACGACCACCGTCGCGGCCGGAGCCTCGGCCACCATCACCATCAAGCCCCAGCTGGCCGGCCCCAACGTCCTGTACGTGTGCGCCAAGGACAGCGCCGGCAACGCCTCCCAGCCCACCGCCTACGTCTTCTACGTCAGCCCTCGTGACACCGCCGACAAGCCCGGCGACGTCACCGGTGACGCGCTGCCCGACCTGTACGTCGTCGACTCCGACGGCAACTTGCGCATGTACCCCTCCAGCAGCGCGGGCGATCTGCACCGTGGCCTGGAGGCCGCGCACGAGGACGGCACCCTGCTCATCCTCGATCCGGACGCCGACGGCCAGGCCGTGGCCCCGGGCTACTGGAAGGGCGCCGACGGCAGCCCGGCCCTTATCGCCCACGGGGGTGATGTCCTGCCCGGGGACGGTGTCGGCGACTTCTTCGCCCGCATGCCCGACGGCGAGCTCTACGTCTACCGGGGCGACGGCTACGGCGGCACCGACATCTCCCGCCGCCTGGACGCGCGCCTGCCGGACGACGCTCCCGACCCCGCCACCTTCGACCAGATGATCGTTGGCGACTACAACCTGGACGAACGTCCCGACCTCTTCGTCACGACGAGCACGGGCGGCATGTGGGCGCTGACCGGCTACACCGGGGCCGAATTCACCCAGGCAACCCCAATCGCCACTTCCGCCTGGCTGGACCGCGACCTGGTCACTGTCGGCGACATCAACCAGGACGACGTCCCCGACCTGCTGTTCCGCTCCGAGTCCGACAACCTGCGCCTCCGCCTCGGTGTGGAGGCCAACTCCGGCGGCGCGACCCTGGCCTCGCTGTCCACCTCCGCCGGCTCTCTCGGCGGCTCGGACAGCACCTACGCCAGCGGCTGGACCACCACCGACGCACCCTCCGCCTTCCTCCGCGGAACGCCCGACGTCAACGGCGACTCCATCCCCGATGTCTGGTCCATGGCCGCCGACGGGAGCATCAAGTTCTACCCCGGTGGCAAGACCTCGATCGGCACCGGAACCACCGTCATCAGCTCCGGCAGCAACTGGGGCACCACAAAACTCAGCTTCGGCTGACCTGATACCGGCCAACACCAGCCCGGATGCCGGGGCGCGGCCGGCGCCCCGGCGCCGCCGCATCCCGAGGAACCACATCGCGTGCCCCAGCCCTCCCGCTTCCAGTACAACCGCCGTCTGCCGGCCGTATGCATCCTGCTCGGCGCGACACTCCTCACCGCCTGCAGCGGCAACGAGCCGAGCGAGGCCGACTCAACCGGCCGGAACATCGCCGACGGGCCCTCCGCCGCGCCGTTCGGCACGGAGGCCGGACCCCGGGCGATGAAAACGGACCAGCTCGAAAAGGCGGCCCTCACCCAGAGCGAACTCGACGAGGGCCGCATAACCGCGAAGGTCTCGCGCCGGCGTTTTCTCGACCAGGACGATGTTGACGCCGACCGCGCTGCCTGCCTCCCGCTGGCCTACGTGCAGTCCGGGGCCGTGCTCGGCGATCCCACCGCGGTGGCGCGGCGCGAATGGACGAGGAAAGTCGGGAAGGCGGACAAGTCCGCGAAGCGCGAGACGATCGTCCCCGCATCCCTCCATCTCACCCTGGCCTCCTACTCCCAGGACGACGCTCTCAAGGCCATGAATGAGCTCAACACCGCGGCCGGGGCCTGCCGCAAGGGATTCACCTACACAGCCGACGGCCGCGACCTGGAAGTCCGCAAGGTGACCAAGACCCTCGCCCCTGCGGGGGCGGACGAGGCCATGGGGCTGGAAGTGACCGTTACGGCCGCTGACGGCTCCAGGACACCCATGAAGATCATCGTTGCCCGAAAGGGCGCCACCCTGGCCTACTTCCCGGCGGTCTTCCCCGAGAGCAAGCAAGGTCACGACTTCGCCCTCCCGGAGGAGTTCGTCATGGCACAGCTCGGAAAGATCGGCTGAGTGATTTTCTCAGCGAAATGATCTACGCAAAGCGGCGTGAACTGTTCCAGTCGTGGGCAGGCGGGACGGGCTGAGCCCGGCTGCGGACAGATGTAAAGCCCCTGGTGGGCCAGGTCTCACCACAAGAACATCCGCTGCACCAGAGGCTTCACGCTGGTCACCCATGTTGTCACGCTCGATGTCCCGCGCCATGTCGTGGAGTACCCGTCACTGCATCTTCCCTCCGGACCGCCTACGACGGGTCCGGGCCGAGCTGGGGGCCGCTGCCCAGAGGCCCGGTCGCGGACTTGTCCTAGCCCACAGGACGTCGGAGGCGCCGAGGGCGCGGGCGATTCCTCGTTGCTCACAGGGTCCCGAGGTCGACCGTGACAGGGAATGGCGCGGTGGCCTTCACGGTGCCGGTGAACATCTCGCCGTCCCGGTAGCCCCTGCTGGCCGGGTCGAGGACGTAGGTGTAGACGATCGGAACACCGGTGGCGGTCTGCTCGACTCGCCAGTAAAAGGGGATGCCGGCCTTGGCGTACTGGTCCACCTTCACGATCCGGTCGGTGGTCTCCGAACCGGGCGACACGACCTCGACGACCAGGAGTACGTGCTCGGGGCGGGTGGGTGTGACGTCGATGGTCTCCGCCCGGTACACGGTGACGTCCGGACGGCGGTTGGTGAGCGGAACGTCCTGCAGTCGGACGTCGAAGTCCGTGTCGGCGTTCCAGTCCGGGCCCGCGGCGGCGTCCAGGGCATTGGCCAGGATTCGGGCCAGCCGGTTGTGCCGCTTGGAGGCGCTCGGGCTCACGACGACCATCCCGTCCACGATCTCGATGCCGGCGCACTGCTCCTCGGACCAGGAGTCGTACTGTTCCGCGCTGATCTGCGTGTGCATCCACGCGGGCGCCACCATCTCGGCGGTCATGAAGTACCTCCTTCGAGGATGCGGTGCTGCTCGACTCAGCGTACTGCCCGCTTCCAGTCGGGCACCGGCTTTGGGTCGGGGCGGAACCTCCAGCGTCCACAGGGCGACCTGGGTGCAAAAGGGGTGATGCGCATTAACCGCGTGATGGCGCATGAGTGTAAAACGGCCAAGTAGGGCGGGGGCTTGCGGGCCGAGCCGGCAGGGTCGCGTCGGCGTGAGAGGCTGGGTTTCATGAACCGGTTGGCTGGCGTGACCTCGCCTTATTTGCTGCAGCATGCCGAGAATCCGGTCGACTGGTGGCCCTGGGAGCCGGAGGCTTTCGAGGAAGCGCGGCGGCGCGATGTACCCGTTCTGTTGTCGGTCGGCTACTCGGCGTGCCACTGGTGCCATGTGATGGCGCGCGAGTCCTTCGAGGACCTGGAGGCCGCCGCCTTTCTCAACGCCCACTTCGTGTCCGTCAAAGTGGATCGCGAGGAGCGGCCGGATGTGGACGCGGTGTACATGGAGGCCGTCCAGGCGGCGACGGGCCAGGGCGGCTGGCCGATGACCGTCTTCCTCACGCCGGATGCCGAGCCGTTCTACTTCGGCACCTACTTCCCGCCCGAGGCCCGCTACGGCATGCCCTCCTTCCGCCAGGTGCTGGAGGGGGTGCACGCCGCGTGGAGCGACCGCCGCGAGGAGGTCGGCGAGGTCGCCGGGCGCATCGTCGGCGAACTCTCCTCGCGCTCCCTCGCGCTCGGCGGGGGAGCGGAGGCCCGGCCGCCCGGCGAGGAGGAGCTGCACGCCGCGCTGCTGGCCCTGACCCGCGACTACGACGCGGCCCGCGGCGGGTTCGGCGGCGCGCCCAAGTTCCCGCCGTCGATGGTGCTGGAATTCCTGCTGCGGCACCACGCCCGGACCGGCTCCGAGGGCGCCCTGCAGATGGCGTCCGACACCTGCGAGGCCATGGCGCGGGGCGGGCTGTACGACCAGCTCGGCGGGGGCTTCGCCCGCTACTCCGTCGACCGGCGCTGGGTGGTGCCGCACTTCGAGAAGATGCTCTACGACAACGCCTTGCTGCTCCGGGTCTACGCGCATCTGTGGCGGGCCACGGGCTCCGCCCTGGCCCGGCGCGTGGCGCTGGAGACCGCCGACTTCCTGCTGCGTGAACTGCGCACGCCCGAGGGCGGGTTCGCCTCCGCGCTGGACGCCGACAGCGAAGTACCGGACGGCGCGGAGGCCGCGGCCGGTGCGGAGGGCGCGGAGGGCGCGGCCGGTGACGGCGGCTCCGGCGCCGGTCACGCACGGCACGCCGAAGGCGCGTACTACGTCTGGACACCCGCCCAGCTCCGGGAGGTCCTCGGCGAGGAGGACGCCCGGCTCGCCGCCGGCTACTTCGGGGTCACCGAGGAGGGCACCTTCGAGGAGGGCGCCTCCGTCCTCCAGCTCCCGGGGGAGGGGCTCACCGACGCCGACCGCATCGCCTCCATCCGCGGGCGCCTGACCGAGGCGCGCGCCCGCAGGCCCCGTCCGGGGCGGGACGACAAGGTGGTCGCCGCCTGGAACGGGCTCGCCATCGCGGCCCTCGCCGAGACCGGCGCCTACTTCGACCGCCCCGACCTCGTCGAGGCCGCGACCGCCGCGGCCGATCTGCTGGTACGGGTCCACATGGACGGCACCGGCCGGCTCACCCGGACCTCCCGGGACGGCACCGCCGGGGCCAACGCGGGCGTCCTGGAGGACTACGCGGATGTCGCCGAGGGCTTCCTCGCGCTCGCCTCCGTCACCGGCGAGGGCGTCTGGGTGACGTTCGCCGGGCTGCTCCTGGACACCGTGCTGCGGCACTTCCGGGACGAGGACGGCGCGCTCTACGACACCGCCGACGACGGCGAGCGGCTGATCCGCCGCCCGCAGGACCCGACCGACGAGGCCACCCCCTCCGGCTGGTCCGCCGCGGCCGGGGCGCTGCTGTCCTACGCCGCGTACACCGGCAGCCCGGAGCACCGGAGTGCGGCGGAGCGCGCCCTCGGCGTGGTGCGGGCGCTGGCGCCGCGCGTTCCCCGGCACACCGGCTGGGGGCTGGCCGTGGCGGAGGCGGCGCTGGACGGGCCGCGCGAGGTGGCCGTCATCGGTCCGCGGGACGATCCGGCGACGGCCGCTCTGCACCGTACGGCGCTGCTGGGCACCGCGCCCGGCGCGGTCGTGGCACGCGGGGAGCCCGGTGCGGAGCACCCGCCGCTGCTGCGGGACCGCCCGCTGGTGGACGGCCGTCCGGCCGCGTATGTGTGCCGCCACTTCACCTGCGACGCGCCGGTGACGGACCCGGAGGCCCTCACCGGCCGGCTCGGCGGCGCCCCCTCCAGGTAGGCGACCCGGGGTGTGCGCGGCCGGCCGTTGGCCCGGGCGCGCGGGGAACGCCGGCGCCCCGGCCGTAGGTGAGCGGCCGGGGCGTCGGGCCGGGCCCTCGGGGGGCGTTCTCCGGGGTCAGATCGCCACCAGCGAGATGCCGATGTAGTGGGCGATGAAGGCCGCCAGGGTGAGGGAGTGGAACACCTCGTGGAAGCCGAAGAACCGCGGTGACGGATTGGGGCGCTTCAGCGCGTAGATGATGCCGCCCGCGCTGTACAGCAGCCCGCCGGTGATCACGAGGAGCAGCACCGCCACCCCGCCCTCGCGGAGGAAATCGGGCAGGAAGAAGACGGCCGCCCACCCCATCGCTATGTAGCAGGGGGTGTAGAGCCAGCGCGGGGCACCCACCCAGAAGACGCGGAAGGCGATACCGATCAGCGCGGCGGCCCAGATCGCCCACAGCAGCGTCTCGCGGGTGCCGCCGGGGAGCAGCAGGATCGTCAGCGGAGTGTAGGTGCCCGCGATGATCAGGAAGATGTTCGCGTGGTCGAGTCTGCGGAGTACGGCGTTGGCGCGCGGTCCCCAGTTTCCGCGGTGGTAGAGCGCGCTCACCCCGAAGAGCAGGCAGGCGGTGAGGGTGAAGACCGCGCAGGCGATCCGGCCGGGGTCGGTTTCGGCCAGCGCGGTCAGGAAGACGCCCGAGATCAGGACCGCGGGGAACATGCCCGCGTGGAGCCAGCCCCGCAGCCGCGGCTTGACGGGGTTGGACAGCTCCTGCGGGAGCACACCGGAGGTCTCGGAGGGCGCGGTGTCGTCGTGCACGGCCTCGCGTGAGGCGCCGGATGTGGCAGTCATGTCCCAATGCTAGCTACGGGTCCGTAACTTGCGGGGGGCCGAGTGGCCCGAAGAGGGCGGTTCCGAGTGGCGATGCTCACGTGGGCTGCCCTCTGGACAGATGAGCCCCACAGGCGGATGATCAAATGAGTGCGGTCGGCACCGGATGAGCGCACAGGACGCATCCGGGTCGCAGCCCCCACGGGGCAACTAGGCAACTCAACGACATATGCGGGTATCAGGGACAGAGATGCCCGTATTGACCCTCGCTATCTGACGCCGGAGCGGCGCGGTTCCGGCGGAACGGAGTGATCGTGGCGCTCAGCGCTGTGTCTGCCGGGGGCGACCCCAAGACCCCCGTGGCCACCAACCCACCCACCAACCACCGGGAACTGGTCTCCTGGGTCGGCGAGATCGCCGCCATCACCGAGCCGGACCGGATCGTCTGGTGTGACGGCTCCGAGGCCGAGTACGAACGCCTCTGCGAAGAGCTGGTCGCCAAGGGGACGTTCACCAAGCTCGACCCGATCAAGCGGCCGAACTCGTACTACGCCGCCTCCGACCCGAGCGATGTGGCGCGCGTCGAGGACCGCACCTTCATCTGCTCCGAGAAGGAGGAGGACGCGGGCCCGACCAACCACTGGAAGGCCCCCGCCGAGATGCGGGAGATCTTCGCCGGTGAGAACGGGATCTTCCGCGGCTCCATGCGCGGCCGGACGATGTACGTCGTGCCCTTCTGCATGGGTCCGCTCGGCTCGCCGCTGTCCGCCATCGGTGTGGAGATCACCGACTCCGCCTACGTCGCCGTCTCCATGCGGACCATGACCCGGATGGGGCAGCCGGTCCTCGACGAGCTCGGCTCCGACGGCTTCTTCGTCAAGGCCGTGCACAGCCTGGGCGCCCCGCTGGCCGAGGGCGAGGCCGATGTGCCGTGGCCCTGCAACACCACCAAGTACATCTCGCACTTCCCGGAGAGCCGCGAGATCTGGTCCTACGGCTCCGGCTACGGCGGCAACGCCCTGCTCGGCAAGAAGTGCTACGCCCTGCGCATCGCCTCGGTCATGGCCCGCGACGAGGGCTGGCTCGCCGAGCACATGCTGATCCTCAAGCTCACCCCGCCGCGCGGCGAGTCCAAGTACGTCGCCGCGGCCTTCCCGTCGGCCTGCGGCAAGACCAACCTCGCCATGCTGGAGCCCACGATCCCCGGCTGGACCGTGGAGACCATCGGCGACGACATCGCCTGGATGCGCTTCGGCGAGGACGGCCGGCTCTACGCGATCAACCCGGAGGCGGGCTTCTTCGGTGTCGCCCCCGGCACCGGCGAGCACACCAACGCCAACGCCATGAAGACCCTCTGGGGCAACGCCGTCTTCACCAACGTGGCGCTCACCGACGACGGTGACGTCTGGTGGGAGGGCATGACCGAGGAGCCCCCGGCGCACCTGACGGACTGGAAGGGCAACGACTGGACCCCGGAGTCGGAGACCCCGGCGGCGCACCCCAACGCCCGCTTCACCGTCCCGGCCGGCCAGTGCCCGATCATCGCGCCCGAGTGGGAGGACCCGAAGGGCGTGCCGATCTCGGCCATCCTCTTCGGCGGCCGCCGCGCCTCGGCCGTGCCGCTGGTGACCGAGTCCTTCGACTGGCAGCACGGCGTCTTCCTCGGCGCCAACGTCGCCTCCGAGAAGACCGCCGCCGCCGAGGGCAAGGTCGGCGAGCTGCGCCGCGACCCGTTCGCCATGCTGCCGTTCTGCGGCTACAACATGGGCGACTACATGGCCCACTGGGTGAAGGTCGGCCAGCAGGCGGACCAGGAGAAGCTGCCGAAGATCTACTACGTCAACTGGTTCCGCAAGGACGCGGGCGGCCGCTTCGTGTGGCCCGGCTTCGGCGAGAACAGCCGCGTGCTCAAGTGGATCGTCGAGCGCCTGGAGGGCAAGGCGGAGGGCGTCGAGACGCCGATCGGCGTGCTGCCGGCCAAGGGCTCCCTGGACACCGAGGGTCTCGACCTGGCGGAGGAGGACCTCGACTTCCTGCTCAGCGTGGACGTCGACACCTGGCGGGACGAGGCCTCGCTGGTCCCCGAGCACCTGGGCACCTTCGGCGACCACACGCCCAAGGAGATGTGGGACGAGTACCGCGCCCTCGTCCGGCGTCTCGGCTGAGGGAACCGTCTCCCGTACCGCGCCGGCCCGGGACCCGGGCCCGCGCGGTACGGCACAACCCCTGGCCGGAAACCCCGATGGCCGGGTGCGGTGGGAAGCCGCACCCGGCCATCGGGTTTCACGGTGGTTGCGCCGGGGCCGCGGGCGCTGATGCGGGGCGCGGCCCCGGCGCGTCAGTGGGCCGCCCCCGAGAGGGCGGGGTCGGCGCCGTCGAGGGCGGCGGCGTGCGCGTCCATGCGCTCGGCGGAGAGGATCGCGGCACCCGTGTCCGCGCGGGACGCGGCCACGACCAGGGCGCGCCCGGCGAGCGTGTGCGCGCGGCGGTGCAGCGACGCGATCCGGTCGGCGTCCCGCCGCCCCGGCGCCGGGGCGGCGGAGGACCGGGCCGGCCGGGAACCGTCGCGGAGCCGGGTGACGCGCTCGGTGAGCCGCTGGGCCGCCCGGTCCAGGGACGGGTCCGGAGCGAGGGCCCGCAGTTCGTCGGTCACGGTCAGCAGCGCGGCCAGGTGCCCGGCGAGCTGGATGTCCAGCTCCTCCTGGCGCGGCCGGCGGGGCAACGGCGTCGGCTCTCCCATGGCGTGGACCGACTTGGAGCGGATCGGTTCGTACATGGATGGCCTCCTCATGTGAGAAGGCCATCCTAGCTTGGATTCTGTCTAAAGTTGATCCCGTTCGCATCGAGGGAGACCGCTGTCCGGGTTCCGGACGGGCTCAGAACTGGCTGTAGCCGTCCAGGAACTCCCCGATCCGGGTGACCGCGTCCGTCAGGTCCTCCTTGTACGGCAGGGTGACCAGCCGGAAATGGTCGGGTTCGGGCCAGTTGAAGCCCGTGCCGTGCACGATCATGATCTTCTCGGCGCGGAGCAGGTCCAGCACCATCTGCCGGTCGTCCTTGATCTTGTAGACCTTGGGGTCCAGCCGCGGGAAGGCGTACAGCGCCCCCTTGGGCTTGACGCAGCTGACGCCCGGGATCCGCGTCAGCGCCTCGTACGCCGCGTCGCGCTGCTCCAGCAGCCGGCCGCCCGGCAGCACCAGCTCGTTGATCGACTGCCGGCCACCCAGGGCGACCGCCACCGCGTGCTGTGCCGGGACGTTGGCGCACAGCCGCATATTGGCGAGGATCGTCAGCCCCTCCATATAGCTGGAGGCGTGCTCCTTCGGACCGCAGACCGCGAGCCAGCCGCTGCGGTAGCCGGCCACCCGGTACGACTTGGACAGGCCGTTGAAGGTGAGGACGAGTAGGTCCGGGGCCAGGGCCGCGGTCGGGGTGTGGGTGGCGCCGTCGTAGAGGATCTTGTCGTAGATCTCGTCGGAGCAGACGATCAGATTGTTGCGGCGGGCGATCTCGGCGATCCCGCGCACCAGTTCGTCGTCGTAGACCGCGCCGGTGGGGTTGTTCGGGTTGATGACGACGATCGCCTTGGTGCGGTCCGTCACCTTGCGCTCGATGTCGGCGAGGTCCGGCATCCAGTCCGACTGCTCGTCGCAGCGGTAGTGCACGGCCGTGCCGCCGGAGAGCGAGACGGCCGCCGTCCACAGCGGGTAGTCCGGGGAGGGGACGAGCACCTCGTCGCCGTCGTCGAGCAGCGCCTGCATCGACATCTGGATCAGCTCGGAGGCGCCGTTGCCGAGGTAGATGTCCTCGACATCCAGCTCGATGCCCTTGGTCTGGTAGTACTGCATCACCGCGCGCCGGGCCGTGAGGAGGCCCTTGGCGTCGCCGTAGCCGTGCGCGTCGCCCAGCGTCCGGAGCATGTCCTCCAGGATCTCGGGCGGGCACTCGAAGCCGAACGGCGCCGGGTTGCCGGTGTTGAGCTTGAGGATGCGGTGACCCGCCGCCTCCAGCCGCATGGCCTCCTCGAGAACCGGACCCCGGATCTCGTAGCAGACATTGGCGAGCTTCGTTGACTGGATCACCTGCATGTTCGCCACCATACGGCCGCCCGGGTGGGGCCGCTCGGTGTTTTCCGCCACGTGGGGGGCGCCCCGCCGGGGGACCCCGGAGCGCCGCGCACCGCCCCGGCGGCCGCGGTCCGGGGAGCTGCCCGACGGCGGGTTCGGCGGCTGTCTTCGATGCCGAAGCGGCCGCCGTCCGGCACATGCGGAACACCGGCCGGAGGAGTCCGCGGGGCTTCGAAAGTGGAAGCGGAGGCCTCGACTCCGCCGGCCGGGACGGTGGCCGGGGGAGCGGCCGCGCGGGCGGCCGCGGAGGCGCCGGGCCGCCGGCGGGGCGCGGTGTGAGCTCCGCCACGCCCGGCCTGTGGCGGCGCCCGTCAGAAGTCAGAAGAAGGTGCGGACGAAGTCCGTGACCGTGCCGTCCTCCGTCACCACCGGGATCAGCTGCCACTTGTCGAAGACCGTGCAGGGGTGCGACAGCCCCAGCCCCACCCAGTCGCCCACCTCCAGGGCCCGGGCCTCCGCCGTGACGTCCAGCCAGGTGTGCTGGTCGGACAGGGCGGTCACGGTGAGGCCGGCGGCGGGCCGCTCCGTCCCGTCCCGCGCGGACCGTACGAGCAGCGGTTCCGGCAGGTGCAGATCGTAGGGGGCGTCCCGCTTGCCCGCGTTGAGGAAGGCCTGGCCCGGCTCGGGCCGGGAGAGGACCTGCGCCCACAACCGGAAGGCGGGCCGCAGCGCGCCCTCGTCCGGGATCCGGTTGAAAGGGGTGAGGCGGCGGTAGTGGCCGTCGTCGTGCGAGACGTACGCGCCGGAGCGGAGCAGCCGGAGCACCGGGCGGGACAGCTCCGGGATCTCGGCGAAGACCCGGGCGACCGCGTCGAACCAGGCGCTGCCGCCCGCGCTGATCACGATCTCGCCGGTGTCCGCGAAGCGGCCGGCCGCGTCGAGAGCGGCGGTGAGGGCGACCAGCCGGCGCAGCCAGGCGGTGACCCGCCCGGTGTCCGCGCCGGGCACCTCGCCCTCGTACCCGGCGACGCCGGTCAGGCGGAGGGTGGGGGCGGCGGCGACGGCCGCGGCGACCGCCGCGCAGTCCTCGTCCGTGCGCGCCCCCGTGCGAGCCCCCGGTCCGGCACCCAGTTCGATCACCACGTCGAGGGGCCGGGTGGCACCGCATGCGCTCAGGGCGGCGTCCATCAGTTCGACCCCGCGCACCGAATCGGCGTATACGACGCAGCGGAACTCCGGGTCGGCGTCGAGCTCCCCGGCGAGCCAGCGGAGTGCGGCCGGGTCGACGAGCTGGTTGGCGAGGAAGATCCGGCGGACGCCGAACGCGCGGTAGACGCGAGCCTGGTGCGGGACGGCCGCGGTGATGCCCCAGGCACCGTGCTCCAGCTGGCGTTCGAAGAGGGCCGGAGCCATGGAGGTCTTGCCGTGCGGGGCGAAGGCCAGCCCGTGCCGGGCGGCGTAGCGGCCCATGAGGGCCAGATTGTGCTCCAGGGCCTCGGCGGAGAGGGCCAGCACCGGCGTGGTGAATCCGCCGCCGAACAACGACCGGCGCTGATCGGCGAGTTCGCGGACGGTCAGGCCCGCGGCGTCCGGCGGCAGACCCTTGAAACGGTGGTCGACGCGCTCCCCGGCCAGGCGGGCGGCGGCGCCGGCGGCGCGGCCGGAGACGGGCTCGCCGGCTCCGGGCGCGGAGGTTCCGTCGTTGGGCCGGCCGGTGGGGTGCTCGGCGGTCATGGGGCACCTTTCGCGGGCTGCGGTGCGGGCGGGACTCCCCGAATCCTCCCGCACGCGCGGGCGGCGGCGTACGGAGCGGTGGCACAGGGGGCGGTGACCGGGCGACCGGGCCCGGGCCGCCGCGGCCCGACGACGGCGGGCGCCCCCGGGAGGGACCCCGGGGGCGCGCCGGCGTCGTGGCGGGCCGGTCGGCCGGTCAGCCCTCAGCCGTCAGCCGGCGGCGCAGTACTGCGCTTCCTTGCCGATCGAGCGGTACATGCAGTCCGCGTTCTCGACGAGCTGGAGCACCGCGTCCCGGTTGCGGCTGGTCTCCCGCTCGATGACCTCGTCGGGCGGGTAGAAACCGCCGCCGGAGGCCGAGGACGGGTACATCTCGTAGGTGTAGGAGAAGATCTTCTGGTCGGCCCACATCCAGTCGTTGACGCTGCCGTCGGTGATGTAGAGGTCGCTCGACTGCTGCGGGGTGTAGCCGTTGCTGGCGGCCATCTTCTTGCCGATGGCGGCGAAGGCGTCGCGGTCGTCCCGGGTCATGCCGGACGCGGTGTCGGAGTAGGTGTAGCCGTACGGCCAGAGCACCAGCTCGCTGTAGGTGTGGAAGTCGATCCCGGCCTTGATCTGCTGCTTGCCGCCGACGACCCGGCTCCGGACGAAGTCGGTGACGACCTTCACCTCGGGGGTGGAGGCGGCCGACGGGCCCCGGTAGGTGTCCGAGGAGGGGCTGCCGGAGGAGCCGCCGCAGCAGCCCCACTGGTAGGGCCAGTTGCGGTTGATGTCGGTGCCGACGGCCGAGGAGCCGGAGTTGGGCTGGCGGTTCTTGCGCCAGGAGCGGTAGGAGCCGGAGGCGATGTCGTACTCGCCGCCGTCCGGGTTGAGGTCCGGGATGATCCAGATCTCCCGGTCGTTCACCGCCTTGGTGACGCGCTGGTCGGTGCCGTAGTCGTCGCCCAGTTCGCGCAGCAGGTAGAGCGCCATCTCGACGGTCAGGTGCTCGCGGGCGTGCTGGTGGTGGGTGAAGAGGACCTCGGGCTCGTTCTCGTCCGTCTTCACGTTGTCGCTGATCTTGACGGCGACGATGTCGCGGCCCTCGTAGGACTTGCCGATCACCCGCTTGCTCATGATGTCCGGGTGGGCGGCGACGCGGGAGTTGATCTCCGCCGTGGCCTCGGCGTAGTTGTGGTACTTCGAGTCGGCCGGCGGGAAGTCGTACGCGCGCAGGCTCTGGCCGGCCGCCCGCCGGGACGGGGGAGCGGGCAGCGGCTCCAGCGTGTAGCCCCGGGCGCGCAGTTCGCGCGCCTGCCCGGAGTCGGCGGAGACGACGACGGAGTGGTCGCGCACCTCGTCGACGGAGGCGCCGGTGGCGAGCAGACGGGTGCGCTGGGCCGCCGTGGCCGGACCGGCCACTTCGTACTGACGGGGGGTCTCTTCGGCGGACGCGACGCCGGTGAGCGCGTCCGCACGGTCGGTGGGGGGAGTCGTGCCGGCCTGGGTCAGGGGAACGGCCAGCGCGAGTGTCAGAAGAGCGGCGAGGGCGGTGACCCGCCCGCCGCGTGATGGCAGTCGCATGCTGCGTCATGCTGAGGCTTTGGCATGGGCGGGTCAATGGTGCCGCGCCGACCGGAAGAGGCCACGCCGGTTCCGGCCGGACGGTTCCGCCCGTACGGCCGGGTCACGCTCCCGGGTCGCCACGGCGTACGCCCCGGCGGGGTCGCCACGGCGTACGCGCCCCCGCCGGTGCGGCGTACGGGGCCACGGGTCCGGCTCCGGTGCCCTCAGCCCGCGCGCCGTGCACCCCGGCGCACGCCGTACAGCACCGAGCCCGCGGCGAGAACGGCGGCGCCCGTGACCACCGACGGCAGCGGCAGCGTGACGGCGAGCAGCACACAGCCCGCCAGCCCGACGACCGGGACGGCACGCGGCGGCCGTCCCTCCTCGCGGGTCAGCGTCCACGCGGAGGCGTTGGCGATCGCGTAGTAGACGAGCACCCCGAACGAGGAGAAGCCGATCGCCCCGCGCAGATCCGCGGTCGCCGCCAGCACCGCGACCACCGCGCCGACCGCCAGTTCGGCCCGGTGCGGCACCCGGAACCGCGGGTGGACGGCGGCCAGGGCCCGCGGCAGATGCCCGTCCCGTGCCATGGCGAGCGTCGTCCGGGAGACACCGAGCACCAGGGCGAGCAGCGAACCGAGCGCCGCGACGGCCGCCCCGGCGCGCACCACCGGCGCCAGTCCGGGAACCCCGGCCGCCCGCACGGCATCGGCGAGCGGCGCGCCCGCGTCCGCCAGCCCGTCCGGGCCGAGTACCGCGAGCGCGGCGACGGCCACGGCCGCGTACACGGCGAGCGTGATGCCGAGCGCCAGCGGGATGGCGCGCGGAATGGTGCGGGCCGGATCGCGCACCTCCTCGCCCAGCGTGGCGATCCGCGCGTACCCGGCGAAGGCGAAGAACAGCAGGCCCGCCGCGCCGAGCACCCCGGCCACCGAGGCGTCGGCGCCGAGCGCCAGCCGCGCGCCGTCCGCCTCCGGCGAGGTCAGCCCGGCCGTCACCACGGCCGCGAGCACGGCGAGTACGACCGCGACGATCGCCCGGGTCAGCCAGGCCGACTTCTGGACTCCCCGGTAGTTCACGGCCGTCAGCGCCACCACGGCCGCCACCGCCACCTCCCGGTGGTGCCCCGGCCACGCGTACGCCCCCACGGTCAGGGCCATCGCCGCACAGGACGCCGTCTTGCCCGCCACGAAGCCCCAGCCGGCCAGATGGCCCCAGAACGGCCCGAGCCGTTCCCGCCCGTAGACGTAGGTGCCGCCCGATTCCGGGTAGCGGGCAGCGAGCCGCGCGGAGGACGTGGCGTTGCAGTACGCGACGACCGCCGCGACCGCCAGCGCCGGCAGCAGCCCGGAGCCGGCCTCCCGGGCCGCGGGCGCGAGCGCGGCGAAGATGCCCGCGCCCACCATCGCGCCCAGACCGATCACGACGGCGTCGAAGAGCCCGAGCCGCCGCCGCAGCCCAGGGGTGTCCGGTGAGGTGGTGTCCATGGGCGGGACCCTAGCGGCCGCGGGTTACGGCGCGCCGACGGGCAGGAGGACCCGGGCGTGAGCGGCACGGGTGCGGCGCCGGCGGCGGTGGCGACCGCGGCTTCGGGAGCGGGGCGTGAGCGGGACGGTGCCGGAGGGGCACGGGAGTGGAGCGGACGCCCGTGGGGAATGGCCTTCTTGTGCGCCGGCGCCCCGGCCGGTCGCCCGCGGGGCGGCAACGGTGGCGGACGCGGCAGCGGGGCGGCGCACGGCAGCGGGGCGGCACGGCAGCGCGGCGGCGTTGAGCGGGGCAGCGGTGACAGCGGCGGTACGGACGCGGAGGCGGGCCAGTGGCACGTACGGACGAGGCGGGCGAGAGCACCGGGCCGGTCACCGGGGACCTGCGCAGATCGAGTTGGCGGTACATCGGCCCCGGTATCGTCGTCGCCGCGACGGGTGTCGGCGCCGGTGACCTCGTCGCCACCCTGATCGCGGGCAGCCGGTTCGGCTACACCCTGCTGTGGGCCGCCGTGATCGGATGCCTCGTCAAGATCTCCCTCGCGGAGGCCGCCGGGCGCTGGCATCTGGCCACCGGCAGAACCCTGTTCGAGGGCTGGCGCACCCTGGGGTCGTGGACCACCGTCTACTTCGCCGGCTACGTCGTCATCTGGGGCTTCGTCTACGGCGCGACCGCCATGTCGTCCAGCGCCCTGCCGCTGGCCGCGCTCTTCCCGGACTTCCTGGGCCTCAAGACCTGGGCGGTGATCACCGGGCTGACCGGTCTGGTGTTCGTCTGGTTCAACCACTACGCCGTCTTCGAGAAGGTCATGACGGTGCTGGTCGGCGTGATGTTCGTGGTCGTCGTGTACGTGGCGCTGCGGGTCGGCCCGGACGTCCCCGCGGCCGTCGCCGGACTGGTGCCCGCGCTGCCGGACGGCTCGCTGCTCTACACCCTCGGCCTGATCGGCGGTGTCGGCGGCACCATCACCATGGCCGCGTACGGGTACTGGGTCAACGCCAAGGGCTGGACCGGCCCCGGGTGGATGAAGGTGATGCGGCTCGACAACCGCGTCGCCTACGTGACGACCGGCGTCTTCGTGATCGCGATGCTGATCACCGGCGCGGAACTGCTGCACTCCGCCAACATCGCGCTGGCGAGCGGCGACAAGGGCCTGCTCGCCCTGGGCGAGGTGCTGGAGTCACGCTTCGGCGCCACCACCGCCAAGCTCTTCCTGATCGGCTTCTTCGCCACCTCCTTCTCCTCGCTCATCGGCGTCTGGCACGGCGTCAGCCTGCTGTTCACCGACTTCGTGGACCGCATCCGCAGCGACCGGGCGGCCGCCCGCGCCGCCGGGCCCGCCACGTCCGCCGCGCCCGTGCCCCTCTCGAAGGCTCCGGCGCCCGCCGGCGCCCCCGGGGCCGCCGACCTCGTGGTCACCGAACTCGCCACCGGCGCGGCGGAGAAGTCGCTGCCGTTCCGGGCCTATCTGCTCTGGCTGACCTTCCCGCCCATCAGCCTGCTCTTCCTCGACGAGCCGTTCGGGCTGGTGATCCTCTACGGCGTCCTGGGCGCCTTCTTCATGCCGTTCCTCGCCCTGACGCTGCTGTGGCTGCTCAACTCCGACCGCACCCCGCGCGAGTGGCGCAACGGCATGCTCAGCAACGTCATGCTGGCCGCCGCGGGGCTGCTCTTCGTCGTGCTCTGCGTCCAGCAGGTCCGGGAACTCCCGTGGTGAGCGCGGGCCGTGAGGGGCGCCGGGAGGCCGGACGGGCCGTTCGCCCGCGAAGGGGCGTGAGGAGACATGACGAGACAGAAGACACTCCCGTGTCGGTTGAAGATCGAACTCCCCGATACCGGCGAACTGTTCTCCAATGCAGACGACACGGATAAAGTGCTGTGACAGTAGCGAAGCAGTTGCGCTGCGCAGTGTTGGTCCACGGCGCCCGCAGTCTTCCGGCCGCCGGAGTGAACGGGGAAACCTGACGTGCACACCGCGATAGCAGTCACCGCCCCCGACCTCGTTCTCCCGGCCCTCGACCGGCAGACGCCTCCGGCCACCGTCCTCACGCCGGAGATGCCCCTGGAGGACGCCCTCGCCCGGACCTACGGACTGATCGAAGCCCACGGCTATCTGATCGTCCTCTACCCGTCCGCGGGGCCCGCCGCCGTCCACCGCCGCCTGCACAGCGTGCGCTCCATTCTGGAGAGCGACCGGATCGCCCTGGTCGGCGTGGAGTTACCGCCGCTGGCCGTCGCCGTTCTCGCGCACCAGCTGCGCCGCCTCTCGCTCTGCGACTTCAGCCCCGGCATCCTCGGCTCGGCCGCCCGGCTCCTCACCCACTACGTCCACGCCGGCGCGCTGCTCTCCTCCGTCTCCCGCCTCGACCACGTGCCCGTGGGCCTCCGGGAGCACGCCGCGTCCTGGATGCCCGGCAGCCAGTTCGCCGTCCTGGCGAGCCCCGAGCCGCGGCTCGGCCGCGCCACCTCCGGCGGCACGGTCCCCGGCGGTCCCCAGTTCGGCACCGAACTCGTGGTCGCCCGCGGGCAGTCGCCGTCCGACTGGGTGTTCAGCACCCTCGCCCCCGCCTGGCGCGTGCACGGCGTGCGGGAGGCCACCCTGCCCGCCGACTCCGCGCGCTGGTGGGGCAGCGGCCGGCTCGTCGAGTTCGCCGCGGCCATCCCCGATCTGTCGGTCCTCTACCAGCTCGTCGCCTCGGTCCGCACCGCCGAGTGCCGCTGGTGCGGTCTCGAACTCATCGGCGACCGCTGCGCGTTCTGCTGCTCCCCGGCGTCCGCCGGGAGAGCCGCCCTCAGCTCCGGCGCCGGCACCTAGCGCCGGCCGCCCACAGCCTTCGCCGCGTGCCCTCCCGCTCCCCGCCCCCCGTCCGCCCCGGACACGTCCCTGAACGAGGTTCTACGCCGATGAACTCACGTCAGCGCCGCGGAGTGATCCTGCTCCTGCTCTCCGTCCTCTGCGCGGCCGGTGCCTTCGTCGGAGTCCTGATGGTGATCGGCGATGTACGGTCCAAGGTCGGCCCGGAGACCACGGCCTACGAGGTGAGGGCCGACATCCAGCCCTACGAGGAGCTGTCGGCGGCCAAGTTCGACGAGATCACCATGCCGGAGCGCTGGCTTCCGGAGACCGCGGTCACCGACCTCCGCGACCTCAGAGGCAAGATCGCGCTCACCCCGCTCCGCAAGGGCTCGCTGCTCCAGCGCGACATGATCGTCGAACGCCCGGCGCTGGAGGAGGGCGAACAGGAGATCGCCATCATGATCGACGCCGCCACCGGAGTGGCCGGCAAGATCCGCCCCGGCGCCCGGGTCAACATCTACGCCACCTTCGAGGGCCGGGAGCGGGACGCCGAGCCGCAGTCCAAGGTGATCGTCGAGGGAGCCGAGGTCATAGACGTCGGCGAACTCACCCCCTTCGACCGCGACGACGACGCCCGGCGGCGCGGGCAGACCACCGAGGCCGTGCCGATCACCTTCGCCCTCGGCACCCTCGACGCCCAGCGCGTCGCCTACGCCGAGTCCTTCGCCTCCCATGTCCGGCTCGCCCTCGTCGCGCCCGGCGGCACCGAGTCCATCCGCCCGCGCGACCGTACGTACACCCTCGACGGGGACAAGTGAGGCACGGATGACCACCAGAATCCTCCCCGCCGCCGGCGACCCCGACGCCGCGCGCTCCCTCACCACCCTGCTCAGCCAGCTCCCCGACGCCGAACCGGCGCCGCCCGTCCCCGACTCCACCGCCCTCCTCGACACCCTCGCGCGGCTCGCGGGGGAGTCGGTCGGGGAACTCCCCGAGGTCGTCGTGGTCCACGAGCGGATCGGCCCGGTGCCCGCCCTGGACCTCATCCGGGAGACCGTGCTCCGCTTCCCGGCGGTCGGGGTGGTGCTCGTCTCGGCGGACGCCGGGCCGCAGCTCTTCCAGGCGGCCATGGACGCGGGCGCCCGCGGGCTGGTGGCGCTGCCGCTGAACTACGAGGAGCTGTCCGCCCGGGTGCAGGGCGCCGCCCAGTGGGCCGCCGGCGTCCGGCGTCATCTCGGCGCGGGCCCCGAGGCGCTGGGGCCCGGCGGCACCGTCGTCAGCGTCACCGGCGCCAAGGGCGGTGTCGGGACGACCGTCACCGCCGTGCAGCTGGCACTGGCGGCGCGCGCCTCCGGGCGGTCCACCGCCCTGGTCGACATGGACCTCCAGTCCGGCGACATCGCCTCCTACCTCGATGTGCAGTTCCGGCGCTCGGTGGTGGACCTGGCGCAGATCAACGACATCTCGCCGCGCGTCCTCCAGGACGCGGTCTGCGACCACGCGACGGGTCTGGGGCTGCTGCTCGCCCCGGCGGACGGCGAGCGCGGCGAGGAGGTCACCGACCGGGCGGCCCGGCAGATCGTCAGCTCGCTGCGGACCCGCTACGAGGTCGTGGTGATCGACTGCGGCACCCAGATGAACGGGGCCAACGCGGCGGCGATCGAGATGTCCGACACCGCGCTGATGGTGACCACGCCGGACGTCGTCGCGGTCCGGGCCGCGAAACGCCTGGTGCGGCTCTGGGACCGGCTCCAGATCCGCAAGGCCGAGGAGACCCTGACGCTTGTCAACCGGCATACGCGCGCCACCGAGATCCAGCCGCCGCTGGTCGAACGGATCACCGGTACGCGGGTCGCCCGGACCGCCGTGCCGGCCGGCTTCAAGGAGCTCCAGCCGTCCGTGGACGCCGGGCGCCTCCAGGACCTGGACCACCGCTCCTCCGTCAAGCAGGCGCTGTGGGCCCTCGCCGCAGAACTCGGCTTGGCGGGAGACGCCGCGGGCACCGGCGGGCGCCCCGGCCTGGGCGGCGCGGCGCGCGGGCGGGCGCTGGAGAAGTACGGCGACCGGGGCGCGCTGAGCCTCCGGCGGCGCCGGGGCGGGACGAAGGGGGGCGGGGGCCGGGGCGGCGACAGCGGGCAGGTCGCGGTGGAGTTCCTCGGCATGGTGCCGCTGCTGGCCGTGGTGCTGATCCTGTGCTGGCAGTGCGCGCTGCTCGGCTACACGTACTCGCTCGCCGGCCACGCGGCCGACCAGGGAGCGCGCACCGCCACCGCCGCCGAGAGCGCGGGGGCGTGCGAGACGGCCGCGGTGGAGGACCTGCCGGGGGCGTGGCGGAGCGGTGCCTCCGTGAGCTGCGCGCGCGAGGGCGGGCTGTGGAAGGCCGATGTCGGGCTGAGGGTGCCGGTGCTCTTCCCGGGCGCGGTGGACTTCCCGGTCACCGTGAACGGCGGGGCCGGCGCGGCGGAGGAGGGCAAGCCATGACGGCGGCGGCCACGGACGGCGCGGGGACGGACGGCGCGGGGACGGACGGCGCGGCAGCGGATGGCGCGACGGCCCGCGGTGCTGGGGCGGAAAGCGGCGGGGCGGTCGGCGCGGGCGCGGGCGCGCGCGCCGGAGCGGGGCCCGCCCGGCGCTCCGTCCGGGGCGCCGGGCGTGAACGCGGCCAGGTGGCCGTGGAGTTCATCGGCTTCGTCCCGATCCTGCTGCTGGTGGCGTTTGCCACGATCCAGCTCGGCGTGGTCGCCCACACGGTCTCCCAGGCCGGTACGGCCGCCCGGGCCGCCGCCCGCACCGCCTCCTACGAGGAGGCCGACGCCGACCCGGTGGCGGCCGGGCAGGCCGCGGTCAGCGGCTGGCTGGCCGGCCGCACCAGCATCGGCATCGGCGGCGGCGGCGAGGAGGCCACCGCGACCGCCACCGTCACCATCCCCTCCCTCATCCCCGGGGTCGGCGACTTCGGCACCGTCACCAAAAGGGCCACCATGCCCCGCGACTGACCGCCCCGCACGGCGCCCCAGGACCGCAGCACCGCAGCACCGCAGGACCGGCACGGCACGACGACGAGGAGCACACCATGAGCCTGAGGGCGCGCGTCACCTCACCCGAGGACAACGGCGGCACCCGCGAGGACGGGCACCTCGTCGCCGTCTACCGCGCCAAGCTGCTGGAGGAGATCGACCTCGCCGAGATGTCCGCGCTGGCCGCCGCCGAGCGCCGGGCCCGCCTCGAACGCGTTCTCGGGCACATCATCAGCCGGGAGGGCCCGGTCCTCTCCACCTCCGAGCGCGCCCAGCTCATCCGGCGCGTCGTGGACGAGGCCCTCGGCCTCGGCGTGCTCGAACCGCTGCTCGAAGACGCGTCCATCACCGAGATCATGGTCAACGGCCCGGACCAGGTGTACGTCGAACGCGGCGGCCGCGTCGAACGCGTGCCCGTGCGCTTCGCCTCGCACGAGCAGCTGATGCAGACCATCGAA
Organism: Streptomyces albus subsp. albus; assembly: GCF_000719865.1. Lineage (GTDB taxonomy): Bacteria > Actinomycetota > Actinomycetes > Streptomycetales > Streptomycetaceae > Streptomyces > Streptomyces albus_E. The sequence continues at coordinate 47,943 of NZ_JOID01000015.1, forward strand.
CGCATCGTCTCCACCGTCAACCGCCGTGTGGACGAGGCCAATCCGATGGTCGACGCCCGCCTCCCCTCCGGCGAGCGCGTCAACGTCATCATCCCGCCGCTCTCCCTGAGCGGCGCCACCCTCACCATCCGCCGCTTCCCGCGCGCCTACCGGCTCCAGGAGCTGATCGACCTCGGCACCCTGGACGAGCGGATGGTGATGCTGCTCTCCGGCCTGGTTCGCGCCAAGTTCAACGTGATCGTCTCCGGCGCCACCGGCTCGGGGAAGACCACCCTCCTCAACGCCCTCTCCGGGCTCATCCCGGAGGGCGAACGGATCATCACCGTCGAGGACGCGGCCGAACTCCAGCTCCAGCAGTCCCATGTCATCCGGCTGGAGACCCGGCCGCCCAACGTCGAGGGCAAGGGCCGGATCACGATCCGCGACCTGGTCCGCAACTCCCTCCGCATGCGCCCGGACCGCATCATCGTCGGCGAGGTCCGCGGCGGCGAGACCCTCGACATGCTCCAGGCCATGTCCACCGGCCACGACGGCTCCCTGGCCACCGTGCACGCCAACAGCGCCGAGGACGCCCTGATGCGGCTGCAGACCCTGGCCTCCATGTCCGAGGTGAAGATCCCCTACGAGGCGCTGCGGGACCAGATCAACAGCGCGGTCGACTGCATCGTCCAGCTCTCCCGGCACGCCGACGGCAGCCGCAAGGTCGGCGAGATCGCCCTGCTCTCCTCGCACGGCCGGGAGACGTACCGGATCGCCACCGTCGCGCGCTTCACGCCCCGGCCCGTCGGCGCCGACCGGGTCGTGCGCGGCACCTTCGGCTATTTCCCGCTGCCCCGCCGCGTCGCCGACCGGCTCCATCTGGCGGGCGAGCCGGTGCCGTCCGGCTACGGGATCGCCGCTTCCGAGGAACAACTCACCATCAGGGAGGCGAGCTGACCGCCATGGAAGCACCGGCGAACCTTCCGCTGCTGACGCTCGGCGCCGCCCTGCTGTGCTGCGTACTGGCCGTCGCCGGGGTGCACGCGTACGCGGCCGGCCGGGCGCAGCGCCAGGAGCTCATCGACCGGCTCACCTCGCCGGGCAAGCCGCTTGCGGGCGGCGGACGGGAGCGCCGCTTCCGCACCGTCGACCGGAAGCTGCGGCGGACCCGCTTCGGCAACCGGCTGGAGAAGCGGCTCGCGGCCACCGGACTGGACGTCACCCCCGGTGAGTTCTTCGTCTACGTGGCCGGCGGGGTCGCCGCCCTCTGGCTGCTCGCGGCCTCCCTGCTCGCCGCCTTCTTCGGACCCGTCGCGGGCCTCATCGGCCTCTGGGCCGCGCGCGCCTTCCTCAGCTGGCAGAGCGCGCGCCGCAACGAGCGGTTCATCAACCAACTGCCGGAACTCGCCCGGGTCCTGGCCAACGCCACCCAGGCCGGGCTGGCCCTCCGCACCGCCCTCGCCATGGCCGCCGAGGAACTGGAGGCCCCGGCCGGGGAGGAACTCGCGCGGGTCGCCGACAAGCTGGGAGTCGGCCACTCGATCGACGACGCGCTCGGCGAACTGGCGGAGCGGCTGCCCTCCCGGGAGCTCTCCGTCCTCGTCACCACCCTGATCCTCTCCAACCGGGCGGGCGGCACCGTCGTCGGCTCCCTGCGCAATCTGACGAAGACCCTGGAGGAACGGAAGGAGACCCGGCGCGAGGTCCGCACCCAGCTCTCCCAGATCACCGTCACCGCCTACGCCGTCCCGGCGTTCGGCCTCGGCGCGCTGCTGCTGCTGGACCGCGTGATGCCGGGGGCGCTGGAGCGGATGACCGGCTCCTTCTACGGGCAGGCCGCCGTGGTCGCCGGCTTGGGCCTGTACGCGCTGGGGTTCGTGCTGATCCGCCGCATGTCCAGGATCGACGTCTGAGGCCGGTGACCATGACAGTGACCGTTACCGCGACCGCGACCGGCGCTGCGGCCGAAGCACCGGCCCGGACCGGGGCGCGGGCCCCCGGCCGGGCTTCGGGTACCCGAGAGGGGGACGACCACCGATGACCGCTCTGCTGCTCGCCTTCCTGGCCGCCCTGAGCGCCGCCGGCATCGGCTACGGCATCGCGCTCTACCGCCGCGAGGCCGAACTGCCCGGCGATCTCCAGGTGGCCCTGGAAGTGGGTGCCACCCGCACCACGGCCGTCGGCTCCGCCGTCGACCGCCTCGGCATGCGCCACGCGCCCCTGGTGCTGCGGCTGATGGGCCCCCGCCGCGTCGACAAGGTGCGCCGCCGGATCGACCGGGCCGGCAACCCCGGCGGCCTCACCCTCGACCGCTACGCCGCCCGCCGCGCCGTCTACGGCCTTCTCGGCTTCACCGGGGCACTGGCGATGCTGCTGCGCGGCCAGTTCGTCATCGCCGTGCTGCTCGTCCTCTTCGGCCTCTTCTGGGTCGAGGTGGGTATCTGGGCGGCGGTCCAGCAGCGCAAGGCCGACATCGAACGCACGCTCCCCGACTTCCTCGACGTCCTCGCCGTCGTCGTCAGCGCCGGACTCGGCTTCCGGCAGGCGCTCGACCGGGTCTCCGAGAAGTACCGGGGCCCGTGGGCGGACGAACTGCGCATCGCGCTGCGCCGGATGGACATGGGCGTCAGCCGCCGCGAGGCGTTCGACGAACTGCGCCGCCGCAACGACAGCGACCAGGTCGCCATGTTCGTCACCGCGCTGCAGCAGGGCGAGGAACTCGGCGCGCCCATCGTCGACACCCTCATCCAGATCGCCGACGACATGCGCCGCACCGACGCCCAGAACGCCCGCCGCCGCGCCGCCCGCGCCGTGCCCAAGGCGACGCTCGCCGTCACCACCTTCATGCTTCCGGGGACGCTCATCCTGCTGGTGGCGGGCTTCGTCTTCGGCTCGGGAGTCGACTTCGGCGCCATCACGGGCTGACGCGCGGGGGAGAGAAGGAGAAGGAGGTGAGAGCGGTGGGACGGGAACGGACCGGAACGGGGACGCGCACGGCGGGTCACCCGCCCGCGGACGCCGCGGCGACGGCGCATGTCCCCGTGGCCGGGGACGAACAGGGTCTGCGTCTCCAGCTCAACGCACTCCAGGCACTGGCCCGGCACGTCTTCGGCTTCCGCCTCGCCATGATCGCTCTCGGCACCCCGTTCGCCCTCCACCGCACCGCACCGGGCCCCGCGACCTGGCTCATCGGTTCGGCTGTCGTGTGCACCTTCATGGGCTCCTACGTCCTCTTCCGCGACTGGGAGCGCTTCGGCCCGCTGCTCCTGCGGCACCCCGCGCTGCTGGGCGTCGACCTGCTGTTCGGCGCCCTGCTGCTGCTGACCGCGACCCCCGAGTCCACCCTCGGCTATGTCACCGTCTGCACCCCGCTGCTGGCCGGGCTCTGCTACGGCTGGCGCGGCGCGGGCGTCTTCGCCGGGCTCCAGATCCTCGTCCTCGCGGCCGCGTACGGCGGCAACCCGAATCTGAGCGGCGGCCTGGGCTCGCGCCTGGTCCTGCCCGGTTTCTGCGTCATCGCGGGCGCCGCCGGAGTGGTCCTGCGCAACCTGCTGCTCCGCTTCGGCGCCGCCGGCCGCGCCCTCGCCGAGACCCGCGCCCGGCTGGCCGCCACGGAAGCCGTCTGCGGTGAACGCGCCCGCCTGGCACGGGAGATGCACGACTCGGTCGCCAAGACCCTGCACGGCCTGGCCCTGGCTGCGGAAGGCTTGGCGGCCTCGGTGGACCGTACGGACCCGGGGGTCGTGCGGGAGCGCGCGGAACTGGTGGCCCATGCCGCCCGGCGCGCGGCCGCCGAGTCCCGCGAACTCCTGTCCGATCTGCGCCGCACCCCGGGCACGGCGGACCCGGACCCCGTGCCGGGCCGTTTCCCCGGGGAGGCCGCCTGGGTCGCCATCGGCCGGGAACTGGCCGCCCGGACGGCCGACTGGTCCCGCCGCACGGGCATCCCCGCCGACGTCCGGACGGAGGGCGGGGCCCCGCTGCCCACCGTGCCGCCCGCGGTGGCGCGGCAGTTGCTGACGATCACGGCCGAGGCCCTGGAGAACGCGGGGCGCCACGCCCGGGCGGAACGGGTCACCGTGGAGGCGGCCGTCACGGAGGGCCCCGCCCGGGGCCCCGCCTCCGGGAGCCCGCCCCCTGGACGCCCGGCCCCCGAGCGGCCCGGCTCCGGCGGCGGACCGGCGGTCCGCACCCTCCACATCGGCGTGCTCGACGACGGCCGGGGCCTGCCGCCCGGGACCGACCTGGAAACCCTGCGCCGCGACGGCCACTTCGGGCTGCTGGGCATGGCCGAGCGGGCGGCGGGCATCGGCGCGCGGCTCCGTATCGGCAGCGGGCCGCGGGGGACCGGTACGGAGGTCCGGCTCGAACTCCCGCTGGAGCCGGTGCCGACGCCGTCCACCGCGCAGCCGCCGCCGTGCCCCCTGCTGGACGGCGTCCCCGGACAACCCCCGGGCCGAGAAGGCCCGGCACCCGTGAGAACCGAGAGGAGGCCCGGCCATGCCGGCAGAACACCCGGCCGCGAACTCGCCGGTCCCTGACCGCCCCGGCGCGCTTCTGAGGGTCGTCGTCGCCGACGACAACCCGGTGGTGCGAGCCGGGCTGTCCGCCCTGCTCGACGGCCGGGACGACATCCGGGTCGTCGCGGAGGCGGCCGACGGCGACGAGGCACTGCGCGCGGCCCGCGAACACCGTCCGGACGTGGTGCTGCTGGACGTCCGGATGCCGGGGATCGACGGCATCGACGCGCTGCCGTACCTCGTGCCGGTCGCGCCGGTGCTGATGCTCACCTACAGCCGGGAGAGCGAAACCGTGCGGGAGTGCCTGCGGCTGGGCGCGGGCGGTTACCTGGTGCACGGCGAGTTCACCGCCGACGCGCTGGTGGCGGCCGTGCGGGACATCCGCGCCGGTCACTGCCCGATGACCACGACCGCGGTCAACGCCCTGGTGGCGCACGTCCGCCGGGAACCCGCCCCCGAACCGGCCCCCGGGACGGCCCGCGCCCGGCGGAGCCGGCGCACGGCGACCGGACGCCTCCGCGCACCGGACCGGGCGACGGCGCCCGCGGCCCGTAACCGCACGGACCCGCCAACCGGCAAACGCAAAGCCGATGCTTCTGCACACGTTCTCCCGACTCCTTCTCGCTCCTTCTCTCCGCGAGGCGGAAACTGGGCCTTGACGGAACCGGCCGAACGTCAACAACCCCCTTCGCAAGCGCAACTATTTATGGGACAGTCGTTGGCCGGGCGGCCCCATCGGCGGGGGAATCGCGACGAGTTCGGGCTGAGCAGCCGGGAGGCGGAAGTGATGGACCTGATCGCTTCCGGCCTCAGTAACCGGGACATCGCGGCGGCCTGTTTCATCAGCGAGAAGACCGTCAAGAACCACATCAACCGGATCTTCGCGAAACTCTCCTCCGCCAGCCGCTCCGAAGCCATACTGACCTGGCTTGGCAGAGGGCGACGGCAATGGGGACCGGCCGGGGGCGGCCATGGCTGAACGGGGGACACGGACGATGCCCACTCCGCACCGCAACCGCCGGCACCCGGACCCACGCTTACGGCCTGCGCCCGCCACCGCCGGTTCGAACACCGCGCTCTGGGCCCGCATTTGGGCCCACGGACCCTCGCCCGACCCGGGTACGGTGCCGTACGGTCCGGCGGAGACGTATGCGTCGGTCGACGTGCGGCCGGCCAGCACGGGAGGACAGTCCCATGTCGAAGAAGACCTTGGCGAAGGCCGCGGCCGACACCAGGATCCGCGTGCACGGCCGATGGAACACCGCGACCGAATCCCTGGCCGCCCGGGCAGCGAGGACGGGCAGCGCGGACCGGGGGCAGACGGCGCTCGAATACCTGGGCATCATCCTGGTCGTCGTACTGATCATCGGAGCGATCGCGGGCTCGGGCATCGGCCAGGCGATCCTGAGTCGGATCATGGAAGCCATTTCGAGCATCAACTCCGGCTGATACGCCGCCCGCTCGGTGACGCAGGGCAGGCCTTCCCCATCTACATCACGGTGGTGGCGGGCCTGCTCTTTCTCGCTTTCGCCTATTTCGCGGTCGGTCAAGCCGCTGCCACACGCAATGGCGCCCAGACGGCGGCGGATGCTGCCGCGCTGGCCGCTGCCCAGGACGTCCGGGACCAGATGTACGACGGCTTTCTGGAAGCCGTTGAGGCGGAAGAGGCATGGGAGGACTGGCTCGGTGGCGGCGGCCTCACGGACGTGGACGAGGGCGCGGCCTGTGCCCAAGCGGCCGACTTCGCGGCCAGGAACAACTCCACAGCGGATCCGTGCGAGTGCTCCGAGAGCGAGTGCACAGTGGCGGTCCGCACCGACTACACCATCGGAAAGTCCATCGTGCCCGGTACGGAGAGCACGCACGGCGAGGCGGACGCGACAGCAGTCGTCGAGCCCCGCTGCCGCGTCGAAACCGGCGACACGGACTCCATCGAGTTCTCCTGCGACGGCGAGGACTGGATCATTGATCCGGGCGAACTGGACGATCCGGATGTACTGCCGGAAGCGGCGGATTTGTTCTCCGTCTACCTGTCCGAGTGATCAAGGACCACACCAGCAAAGGAACGCACTTCATGAGTATTCGGCACACAGCGAAGGCCCGAAGGAGAGCTGCCGCAGTAGCACTCGCGGCGGGCTTCGTCCTCGCCGTGGCCGGTTGCGGTGAAGGAGGTGGGGAGAAGTCGGGCAAGGAGTCCTCATCCGGCGAGATCCCGGACGGAAACTCTGATGGGGGAGGCAAGGGGGAAGAGGAGAACAGTTCGCCGCCCTCCGAACCGTCGAAAACTATCGCTGAACTCAAGGGCGAGAAGGGGCTTGTGCTCGCTGTGCACGAGGTCAAGCGGGACTCCGGAGGGTTCCTGACTCTCAACGGCACGGTGCGTAACGAAGGCGACAAGCCCTATTTCGATACGACCAAGTGGCAGGGAAACGAGAAGGAGATCGTCAATAACGGCTACTCGCTGGGTGGTGCAGCTCTGGTGGACCAGAAAGGGAAGAAGCGTTACTACACGCTTCGGGACACCGAAGGCAGGTGCCTCTGTACGACTGGCATCACCAAGGTGGAACCGGGCAAGGAAATCCCTGTCTTCGTGCAGTTCCCCGCCCCGCCCGAAGGCACCACCGAGGTGGAGTTCTCCCTGCCCACGTTCGACTCCGCCACCGTAGAGATCACCGAGTGAGTCCCTCATGACCTCGACTCGTCCTCACCCCAAGGCCCGGCCCGTGCCCCTGCCCCGCACCCTGATGGCCCCCACGGCCGTCGCCATGGTCTTCGCCCTCTCCGCGCTCGGTGTGCACACCGCCGACGCCGCCCGTGCCGAGGAGGGGCCCGGATCGCCCGGTGGGCCCGGAGCGGCGATCACGCCCTCACCGCCCGTCGAGGTCGACGCCGACGACCCGGACCTCAAGATGGTCGCCGGGGCCCAACTCGCGGACGCCAAGGTGCTCGACATCAAATCCGTGGTGGAGGACCTGGGCGGTGACGAGCGCCGCGAGGACACCAACGCCGACGTCACCTTCGCCCTCCAGGCCGAAGTGCTCTTCGGCAGGGACAGCGCCAAACTCGACGGCAAAGCGAACGCGCGCATCGCCGCCATCGCCGAGGAGATCAAGAAACAGGACGCCAAGCGCGTCCAGGTTTTCGGCTTCACGGACAATCTCGGTTCCTCGGCGCACGGCGACGTCCTGTCCAAGAAGCGTGCCAACGCCGTGCACAAACAGCTCGCCAAGGATCTCGATTCCGGCGTCGCCTTCGATATCCGCGGCTACGGCGAGCAGTTCCCCATCGCGGACAACTCCACCGAAGAGGGCCGCAAGAAGAACCGCCGCGTCGAGGTTTCCTTCCCCCGGACCGACAGCAGCGCCAACTGACCCTCCCGGCCCCTGCTCGCCACAGAGCCGGTGCCGGCCGGCCGTTCCGGCCATCCGGCATCCGCCCGGCGGTATGCGACAACCGCCGCCCCGTCAGCCGATGCGTACCCGTGCGCCCCTGACCAGACCCCAGTTCCGCATCGCACCGGCTTCCGCCTCCAGGAGGTGGCGTGCGCGGAAGCGGGGCCGGCCCAGCCGCCCGGGGTGCATGGTGCGTACGGCGAGTACCCGGAAGTCCCGGCTCAGATAGGCGACATCGATCGGGAAGCGCATCCGGAAGGTGTGCACGCTGTTCGCCGGGGTCAGCAGCATCGCCCCCTCGATGCCGTCCCGGCCGAGGAGGCCCCGGGTGCGGGCGCGCAGGGAAGCGGCGATCTCCAGGGGGACGGCCCGGCCGGCCACCCGCGGTCCGGAGTCGCCCGGACCGGCAGAGCCGTCGCCGGCGGAACCACCCCCGCTGCCGGCATCAGTGGCGTCAGCGGCCGCCAGAGTGTCGACGGTCTCGGCGGCGTCGGCGGTGTCGGCGGTGTCCGTGATGTCCGTGGTGGCCGTGATGACGGTCAAGGTGGTGGTGCCGTCGCGCAGGCGGCCCGTGCCGCCCGTGTTGCCAGTGTCGTCCATTCCGCTGTCTCCCCGCCGGTCCGTCCCCCGCGTCGTACGGAGGTGCGGTGAATGCGGCGGGCCGCTGTCCGCTCGCCCTCTCCCCGCCCACTGGCCCTCCTGCGGGCCCGAGCTCAACCGTCGTGCACATCACGCAGGTTGGCCGGACGTGCCGCCGCCCCAGCGTTCTACCAGAGGGCGGCCCGGCCGGTCCCCGGTTCGTCCCCTTGTGGGCCCACGGGCCCGTGACCCCTCGCATCGCGATCCGTACAGTCGGTGCGTGCCCCTGTCGCTGACCGTTCTCGCCGCCCTGTACGGCGCCGCCGCCGGACTGCTGATTCCCCGCGCGGCCTACCGGCTGGCGGTCGAGCCCGGGGAGCCGTGGCGGGCCGGCTGCCCCGGCGGGCATCCGCTCACCGGTCCGGCGCGGGGCTGGGCGGGGCTCAGCCGCTGCGCGCTCTGCGCGTCCGGTGTCCGCGTCGGTACGGCGTCGCCCACCGAGCCGGCCTCGACCACTGAGTCCGTGCCGCCCAGTGATGCGCCGTCGCACGCCGAGCCGGTGCTGCCCGCTGCGCCGATGCGGCCCACTGCGCCACCGCCCGCCGAGCCGCCACCGCCCGCCGAGCCGCCACCGCTCTCCGAAGGGGCGCCGCGGCCCGTGCCCCCGAGCGCCGGTCTCCGCGCCGGTACGCCCCCCGGCCCCGGTGGCCCGGGCGCGTCCCCGGCCGGGCCCGGCCCCTGGTTCGGGCCCCGTTCCACCGGTGCCGTCCTGCTCTGCGCGCTCGCGTGCGGCGGGCTCGCCGCGACCACCGGGGCGCGGCCCGAACTGGCCGTGTGGCTGCTGCTGGTGCCGTTCGCGCTCGTCCTCGGCTATGTCGACGTGGCCGTACGCCGGCTGCCGGACGTGCTGACGCTCACCCTGCCCGCCGCGACCACCGCCCTGCTCGGCGTGGCCGCGCTGCTGCCCGGGCCCGGCGGCTCCTGGGGCGGTGCGCTGCTGGGGGGCGCGGCGCTCGGTGCCGCGTATCTGGTGCTGTACCGGATCCACCCGGCCGGCATGGGCTTCGGCGACGTCAAGCTGGCGCTGACCGTGGGGGTCGCTCTCGGGTGGTACGGCTGGGGTGTGCTGTTCACCGGGGCGTTCGCCGGATTCCTGTTCGGGGCGGTCTACGGAGTGGGCCTGGTGGTGCTGCGACGCGCCGGGCGCAAGACAGCTCTTCCCTTCGGCCCGTTTATGATGCTCGGCACATTTCTGGGGCTGCTGCTGGGCGGCCTGGCCCCGTCCTGACCGGCCTGAACACCGATTTCACGGGGGTTCGCGGCTCTTGGCCGGGTAACGGCGCGACTGTCCTCCGATGCGCCGCGCGCCCCTTCGGTGCGCGGATCACCCCGTTCCACGGGCTATGGTGGAAACCCCCCCTCGGGCCGGTCCGTATCCCCCCACGGACCGGCCCGCTTCTCGTTTTCCCGCACGGCGCCCGCCACCGGTTCGTAGACTCTTCCCCGTCGGCGACCGGGGGTGCGGCAAGCGCCGTGGACAAGACGGGGGAAGCGTGTCGAACGGGCAATGGGGGCCGCCGCCCGCGCCCGGGCAGGGCAATCCATACGCCCCGGGGCAGGGCAATCCGTACGGGCCGGGGCAGGGGCATCCCTGGCCGACTCCGCCCGCCGGTGGCCCGATGCCGGGGGCGGGCCCGTACGCTCCGCCGCCGGGCCGTCCGTACGCCCCCGGTCACCCCGGCACCGGCTTCGGCCCCGGTCTGCCGGTGCCCCCGCCGCCCGCACCGCTCCCGCCGCCCAGGGTCCGCTTCCGGCCGCTGGGGGCGCTGCGCACGGGGCGTGCCACGGCGGACGCGCTGTTCAACCGGCCGGGCCCCGGCCGCGTCGAGGACCCGGCCGTGCGCCGGGCCCAGCTGTGGCGCGCCGTGACGGGCGCCCTCTCGACGATCGCCCTGGTCCATGCCTACGGGACCGACGGCGGCTGGAGCGATGTCGTCGACGACGGGGTGTTCCGGCTCGTGATGGCGCCCGTACTGCTCGTGCTGCTCGGGCCGGTGGTGGTCACCCTGTTCATCCGGCAGGCCCCGCCGCGGTACCGGCCGACGCTGCGGTCCCGGCTGTGGCTGCCGGTGAAGACCGTCGGGTGGTTCTTCGGCTCGTACCTGGTCTGTGTCCCCACTCTCGCCGGCCTCTTCTGGCTGATGGAGCGGGCGCCGTCGCCCTGGAACCTCCTCGTCGGCCTGGCGGGGCTCGCGGCGCTCTTCTGGATGCTGCCGTTCCTGCTCTTCTCGCTGCTCAACACGGCCCGCTACGCCTTCAACGCCGCGACCGTGCATGCCTACCTGCCGGCGGTCCTGACGGTGTCCCTGGTGTGGGCGTTCGCGGGTGTCGGCTTCCTCGCCGACGGCATGCCGCACAACGGGCCGCCCGAGGCCCAGCTCGCCGCGCTGCTGGGCGGTCCGCTCACCGTGAGCCTCATCGCGGTGTGGGAGCTGCACCGGCTGCGCACCCGCTTCGGGGTGCGTCTGCGCACCTGAGACCGCGGCGGGGCCGGCCCCCGCGGCCGGAGGCGGTACCGGGCGGCGGAGCGGCGGCAGGACGGCGCGGAGCCTGTGCGGGGAGCTCCGGCACGAAGCCCCGTACGCGGCCGGAGCGGTCAGCTCCGGAGCGCCCAGATGTTGACCCCCGGCGTGGTCACCGCGAAGGTGTCGATCTCCGCCAGCTCCTCCCCGGTCAGCCGCGGCCCGCGCAGCGCCGCCACATTGGCCTCCAGCTGCCGCACGCTCGACGCCCCGGTCAGCGCGGACGTCATCCGCTCGTCCCGCAGCACCCAGGCCAGGGCGAGCTGGGCCAGCGACTGCCCGCGCCGCCGCGCGATGGCGTCGAGCCCGCGCAGCCGCCGCAGGACGTCGTCCGTGAGCAGGCCCGGGTCGAGGGACGTGCCCCGGGCGGCGCGCGAACCCTCGGGGATGCCGTTCAGGTACTTGTCGGTGAGCAGGCCCTGCGCGAGCGGCGCGAAGGAGATGCAGCCCATGCCCTCCGCCTCCAGGGTGTCCAGCAGTGCGTCGTCCTCGATCCAGCGGTTGATCATGGAGTAGGACGGCTGGTGGATCAGCGCCGGGACGCCCATGGAGCGCAGGATCCGGGCGGCCTCCCGCGTCTGCTCCGCGGTGTACGAGGAGATGCCGGCGTACAGCGCCTTGCCCTGCCGCACGGCGGTGGCGAGGGCGCCCATCGTCTCCTCCAGCGGGGTGGCGGCGTCGAAGCGGTGCGAGTAGAAGATGTCGACGTAGTCGACGCCCATCCGGCGCAGCGAGGCGTCCAGCGAGGAGAGCAGGTACTTCCGCGAGCCCCACTCTCCGTACGGGCCGGGGTGCATGCGGTAGCCGGCCTTGGTGGAGAGCACCAGTTCGTCGCGGTACGGGCGGAAGTCGCGGGCGAGAATCCTGCCGAAGTTGACTTCGGCCGAGCCGGGCGGCGGACCGTAGTTGTTGGCCAGGTCGAAGTGGGTGATGCCCAGGTCGAAGGCGCGGCGCAGGATCGCCCGCTGGGAGTCGAGGCTCCGGTCGTCGCCGAAGTTGTGCCACAGGCCCAGGGAGATCTCGGGGAGCTTGAGACCGCTGCGGCCGGTGCGGCGGTACGTCATGGAGTCGTAGCGGTCGGTGGCGGCGCGGTGGGGGGAACCGGGGAGGGATGGCGTCACGTCCTCCTCCCTATCACGGCCGTCGCGGGACACGGTTGGCCCGCTCGGCGGTGAGCACAGTAATGTGCTGGCTTCGGTGCTGACACTGCTCGGAGAGGCTGAAGAAGGCGATGCTGCGTAATGCCGGGGGGCAGAGCGAAACCGAGCGGCGGCGCCGCGGACCCTACGCGGCAGTGCGTGAACTGGTGTACGGGCTCTACGCGCGCCGTGTCGAACGGCGGCTCGACACCACCCAGAGCCCCAAGCACATCGGCGTGATCCTCGACGGCAATCGCCGCTGGGCCCGCGCCTCGGGTGGCACCGCCGAGCAGGGCCACCGTGCCGGCGCCGGGAAGATCCGGGAACTGCTGGGCTGGTGCACCGAGACGGATGTCGAGGTGGTCACGCTCTGGCTGCTGTCCACGGACAACTTCGACCGTCCGGAGAAGGAGCTCGTCCCGCTGCTCGGCATCATCGAGGACGCGGTGCGCGACCTCGCCGCCGACGGCCGCTGGCGGGTGCACCACGTGGGCACGATGGACCTGCTGCCGGACCGGACGCAGACGGTGATCAAGGAGGCCGAGGAGGCCACCGCCCACATCGAGGGCATACTCGTCAACGTCGCCGTCGGCTACGGCGGCCGCCAGGAGATCACCGACGCCGTCCGCTCCCTGCTCACCGCGGAGGCCGAGCGCGGCACCTCGCTCCCGGAGCTGGCGGAGAAGCTCGACATCGAGCACATCTCCCAGCACCTCTACACCCGCGGCCAGCCCGACCCCGATCTGGTGATCCGCACCAGCGGCGAGCAGCGGCTCTCCGGCTTCATGCTCTGGCAGAGCGCCCACTCGGAGTACTACTTCTGCGAGGTCTTCTGGCCCGCGTTCCGCAAGGTGGACTTCCTGCGCGCGCTGCGCGACTACGCGGCACGCCACCGGCGGTACGGCGGCTGACCCGCCCCGCCGCCTCCCGGCCGGGCGGCGAAGGGGCGGCACCGGCGCCCGCGCACCGGTGCCGCCCCTTCGCGCTGCCGGGGCGGGCGTCCCGTCAGAACACCCGCTGCCGCACCTGCCGCACCCGCCGTGCCGCCGTCTCCGTGTGCTCCCCCTCCTCCGTCTCCACCGGCTCGCCCAGCCGGTTGCCCAGCCGGGCCAGCAGGAAGCCGGCCGGGATGCTGAGGATCCCCGGGGTCCGCAGCGGGAACAACTGCCAGTCCGCGTGCGGGAAGAGCGCGTCGGGAGCGCCCGACACGGCCGGGGAGAAGAGGAGCAGCAGCACGGTCACGGCCGTCCCGCCGTAGACCGCCCAGCGCAGCCCCGCGACGGTGCACCGCTTCCAGAGCAGGCCGACGCAGAGCGCGGGGAGGACCGCGGAGGCGGCCACCGTGTAGCTGAGGACGAGCCAGAACTGCGGATTGGCCTCCCGCCCCAGGACGGCCAGCGCGATGCTCACCGACCCGGCGCCGAACAGCGCCAGCCGCGCCCGGACCCCGCCCGGCAGCCGGCTCGGCCGCCACGTGCCGTCCGGCCGGGTGCGTCCCGTGTCGTGGACGAGGGCGGCGGAGCTGGTGAGCAGCAGCACCGACGCGGACGCCATCACGGTGAGGAAGGCGGACGAGGAGATGAAGGTGAGCAGGGCACCGGGTCCGGCGGTCCCGCCGCCGTCCAGGGCGTCCGCGAGCAGCAGCAGGTTGTTCCCGCCGCGCGGGCCGGCGGCGTTGAGGCCGTCCGCGCCGATCAGTGCCTGGATGCCGTAGCCGAGGAAGACGGCGGAGACGCACAGCAGGGCGACGGTGCCGGCCGTCCAGCGGGCGGCCTGCCGCGCCTCGGCGGGCCCGGGGCTGGAGGCCAGCCGGGTCACGGCGTGCGGGATGAAGGCCGCGCCCAGCGCGATGGTGAGGACCAGGCTCACCGTGTCGAGCCCGCCCGTGGCGCCACCGCCGTAGAGGTGCCCGAAGGAGAAGTACGCGTCGCCGGCCTGGCTGCCCTTCGAGGCGGCCTCGGTCAGCTTCCCGAAGCCCCAGTCGAAGTGGGCCATGACGAGGGCGGCCAGCAGCGGCGCCAGCACGACGAAGGCCACGGCCTTGCCGATCTGCAGCACGGTGGCACCGCGCGCGCCGCCGATGGCGGCACAGGTGAGCATGAGCAGCCCGAGCAGCACGGTGCAGGCCGTCTCGCCGAGCTCGCCGGGCAGGCCCAGCAGGGCGGCGGTGATCTCGCCGACCGGCCCCAACTGCGCGACGAGCAGCGGTACGGAGGCCACGAGCGCGGCGAAGGCGGCGGCGCGGCGCGCGGGTACGGACGGGAGTCGGTGGGCGAAGACGTCGCCGAGGGACCGGCCGCCGGCGGCGGGGAGCCGCGCGGCGAGCAGCCGCCCGAAGAGCAGCGGGGACAGGGCGGTGGCCAGGATGACGGCGATCCCGTCGAATCCGGCGACCGCCACCGTGCCGGTGATGTAGAGGACACCGGCGGCCGAGATGAAGTCGCCGGTGAGGGCGAGACTCTGCCGCTTCGGGTCGTGGACGGTGCCGTTGGTGTGGAACTCGTCGGCGCCCTCGCCGAGATCCTGGCTGGTCCACATGGACAGCAGCAGGCAGCCGAGGACGAAGAGCAGGAAGAAGAGGACCGTGGCGAAGCGGTCCTGGGCCAGGTTCCCGATCATGCGGCGGACCGCCCCTCACGGCCGCGCCGGGTCGCCGGCCGCGCGGGGCGCCCCGCGGGCGGCGGATGCGCGGGGGAGAGGAAGGCGGTGGGGGGAGGGAACACGGGTACTCCAGTGCGAGGGAGGCGCGGACGGTGACGCCGGGGGCCCGGTGCCGCCATCCGGGGCGCAGGCGTCACCCGAGGGGCGAAGGCCGGGAGTTACCGGCGGTACGGGGAGTGTAGGAGTGCGACCGGCAAGCGGACGGAAACCCCGCACACCCCCGCCGGGGCCGACCGGTATCTCCACGTCCGCGCCACCGGCTCCACAGGACCGGCACCAACTCTCCCGCGATGCGGGGGAAGTGTTCGTCCCGGTGACGCGCGCATCGGGGCATGGCGTCGCTCCTTCGAGGGAATATCACCTCCAGATCGACGCCCGGGCCACGGGTGTCGAACGCAGCGGGCGGCTCGGAGGCCGTCCGCCCGGGAGGCCCTTTGCACACGGACGACCGCGCGGAACGACCGGCTCCGGCCGGGCCTTTCGCGGACGGGAGCCGCGGAGGGCCGGTCTCCGGCCCGTGCAGCGCGGCCGGCACCGGCCCAGTCCCCCGCGACGCCGTCGCACCCCGACCTCATCCGAGGGGGTTCGTCCACCCGTGGTGACCAGCACGAAGCGCCGCCTGAACGACCGGCGCACCTATGTCATCGACACCAGCGTCCTGCTGGCCGACCCGTCCGCCATGACCCGTTTCGAGGAGCACGAAGTCGTGCTCCCGGTGGTCGTGGTGACGGAACTCGAAGCCAAGCGGCACCACCCGGAACTCGGTTACTTCGCCCGGCAGGCCCTGCGCCTGCTGGACGAGTACCGGGTCCGCCACGGCCGTCTGGACGCGCCCATTCCGATCGGAGAGCTGGGCGGGACCCTGCGGGTCGAGCTGAACCACTCCGACCCCTCCGTACTGCCGCCGTCCTTCCTCACCCCGGGCGGCGGACTCGGGTCCAACGACACCCGCATCCTGGCGGTGGCCAGGAACCTCCAGGCCGAGGGGTACGACGTCACGGTCGTCTCCAAGGACCTGCCGCTGCGGATCAAGGCGTCCTCGGTCGGTCTGCTGGCCGAGGAGTACCGCGCCGAACTCGCCATCACCGACTCCGGCTGGACCGGTATGGCGGAGCTGGCCGTCGCTCCGGAGGAGGTGGACGAGCTCTTCGCCGCCGAGAGCGCGTATGTGGCCGAAGCGGAGAAACTACCCGTCCATACCGGCCTGGTGCTCCAGTCCGAGCGCGGCAAGGCGCTCGGCCGGGTCACCGCGGACGGACGGGTCCGGCTGGTCCGCGGCGACCGGGAGGCCTTCGGCATCCACGGCCGCAGCGCCGAACAGCGCATCGCGCTCGACATCCTGCTGGACCCGGAGGTCGGCATCGTCTCGATGGGCGGCCGGGCCGGTACGGGCAAGTCGGCGCTGGCGCTCTGCGCGGGCCTGGAGGCCGTACTGGAGCGCCGGCAGCACCGCAAGGTGATGGTCTTCCGGCCGCTGTACGCGGTGGGCGGGCAGGAGTTGGGCTATCTGCCCGGCACCGAGGCCGAGAAGATGGGGCCCTGGGCGCAGGCCGTCTTCGACACCCTGTCCGCGGTGGCCTCGGCCGACGTGATCGAGGAGGTGGTCGGGCGCGGGATGCTGGAGGTCCTGCCGCTCACGCACATCCGCGGCCGCTCGCTGCACGACGCCTTCGTGATCGTCGACGAGGCGCAGTCGCTGGAGCGCAATGTCCTGCTGACCGTGCTGTCCCGGGTGGGCGCCAACTCCCGGGTGGTGCTGACCCATGACGTGGCCCAGCGCGACAATCTGCGGGTCGGCCGGTACGACGGTGTGGTCGCCGTCGTCGAGAAGCTGAAGGGGCACCCGCTCTTCGCCCATATCACCCTGAACCGGTCGGAACGCTCGCCGATTGCTGCCCTGGTGACCGAAATGCTCGAAGAAAGCCACATCTGACGGCAGTTCAGGGTGCTTGCACCCTCTGCGCCACGGCGCCGCGCGCGAAGCCAAGGAGCTTAGCGCCGCGGCGTCGTGGCGCACCTCCTTTTCCGATAAAAAGAGAGCGCAAACACGATGTGAGCTTTCCCACGCAACGGGGAATTGCCTCAACGCGTCGGCTTCCGGCAGGGTGTGGGTTCTGTCAGGCCCCGCGTACGGCACCACGAGCACCATCCCCCGGGAACGCCTTCGGGCCGGGACCGGGAAGCGGAGCACACCGGACCCGGTGCGCGCCGCCAGAATTGAAGAGCGCCGCCGTACGCCGCCCGAGCACCACGCGGAACTCCCCCAGGGGAGGACGCACCGGGTCCGCGCCCCCCGTGACCAGCCGGCCCCCCGCACTTCGGGGGAGCCGGATGATGGGGGCCAGTGCCAGGGGCACGATTGCGTCCGCGAGGTCACCTAAGCGGGCGATGCTGGAAGGAAACCGTGTGAGCCGGATTTCGGTCCGGGGATTCGCCGTGGCGTCCGCCACCGCGGTCACCACCGTCGGCGCTGTCGTCGGTGTGGCCTCGGGCGGCACTCAGACTTCGACCGAACCGGTCGAGGCCACCGCTGCCGACGCGACGCTCCTCGCAGACATACCCGCCGGGAATCACGCCCAGGCGCAGACCGCTTCCCTGACGCAGCAGGCGGACGCCCAGTCCCTCGCTGCTGAGACGGAGGCGCAGAAGTCCGCTGAGGAAGCCGCACGCAAGCAGGCGGCGAAGGACGCGGCGGCCAAGAAGGCCGAGGCCGAGAAGGCTGCCGCGGAGAAGCGCGCCAAGGAGCGCGACGAGGCGGAGGCCAAGGCCGCCCGCTCCGAGGAGCGCGCCGACGCCTCCTCCTTCGGGGTCCAGAGCTCGTACACCGTCGCCGAGGTCCAGGCCATGGCGCGGCAGATGGTTCCCGCGGACCAGTTCCAGTGCTTCAGCAACATCGTGGACCACGAGAGCAGCTGGAACTACAAGGCGACGAACCCCTCCTCGGGCGCCTACGGTCTCGTCCAGGCGCTGCCGGCCGGCAAGATGGCCTCCGCCGGTGCCGACTGGCAGACCAATCCGGCCACCCAGATCAAGTGGGGCCTCGGCTACATGAACGACCGCTACGGCAGCCCGTGCGGCGCCTGGGAGTTCTGGCAGGCCAACAACTGGTACTAGCCCTCACGGGCGCGTACCCGCCCAACTCACCACGTGTGGCCTCCGGTCCCCGTTCCCGCGGGCCGGGGGCCACACGCGTGTAACGTCATTCCGACTGCCTCGGGGGAACCGGGGGAAGTGGGAGTGATATGTCGAGACTGCCTGACTGGCTCGGGGACGCGGGTTCCGGGCTGACGAAGATCGCCGCCCGGATGAAGGAACGCCGGGCCCGCGCGGAGGAGCGCGCCGCCGAGGCTGGGGAGGCCGAGGCCGCCGCGCACGCCGACGGCGGTGATCCCGTCGGTACTCCCGCGCCGGTGCCGGCCGGAGCCGGGCGGGCCGCGGGGGGCGAGGACGCCGCGGGGCAGGGCGTTCTGGTGCCACCCCCGCCCCCGTACGCGCCCGCCGTCGCCGCACACCGCGATCCGGCGGCCGCCGTGCCCTGGAGCATGCGGGTGGCGGCCGAGGTCGGCTGGCGGCTGCTGGTGCTGGCCGGCACGCTCTGGGTGCTGATGCGGGTCATCAGCACCGTGCGGCTGGTGGTGCTCGCCTTCGTCGTCGCCCTGCTGATCACCGCGCTGCTCCAGCCGACGGTGGCCCGGCTCCGCAAACGCGGCCTGCCGCGCGGCCTCGCCACGGCCGTCACCTTCATCACCGGCTTCGTCGTCATGGGCCTGGTGGGCTGGTTCGTGGTCTGGCAGGTCATGGAGAACATCGACAATCTCTCCGGACAACTCCAGGACGGCATCCAGGAGTTGAAGAAGTGGCTGCTCAACAGCCCCTTCCATGTGACCGAGGCGCAGATCAACGACATCGCCCAGAACCTCAGTGACGCGGTCGGCACCAACACCGAGGCCATCACCTCCGCCGGCCTGGAGGGCGTCACCGTCGTCATCGAGGTGGTCTCCGGGCTGCTGCTCGCCATGTTCTCCACCCTCTTCCTGCTCTACGACGGCCGCAGGATCTGGGAGTGGCTGCTGAAGCTGGTACCGGCTCCGGCGCGCGACGGAGTGGCGGGCGCCGGGCCGCGCGCCTGGCTCACCCTCACCGCCTACGTGCGCGGCACCGTGCTGGTGGCCCTGATCGACGCCGTGTTCATCGGCATCGGGATCTACTTCCTCGATGTGCCGATGGCGGTGCCGCTGGCCGTCATCATCTTCCTCAGCGCGTTCGTGCCCCTGGTGGGCGCGGTGGTCTCCGGGGCGCTCGCGGTGGTCATCGCCATCGTCACCAACGGGGTGTTCACCGCTTTCATGGTGCTGCTGGTGGTCCTGGCGGTGCAGCAGCTCGAGGGTCATGTGCTGCAGCCGTTCATCCTGGGCCGCGCCGTCCGGGTGCATCCGCTGGCCGTGGTCCTGGCGGTCACGGCGGGCAGTCTGATCGCGGGCATCGGCGGCGCGGTGGTGGCGGTGCCGCTGGTGGCCGTCACGAATACGGTCGTCGGCTACCTCTACCGGCACGCGGAACGACGGGCCGTCGCGCAGGCGGCACTGGGACGCAGCGTCACCGCGGTCCCGGCGGGGACGGCGGTGGCGCGGGCTGCGCGGGCGGGGGAGACGCCCTCGGGCGAGGGGGCCGGAAGGCCGCCGTCCGAGGAGGGGACACCGCCGCCGTCCGACCCGCCGCGTCCGCCGGACCGGCCCGCCGGCTGACCGGCTGTCCCGGACACGACGGAGGGCGCCCCCACCGGGATGGTGGGGGCGCCCTCCGTCGTGTCCGCCTGCCGCGCTCCGCGGGGCCGGCGCCCGGGTCCCGCCCGCGGCCGGTACCGCCGCGGCGCGGTGGCCGGATCAGAGCTCGGCCAGGACCTCTTCGGCGTCCAGCGTCGCGGCGACGGCCTGGATCACCGAGGCGATCTTGAAGGCCTCCTGGACCGTCTCCCGGTCCACGCCGCCCTTGCGCACGACCTGCTCGTGCGAGTCGAGGCAGGCGCCGCAGCCGTTGATCGCGGAGACGGCGAGCGACCAGAGCTCGAAGTCGGTCTTCTCGACGCCCGGGTTGCCGATGACGTTCATCCGCAGGCCCGCGCGCATCGTGCCGTACTCCGGGTCCGACAGCAGGTGCCGGGTGCGGTAGTAGACGTTGTTCATCGCCATGATGGCGGCGGCCGCCTTGGCGGCGGTGTACGCCTCGGGCTTGAGGTACGGCCGGGCCTCCGGCTCCAGCTCGCGCAGCACGCGCGGGGAGCGCGAGGCGATCGCGCAGGCCAGCACGGTGCCCCAGAGCTGCTGCTGCGGGAGGTCGGAGTTACCGATGACCGAGCCGAGGTTCAGCTTCAGGTCCTTGGCGTAGTCCGGGAGAGCGGACTTCAGCGTGTCCAGTGCCATGCCGGATCACTCACCCGAGAGGAGCTTGACCGGGTCCAGGGTCTCTTCGCCCTGCTTCCAGTTGCACGGGCAGAGCTCGTCGGTCTGCAGGGCGTCGAGCACCCGCAGGACCTCCTTGGGGTTACGGCCGACGGAGCCGGCGGTCACCATGGTGAACTGGATCTCGTTGTTCGGGTCCACGATGAACACGGCGCGCTGCGCGTAGCCGTCCTCGCCCTCGACGCCGCAGTCGCGCATCAGCTCGTGCTTGGGGTCGGCGAGCATCGGGAAGGGCAGGTCGCGCAGGTCGGCGTGGTCCTTGCGCCAGGCGTGGTGCACGAACTCGGAGTCACCGGAGACACCCAGGATCTGCGCGTCGCGGTCGGCGAACTCGTCGTTCAGCTTGCCGAAGGCGGCGATCTCGGTGGGACAGACGAAGGTGAAGTCCTTCGGCCAGAAGAAGACGACGCGCCACTTGCCCTCGTAGGTCTTGTGGTTGATCTGCGCGAAGGCCTTGTCCGCGTCGAGGTCGACACAGGCGGTCAGGTCGTAGGTGGGGAACTGGTCACCGACGGTGAGCACGAGATCTCCTTGCGAAGGTGGAAAGCACCTTTTGGGTACTTTCCTGTGGGTTGGACGTGCCTCACCTTTTCATAGCCGCTATTGATCAAAGAAATCGACACACGGCGGCATATTGATAGGCTCCACCTATTGACAGGAGGAGGGTGAACGGTGTCCGCGGTACGAGGACTCGGGCGCAACGGCGCACGTCAGCCAACTCTCGCGCAACTGCGGGCCTTTGCCGCCGTGGCCGAGCAACTGCACTTCCGCGACGCGGCCGCTGACATCGGCATGAGCCAACCCGCGCTCTCCGGCGCCGTGTCCGCGCTGGAGGAGGTGCTCGGGGTGCGGCTCCTGGAGCGTACGACACGCAAGGTGCTGCTGACACCCGCCGGGGCCCGGCTGGCCGGGCGGGCCCGTACGGTCCTGGAGTCCGTCGGCGCGTTCCTGGAGGAGGCCGAGGCGGCGCGGGCACCGTTCACCGGCACGCTGCGCTTCGGTGTGATCCCGACCGTGGCGCCGTACCTGCTGCCCGCGGTGCTGCGGCTGGTCCGCGACCGCTACCCGCAGCTGGAGCTGGAGGTGCACGAGGAACAGACCGCCTCCCTGCTGCACGGGCTCGGCCGGGGCCGGCTGGACCTGCTGCTGCTCGCGGTGCCCCTCGGCGCCACCGGGGTGACCGAACTCCCGCTCTTCGAGGAGGACTTCGTACTCGTCACCCCGCGTGAACACCGGCTCGCCGGCCGCTCCGGCATCCCCCGGAAGGCGCTGCGCGACGTCGACCTCCTGCTGCTGGACGAAGGCCACTGCCTGCGCGACCAGGCGTTGGACGTCTGCCGGGAGGCGGGCCGCGAGGACGGCGCGCGGGCCGCCACCAGCGCGGCCGGGCTCTCCACCCTCGTCCAGCTCGTCGCCGGCGGCCTCGGCGTCACGCTGCTGCCGCGCACCGCGCTGGGGGTCGAGACCGGCCGCTCCACGCGGCTGGCGACCGGCTGCTTCGCGGACCCGGCGCCGTCCCGCCGGATAGCGCTGGCCATGCGGTCCGGCGCGGCCCGGCAGGAGGAGTTCGAGGCCTTCGCGGAGGCACTGCGCGAGGCGCTCACGGAACTCCCGGTCCGCATCCTGCCGGCGCCGGCGGGGGCGTAACCGCCCGCGCCCCCGCCGGCGGCCGGGGTGGCCCCGCGACGGCTCCCGTCCGGGCCCGCCCCGCCCCGGGCCGGGGAGAGCGCGGCGGAACGCGGCACCGCCCGGTACGCCGTCCCCCCTGTGGACGGCGTACCGGGCGGTGCCGGTCTCCGCGGGCGCCCGGGCGCGGGTCCGGGCGCGGGCCCAGGGCCGTGCCGGATGCCCCTCGCGGGCCCGGCGCTGTGCCCGGGCCGCCGCCCTCCGGCGCCGGTACGGGCGTTCCGGACCTCCCGGACCGCGCCCCGGGCCGGCGCTACTCCGTGCGGAGCCCGTCCGGGCGCATCATGCGCCACAGCGGCGGCAGGCTCAGCAGGGTGACCAGCAGCACCAGGCCCGCGCCGACGCCCGTCATCAGGCCCAGGCTCGCCCAGTCCACGGACACCGGCGTGTCGACCATCTTCAGCAGCACGGCCCCCAGCCCGACGCCGCCGACGGCGGCGAGCGCCAGCCCGAGCGCCACCGGCACCGCCGTCTGCCACAGCACCGACCAGGCGAGGGTCCGGCGCCGGGTGCCGAAGGCCACGAGCACGGACAGCAGCCGGCGCCGTTCCCGGAGCTGCTCCAGGGTGGAGACGACCATGCTCGCGCCGATGAGCAGCAGCGTGGCGGTCGCTCCGGCGAACAGCGCGCGGCTGATGGCGGTGAAGCGTTCGCCCTGCTGAGTGCTGTGGAGGGCGTACGCGTCGGCCAGCGGGGCCAGTTCGGCGGCGGTGTTGCGGACGTGCTCGGCCGCGTCCGGCTCGCGCGGGTCCAGCCGCAGCTCGGCCACGACCTCCGGGTCCTGGAGCTTGCCCGCGTCGAGGGCCGCCGGGGTGGCGAAGACGCCGAACTGCTGCACTCCCATCGCGTCCTCGCGGAGCTGGACCGTCCTCGCGGTCTCGGGCACCGTCCACAGCACCGGGTCGTCGGTCGGCTCGCCGTCCTCGTCCGAGCGGAGGTCGATCGTCGTGCCGGGCCCGGCGAACTGCTGGTACTCGCCGCCGACCGGGGTGACGAAGGTGTCGCCGTCCTCGCAGCGCCCACTGATCGCGATCAGCTCGCGCAGCGCGGCACAGTCGGCGACGGTGAGTCTCGTGTACCCCGGCTCCTCGCCCTTCCCGACGTCGGCCTTGGGCTCGGTGACGTACTCCTGGACGTAGCCGGCCACCCCGGTGACGCCCTCGGTGGCGCCGAACCGCTCGGTGAACTCCCGTGCCAGGCCGCCGTCCCGCGCGCTGACGGAGACGTGCATCTGGGCCCGGCCGGGGTCCTGCCCCGTCTCCGTCGTGTTCTGCGCCTCGGCGCTGGCGAACAGCATCTGGATCGCGACGGCACCGGCCACGGCCACCGTGATCCCGCTGACCGCGCGGGCCGCGGTACCGCTGCTGAGCTGGAGCCTGCGGACCGCGAGCTGCCAGGGGACGGGACCGCCCGACAGCCGGTTCACCACCGACTCGACCAGCCACGGCAGCAGCCCGGCGACCCCGGTGAGCACGAGCACCGTGCCCAGGGCGACCTGGTACGTCTCCCCGTCGCCGCTGCCGGGGCCGTCCCCGGTCCAGCCGCCGACCATCGGCAGCAGCAGGGCGAGGCCCAGACCGGGCAGCAGCAGCCGCCACCACAGCCGGCGGCGGCGCGGGACGGCGCTGCGCACCACCCCGAGCGGTTCGATGACGACCCCGCGCAGCACCAGCAGGGTGACCACCACCGCGGACGCCGGCACGGCCAGCACGATGAGGGTGGCCAGCAGCGGCGACGGCCGGAGGTCGGACGAGAAGGTGCTGATGTCGAACAGCTCCACCGACTCGATCGACGCCCGCACCAGCAGGAACAGCAGGCCCCCCACCGCGAGCCCCAGCAGGGCGCCGGCCATGGCCTCTCCGGCGGCGATCCGCCGGACCATCCGGCCGTCCGCGCCGACGAGCCGCAGGGCGGCCAGCCGCCGGTCGCGCCGCTCGCCGCCGAAGCGCACCGCCGTCCCGATGAAGATCATCACGGGGAGCAGCAGCACCACGCAGATGATGATCACGAGCAGCAGCAGTTCGGCGGGAAGCGGCTCGCTCTCGATCGGGCTGTTGCCGAACCGGTCCAGGTGGTAGGTGTGCCCGGAGGCGAAGTCCTCCTCGGTGGCGCCCGCGTAGTAGATCAGCTCGCTCGGACCGACCAGCCCCGCCTGGCCGATCGTCTCGGTGATCCGGTGGTCCAGGCGTTCGCGCAGCAGCTTGCCGTCCGGGGAGGCCAGCAGCTCGCGGAGGGCGGGGGAGACCGCCATCTCCCCGGGACCGGGGAGTTCGGAGAGGCCGGGCGGCACCGGCGGCTCGTCCCCGTCGGCCCGCACCAGTATGCCGTTGATGCCGTCACCGCGGTATTCGGTGTCGGCCTGGCCGATCTCGACGGTGCCGGGGCCGGGCGTCACCTCCTGGCCGAAGTTGGAGGCGGAGCGTTCGGCGCCCCGGTCGTCACGGTTGGCCATGATCTCCGGCACGGAGGCCGCCGCGAGCAGCAGGGCGGCACCGAGGCCGACGCCGACGGCGGTGAGCACCGCGCGGATCCAGCCCTCGCGTCCGCCCGTGAAGGCGAACCGGACGCCCATGAGCAGATCGGCCGCCCAGCGGGCCGGCGCGGAGCGGGAGTCGGTGGCGGGCGGGGGAGGGGCGGCGGTGTCCCGCTCCGCGCGTATGCCGGTGTCGGGTTCGGTGTCGGTGCTGGTCATACCGCACCCGCCATGTCCCGCGCGACGCCGTCGCGGACGACGACCTCGCGGTCGGAGTAGGCCGCCACGCGCGCCTCGTGGGTGACGAGGACGACGGCGGCGTTGGTGGAGCGGGCGGCCTCGGTGAGGAGCTGCATGACGCGCTCGCCGTTGAGGGAGTCCAGCGCGCCGGTCGGCTCGTCCGCGAAGAGCACGCGCGGTCCCGTGACCAGCGCGCGGGCGACGGCGACCCGCTGCCCCTGGCCGCCGGAGACCTCGCCGGGCCGCTTGTTCCGGACGTCGCTCACCTCCAGCCGGTCCATCCAGGCCGCGGCGCGGGACTCGGCCTCCTTGCGGCCCGTGCCGGTGAGCCGGAGCGGCAGGGCGACGTTCTCGACACAGGTCAGCTCCGGGACGAGCTGCCCGAACTGGAAGACGAAGCCGAACTCGCCGCGCCGCAGCGCGCTCCGCTCGGCGTCCGTCATGGCCGACGTATTCCGGCCCTGGTAGAGCACCTGGCCGGAGTCCGGGGTGACGATCCCGGCGAGGCAGTGCAGCAGCGTGGACTTACCGGAGCCGGAGGGGCCCATGACGGCGACGATCTCGCCGGGCCGGATGGCGAAGGAGGCCCCGTCGAGGGCGGGGGTGGTGCCGTAGGTCTTGTGCAGGTCCTCGGCGGCCAGCAGGGCGCCGGCCTGCTCGGACGCCGGGTGCGGTGCGGGGGTGGTGGTGCGGGCGGGTTCGGGGTTCACGAACGGACCTCCGAGGCGAGGGCGTCGAGCCGGGCGGCGGTCAGTTCCAGCCAGCGCAGATCGGCTTCGAGATGGAAGAGGGCGTGGTCGCAGATGAGCTGGTCGGCGAGGTCGCCGCTCGTCTTGCGCCGGGTCAGCTCGCGCATCAGCCGCAGATGCTCCGACCGCTGCCGGTCGAGGAGTTCGGTGGCGTCGCGGTGGGTCAGCAGCGCGAGGACGACCTTGGTGTAGAGGGTCGACTGGAGGTAGGGCTCCGGCTTCTCGGGCGAGGCGAGCCACTTCTCGACGTCGGTGATCCCGGCGTCGGTGATGGCGTACCGCTTCCGCTCCGGCCCGCCGCCGGGCTCGATGCCGTCGACCTCCACGAGGCCGTTCTTCAGCAGCCGGGACATGGTCGAGTAGACCTGGCCGTAGTGCAGCGGCCGGTCGTGGCCGAAGCGTTCGTCGAAGGCGCGCTTGAGGTCGTAACCGTGGCGCGGCCCGGACTCCAGCAGCCCGAGCAGAGTGTGACCGATGGACATGCGAAGCACTGTACACCAGGTGTATACACGGGGTGTATACACGGACCGGACGGTGGCGTTCTCGCAGCTCAGCGACTCAATGCCGTTGCTGCTCGGCCGGGTTGGCGCTTACGGAGCCCGAGCGGCCCCGAAGGCGACTGACGCAGGGCCGAGGGCGCTGTCGGCGGAGAGCCGGACGGGCGCGCCGACGGCCGCGGGAAGCACGAACGACTCCCCGGGCCGGTACGTCGCACGCTTCCGGTATCGCTCGCCGCGTGGACCGGTGAGCACGTGCACCCGCTGCTCCGCGCGGTCGGCGATCACGTACACCGGGACGCCGCCGGCCGCGTAGACGGCCGTCTTCCGGCGCTCGTTGCCGTAGTTGTGCGCTGTGACTTCGAGGACCAGCCGGAAGACGGAGGGGGCGTAGCAGTTGTACGCGACCAGGTGGTTGTTGTAGTCCCCGTCGATGACGGACAGATCGGGCACCGCGAAATCGGACGGCCCGCCGGGGAGCCACAGGCCGACCCGCTGCACCACACACGTCCGCCGGTCGTGCAGCTCGATCAGCTCAAGCATGAGATCGGTCAGCGTCTCGGCGTGCGGCGCGTCCGGCAGAGTTGTCACGGTGATCTCGCCGTCAAGGATCTCGACGCGGCACCCGGGCAGCCGCTGGGAGATCCACTCCGCCTCATCCAGCAGAGCGGAATGGAAGCGGCTTCCGGGCCCGCCCACCGGCGCGCGGTCGGACAAGGAAACTCCTGCGGATCCGAAGGGGCCGTGAAGCCACCATTCTGGTTGCCGTGTCTGGCAGTTTGCTCAGGACGGGGCCGCCTCACCCGAAGGTGTGATTGGCCGCAGACATGCTCACCGCTGGCCGAACGCGCTGGGCCGGGGCATGCTGTGCTCCGGTCGGAAGGGGAGGGGCCACCATGGCGAAGGTGACGGTAACGCTCGACGCGGATCTCGTGATCGAGGTGATGCTGCTGTCGGGCACGAAGAACCCGCAGGACGCGGTGGAGCTGATCGTCCGTGACTATCTCGCCCGGGGCCGCCGCACCGAGGCCCGTACAGGCGGTGTGGAGGACCCGAACCGGGTCCGGGAGGCGGAGCCGCCCCGGCAGGAGGGCTGAGCGGAACGGTTGGCGGGTTGACCGGCCGCCGCGTCAGACGAGGCGGCCGGTTTTCACACCGCTGACGAAGTCGGCCCAGGCGCTGGCCGAAAAGGTCAGGGCGGCGCCGTGCGGGTTCTTGCTGTCGCGGACCGGGACGGTGTCCGCGAGGCCGTCGGCGACTTCGAGGCACTCACCGCCGTTGCCGCTGCTGTGGCTGCTCTTGCGCCACGTCAGGCTGGAGAGGTCCCTTGGAACGGTCGTCGTCATGAGCTCAGTTCCTTCATGGCAGCGGTGATCAGCTCTACGGACGCGCTGGGCGACAGGGCGACGGCCCTGAGCAGATCATAGGAGCGCACGGCTGTGTTGACGTCCCCCGGATCGGCCAGAAGTTGACCGCGGGAGAAGCCGTCCTCGTGTACGACATCCGCGCCTTCGGCGAAGGACAGAACGGTGAACGGGCCGAAGCCTGCATGTGCGCCTGCGGCGTATGGAACGACCTGGATGACGTTCCGTGGCCGCTCAGCCGCTTCCAGAAGTTTGCTCAACTGCGCGTGCATTACGGCTGGACTGCCGATTACCCGCCGCAGCACAGTCTCATCGAGGATGAGCCACAACTGAGGTGGTGTGTCGCGGTTGAGAACACGCTGCCGTTCCAGCCGTGCGGTGAGTAGATCCTCGATGCTCTCGGGGCGACCGGCGGCCAGCACCGCCCGTGCGTAGTCCTCCGTCTGGAGGAGCCCGTGCACGAACTGGACCTGAAACGAGCGGATGACCGTGGCGGCACGTTCCAGTTCCACATAGGGCCGGAACCACGACGGATAGGCGTGCTTGATGACCAGCGGCCAGAGCCGTGCAAAGTGGCCGTCCGTGCCAAGCACTTGGTCGAACTGCTCCGCAAGGTCCTGTGACGGCACCCGGCAGGCCGACTCGATCTTGCACAGCAGCGACGGGGTGATGTAAGTGCGCTTGGCCAGTTCCGTCTGGGCGACCCCCGTCTCCAGGCGGACGCGCCGCAGCTCCGAGGCGAAGAAGGCCAGGACGGATGAGGCCGGGTCGAGTTCATCGGCAGCGGACATCGGTGCAGGTCCTCCCCTCTTGACGGCACGGGCCGTCAACCATCGGTCCTGGTCACGCTAGCCGCGCACCGCGACGATGGGAGCACGGAACGTCACGGCTCACTCGAAGGAAGTGCGGCCGGCGAAGCAACGCACAGACGGGCGGCGGAACATGGGAATGACGGGCGCGGACAGCCAGGGGCGACGAGGTGGAAACGGACCGGTCGCGAAGTGGCGTCCGGACCCCTGGGAGGAGGCGGAGGACGCGGCACAGGCCCTCGCCGAAGCCCTCGACGCGGCCGGGCTGACACTGCCGTCGCTCGGGGTGGACCAGTGGCCGGTCATCACCGGCCGCCCACTGGTCGAACTCGGCCGGGCCCGCCCGGACGTGGTGACGGAACTGGCCGAACTGGTCACCAGGGGGACGTGCTCGGCGGTCCCTGGGCGACCGGCCGAGCCGGCGGATCCCATCAGCCATCCCGGCGGCAGCGAATCCGGCGAAGCCGAGCACGGCGGGCCGGTCCTGCTCAGCCCCGACGATCTCCTGACCGTCGACGAGGAAGAAATGGACTCCGACCGTGTGGCGGAGGGCTGATCACGGCACCTGGTCAGCCCGGTTCGGTGTCCCGGGTCTGCGCCGGACCGCCGTCCACCGGGCCGGACTTCGACGGCCGGCCCCGTTTCGGGATGGGGCGGATCGTTTTCGGGAGGCGGTCGGCGTCGGAGAGGGCGCGGCGGAGGAGGAACTCGATCTGGGCGTTGGTGGAGCGGAGTTCGGCCGCCGCCCAGGCGGCGAGGGCGTCGTGCACGGCCGGGTCGAGCCGCAGCAGCACCTGCTTGCGCTGCTGCCGCGGCCGGCGCCCGCCCCGCCCCGGGCCGGTGGTCGGCCCGGGGGAGGCGGTGGGGTCGGTGGGGCCGGGCCCGGGAGGGGGCTGCGGATCGGGTTCGGCCCGGTCGGCGGTCTCGTCCCGGTCCGGGGTCACTGGTACAGGCCGCCGGTGTTGAGGACCGGCTGCGGGGAGCGGTCACCACAGAGGACCACCATCAGATTGCTGACCATGGCCGCCTTGCGCTCCTCGTCCAGTTCGACGATGCCCTGCTCCGTTATCCGGGAGAGCGCCGCCTCGACCATGCCCACCGCGCCGTCCACGATCTGCCGCCGGGCCGCGACGACCGCGCCCGCCTGCTGCCGCTGGAGCATCGCCGAGGCGATCTCGGGGGCGTACGCGAGGTGCGTGAAGCGGGACTCGATGATCCGGACCCCCGCGGCCTGGACCCGGGCGGAGAGCTCAACCGCCAGCTTCTCGGTGATCTCCTCGGCGTTTCCCCGGAGCGAGAGCGCCTCCTCGTCGTAGGCGTCGTACGGGTACTCGATGGCGATGTGCCGGACGGCGGCCTCGGTCTGGGTGGAGACGAACTCCAGGAAGTCGTCCACCTCGAAGACCGCCTGCGCGGTGTCCTCGACCTTCCAGACGACGACCGCGGCCAGTTCGACCGGGTTGCCGTAGGCGTCGTTGACCTTGAGGACGGCCGTCTCGTGGTTGCGGACCCGGGTGGAGATCTTCTGACGGCTGGTGAGCGGGTTGACCCAGCGCAGGCCGTCGGTGCGGATGGTGCCGGTGTAGCGGCCGAAGAGCTGGACGACGCGGGCCTCGCCGGGCGCGACCATGTTCAGCCCCGCCATGGCGAAGATCGAGCCGAAGAAGACCAGCACTCCGAGGATGATCAGGCCGACCGCGGCCCCGGTCGAGCCGCCCTTCCCGGCGACGGCGCCGAGGACGACCAGGCCCGCGCCGGCGAGCAGCCCGATCAGGCCGAGCAGCAGGGCCAGGCCGCCGCCGATGCTCTTGGCGGCGAACTCCCTGACCCGCGGCTTCGGCATCTCCGGCAGGTCGCCGCCGTCGGCGGGCCCGTTCGCGGCCGCCGCCGCGGCCGCGTGGTCGGGCGCGGTGGTGGGTGGAGTCTTCGGCATGGCGGGTCCCCGTCTCTTTCGGTCGTTCCGATGTTCGATGTTCTAGCTAAGTGATAGCACTTTTTCTGACGCGGCGCGAGGCTCCCCGGTTCCCCTCCCGGCGGGTGCCGATTCTCACGGCACCGGAGCCGAGAACTCCGGGGCCTCTCCTGCGTATAGGGTGTTAGCTTTTGTCGTTTCCCGGGGGCATTGAGGACTGGAGCTCGGATCATGGGACGCGCGGACTACCGACGGGCCCAGCGGCAGTGGGCCCGTGAAGAACGGGGCGGGTTCATCCGCCGGCTCTTCACGCTGAAGCGGGTGCTGGGCACGTTCGTGCTGCTCGGAGCGCTCGCGATGGGCTCCTTCTTCGTGCTCTACCTGCTCGTCGACATACCCGACGGCGGCAACCCGGAGGCGACGGCCCAGAGCAACGCCTTCACCTTCAGCGACGGCGCCCTCATCGCCCGCGAGGGCGACTTCAACCGCGAGCTGGTGCCGATCAGCCGGATCCCCAAGGGCACCCAGTACGCGTTCGTGGCCGCCGAGAACAAGAGCTTCTACCAGGACCCCGGCGTCGACGTGAAGGGCCTCACCCGGGCGCTGGTCTCCACCGCGATGGGGCGGAAGCAGGGCGGATCGACCATCACCCAGCAGTATGTGAAGAACTACTTCCTCAGCCAGGAGCAGACGGTCACCCGCAAGGCCAAGGAACTGATCATCGCGCTCAAGGTCGACCAGAAGCAGTCCAAGGACGAGATACTGGCCGGCTACATGAACACCAGCTACTTCGGGCGCGGCGCGTACGGCGTCCAGGCCGCGGCCAAGGCGTACTACGACACCGACGTCGAGGACCTCACCGTCGAGCAGAGCGCCTACCTCGCCGCGCTGCTCCAGGCGCCCAGCCAGTACGACCTGGCCGTCGCCGGTCCGAAGGCGCGGCAGCTCGTCACCGACCGCTGGCACTTCGTCCTCGACAACATGGTCGAGATGAAGTGGCTCAGCCCCGCCGAGCGGCGGGACATGACCTTCCCCGAGCCCGGGCAGCCCGAGCCCAACCCCGGGCTGGGCGGCCAGGCCGGCTACTTCGTCGAGGCGGCGAAGGCCGAGCTGATCGCCGCGGGCGTCGACGAGCAGGAGCTCGCCGCCCGCGGCTGGACCATCGAGCTCAACATCGACAAGAAGAAGCAGCGGGACCTGGAGAAGGCCGTCAAGGCGACCCTGCTGGACGATCTCGACCCGGAGCGGCGGGAGGTCGACGCGCGGGCCCAGCCCGGTGCCGTCTCGGTGGACCCGGAGACGGGGGCGGTGGTCGCGATGTACGGCGGCCGGAACTACGTCGAGCACTTCATCAACAACGCCACCCGCCGCGACTACCAGCCCGCCTCCACCTTCAAGCCCGTCGTCCTCGCCACCGCGTTCGAGACGGCCGCCACCACCCAGGACGGGCAGCCGATCACGCCGAACACCGTGTACGACGGCACCAGCGAGCGCCCCGTCGAGGGCGGCGACACCCCCTTCGCCCCGCCGAACCAGGGCGATGTCGACTACGGTCCGATCACCGTCCAGCAGGCCATGAACAACTCGGTCAACTCCGTCTTCGCGCAGATGGCCGTGGACGCCGGGCTGGAACGGACCAAACAGATGGGTATCCAGCTCGGCATGAAGGGCGACGCGAGCGGTTTCGACGTCAAGCCCGCCATGTCGCTGGGCGTCATGGGCGCCAGCCCGCTGGACATGGCCGCCGTCTACGCCACCCTCGCCAACCACGGCGAGCAGGTGAAACCCCGGCTGGTGAAGTCCGCCAAGCGCGGTGACCAAGTGGTGGAGCTGCCGGACGCGATCGGCGAGCAGATGATCGAACGGCAGACCGCCGACACCGTCACCTCCGTGCTGCGGGGCGTCGTCAACGACGGCACGGCCAAGGGCATCCGCTCCAACACGCTCAACTTCGCGGGCAAGACCGGCACCTCCGACGACAACAAGTCGGCCTGGTTCGCCGGTTACACCCCCGACCTGGTCACCACCGTCGGCCTCTTCGGCGAGGGCGAGGGCGGCAAGCAGGTCTCGCTGCGGGGAACGGGAGGCGGAGGGCGCGTCAACGGCGGCGGCTACCCGGCCCAGGTCTGGGCCGAGTACAACCGGCTCGCGCTGAGCGGCAAGCCCGCCGCCCAGTTCGACCTGGACGTCATGGAGGCACCCGAGCCGAGCATCTCGCCCAGCCCCTCGGAGAGCGAGAGCGAGGCGCCGGAGTCGCCCGAGCCGCCGGCGACCACCGAGCCCGGCCCGCCGGAGACCGTCACCCCGCCGCCGGCCGGCACGCTTCCGCCGCCCGGCACTCCCACGCCGCCCGGCGACACGGCGCCGCCCTCCGCGTCCACCCTGCCCGTCCCACCGGGCGACGGAACGGGCGACGGCGGCGCCCGCGTCGGCGCCGGGACGGAGACCGGCGCGGGGGACGGCACCTAGCGCCGCAACTGGCGGGCGTTCGCCCCGTCGCGACGCCCGGCCGCCGAGAGCACGCACCGGACGCCGCTCCTTGACGGGCAAACGCTGCCTGCTGCGGCACTGGAACACCCGCGAGCAGCCCGGTCGGTGAACTGTCCTGAGGAACACCGCGGTTGGGGGAGCGCCCCCTGCCCATCCTCTGTACCGTGTGGTGGATGAGGCCCGTCATCGTGTCGGTCGACGTCCCGCACCCGCCCGAGCAGGTCTACGACTTCCTCGACGTCATGGCTCACCACGAGCGCTTCACGGACCACTATCTGACCGGCTGGCGCTACAGCGGCCCCGAGCGCGGCACGGGATCGCGCGCCACGGTCACCGCCGCGCTGGGCGGCACCAAGACCGACGTCACCATCGAGGTCGTCGAGGCCGAACCGCCGCGGCGCATCGTCGAACGGAACGTCAGCGCCGCCGGCCGGCGCCTGGCCCACGGCACCTACGCCATCGAACCGCTGCCGGCCGGCGGGAGCCGCGTCTCCTTCACCTACGGCTGGGCGAAGGCCCCGCTCGCCGACCGTCTGCTGGCGCCCCTCGTCCGGGCCGCGATGCGGCGCGCCAACCGCACGGCCATGCGCCGCCTGGCAGCCGAGCTGGCCCGCGACGGGTCGGCCGGCGGCCCCTGACGCCTCCGCGCACGCCGGGAGACGCCGGCTCCTCCGCCGGTGCGCGCGCCCCCGGGCCCGGGGGTGCGGCGAGGCCGCGGCCCCTCACCCGTACCCGCCAACGATGTCAGCGGACGGTACGGGGCCGCGCCTCCGCTAGCCCCCGTTCGTGAAGGGCAGCTCGAACCAGACGACCTTGCCCGTGCTCAGCCGGGTCGCCCCCCACCGCCGCGCCACCCTGTTGACGAGATACAGGCCGCGCCCGCCCTCGTCCGACGGCCGGGCCTGCCGCAGCCTCGGCAGCTGCGGTACGTCGTCGCCCACCTCGCAGCGGAGGACGTCGGTCCGCAACAGCCGCAGCGTGATGGGGCGTTCGGCGTACCGGACGGCATTCGTGACGACCTCGCTGACGAGGAGCTCCACGGAGTCCGTGAGGTCCTCCAGTCCCCAGCGCGCCAGCGCCCGCCGGGCCAGCCGGCGCGCCTTGCTGGGCGCGCGCTCCTGCGGATCGAGGAACCAGTACGCGACGTCGCTCGGCGGTATGCCGTCGAACCGGGCCGCGAGCAGGGCGATGTCGTCGTCCCGGTCGCCCGGGCCGAGCATGTCCAGCACCTCGTCGCAGAGAGGCTCCAGCGGCGGCGGGTGGTCCGGGCCGGTCAGCCGCGCCGTCGCCACCAGCTTCTCGCGGAGCTGCTCGATACCCGTCCACACGTCGCGCAGCCGGGACTCGACCAGGCCGTCGGTGTAGAGCAGCAGCGTCGCCCCGGCGGGCGCGTCCAGCTCCACCGCCTCGAAGTCCACCCCGCCCACGCCGATCGGCGCGCCCGGCGGGACGCGCAGCACCTCCGCCCGGCCGCCCAGATGCAGCAGCACCGGCGGCGGATGGCCCGCGTTGGCGACGACGATCCGGTGCGCGACCGGGTCGTACACCGCGTAGATGCAGGTCGCCATCCGGTCGCTGCCCAGCCGCTGCGCCTGCTCGTCGAGGTGGTGCAGCACCTCCTGCGGCGGCAGGTCGAGCTGGGCCAGCGTCTGCGCCGTCGTGCGGAGCTGTCCCATGATCGCGGCCGAGGTCATGGAGTGGCCCATGACGTCGCCGACGACCAGGGCGACCCGGCTGCCGGGCAGCGGGATCGCGTCGTACCAGTCGCCGCCGACGCGGGCCGTCTCCGCGGCCGGCAGATAGCGGCTGGCGAGCCGCACGCCGGTGGGCTGCGGGAGCGAGTCGGGGAGCATGGAGCGCTGCAGGGCGTCGGCGATGTACGCCTCGCGCCCGTACAGCACGGCCTTGTCCACGCCGAGCGCCGTATGCGTCGCCAGTTGGGCGGCGACCAGCAGATCGTCGGCCTCGAACGCGGGCCGGTCGGTGAGCCGCAGGAACACCGCCGCGCCGATCACCCGGCGGCGCCCGCGCAGCGGCGCGAGGACGGCCCGCCGGCCGGCCGGGACCGGGAAGTCCGGGCCGAGCAGTTCCGGCAGGGCGTCCAGGGCTCCCTCGGAGTCGCCGAACACCGGGCGTACGCCGCGCAGCACCTCGGCCAGCGGCCCGCCCGGCGCCACCTCGGCGAGCTTGGCGGCGGGCGGCAGTCCGGGGTCCGGCGCGGGCCCGGACGGACGCGCGGGGTCCTGCCCCGCCGTGTCCCGCTGATGCCCCTCGCGTTTCTCGCGTTCCGTCTGATCGGTGCGCTCCGTGCGCGCGGTGTGCTCGCCGGAGCCCGCCGTTCCCCGCTCCGTACCGGAGGCCGTCATGCCGCCGGTGCCGCCGCCGCGCCCGGGCGGCAGCCGGTCCGTACGGCGCAGCCGCAGGGTGAACGGTTCCACCGGCCGCTCGTCGCCGACCGGCAGCGGGTCGCGCAGATAGACGAGGATGACGTCGGCGAAGGTCGGCACGGTGGCCCGGCAGAGGCCGAGCACGATCTCGTCGAGGTCGATACCGCGCGCGATGCGGCGGGTTGCGGCGCCGATGAACCGCAGCCGGTCGCCGTCCCGCTGGTGCCGGGCGGCCATCTCGGCCGCGGTCGGCACCACGCCGCCGTCTCCGGCCGGACCGCCCGCCGCGTCCGCGCGCTCATGGGTGTCCGTCCGCTGGGCCGGCGGCTGCGGCTGTGCCTGCGGTTGTCCCTGCGGCTGCGGCGCGGTCTCGGGACCCGCGCCGGCCGGGCGGCGCCCCCGGCCGCGGGACCGGTTGCGCCGGGCCGCGGCCGCGGCGGCCGCCGCCGCTGCCTCGCGGTCGGCGGCGGTGGAGTCCTGTGGCAGATCGCCCTTGCGGGTCGCGGCCATGCCGACGGCCACGGCGGCCCCGCGCGGGCGCCCGGTGCGAGACGGGTTCGCCGAGGCGTCCCGGCCCTCCTCGCGGCCCGCGCGGGAGGCCGCGGTGCCGCGCGCCCGGCCGCCCTGCCGGGCCATCGCCGTGCGCGGGTCCTCCGGCTTGCCGCCGGTCCGCCGCGGCGCGGGGCGGGCGCCGCGGACACCCTCGTCCTCGGGGTCTTCCCCGGCCGGGGGCGGCTCCGGATCGCCGTCCGCGACGCCGTCGCCGCGCGGGCGGGGACGGGAACGCCGCCCGGCGGCGGAGGCGCCGTCGCGGTCGCCCGTGCGGCCGGCCGGCGGGCGGGGCCGGCCCGCGGGTTCCTGGCCCGGGGCAGCGGCGTTCGCCGGGGCGTGCCCGGGCTGGGTGGCGGCCGGTCGGCCGTCGTTGGAGGTCGGGTACTCCGTCACGCGTGGGGTTCCATCCGTCCGGGGCCGGCGTCGGGCGCCAGTGGTCAGGCGCTCCGTCGGCAGTGCAGGAAGAGCTGGATCTCGGGGGGTACTTCGGTGCTGGCCGGCGCGTACGCGTACGAGTCCTCCCCGGCGATCTCGAAACCCGCCGCGCGGACGACCTGCCGCAACTCGTCCCGTAGATAACCGGATACCCGGATCGGACTGCCCAGGAACGGAATCACCGCGTCATCCACGTCGGCCTCGACCATCGACAGCACCAGCGGGCCGCCGGGCCGCAGCAGGCCGTGCAGCATGCGCAGGGCGTGCGGGATCTCGGCGCGCGGCAGCATCAGCAGGGAGAAGAAGGCGGCGGCGCCGTCGAAGAGGCCGAGATGGCCCGGGCGGCCGGCGCCGAGATCGGCCAGATCGAGCTGGTGGAACTCGGCCGCGGGAACGTTCTCCCGGCAGAGCGCCACCATGGTGGCCGACAGGTCCACGCCCACCACCTCGTGCCCGGCGTCCGCGAGCTGGGCGGCCGTCGGCACGCCGGTGCCGCAGCCGACGTCCAGCACCCGGGAGCCCGGGGGCAGTTCCCCGGCCAGCCAGGCGCCGGCGGCGATCTGGCCCTCCCGGTGCGGGAACGCCTCGGTGTAGCGGGTGGCGATGGCGTCGAACGCCTCCGCCTGTCCGGAGCGGTCGATGGCGGACCGGTCGTAGCCCTCGTAGCCGTCGGCAGCCGCCGGCGCGTCCTGCCGGCCGTCTCCGCTCATGTGTCGTTCCCCTCCGGTGGCTTGGGTGACTGCCGGTCACATCCCCTCCGAGCGGGCGGAGTTGTGGCCGTGAATCGCCAGGAGGCGATCCTACGTTTCCTGCATGGGGGGTGCTACAAGAGGATCACGCCCATCACACCAGCGCCCGGCCCGGCAGTCCACCGTTCGCCCCGACATCCCGCGCGGTACGCCGCCGGGGGCGGCTCCGGCGGGCGCGTCCGGCGGGCGGATTCCGGGCCGGCGCGGGTCACGGCCGCGTCATCCGCAGCACGTCGAGCGCCTCGTCCAATTGTTCCACCGTCAGCAGCCCGCGCTCCACATATCCGGAGTCCAGCACCACCTCGCGGATGGTGCGCCGCTCGGCCAGGGAGCGCTTGGCGACCTTGGCGGCCTCCTCGTAACCGAGGTAGCGGTTCAGCGGGGTGACGACGGAGGGGGAGGACTCGGCGTACTCGCGGGCCCGTTCGGCGTTGGCGGTGATCCCCGTCACGGTGCGGTCCGCGAGCAGCCGGGCGGCGGACGAGAGCAGCCGCACGGACTCCAGCAGATTCTTGCCGATCACCGGAAGCATGACGTTCAGCTCGAAGTTGCCGGAGGCGCCCGCCACGGCGACCGTGGTGTCGTTCCCGGTGACCTGCGCGGCCACCATCAGCACCGCCTCCGGGACCACGGGGTTGACCTTCCCCGGCATGATCGACGAACCGGGCTGCAGATCCGGCAGGTTGATCTCGGCCAGCCCGGTGCGCGGCCCGGAGGCCATCCAGCGCAGATCGTTGCAGATCTTGGTGAGGCCGACGGCGATGGTGCGGAGCTGCCCCGAGGTCTCCACCAGGGCGTCCCGGGCGCCCTGCGCCTCGAAGTGGTCCCGGGCCTCGGTCAGCGGCAGGCCCGTGGTGCGGGCCAGCTCGGCGATCACCGCGGCGGAGAAGCCGGGCGGGGTGTTGATGCCGGTGCCCACCGCCGTGCCGCCCAGCGGCAGTTCGGCCAGCCGGGGCAGGGCGGACTCCAGCCGCTCGACGCCGTAGCGGACCTGGGCCGCGTAGCCGCCGAACTCCTGGCCGAGGGTGACCGGCGTCGCGTCCATCAGATGCGTCCGGCCGGACTTCACCACCTCGGCGAACTCCGCCGACTTCTCCTCCAGCGCCGCCGCGAGATGCCCGAGCGCCGGGATGAGGTCGGCGGTGACGGCCGCCGTCGCGGCGATGTGGATCGAGGACGGGAAGACGTCGTTGGAGGACTGCCCGGCGTTGACGTGGTCGTTGGGGTGGACGGGGGCGCCCCCCAGCCGCTCGCTCGCCAGGGTGGCCAGCACCTCGTTGACGTTCATGTTCGAGGAGGTGCCCGAGCCGGTCTGGAAGACGTCCACCGGGAAGTGCTCGTCCCAGCGGCCCTCGGCCACCTCCGCGGCCGCCTCCGCGATCGCGGCGGCGGTCTTCGGATCGAGCACGCCCAGCTCGGCGTTGACCTTGGCGGCGGCCCCCTTGATCCGCGCCAGGGCCGCGATGTGCGCCCGCTCCAGCCGCTGCCCGGAGACGGGGAAGTTCTCCACCGCCCGCTGGGTCTGGGCCCGCCACTTGGCGTGCGCGGGGACCCGGACCTCGCCCATCGAGTCGCGCTCGGTGCGGTGGCCGACCTCGCCGGAGCGGAGCCCGCCGGCCGGTCCGCCGCGCCCTCCGCCGTCCGCTCCGCCGCGCGCCGCGTCCTGTGCCTCCGCCATGCCGCGTGCCTCCCTCGGTCGTCCTCGTGTACTCAGCGCCTGCCCGGCCCCCGGCGTCACCAACGGGCCGCACCCCGTCAGTTAATCCGCGAGCGGGCGCGGAGAGAGGGAACGGGCGGCGCTCCGCGCGCCGGGGAGGTCCTGCGGCGGGCGGAGCTGCGCCATGCGCGGCGGGGAGGCTGTCGCGCCAGAGGGTGCGGGCCCCCGGTCCGCCGGAGCCCGCACCCTCCTTCCGCCCTGCCGGGGCGTCAGGCCCCGCGGACGGGGATGCTCGTCACGAACGGCTGCTCCGGCGCGGGGTCGGCGAAGAAGTCGTTGCCCTTGTCGTCCACGACGATGAACGCGGGGAAGTCCTCCACCTCGATCTTCCAGACCGCCTCCATGCCGAGCTCCTCGTACTCCAGGACCTCGACCTTCTTGATGCAGTCCTGCGCGAGCCGGGCCGCCGGACCGCCGATGGAGCCGAGGTAGAAGCCGCCGTGCGCGGCACAGGCGTCGGTGACCTGCTGCGAGCGGTTGCCCTTGGCGAGCATCACCTTGGAGCCGCCCGCGGCCTGGAACTGCTCGACGTAGGCGTCCATCCGCCCGGCGGTGGTCGGGCCGAAGGAGCCGGAGGCGTAGCCCTCGGGGGTCTTGGCCGGGCCGGCGTAGTAGACCGGGTGGTCCTTGAGGTACTGCGGCATCTCCTCGCCCGCGTCCAGCCGCTCCTTGATCTTGGCGTGCGCGATGTCGCGGGCGACGACGAGCGTGCCGGTGAGCGAGAGCCGGGTCTTGACCGGGTGCTTGGTCAGCTCGGCCAGGATCTCGTCCATCGGGCGGCGGAGATCGATCCGCACGGCCTCCAGGTCCGGTCCCGCGCCCTCGGTGAGCTGCTCGTCGGTGGTGTCGGGCAGGAAGCGCGCCGGGTCCGTCTCCAGCTGCTCCAGGAAGACGCC
Organism: Streptomyces albus subsp. albus; assembly: GCF_000719865.1. GTDB lineage: Bacteria > Actinomycetota > Actinomycetes > Streptomycetales > Streptomycetaceae > Streptomyces > Streptomyces albus_E. The sequence continues at coordinate 87,210 of NZ_JOID01000015.1, forward strand.
CTCGGCCGTGATCTTGGCGACGGCCTGGCGGTCGGCGGAGCAGGAGACGGCGATCGCGACCGGGCAGGAGGCGCCGTGCCGCGGGAGGCGCACCACGCGCACGTCGTGGCAGAAGTACTTGCCGCCGAACTGGGCGCCGATGCCGATCTTCTGCGTCAGTTCGAAGACCTTCTCCTCCAGCTCCTTGTCGCGGAAGCCGTGCCCGGTGGGGGAGCCCTCGCCCGGCAGCTCGTCGAGGTAGTGCGCGGAGGCGTACTTGGCGGTCTTCAGCGCGTACTCGGCGGAGGTGCCGCCGACGACGATCGCCAGGTGGTACGGCGGGCAGGCCGCGGTGCCCAGCGAACGGATCTTCTCCTCCAGAAACCTCATCATGCTCTTCTCGTTGAGCACGGCCTTCGTCTCCTGGTAGAGGAAGGACTTGTTGGCGGAGCCGCCGCCCTTGGCCATGAAGAGGAACTTGTAGGCGCCGCCGTCGGTCGCGTAGAGCTCGATCTGGGCGGGGAGGTTGGAGCCGGTGTTCTTCTCCTCCCACATGGTCAGCGGGGCCATCTGGGAGTAGCGCAGATTGAGCTGGGTGTACGCGTCGTAGATGCCGCGCGAGAGCGCCTCCTCGTCCCGGCCGGAGGTGAGGACGTTCTGCCCGCGCTTGCCCATGACGATGGCGGTGCCGGTGTCCTGGCACATCGGCAGCACGCCGGCCGCGGCGATGTTGGCGTTCTTCAGCAGGTCCAGCGCGACGAAGCGGTCGTTCGGGGACGCCTCGGGGTCGTCCAGGATGCGGCGCAGCTGGGCGAGGTGGGCGGGGCGGAGGTAGTGCGAGATGTCGTGCATGGCCTCGGCGGCCAGCTTGCGCAGCGCCTCGGGCTCGACCTTGAGGAACGTACGGCCGTCCGCCTCGACGGTGCTCACGCCCTCGGAGGTCACCAGACGGTACGGCGTGGTGTCCTCGCCGAGGGGGAGGAGGTCGGTGTACGCGAACTCGGGCATGGTCGGGGTTTCCTCGTCTCGGCGTGCGGCTGGGGGCCCGTCCAGCGTAGAACGCCGCGCGGACGGCGGGCCTGTGAGGTAGGGCTCACCTCGGGCGTGCGGCGGCGGGGCCGCGGACGCCCTCCGGCAGAGCGGGTTCGGGTTCCACTCCGGGGGCGGCGCCCCGGCGGGCGGCGTCCGTCGCGGCGTCCGGCCGGTGGTTCGCCCGTGGCTCCCCCCGCTCGACGGGCCCCGGCGGGGCGCACCGGACGCCGCTCCCCGGGCGGGCGGACGCTGCCCGCCGGGGCACTAGTCGCGATCTATCGCGTTTGGATAGGCTGGCGGACGTGGATGCCGCATCAGCACGGGGGCCCGCCCCCGACGTTCCCGACGCCCCCGAACCGCCCGTGGGTCCGGCGGCGCCGGAGCCGCCCGTGGCGCCCGGACCGCCGCAGGCTCCGGCACTTCCCGAGCCGCCCGCCGCACCGGAAGCCCCGGAGCCCCCGCGGGCACCCGGCGGGGAGACGGTCCGGCGCGCGACCGGGTCCGGCGGCCCGCAGCCCGGGTGGCGGGAGGCGCGCGAGCCGCATCCCGCCCCGTTGGACCTGCGGAAGCCGCCCGGGCCGGTCCCGCAGGCGCCCCACGCCGCGTCTCCGGCCGCCGCGTCGTCCCCCGCCGGGATGCGCGCCTCCGACCGGGACCGCGACCGGATCGCGGACATCCTGCGGGAGGCGCTGGCCGAGGGGCGGCTGACCGCCGAGGAGCACTCCGAGCGGATCGACCTGGTCTACCGGGCCAAGACGGTCGGCGAACTGGAGCCGCTGGTGGGCGACTTGCCGGTGCCGGGCGACGAGAGCCGGAGCACGTACCGCCCCGCGCCCCTCCCCGGCGGAGCGCCGCACTCGGCGACGAGCGCGGCCTCGGAGAACCTCATCGCCGTCTTCGGCGGTGCCACCCGCAAGGGCCGCTGGCGGGTCGGCCCGCGCACCACGGCCTTCGCCCTGTTCGGCGGGGTCGAGATCGATCTGACGGAGGCGGTCTTCCAGCAGCAGGAGATCGTCATCAACGCCACGGCGATCTTCGGAGGGGTGGAGATCCGGGTGCCGGAGAACGTGACGCTGCGCGGTACGGGCACCGGCATCTTCGGCGGCTTCGACGTGCGCACCCGCGAGGGCGACGACCCCGCCGCGCCGATCGTGGTCGTCACCGGCTTCGCCGTCTTCGGCGGGGTGGAGGCCCGCCCGAAGCGCGGCAAGCTGCTGAGGGATCTTCGCGATCGCATGCGGCGGGAACTGGGCGGCTGAGCCCGCGCGGATCGGTCCGCCACGGTGTGAATAGGCGCGCGTACAGCGGGTAGGGAGAGTCGAGTCGTCTCTCGTGCGGCATGGGGGTGCAAACGGTCGTGCGAAGGGAGACGGGCAAGGGTGACCCTTTCGCGTAGCTGTCGTCAGGAGTAGACCGTGCTGCAAACGCCGCATCAGCCCCCGCAGGCCGCCGTCGTGCCGTCCCAGCGTGTGACCGCGCGGGACCAGGACGGCCCCTGGCATTCGGAGGCGGTGTGCCGCCGGGACGAGGCAGGGCTGTTCTTCGCGCCGTCCAAGGAGCCGACGGCCGCGAGGCTGTCGCGCGAGGAGGCCGCGAAGAGAGTCTGTGCGCGCTGCCCGGTGCTGGTCGCATGCCGGGAGCACGCTCTGCTGCAGCCGGAGCCCTACGGCGTGTGGGGCGGGCTCACCGCCGCCGAGCGCCGGGTCGTGCTCGCCCGCCGCCGGCGGCGCGACGCCGAGCTGCAGAAGACGGCGCGACCGGCGATATCGCACATCGCCGCCGCCGGCTGAGAACGGGGCCGGCACGGCCCCGGCAGAAGGACGGTGCAGAGGAGGGACGCCCCCCGCACGGGGCGTTCCTCCTCTCCTGCCTGTCCTCCGCGGGCGGCTCGGTCAGCGGGCCCGGTCGAAGTCCACCGCGCTGTAGGCGCGCAGCTTCTTCAGCCGGTGCGTGGAGTCGATCTGCCGGATGGTCCCCGACTTCGAACGCATCACCAGGGACTGGGTGGTGGCCGTCTCCGCGCGGTACCGCACACCGCGCAGCAGCTCGCCGTCCGTGATGCCGGTCGCGACGAAGAACACGTTCTCGCCGCTGACCAGGTCGGAGGTGTGGAGCACCCGGTCGAGGTCGTGGCCCGCGTCGAGGGCGCGCTGCCGCTCCTCGTCGTCCTTCGGCCACAGCTTGCCCTGGATGGTGCCGCCGAGGCACTTGATGGCGCAGGCCGCGATGATGCCCTCCGGGGTGCCGCCGATGCCCATCAGCAGATCGACGCCGGTGCCCTCCCGCACGGCCATGATCGCGCCGGCCACGTCGCCGTCCGAGATGAACTTGATGCGGGCGCCGGTCTCCCGGATCTCCTTGACGATCCCGTCGTGCCGGGGCCGGTCGAGCACCACGACGGTGACGTCCTCGGGCTCGCTCCGCTTGGCCTTGGCGACCCGGCGGATGTTCACCGCGGGCGGGGCGGTGATGTCCACGTAGTCGGCGGCCTCGGGGCCGGTGACCAGCTTGTCCATGTAGAAGACCGCGGACGGGTCGAACATGGTGCCGCGGTCGGCCACGGCCAGGACGGACACGGCGTTGCTCATGCCCTTGGCGGTGAGCGTCGTGCCGTCGACGGGGTCCACGGCGACGTCGCACTCCGCGCCGGTCCCGTCGCCGACGCGCTCGCCGTTGAACAGCATCGGCGCCTCGTCCTTCTCGCCTTCGCCGATCACCACCACGCCGTTCATGGAGACCGTGTGCACCAGGGTGCGCATGGCCTTGACGGCGGCACCGTCCGCGCCGTTCTTGTCACCGCGGCCGACCCACCGCCCCGCGGCCATCGCGGCGGCCTCGGTGACCCGGACCAGCTCCAGGGCGAGGTTGCGGTCGGGGTGCTCGGGCTGAACATCGAGGGCGGGCGGCAGATGGTTGTTTTCGGTCATCGGAGCGCACCTTTCTGTACGGCGACGGCCGGATGCTGAGGGTAATGAGACTTTATCCGTTCATTGGCAATCTGAGCAGAGCGCCCCACGTTTGAGCGTCCGCACCGGCGCCGTCCCCGCTCCGCGCGGGGGCGGGGACGGACCACCGCACCCCATGAGGGACGATGGACGGGTGGCAAGTGGACGTGGCAGGCAGACGGTGCGGGACATGGTGCTGTCGATGACGGTGATCGTGCTCTTCGCTGCCGTCATCTACGTATTCATTCCGCACGACGACTCACAGGACCCGCTCCAGCGGGTGGACTATTCGGTGGAGCTGCAGTCGGCCCGCCGCGCGGCGCCGTATCCGCTCGCGGCCCCCCAGGGGCTGCCGGAGGCGTGGAAGGCCACCTCGGTGACCTACCGGGGGGACGGCCGGCTCGGCGCCGCCTGGCATCTGGGCTTCCTCGACCCCGACCGGCAGTACGTGGCGGTGGAGCAGAGCGACGGCGAGGCGGAGAAGTTCGTGGCGAGCGTGAGCCGCGGCGCGGAGCGCACCGACCGGACCCGGCGGATCAACGGCGAGGTGTGGGTCCGCTACGAGGGCGAGAAGTACGACGCCCTGGTGCGCGAGGAGGACGACCACACGACCGTCGTCCTGGGCACCGCCTCGGAGGACCGCCTCGCGACGATGGCCGCCGCGCTCGAGACCTCCTGAGCCGGGGGCTCGGGAGGTCCGGAGCGGGCGGCCGGTGGCCGTGGCCGGGCGCCGGGCCACGGCCCGGTGAGCCGTGGTGACGCCGGACGTGCCGGGTCAGACGGTGCTGACGACCTCGTCGTAGGACAGGCGCGGCAGGCGCTCGGGGAACCAGGCGCCCTCGGCGGGACGGCCGATGTTGACGACGGTCAGCACCGCGTGGTCGCCCTCGGGGAAGAACTCCTTGTTGATGCCGGCGGCGTCGTAGCCCGTCATCGGGCCGGCGGCCAGGCCGGCGGCGCGGACGCCGAGGATGAAGTAGCCCGCCTGGAGCGTGGCGTTGAAGGAACCGATCTGCTCGCGCACCGGGCGCTCCGCGAAGAACGTGTCCTTGAGGTCCGGCGCGAACGGCATCAGCCGGGGCAGCTCCTCGTGGAACTCGTGGTCCACGGCGAGGATCGCGGTCAGCGGGGCGGCGGCGGTCTTCGCCTGGTTGCCCTCCATCAGGTGCCCCACCAGACGCTGCCGCGCCTCGGGGGAGCGGACCAGCACCACGCGCAGGGGCTGCTGGTTGAAGGCGGTCGGCGCGTACTTGACCAGGTCGTAGATGGCCTGGACCTGCTCGTCGGTCACCTGCTCGTCGGTAAAGGCGTTGGCGGTACGGGCCTCGCGGAACAACAGGTCCTGGGCGGCGGCATCGAGGGCGAGAGTCATAGGGAACACCTTGTCCGTGGGGTTGTGCGGAGAGGATCCGCACACTGACAAGATGCATTAACGTTCAACTAAATCGTCCTTATGCCCCGCTGGAAAGTGACTCCCGTCACAACCGGCTATCCGGAGTTCTCCCCCGGGGAGTCGGCCAGGGCCGCGTCCAGGCGTGCCCGGGCGCCGTCCAGCCAGCGCCGGCAGATCTTCGAGAGCTCCTCGCCGCGCTCCCACAGGGCGAGGGACTCCTCCAGCGTCGTGCCGCCCGCCTCCAACCGGCGTACGACATCGATCAGTTCGTCCCGCGCCTGCTCGTAGCCCAGCGCGTCACTCGGCGCGGCCGCTCCGGTCCCGGTCTCCGTCATGCGGTCAGCCTACGGTCCGCCACCGACAGCGGGGCCCGCGGAGCCGGCCGCGCGCCCGGCCCGGTGTCCGCCGCCCCTTGCCGTCCGGGGCCGCGCCGCCCCACCGTCACGCCGGGCCGTCCTCGTCGGCCGACCGTCCCGCGTCCGGCCCGGCGCCCGCCGCCGCGGCGCCGTCCGCGGGCGCACCGCTTCCGCCGGCCGCCACGACCGTCAGTTCCCCCTCGGCCACCCGGGCCCGCAGCCGCTCGCCCTCCGGCACCTCGCGCGCCGCCCGCACCACCGAGCCGTCCGGCCGCTGGAGCACCGCGTAGCCGCGCTCCAGCGTGGCCGCGGGCGAGAGCGCGACGACTCGCGCCAGGGTGTGCGCCAGCTCGGAGTCGGCCCGGTCCAGCAGATGCCCGAGGGTGCGGCGGCCGCGATCGCGCAGCGCCGTGATCTGCTCCTCGCGCTCCTCGACCATTCGGTGGGGCCGCTCCATGCAGGGCCGGGCACGGGCCGCCGCCAGGCCGCGCTCCTCCCGGTCGAGCAGGCCGCTCACCGCGCGCAGCGCCCGCTCGCGCAACTGCTGGATGCGGTGGAGCTCCTCGCCGACGTCCGGCACCACCTTCTTGGCGGCGTCGGTGGGGGTGGACGCGCGCAGATCGGCGACCAGGTCCAGCAGCGGGGTGTCAGGCTCGTGCCCGATCGCCGAGACGACGGGGGTGCGGCACGCGGCCACGGCCCGTACCAACTGCTCGTCCGAGAAGGGCAGCAGGTCCTCGACGCTGCCGCCGCCGCGGGCCACGACGATCACGTCCACCCCGGGATGGGCGTCCAGCTCCCGCACCGCCTCCACCACCTGCGAGACGGCGTGCACTCCCTGCACGGCGACATTGCGCACCTCGAAGCGGACGGCGGGCCAGCGCAGCCGGGCGTTCTCCAGGACGTCCCGCTCGGCCGCTGAGGCCCGCCCGCACACCAGCCCTATGAGCTGCGGCAGGAACGGCAGGGGACGCTTGCGCTCGGCCGCGAACAGCCCCTCGGCGGCCAGCGACTTCTTGAGCTGCTCCAGCCGGGCCAGCAGCTCACCGACCCCGACGGGCCTGATCTCGGCCGCGCGCAGGGAGAGCTGGCCGCGCGGCGCGTACCACTCGGGCTTGGCCTGCACCACGACCCGGGCGCCCTCGGACACCACGTCCGCGACCCGGTCGAAGACGGAGCGGAAGCAGGTGACGCTCAGCGAGATGTCGTACGACGGATCGCGCAGGGTGAGGAAGACCACGCCGGCCCCGGGGCGCCGCGACAGCTGGGTGATCTGCCCCTCCACCCAGACGGCGCCGAGCCGGTCGATCCAGCCGCCGATGAGCCGCGACACCTCGCCGACGGGGATCGGCGTCTCGGCCGAGGTGTTGAGTGCCATGGGAGGAGGCTAGCCGGGACCGCCGACAACACGGGCCCCGGCCGGGACGCCGCCCCGCCTCCCCTCCGGGCGCGGCACGGCCCGGCACCGCCCCGCCTCCGGAGGGGAGGGGGAACGGTGCCGGGCCGCGTACTCCGTAACGCTCCGAACCGCCGAGTCGCCGGGCGGCCCGGTGGGTCAGGCGCGCGGCTGGGAGTGGTCGCGCAGCACGCGCCGGATGGAGCCCGTCACCTCGTCGATCCCGGTCGACTGGAGGCGTGCCGCGCGAGCGGAGTCCTTCTCGTCGGAGATGCCGACCGTCACGCCCATGGACTGGCCGTTGGAGACGCTGACCTCCAGCCGGCGCCGCAGCACCCGGGCGAACCGGACCTCCTGTTCCTCCCCCTCCTCCCGGCGGGTGTTGAGCCGCTCCAGGGAGATCTCCTCGGGGACGGGGGTGGTGCGGGTGGAGACCGCCACCACGTGGTTGTACTGGTACTCCTCGGTGTCCTCCATCGACAGCCCGCCGGTGAGGAAGTCGAGCGAGCAGTGGTAGAGGGCGAGGTGGTGCACGGTCGGGCAGATGACCATCACCTCGTACTCCTTGAAGCGCCACACGTCGTCGTCACCGATCGCGAAGCCGCTCATCTTGGGGCCGTAGAGCACCAGCGGCCGGCGCTCGCCGCGTTCCACCGGCCCTCCGGCGAGCAGCGCGGCGACGGGGTCCCAGACCTGGGTGCCGACCTCCAGGTGGTCCGGGGTGATGCCGAGGCGCTGCATCGCGCGTTCCTCGATCTGCCGCAGATCCTCCGCCAGGATGCGGTCCATCTCCTTGCCCGTGGGCTTGGGCTCGGCCTTCTTGTACGCGGCGTCGTACCGGCTCTTCCGCTGGAAGCCCCGGACCAGGGCGTAGACCCCGGCGGCCCAGCACACAACGGCCCAGAACTGCTGCCCGTTCAGGAGGATCAGGCCCAGCACCAGGCCCGCCGCGCCGGCGGCGAGCAGCGCGGTGGCCGTGAGGCGGAGGCTCTCCTTCGGCGTGGGGTGGAAGTACTTCTCCAGCTTCTTCCTGCGCTCGGTGGCCTCCGCGTCGGACGGGTTCGTCACCATGGTTCGCCTCCTGCGGCGTGGTCGTGCAGTGCGCGCCAGGTGCGGCACTCGGGTGCGGGGACGTGCCGGCAGATCAGCCGGGCGTGCTCCCGGTCCACCTGCCGGACGAGCAGGCGGAGGCCCTCGGGCACGCCGGAGCTGCCCCGCCAGGCGTGGGTGCGGTCCTCGCTCACGAGCGCGGCGAGGAAGCGGGCGGACAGGTGGTACGGCTGGAGCGGCGTCAGGATCTCCAGCACGGAGGTGGTCTCACGGCCGCTGCACAGGCTCGGGCGCCGTCCGTCCAGCGTGGCGAGCGCGAGCAGGAAGCGGGCGTCGGCGGTCTGGGCCGGGTCGAGGGCGCAGAGGGAGAGGCACTGGCCCAGGGACTCCCGGGCGCGGGCGTGCAGGCCCTCCCGCAGGAAGGTCTCGCCGGACCGCAGCAGTCTCGCCGCCTGCTCCCCGGGCGACGGTTCCGGGGCGGTCCGGTGCTGGTGGACGGTGCCGGTGTAGACGGTGCCGTTGTAGATCTTCTCGGCCCGCTGCTTCCGGATCCGGTGGACGGGGCGGCCGGTCTCCGGGGGCGGGGTGCGGCGGCTCTCGGCGTCGTTCACGGGACTCACCCCGTCAGGGCGCCCGCGACCGACGCGATGGCCGCGGCGATGGAGGCCGCCCGCAGGCCGAGCGCGATCCGGTGGGCCCGGCTCAGGGATTCGGTGGCCTCGCCGCGCGCCGGGAGCGCCTGCCCGGCCTGCCGTACCTCGGTGCGGAGCGCGGACCACTCGGCGGACTCCGCGGAGGCCGGCGGTGCGTCGGGCCGCTCGCGGTCGATGCGGGCGAGGAGCGCCTCGATCCGCCGGGAGGCGCGGGCGGCGTCCTCCTGCCCGATGTACAGCGTCTCCCCCTGGTAGATGTTCTCGGCCCGCTGCTTCTTGATCTCGAAATCGGCCATGCCGACCCCCCCATGCTGGGTGAACTCCGTCAACAGATGATGTGTTGACTATGTGAAGTCTGCCGCGTTTTGGGGTGGAAGCGGAGAGCGCGGAGGGTGATTACCTTTTTTGGTGTTCTTATGGCTCTTTTTCTTTCAACTGGCGGCTGCATCGCGGCGTTTGCTGTCCATCGAAGTCCGCACAATGTCGTTGTGCCGGTTCGTGACACCGTCGTCACGGGGCGTGCGCCCGGGGTTCCCGCACCGTTTCCCCGCCCTTTCCCCCGCCTCCGCGCCCCGGCGGCGCCCCGCCCGCCCGGTCGCCGGCCCGGCCTTACGATGGCCCCATGACTGCTACGCCCAGCCCGTCGCCCGAGGCCGCCCCGAGCGCAGACGCCCCCCAGGGCGGACGCAAGCGCGTCCTGCTCGCCGCACCCCGCGGATACTGCGCGGGCGTGGACCGCGCCGTGATCGCCGTCGAGAAGGCGCTGGAGCAGTACGGCGCACCGGTCTACGTGCGCAAGGAGATCGTCCACAACAAGTTCGTCGTGCGGACGCTGGAGAAGAAGGGCGCCATCTTCGTCGAGGAGACGGAGGACGTCCCCGAGGGCTCCATCGTGATCTTCTCGGCGCACGGCGTCGCCCCGGTCGTCCACGAGGAGGCCGCGGCCCGCAAGCTGGCGACCATCGACGCCACCTGTCCGCTGGTCACCAAGGTCCACAAGGAAGCCGTCCGGTTCGCCAAGGACGACTACGACATCCTCCTCATCGGCCACGAGGGCCACGAGGAGGTCATCGGCACCAGCGGCGAGGCGCCCGACCACATCACCCTGGTGGACGGGCCGGACGACGTGAAGAACGTCGAGGTCCGCGACCCGTCGAAGGTCGTCTGGCTCTCCCAGACCACCCTCTCCGTCGACGAGACCATGGAGACGGTCGACGCCCTGAAGGAACGCTTCCCCCGGCTCATCAGCCCGCCCAGCGACGACATCTGCTACGCCACGCAGAACCGCCAGACCGCGGTCAAGCAGGTGGCGGCCGATTCCGACCTGGTGCTGGTGGTCGGCTCCAAGAACTCCTCCAACTCGGTGCGCCTGGTCGAGGTCGCCCTCGGCGCGGGCGCCCGGGACGGGCATCTGGTGGACAACGCCGGGGAGATCGACGAGGCCTGGCTGAAGGGTGTGGACACCGTCGGCATCAGCTCCGGGGCCTCGGTGCCGGACGTGCTGGTCGAGGAGGTCCTCGACTGGCTCGCCGAGCGCGGCTACGGTGACGTCGAGATCGTCCAGCCCATGCAGGAGAGCATCACCTTCTCCCTGCCGAAGGAACTGCGCCGGGATCTGCGCGCGGAGGCCGCGGCGCTGTCCGGCGGGCCCGCCTCCGGCGCCCCGGACGCCCGCGCCTGAGACCCGTCCCGGTCCTGCCGCCTCTGCGCGGCGGGGCGGGACGGGACGGTCCGCGCGGGTCCCGCCGACCCGCGCCGACCCGTTCCCGCGTTCCCGTGCGGAGTGGCGGGCGAGCACGCCGCGGCAGGGCCTAAGTTGGTGACCATGGTGGCTACTTCCGGGGCACAGGCCCCCCAGACATCCGCAGGACAGGCCGGCCGCGTCCTCGGGGTGGACATCGGCGGCTCCGGGATCAAGGGCGCCCCGGTCGACCTGGAGCGCGGTGACCTCGCGGAGGAGCGGCACAAGGTGCTGACCCCGCAGCCGGCGACGCCCGAGGCGGTCGTCGACTGCGTGGCGGAGGTCGTCGGGCACTTCGGCTGGACCGGACCGGTCGGCGTGACGTTCCCGGGCGTCGTCACCGGCGGCATCACGCGCACGGCCGCGAACGTCGACCCCGGCTGGATCGGCCGCGACACCCGCGGCCTGCTCGCGGACCGGCTGGGGCTTCCGGTGACCGTGCTCAACGACGCGGACGCGGCCGGAGTCGCCGAGATGGCCTTCGGCGCGGGCCGCGGCCGGAACGGCACGGTGATCATGCTGACCCTTGGCACCGGAATCGGCAGCGCCCTGTTCACCGGCGGGCGGCTCGTCCCCAACACCGAGCTGGGCCACCTGGAGCTGGACGGCCACGACGCGGAGACCCGAGCCTCCAGCCGCGCCAAGGAGGACGAGGACCTGAGCTGGGCCGACTGGGCGCGGCGGCTGGAGCGCTATCTCACCCATGTCGAGATGCTGTTCTCGCCGGACCTGTTCATCATCGGCGGCGGGGTGAGCCGCAAGGCCGAGAAGTACCTGCCCCTGATCGAGGGGGTACGGGCCGCGATGCTGCCGGCGGAACTGCGGAACAACGCGGGCATCGTCGGCGCGGCGATGACCGCGGCCCGCGGCCGGACGGAACAGGACTGAGCGGAGACCGGCTCCGGCAGGGCCGGGCCGGGCGGTGGCCGGCGGCCCGCGCGGGCCCGGCCCGGTGCGGTGAGACCCGGTGCCCGGGTGTGCCCGTGCGCCTCAGGCCCCGTCGCCACGCGCCGGGCCGGTGCGGCCGGTTGCGGTGCTCGGCGGTGCCCCGGGCCCCGTACCCTCACGCCCCGTACCCGCTCGCCGGGCCGGTGCGGCCGGTTCGAGCCCCGGTTCACCGCGGAACGGGGTCCGGGCAGGCCGTGGCTTCGCTACGGGACAGCCGGTTCCGTAGCCGGGCACCCGTCCACCACGTTCGACGCGAGAGATCCGCCGGAGGACGGTGCCCGCCGCCGTTACGGATGCGCCGCCGGACCGGGCCGGCCGCTGCCGGGCGCCGCGGCCGCGGGGGCGGCGGGGGCCTCGGGGGTGGCGGACGCCGGGGCGGCGGGCCGGTGTGAGTCCGCTGCCGCGCCGCCTTCGTCGGAGGCGCGCCGCGCGGCCCGCGAGGCCAGCAGCACCACCTTCCGTGCCGACACGGTCAGTACGGCCAGCAGCGTTCCCGCGTACAGCCAGAGGGCGTCGAGGGCCAGGGCGGTGACCAGGTCCACCAGGCGGTCGGCCGGTGTTCCGCCGTCGCCGACCGGCACCAGGCCGATGAAGAACGCGATCGGCATGGCGACCGGCGCGGCGGTCAGCTCGGTGGGACGCACCCACAGGGCGCAGCCGGCGGAGGCCACGAGGAAGGCGATCCCGTACGCGGAGGGGGAGTGGCCGCCCGGCAGCAGCCGGTCCAGGGTGCCGGCGAGGAGCATCAGCAGCACCGCCAGCAGCCCGCAGCCCAGGCCGGTGAGCCGGGGCCCGGGCATCCGCCGCAGCCAGCGGAGCTTCCGGAGGGCGGCGAGCACCGGCGGGACGGAGCGGGGACGGCGGGTCCGGTACACGGCCGCGGACTCGCCGTCGGCGGGGGCGGGGGCGGTGGCTGGCGCGGGGGCGCCCGGGGGAGTCCCGGGCCGCGCGGGGGCGCGACCGCTCCGGCCGGCTCGGCCGCCGGGGCCGCCATGACCGCCGGAACCGCCGGGTGCGTCCGGGGAGTTGGCCGGTGCGTCCCGCGGGTCCACGGGCGGGGCTCCGCGCGTGGGGCGGGGCAGCGGTGCGGGCCGGTGCGGTGTGCGCTCGTTACTGCGCGTACGGGGTTGCTCCACGCGACCAACGTAGGTCGGCGGAGGGGCGGAACAGGGCGTGGGACACGCGGCCACCACCGTCTCGGTCGTATTTTCAGCCGATCATCCGCCCGGACGGAGCCGGGTGGGCCGCCCCGTAGACTTGGAGACCCGGTCCCGCTCCGGGACCCCCAGTCCGCATCCTCGCTCCGGGAAGTCGCCACGTGTCGCTCACGATCGGAATCGTCGGCCTGCCGAATGTCGGCAAGTCGACCCTGTTCAACGCCCTGACCAAGAACGACGTCCTGGCGGCCAACTACCCGTTCGCCACCATCGAGCCGAACGTCGGCGTCGTGGGCGTCCCCGACCCGCGGCTGGACAAGCTGGCCGAGATCTTCGGCTCCCAGCGGAAGCTCCCGGCCACGGTCGACTTCGTCGACATCGCGGGCATCGTGCGCGGCGCCTCCGAGGGCGAGGGCCTGGGCAACAAGTTCCTGGCGAACATCCGCGAGTCGGATGCGATCTGCCAGGTCATCCGCGCCTTCCAGGACGAGAACGTCGTCCACGTCGACGGCAAGGTCTCCCCGAAGAGCGACATCGAGACGATCAACACCGAGCTGATCCTCGCGGACCTGCAGTCGATCGAGAAGGCCCTCCCGCGGCTGGTCAAGGAGTCCCGCCTCCAGAAGGAGAAGGCCCAGGTCGCCGCCGCCGCGGAGGCCGCGCAGAAGATCCTGGAGGAGGGGACGACCCTCTTCGCCGCCGGGATCACCAAGGACTCCGAGCAGGGCCGGCTCCTCCACGAGCTGCACCTGCTCACCGTCAAGCCGTTCCTCTACGTCTTCAACGTCGACGAGGACGAGCTGGTCGACGAGGCCTTCAAAGCGGAGCAGCAGGCACTGGTCGCCCCGGCCGAGGCGATCTTCCTCAACGCGAAGATCGAGTCCGAGCTGATCGAACTGGAGGACGACGAGGCGCTGGAGCTCCTCCAGTCCATGGGCCAGGACGAGCCGGGCCTCGCCACCCTCGCCCGCGTCGGCTTCGACACCCTGGGCCTGCAGACCTACCTCACGGCCGGCCCGAAGGAGGCCCGCGCCTGGACCATCCGGAAGGGCGCCACGGCCCCCGAGGCGGCCGGTGTCATCCACACCGACTTCCAGAAGGGCTTCATCAAGGCCGAGGTCATCTCCTATGAGGACCTGCTGGAGTGCGGCTCCGTCCAAGAGGCCCGCGCCAAGGGCAAGGCCCGCATGGAGGGCAAGGACTACGTCATGCAGGACGGCGACGTGGTGGAGTTCCGCTTCAACGTGTAGGCCCCGCCATACCGTGGATCGGGTGATCTAGCAAACTCGCAGGTCAAACGGGGTCGGCCCACATGGGGGCCGACCCCGTTCGCGTACCCGTGGCTGGATCCCGGCTGGATGGGCTGACGGCTCGTCACCTGTCGTCATCCGTGGTTCTCGGTACGCCGGCTGGATTACGGCTGGATCGCGCTGAGCGGCGAGTCGGTACGAGGGGGAGCGACGCGTGGGCCGACCCGGGGTCCGTGGCCGGCGTCGTGCTTCACAGGATGTTCCAGCGGAGGCCGGTGTTCTCTTCGATCAGGCCTTCGATGCGGCGTATGACCTCGGCGCGGCTTTCCGGCGCGTGTGAGATCTTCCGGGCGTTTGTGGTGATCATGCGGAGCTCGCGCAGGTCGCGGAGCGTCGGGTATCCCTCCCACGTCGTGACGTCGTACCCGTACGCCTTGGCGAAGTCGTGGTAGTGCTCGGTCCCGTAGCCGAAGCGTCTGCAATGGATCTCGATGGTGACGAGGTCCCATTCCCGGTGTCCCCAGGCGACCGTGTCCCAGTCGCACAGGACGGCGCCGTCGCCGTGGTGCAGGGCGTTGCGGTGCTGCGGGTCCCCTTGGATGGCGGTCTTGGGATGCAGGAACTGCACGCCGGGCAGCTCTGCCGCGAGCTTGTCCACTCGTGTCGACAGTGCGTCGATGAGCGGGGTGGGCACGTCGGTGATGCGGGCGATCGAGGATCTGATGGCGGTGACGTTGTCCCGCTCGGGGAGCTCGACCGGCTGGGTGCCGAGGTTGTGCAGGGCGTACAGCGGAGCTGCGAGCTGTTCCGCCTGGACAGGGTGCGGCGGCTGGGGCAGGTGGGTCCAGAAGGTGACGGCGTGGCCGTCCACGACCACGGGTTGCTCGGCCGCGATCGGATGGAGGGGGGCCGTGGGGAAGTCCTGTGCCATCAGCCATTGCACGAAACGCACCGTCCGGAGGACTTCGGTCTGTGGGCTGCCGCGGCGGGCGATCTTCACCACAACCGGTTCTCTGTCGAGGAGAACCACCGCGTTGGTGTGTCCACGCAGCACACGGGCGTTGGTGGCGTCGAGACCGGCGACGGCGCAGGCGCGCCGCAGGACTTCATCCATGTGCGCCGGTTGGAAGCCGCCGATGGTATTGACCGATGTCATGAGATCAGGCTGAGGGACGACAGGTTGTTCTGTCACATGTGACTACTGGGAAGTTGGAGGAGTTCGCCCAGTTCTCTCGCCGCTGTGACCCGCCGGTTGGCGCCTGGAAGCTGGTCGATCACATGTTGTGCGCGTGCGCTGAGAATGGGGGTGCGGTGTTCCTCGGGTACCTGGAGATATGCCGCAGTCGCGAGTTGGCACGCTTCGGTGGCGCTGCGGTCGCGCGCCAGGCAGATCGCGGCCTCCAGGCGCAGCAGGGCCGGGTCGATGCCGGCGCGAGTGGGGTAGAGGGACAGGGCTTCTTCCTGGACCCGACGGGCTTCCGAGACGTGTCCTAACGCGGTGAACGTGCCGCTGAGGTAGAGCAGGAACCGTCGCAGCGGAAAGGCGAAGGCGTCATCGTCGCTCTGTGGGGCGAGCTGGTCGAAGATGCCACGGGCGTCCCTGACTCTGGCGGCGGCGTCGCTCCGGTTGCCCTGTAGCGCGAGCGCGCGTGCCTCTGCGGCGACCGCGAAGGCGGCGGTCGGGGAGGGCTTGCCGCGCGTCATGATGCGGGCCTCCCGTGCCAGGGTGACGGCCGATTGCACCGGTCCGTAGTAGTAGCCGAGCATGGCCGCCTGAGCGCGTACACGGGCCCGCAGCTCGGCGTTGCCGCTTTCGTCGGAGGCGTGCCGGGCTGTGGCGTACCAGATGCGTGCGTCGTCGATTTCGCCGAGCTTCATCAGGGCGTCCGCGATCAGCGTGGACACCACGGCGGTGATCTCCGTGAGCCGCACCGTCACCGAGGCCGGCTGCCGGTCTTCCAGCAGCTCCTTGACCTCCCGGAGGATGCGGAGCAGCTTGTTCATCATCTGGGCGGGTGGCGTGAAGACGTACTCGTACCGGACCAGCAGAAGCTGCTCCTCCAGCAGGTCCATCTGGCCAGGGGCGACGGTGCCCGCGGCCAGGGCACGGTCGACCGAGCGCCGAGTGGCGTCGATGTCATGGAAGAGGGGGTCGCGTTTCGTGGCGGTCCCGGAGCTGGATGAACGCGTCTGAGTCGTTCGCCGCACGAGGGATTCGTCTTCACCCGCCGAGTCGTCGGCGTGCCCGAGCCCGAGCTCGTAGGGCGTGGCGCCGTAGTAGCGGCAGAGCAGCGCGACGGCTTCTGCCCGGGGAGCGCGTGCGCCGGTTTCCCACAGCCGCAGTTGGTCCTCGTCCGCCTTCGGGCCCTCCGGGCTCATCTGGAGGGCCAGGTCTCGGAGTTCTCCGCCGGCCTGGTTCAACGTGAGCCCCCGGGCGAGGCGGTTCGCACGGAGCTTGGACAGACCGCAGTGGTCACGGATGGCTTGCGCGGTCTCAACGACCGTCCACCCTTCCTCAGCCGCCCGCTCCCGTATGGCCCGTGCGCACGCGACACCATGTCGGCCCGTCATCCGACCCATTGTCCGCCTCCCTCCGCAGTGGCTGTTCAGGTCAGTAAGCACCATCGTTCCCGGAGGATCCGACGCTTTCCGGCGGTTTTTCGGCCGGATGAGGGAACTCCCGTCTCCTGAGCGTCGGTTCCGACGCCCGCGTCGGTTGAGCCACGCCCCGCCGTTGCCGAAGCTACGTGCCACGTTGAGCCGCACATCCCAGTACGCGGCCACCGACGATCGGACACTTCGATGGCACCGCTGATCGATCGCACCGCAGTACTCACTGTGCCGCCACCGGCGGGCACGGTCGCCGGCCAGTGCTTTCGGGTTTCTGAAGTGTGCCGATCCCAGGCACGGGAGTACTGAAGATGACCTCCTTTCCGTGTACCCGCCGCTTCGCCATCACGATCCCGGCCGAGCTGCACCATGTCTCAGCAGCCCGGCGCCTGATGGAGACGCACCTGAGCCGATGGGTCTGCCCGCTCCTCGACGACGCGGCCTTGGTGGCGCAGGAGCTGATCGCCAACGCGGTGCGGCACGGCTGCTCCGGCCCGGATGAGACCGTGGTGCTGAGCGTCGAGCAGACGAACAGCCGACTGCTGATCGCAGTGGACGACCCGTCGCCGAAGCTTCCGTATGTGCGCCGCGCTGCCGATGACGACAGCAGCGGGCGGGGACTGCTCATGGTCCGGGCACTTGCCAGCCGCTGGGGCTACCGGGCAGCTGAGGACGGCCGGGGCAAACGGGTGTGGTGCATCCTGGCGCCGCCCGGTAGTCCGTCGTCTCTCACCTCTTCCCAGAGGGGGACCTTCCTGTGCAGGACCTCCGGCAGGCCAGGGGCTGACTTACCGATACAGCCACCGGGCACGGTGCCCGTCCGAGGCGACTCGGCCACTTCCCCGGCTACGGCAACAACGCCATCACCGCGCTTGTCACCGCCACGGCTCGTACACGGCACTACTCGTCCAAAGCTCCTCCGAGTTTCAGCGATTCCCTTGCCCGCGGGCCTCTGGGCCTCCAGGGAGAGCATCCGGCCAACGGGCGAGCGGAGAAGACCCAACCCCGACATCATCACCGTCCCCCGATCGGCACCACACGGCACAAGGAGTACGAGTCCATGAGCGAACTGCGCGACGAAAACCGGGCGGAAGAACTGCGGAACAAGACCGTGGACCAGCTCGTCGCGGATGGCACGATCACGTCCGCGAGGGTGGAGGCCGCTCTGCGGAAGGTCCCCCGGCACATCGCCGTCCCCGAGGTCCCGGTCGAGAAGGCGTACAGCGTCTATGAGCCCGTGGTCACCAAGCAGGACGAGCACGGCGTCTACACGAGTTCGGTATCCGCTCCGCAGATCCAGGCCATGCAGCTGGAACAGGCTGACATTCAGCCAGGTGACCGCGTGCTGGAGATCGGAACGAACGGTCCGAACGCCGCCTACATCGCGGAACTGGCCGGGCCCACGGGGCAGGTCACCACCGTCGACATCGACCCAGCTCCCGCCGACCGGGCCCAGCGGTTCCTGGATGCCACCGGCTACACCGGCGTGCGGGTCCTTGTCGGTGACGCCGAGTACGGAGTCCCCGATCGCGCCCCCTTCGACGCCATCCTGGTGACGGCCGGGGCATGGGACATTCCCCCTGCCTGGATCGCTCAGCTCAACGAAGGCGGCCGGCTTGTCGTCTTTGTTGAACAGTCTGGAAGCGCGTGGAAGGGCGGCAGCGGAGCCGCTGCGCGCGCGATTCGAAGCACTCGGCGCAGCCGATGCTGGCGACTGGGCCAAGTCGGAGATCTGCGAGGACCTTCCGCACCTCGCGCGGTTCATGCTGCTGCGAAGTCTGTGGCGCGGTCCGATCGGCGGTTGGGCCGATCCGGATGCCTTCGATCAGCTTCCAGTTGCTCAGCGGCTCCTTGCTGCTGGGGCGAACAAGGAGGATCTCGTTCGCCTGGCACGAGCGGTCGCCTACGAGGCAGTGTTCGCAACGCTCGATGAGCTCGACTCCGGGAGTGACGTGAACGTATCGGGCATCGACGTCGGCTGGCTTGTCGTGGAGTCAGCTGAAGACGGCGCCGCGACTGGGCGAGCTCTCTCGGGTCTGCACGAAGATCTCTTGGCCATGGACCCGAGCGGGCGTGATGGAGTGGATTTCTGGCAGTAGCCCCGGTGCAGGGCCCGCAGACCCTGATGCCCTCGCTGCTCGTGGCAGCGAGGGCATCAGTCGTCAGGCGGCGCGGGCTGTGCGTAACTGCGCGACCCACCTCGTGACCTCGGTCAGGTGCTCGGGCTGTAGACCGAGATGCGGGTCGGGCTGAATGAGGAGGGTCGCTGTTCCCTTCGCAGTGCGTTCCACCGCCCATTCATGGTCGAGGCCGGTGAAGTCGTCGTCGATCCACACAGCAGGGGCGTCGCCGAGCCAGGCGTCGACGTGGTCGCGCTTCCCCAAGTAACCGTTGGGGTGGCTGGTGGTGATCTGCGGACGCGGCAGGTCGACGCACGGCAGCATCGGGAGGCCCAGGAGGGGCCCGATGAGGGTGGTGGCGTCCTGGCGCCAGCTGGTGCACCAGACGGGGGTGACCAGGCCGGTGCGGATGACGTCCATGAGCAGGCGGCCGTGGTCGGGGTTGCACCAGACGGTGACCGGGTTGTCGGCGCTGCGGCCGGTGGGGACGACGTCGTGGCGGGTGTGGGTGGCCGGGGTCGAGCCGTGCTCGTCGGGGAAGGGTATGAGGACGCCGTCGATGTCGAGGAGCAGGTAGGGCGGGCGCATCGGTCCTCCATAGGCAGGATGAACGCGGCTGTCAGAGCTTGCGGGCGCGGATCAGCAGGGTGGTGGGCCAGTGGCTCATGCGGGGGTGGTGGAACTCCTGGGCCGAGGTGAGCCAGAAGCCAGCCTGGCTGAGGGGCCTCTCCCAACGGTCGGTATCGAACTCCCAGCGGGAGATGGGGAGCCGTGTGCGGTCGGGCAGGGTGACGAAGTCGCGGCGGGGCCGGTCGTCGTCGGAGGGGCTTCGACCGCCGCGCTGCGGGTGGGGGACAGAGAAGGCGAGCACTCGCCCGGGCATGAGGCGCTGGGCAATGGCCGGGAGCAGGAGCTCGGGCGCGACGAGCCCGACGGCGCCGAAGACGGAGTAGATCGCCCCGAACTGTTCGTCGGAGGCGTGGAGGCAGTGCAAGGCATGCCCAGCGACGAAGGTGAGGTTGTTCAGCCGTCCGTAGTGGGAGCGGGCGCGGCGGATCTGCAGGCCGACCAGGTCGACACCGGTGACGTGAGCCCCGTGGCGGGTGGCGAGGTGGGCGGCGTTGTGGCCGGGGCCGCAGCCGAGTTCCAGGACTCGCTTGCCGCGCAGGTCAGGGCCGAGGACGTCAGCTCCGGGCCCTTGGCCGGGTCTCGAGGTCCATTCCATCCGTGCGGGTACGGACAGGGGCTCGACGCGTCCGGCGGCGGTGCGCTGGAGCGCGTGGGCGTGCCAGGGGGATGCCTGGGCGAGCACGTCAGATCTCCAGGAGGTGGAGGACGTCGGTGAGGTCGCGGCGGACAGCCTTGATGTAGGCGGGGTCGGTGGCCGGGTCGTCGATCCAGCGGACGGACTGCTCCATGAACCACTCGACGGCCCACATGCGGTGCCAGCCCAGGGCCCAGTTCTCGGCGGTGAGCCCGCCGCGCGGGGCCAGGGCGTCGGGGGTGCCGCCGGCGGTGACGTACTGCTCCAGGAAGACGCGGAGGCGGACAGGGTGCGGGGGATCGATGGTTCCGTGCCAGCTGGCGAGGTCGAGCAGGCCGGGGCCGGTGAAGGCGCGGGCGAAGTCGAGCAGCCGCCAGCCACGCTCGCCGATGTGGAGGCTGGTGGGGTGGAACTCGGAGTGCGCCCAACCGAACGGTTCCAGCGTCGCTCCGGCCGAGCGGGCCTCGGCAGCCTGGGCGATCCGGTCGAACGCGTCCTCGACGTCGTCGGCCTCCTTCCACCGGTCGGCCTTGCGCAGCCGTTCGAGGTGTTCCAGCGCCCGGGCCGGAAGTGCGCGCAGGCGCTCCTGGCCGAGGACGGGCAAGGACGGGGCCGTACGGGTGCCGTGCAGGATTACGGCCGCGGCGACGCCGTCGAGGTCGTCGGCCTCGCGGGCGGAGGGTCCGAGGTCCTCCATGAGCATGCCGAGCCAGGTATACGCGGTTTACAGCTCCAGGGCGGAGGCGATCGTGGCGGCGCAGAGAGAACCCAATTCCCGTCTCCGTGACGTCATCGCGGTCGCCGACTGCACCTATGAGGCCCTCGCCCGAGACGTGCGGCGCATCGCCGCCGAGAACGGCGAGATTCTCCAGACCAACAAGTCGGCCATCTCGCACTGGGTGAACGGCACCCGTGCCCCGTCGGGTCGGGTAGGTCAATACCTGGCCGAGGCGCTGTCCCGCCGAGCGGGGCGCGCCGTCACCCAGACCGAGATCGGTCTCCAGGCCGGTAATGACGAAGAGCTGGCGGTCATCGAAGGCCTTCCGTCGAACCGCTGACTGAGTGAGCTTGACCGGACGGGTGCGAGTTTGTACAGGCCGCCCAGGCGGAGCTGCGAGCTGTTCCGCCTGGGCGGTCCGGGACCTCACCCCCATGCGGGCCCGCACCCTGCCGCCGGCGTGTCGCGCGGGGCGGCTCCATGACCGTCCTCGGCGACCTCGCCCAGGCCACAGGCCCGCACACCCACACTGACTGGGACCCACTCGGCGCCCTGCTGTCCGATCACGGCGACTGGCGTCTGGCGGAACTGACGACCAGCTGCCGCGTGCCCGCAGAGATCATGGCGTTCGTCGCGCCGCTGGCCCCGCACGGTCGCGCCGTCACTGCCCTACCCGCCGGCCGTGCGCGAGGCCGGCGCGGAGGCCGTACGGACCATCGCGACCGAGCTGGTGTTCCGGCTGCTGGATCCTGGCTGGATCGCGATCAGGATTCCAGGGTTTCCGCAGGTCGTCGCGGTGCGGTCGATGTTCCGCTTCAACGTGTAGTTGCTCCCGGGATCGCCCCCTGATCTGCATATGCGCAGGTCAGGGGGCGGTTCGCTGCTCGGATTCGTTCGTTGCGGCGGAACGTTGAGGGTCTGGGACCGGAAGCTGCCGTGCGATGTTTTTGCAGGTCAGGGAACTGCTGGGTGGTAGTTGAACCCGGGCGGGGTTTCCGGTGGCTGAATCTTGGCTGGATCTTGGCAAGGTCCATCCGGCTCGCGAAGCCCTTCGCCGGGATCCGGCTCCGATCGCGGGAGCGCCTGCCGACCCGGACAGCGGCCTCCGGGCCGGGGCCGGCAGTGCTCCGGTCCTGGTGGATGCCAGGCCCGTTCCGTCGCGGCGGTGAGTTGCGTGGATGTCCGGCGTGGGCAACCCATGTGGCTTTACGTGAGCGCATGGATTCCCGTTGTTACTTTCGCTTGGCGCTCGATATGCTGCGTCCAATGAAAGTCTCGCCGAGTCTGCTCCCCATCCTCCGCTCCCGTACGCAAGGCGAGCTCCTTGCGCTCGTGCTTCTGCATCCGGAGCGCGAGTACAGCATTACCGAACTGGCCGCTGACGTCGGAGTGACGCCCACGGCTGTACTGCGTGAGGTCGAACGGCTGACCCGTGGTGGCATCCTGACGGATCGGAGAGTGGGGCGCAGCCGCCTCGTCAAGGCTCGTACGGACACTCCCCTGTACCGTCCGTTGAGCGATCTCATGTCCGTCTCTTTTGGTCCGGTGCCCTTGCTCTCAGAGGCGTTGGCGCAACTCGAAGGGGTGCAACGGGCCTATATCTACGGCTCTTGGGCCGCCCGGTACGGCGGCGAACCGGGGCCGCCCCCCGCGGATGTCGATGTCCTCGTTGTGGGTGATCCCGATGCCGACGCGCTCTTCGATCTTGCCGAGGAGGTATCCCGCCGGCTTCGCCGTGAGGTCAACGTCCATCGGGTCTCCGTCGAGGCGTGGGAGGCCCGTACGGATGATCCGTTCCTCACCGGCGTTCGCGAACGTCCGCTGGTCCCCTTGCATCTTGACCGGGAGGCGTAGTGACGCGCTGGAATCAAGGGCGGTCGACAGTCGACTCACTCATCGGCACGGGCGAGCTTGAGCGCGTACCCGCTTCCCGGCGGGCCGCCGAAGCCGAGCTGGTCCGGGCCCGTACGCATGTCGGCTCCGCACGGCAGCTGTTGGCCACCGACCCGGAGGGCGCCTACACGCTCGCCTATGACGCAGCGCGCCGAGCGCTGGCCGCGGTTCTGCAGAATCAAGGGCTGCGCGCCACCAGTCGTGGTGGCCATACCGTCATCTACGAGGCCGTGCGAGCACAGCTCGACCCGCCGCTCGGTTCCATACTGCGCCCCTTCAATCGCATGCGAGTCCGGCGCAATGAAGTCGAGTACCGGTCTTCGGAGGCTCCGGCCGTGACGCCGGAGGAGGTCGAGGCCGACGTGACGAAGGTGGACGCGCTGATCGAGCTCGCGGAGAAGGCCATTCCGAACATGCCGCGCTATTGAGGCCACCCCGATCGGCGGCATGTTTTCGGCCCAACACGGTCTGCGGGCTCGCAGGGCGAACGCGGGCGGACTTGCGGACGTGCAGCTCAATCCGCGCCGGAACTCGGCCTGACGGTGGGAGGAAGCGGGGGCAAGGAGAGGGGCGGGCGGGTGGGGCGCAGCGAACGAGACGTGCTGGGCTGGCGAGAGGCGGCACTGCCGGTGGTCGGCGACCACGGACGCGGTCGACGTGTCGGACACCGAGCCGGCCCACCGGATCGTGGAGGAGGAACAGGCACGCCCGGCCATGACGGATGAAAGGCCCATGGGGCCCGAGTGGAGCGGTGCCGAGTGAAACGGCCGGCACGGCGGGCGCGGCGAGGGGCCCGACTGCGCCGTCGGTCCTCAGGCCGGCCAGGGCCATGGTTTCCCGCTCGCGGATGGCCGGGGTTGCCGCGTCCAGTAACCGAAGAGTGCGGGGCCGCAGCGGGAACCCACTTCCCCGTAAGTCTCGATGGCGGCCGCCGGCCAGCCGTATCCACCCGGGTCGGGCAGCCATCGGTAAGGCGGGCATGGCGGCGGAGCCGATCCGGGACCAGGCGTTGTTCCTGCTGCTGGATCCTGGCTGGATCGCGATCAGGATTCCGGGGTTTCCGCAGGTCGTCGCGGTGTGGTTGATGTTCCGCTTCAACGTGTAGTTGTGTCCGGGATCGCCTCCTGATCTGCATATACGCAGGTCAAGGGGCGGTTCTTTGCTCGGATCCGTTGGTTGCGGCAGAACGTTGAGGATCTGGGACCGGAAGCTGCGGTGCGATGTCTTTGCAGGTCAGGGAACTGCTGGGTGGTAGTTGAATCTGGGCGGGGTTTTCGGCCGCTGGATTCTGGCCGGATCACGATCGCGACTCGTGGACCGTGGAGCGGTGGCCGACCTGAATCACCCATGCAACGAGTTCGCCGTTGTCGATGGTGTAGATGATGCGGTAGTCGCCGACCCGGAGGCGGCGGCGGTCGGGTTGGGACACGAGCGCCGTGGTGCTGAACCCGAGCGGGTCACTCTCCAGTTCCGTCAGCTTGGCCAGGATGCGCAGCGCCATGTCGCGCGGGACTTTCCGAAGCTCGGCCTGCCTCGGCCTGCCTCGGCCTGCCTCGGCCTGCCTCGGCCGCGTCGGGGGGGCCTGAGTTCATCACGTGACAGCCCGCCGGCCCCGCGACGACCTTCTGGCAACGGTTGAGACCGGCTCGGTGAACCGCCGGATGCGGACCTCATGTGCGGTGGTGTGAGAGGAGGGCCGGGCGACCCGCCCTCCCACTCGATCCGGTGCTGACGTGGTACCGATCCCTAGTGCTTCCGCGGTGGGGTGAGCCCGTCGAGGTCCAGGCTGATCTCGAAAGGCACAGGGCGCTTGAGAATGCCCCGGAAGATGCCGGCGGGCGCATAGGCGCCAGTCGGTTCATCGAGCTCGTAGACGTGGACGACAGGGGTGCCGTCTTCTTCCTCGACGCACCAATAATGCGGGATCTTGGCCTCGGCGTACTTGTGCAGCTTCACCGTGCGGTCGCGGTGCGCGGACTCCGGGGAGACGACCTCGACGACGAGCCGGACCTCCTCCGGCGCATACCACGTGCGGTCCGGGTCGTAGGGGGCGGTCGTCACGAGCAGATCCGGCTCCGGCCGGTTGCGCTCGTCGAGGCGGATCGTCATCTCCCGCTCGATCTCGAAACCGGTGGGCGCGGCCGCCATGAGCGTGGTGGTGAGGGACGTGACGAGACGGCCGTGCCAGGACCGCTGGGGCGACAGCATGAAGACGAGGGCTCCGTCGATCAGCTCGGTGTGGCGCGGCGCCTCGGGGAGGCGGTCCAGGTCCTCCGCGAACCAGCCTTCCGCGCGCGGCGGGCGCATCCAGTCGGGTAGTGCGGTCATGGCTCAACCGTATCGACTTGCCGGGGCTTGGGTCACGAGATCGTCAGGGCGTCGATGGAGATGCAGCGTTTGTCCGGAGTGCGGGTCGGCGGACCGCGATGCTCACGGATCGCGGCCGGTCGTGACCCTTGTGCCCTTGGGGTGCCGCACTGGGCCAGGCTGCCCGGAGCTGCCGCGATGGGTTGTTCCGGCTGCTGGATTCTGGCTGGATCACGATCGCGACTCGTGGACCGTGGAGCGGTGGCCGACCTGAATCACCCATGCGACGAGTTCGCCGTTGTCGATGGTGTAGATGATGCGGTAGTCGCCGACCCGGAGGCGGCGGCGGTCGGGTTGGGACACGAGCGCCGTGGTGCTGAATCCGAGGGGGTCACTCTCCAGTTCCGTCAGCTTGGCCAGGATGCGCAGCGCCATGTCGCGGGGGACTTTCCGAAGCTCGGCCTGCGCCTCCGGCCGGAAGACGGTGCGGTACTCACTCACCGCGCGCCAGGGTTTCCTTCATGACGTCCTCGATGGGGACGCCGGGCGAGCGGTTTGCCATCCGCTCGTCGATGATGCGGTTGATCTCCCGCTCTTCCCACTGTTGGTACTTGCGCAGAACATCGATCGAGACGACGGCGGCGACTTCCTTTCCTCGTCGCGTGATCACGGTGGGCTGGTCATCGCGATCGGCCCGTTCGACGACCTCCGCAAGGTGCGCGCGGACGTCACGGATGGACTCTGTGGGCATCTGCGTCATGACTCAAAGGTACCGGGTGTACCGTGTGTACACAACGGGACGGCTCCGGAGATCAGTGAGGCTCTGCTCCGGCTCCGCCTCCACCTCCACGGACTGTCCTCGGCGATTTCGTGCCCGCGGCGGAGCGTTCCCGGGCTCCTCGGCGGCAAGACCGTCGAGCGGGCTGCCGGTCCGGGCCGGAGGGGGATCCGCGGCGCGGAGGACCGGGGCGGGGCCGGGGAACCGGGCCGGGGCTACTGTGGGCTGATTGACCGAGACCGTTCGGGGGCTGTGGTGATGCCGGTCAGGCGTGTGGTGCTTCCGCTCGTCATCTGGGTGGCCGTGGTGCCGTGGCTGCTCGCCACGGCCACGACCGTGCTCTGGGGGTTTGCGAAGGAACTGGAAGGGCTCTCGTTCGTCACATTCAGCACCCGGCTGTTGCTGGTGCCGTTGCTGCTGGCCGCCGAGGTCGTCGGCGTGGTGGCGGCCTTCCGGCGCCATGGCGGTCTGCGCTCCGACTTCTGGCCGGGAGCCGGGCTGGCGTTCGCTCTGCTGGCCCTGTTCACCGTGATGGGGGTCGGCGTGACGTGGGGCGAGTGGGGCGTGCTGCTGTGGATCTGGGCCCTGTACTCCGGCTATGTGTTCTTCGTGTTCGTCTTCGGCGGGATGGCCTGGAAGAAGGTCTTCGCCCGGACTTCCGTGCCGGTCGGTGGCGGTGTGATCTGAACGGGGGGCTGGTGCGGAGGCCGTCGGCGGCGCCGCACCGGCCGGGCGGGGTCAGGCGGTGGCGGTCCGGGCGCGCCACCGGCGCAGCAGGGCGCTGAACAGCCAGGAGTTGACCACCGCGGCCACCGCGAGCAGGACGAAGTAGGCCACCGTTCCGGCCGCGCCCTCCAGGGGGGAGACGAGGAGGAGGGCCAGGCCGGTGGGGAGCGTCGCGAACACCGGCCACACCCCCGCGAACGAGGCGTCCTCGTGCGCGACGAGGCCCGCGTCGAAGCCCACCCACAGCAGCAGGGCGGCGCACACCACCAGGTAGCCCCGGGCGATCCGGTTGTCCGCGACGCCGGCGAGGATCCGGTGCGGGGTGCCGGGCGTGTTGTTGCTCATCTTGTTCTGCCTCTCATGTCGCTCTGTTGGTAGGTCACTTGAAGAACCGTGGTGCCGTGGTGCTGTGCCGGTACGGCCCTCATCCGGGCACCGGCGCGGGCCGGTGGCTCCGCAGCGCGGCGTTCAGCCGGCGCAGCGCCGGGCCGGGCTCCACCCCGAGCTCGGCCAGCAGCAGCCGGCGGCACCGCTCGTACTCCCGCACCGCCTCGGCGGGCCGTCCGGCCCGTCCCAGGGAGCGCAGCAGCAGCGCCCAGGAGGATTCCCGCAGCGGCTGAAGGTCGGTCAGGCCGCGTGCCACGGCGACCGCCTGCCCACGGCATCCCTGGGCGAGCAGCACCTCCACGAGCAGCTCCCGGCCGGCGGTCCGGGCCTCCTCCAGCCGGCGGATCTCCCCCGCCGCGAACGGGTGGTCGGACGCCTCGGCCAGGGCGGGGCCGCGCCAGAGGCCCGGCGCGACCGCCGTGCGGACCGTGCCCGCCGGCCGGGGCGCCGGGTGCCGCCGCCTCCGCGCGGGACCCGCAGGCGCTCACCGGCGCCCTGCGCCGCCCGGGGCGGGCCGGGAGTGCGGAGTGCGGCGGGCCGGTGCCCGGCCGGTCCGGGTCCGGGGCACTGGACCGGGCCGGTGGTGCGGAGTTGCCCCGCTGGGCTGCGACAACGTCATGCCCCAAGCATTCCGCCCGCTCGGCGCTTCCTCGGCCGCCGGCACGAAAGACGTTTCTATCCCCGGGTGGAGAAGGCCCCGTCCCGCGGGAGGACGGCGCGGGCCGGGTACGGGCGGCCGTCCGGGTAACGGTGCGCCGCAGCCCACCGCCTCGCCGCGGCCGTGGTGAGCGCCGACGCCGCGCGCCGGCCCGGCCGGACGTCCCGGCGCGCCGGTGGCGAACCGAGCGCTGCGGGACCCGAGCGAGCGGCACCGGGAGGTGATCCGGCTCATGTACTACCAGCAGCAGAGCGTGGCGCAGGCGGCCGAGCATTTGGGCATCCCGCCGGGCACCGTCAAGTCCCGCACCCACCACGCCGTGCGGGCGCTGCGCGGGGTGCTGCTCACGCGTGGTCTGACGGAGGCGTGACGGGGCCTGACGCCCGTCATCGCGTCTCCTCCGGCCGGTCCGTCCGCGCCGGAACACGCCTGTCCTCCGGACCCGTTGGGCACCGGCATCCCGTCATCCCGTCATGCCGGGCGGGGCTCCGGAGGCGAGTTCCGCTCCGGACGCGGTGCCCGGCCGCTGTCGTCGGTACGATGGGCCGTTCGTTCTCGGCCGGGTGGCGCGGCCGTGGAGGGAGGGGTCATGGCGGAGCCGGGCGGCAGTGGTCCGCGGCCGCGGCGGCGGGGGCAGGGCGAGCTGGAGGCCCAGGTGCTGTCCGTGCTGCGCGAGGCCCCCGGGCCCGCGACCGCCGGATGGGTGCTGGACCGGCTCGACGGAGGCCTGGCCTACACCACCGTGATCACCATCCTCACCCGGCTGCACGCCAAGCAGGCCGTCACCCGGGAGCGGTCCGGCCGCTCCTTCACCTGGCAGGCGGCGTCGGACGAGGCGGGGCTCGCGGCGCTGCGCATGCGCCGGGTCCTGGACGGCGAGCCGGATAGGGAGGCGGTGCTGGCCAGCTTCGTCACCGCGCTGCCGCCCGACGACGAGCGGCTGCTGCGGGAGCTCCTGGACCGGGAAGCCGACGCGCCGGACGGCCGGTGATGGGCGTCTTCGTCTTCCTGCCGCTGGTGCTGCCCCTGACGGCCTGGCCCATCGCCCGGCTGGCCGAGCAGCATCTGCATCCCCGTGCCGCCACCCTGCTGCTGACGGGTGCCGCCGCCGTACTGGCCGTGTGCAGCACGCTCTGCCTGGCCCTGCTCATGGTCGTCGGCACCGCGCAGCTGCCCGGGAATCCGCTGCCGGACGGCTGGGCCGATCCGGAGGTGCGGGAGGCGGTCCCCTATGACGAGGTCCTGGGCGTCGCGGCCATCCCCGTGCTCAACGCCGTGGCCGGGGGCTGCGCGCTGACGCTCTGGCGTCACCGGCGGATGCGGCGCCGCCTGCGGCGGGCCCTGGACGGGCTGCCCGGCACACAGGTGGCCGTCCTGCCCGACGAGACCCCGTACGCCCACGCGCTGCCCGGCGGGCGGGGCCGCATCGTGGTGTCCGCGGGCATGCTGGCCGCCCTCGAACCCCGGGAGCGGCGGGCCCTGTTCGCCCATGAGCGGGTGCATCTGACGGCGCGGCACCACCGCCTGCTGCTGGTGGTCCAGCTGGCGGCCCGGGCCAACCCCTTTCTGCGGCCGCTGCGGACCGCGGTGTTCTTCGGGGTGGAGCGCTGGGCGGACGAGGAGGCGGCGCGCGCCGTCGGGGACCGGCGACTGGTGGCCCGCGCCATCGGCCGGGCCGCGCTGGTCTCCGCGGCGGCGCCCGCACCGGCCTTCGCCGGCTTCGCCTCGCCGGGGCCCGTGCCCCGCCGGGTCCGGGCGCTGCTGGCCCCGGAGCCGCCGGCCCGGGTCTGGCCGCCGGCGCGCACGGCCGCCGGGCTCGCCGCCTGGGCCGCGGCCATGGGCACCGCGGCCTCCGCCTTCTCCTCGGCGAACGCGGCCGTGGCGCTGTTCCTCGTCCTCCGCGCGGCGACCCCGCTCTGAGCCCGGGGCGGGGCCGGACGGGTCCGCCCGAGCCCTCTTGACGCGGGCGGCCCCGCCCGCGGCGGGGCCCGGACGCCTCGGGCGCGGTCAGCCCTCCTCGTCCTCCTCCTCGCCCTCGAAGGCGTCGCCGATCTCGTCGACGATCTCGGCGGCCACCAGACCCCCGGCGACGCCGACCGCCAGGCCGGCCGCGCCGGCCGCGATGGCGGTCCCCGTCCCCGGGCCGGAACCGTGACCGCCGTGGTGGTGGCCGCCGTGGTGGTGGTCGTCCTTGAACCCGGCCCCGCCTCCGTAGGGGTCGACCTGCCCGTACGGCGCTGGGGCCGGAGAGCCGTACGCGGCCCGGTGCTCGACGAGCTGCCGGACCCAGGCGTCGACCTCGGCGGCCCAGTCGCGCGAAGCGGCCTCCTCATGGCCGACGGTGTGCCGGCTCAGGGCGTCGTGGCCGCCGGAGAACAGCCCGCCGCGCTTGTCGGCCTCCAGGACGACCTCCACCCCGGCGGGACCGGCGAGGAAGGTCACCTCGATCTCGTTCACCGCGTGCGCGTACTGAGGGGCGGGGGACAGCTCGATCTCCTGGTAGAACGGCAGTTGCTGCCCGGTGCCGTGGATGCGGCCCAGCTCCAGGTCGGCGGACGTGAACCCGAAACCGAGCCGGCCGAGCGCCTCCAGTACGGCCTCCTGGACGGGCAGCGGACGGACGGACAGCGCGTCCAGGTCGCCCTTGTCCTTCGCCCCGGCCACCGCCAGCTCGGTGCGCACCCCCAGGACCACGCCGAGCGGCTGTCCGTGGAGCTCCGTGACGGGGGTCTCCCACGGCAGCGTCACGGCGAACGGGACCGACCGCTCCTCGCCCCCGGCGAGCCGGAAGCCGCCGCCCACCGTGAAGCGCTCGAAGGCGACCGCGCCCTCCCGCTCGCCCTCCTCGTGCTCGGCCTCGACCCGTGCCACCAGCTCCAGCGTGATCTGCTCGATCTCGAAGTCCACGCTCCCGCCCCGCAGACGCACCTGTCCGCGCAGGACTCCGCCGGGCGGTACGGCGCCACCCTCCAGGACCGTGTCCACGGTCGGTCCGCCGACCCCGAGAGATCCCAGCAGCCGTTTGAACACCATCGCGGCGTTCACTCCTTCTCGTTCGTTCCTCGCCGGCGCCGCCGCACCGCCGTCCGGACTCCCCGGTGACGGCCCGGCGCGCGGCTCACGGTCACTTGTCCGATGCGTCCAGTGCCACCAGGGCCCGGGCCCAGCGGGCGTACTTCAGCGACCCCAGGTCGGCGACCGTCTTCACGCCGAACGCCTCCCGCAGCAGCTCGCCGTCACGGTCCGACACCCCTTTGAGGGCCGATACGGGTGCGGCCAGGACCTCGGGGAGGCTCTTGTCCGCCCACGCCTTGTCCAGCACCTTGTCCAGGTCGATCGAAGCCACCGTGTCCTCCTGAAGTTCATCCGCCGGTCCGGGCACAGACGCTTGCCGCACCACCGCCCGGGGCATGCTCCGGCCGGCGGCCGACGGGCCGTCTGTTCATCTTCTACATGCGTGTAGAAGAATAGGCCGCCCGGCGTCGCGCCGTCCGCGGAGCGGGGGTCCCGGCGGGGGAACGTCCGAAAGACGCGGTCTCCCGGCCCCGTCCGGCCCGGAGGGTCCCGGGTTCCGGCGGGTGCCGGACCGGGCGGGCCCTCCGGCGGGGGCGACTTTCGGACAGACGGGGCAACCATCGGTGCGCAGAAGGGAATACACGGATGTTCGGGATCAGCGAAATCGCCCTCATCCTCATCGTCGTCGTCGTGCTGCTCGGGGCCAAGAAGCTCCCTGAGCTGGCGCGTTCGCTGGGGAAGTCGGCCCGGATCCTCAAGAGCGAGGCCAGGGCCATGAAGGGAGGCGGCGGGGCCGGCTCCGGCGGCGGGGCCTCGGAGCCGTCGGCCCCGCACGTCATCCGGGCGGCGCCCGGCGATGTCGTCTCCCGTCCGGACGGTGATCCGGGGAGCGGGACGCCACGGCCCTGAACGCACCGGGCGGCCCTGAACGGGGCGGCGGCGCCCGGGGCCGTCCGGACGGTGAACTCCCGCTGAAACGCCGGTGACCAATGGGGCGCGCGCACCCTTGTGCGCGGGCCCGGGGGTCGGCCACTCTTGCGTCGGCGAGCGCCCGTGCACGTCCGTCGGCGCCGCCGCGCCCCGGCCCGCACGCGCCCCGCTCCGTACGCTGCCCGGCCGCCGGTTCCGGGGCGCCCACCCCCGCGCGCCCTCTCCGAGAAGGACCCCCCATGGCAGTGATGCGCAGACCCAGGCCCACCCCGCAGGCCCGTCACACCCGGCAGTTATGGCCCTCGCCGCGCTCGCCGCGCACCCGGCTCCGAGCCGTCCTCCCGCGGCACCTTTCCGTCCGGCCGGCCCTCGCGGCCGGTGCCGCGCTCGTCCTCGGCGCGGTCTGGGCCCTGCCCGCAGCGGCCGCCGCGCCCGCGGAGGGCGAGATCCTCGGCGCCGGCGGCGCCGGAGTGGTCGAGGACAGCTACATCGTCGTCCTCGACGAGGGCGCCCCCGCGGCGGACTCCCGGCCGGGCCGCGCACTGGCCGAGCGGTACGGCGGTGAGATAGCCGAGACCTATGACGCGGCGCTCAACGGCTTCGCGCTCGAACTGCCGGAGCGCCAGGCCCGGCGGCTGGCGGCCCATCCCGATGTCGCCGCGGTCCACCGCAACCGGACCGTCACCGCGGCCGCGACCCAGCCCGACCCGCCCTCCTGGGGACTGGACCGGATCGACCAGCGCGAGCTTCCCCTCGACTCCGGCTACACCTATCCCGACTCCGCAGGCGAGGGCGTCACCGCGTACGTCATCGACACCGGAGTCCGCGTCAGCCACGAGGACTTCGGCGGCCGGGCGTCGTACGGCTACGACGCCGTCGACGGCGACACGTCCGCCGACGACGGCGTCGGCCACGGCACCCACGTGGCCGCCACCATCGCGGGCACGCAATACGGCGTGGCCAAGAAGGCCGACATCGTCGCGGTCCGCGTGCTGGACGACAACGGCGCGGGCACCGAGGCGGGCGTCATCGCCGGCATCGACTGGGTGACGAAGAACGCCGTCAAGCCGGCCGTCGCCAACCTCAGCCTGGGCGGCGGTGCCAGTGACGCCCTGGACGCCGCGGTCCGGAACTCCATCGCCTCCGGCGTGACCTATGTCGTGGCGGCGGGCAACTCCGGTACGGACGCCGCCACTTCCTCCCCCGCCCGGGTGACCGAGGCCGTGACGGTCGGTTCCGTCACCCGGGCCGGCGCACGCTCCGGCTTCTCCAACTACGGCGAGAGCGTGGACCTCTTCGCCCCCGGCTCCTCCATCACCTCCGCCACCAACACCGGGGACACGGCCACCGACACCGCGTCCGGCACCTCGATGGCCGCACCCCATGTGACGGGCGCGGCCGCGCTCCTGCTCGGCGACCGGCCCTCGGCCTCCCCGGCGGAGATCTCCGGCTCCCTCGTCGAGTCCGCGGTACCGGGCACCGTGGGCGACCGCGGGGACGGATCGCCGGACCGGCTGCTGCACATCGGCGAGCAGGCGGGCGGCGGCGGCCAGGGGCCGGCCGTCGCGCGGTTCGAGAACACCGCCGACCTCCTCATCGCGGGCGGCGCGGTCACCGAGTCCGCCATCGCCGTGTCCGGGGTCGGGGGTGACGCCCCGGCCGACCTGGAGGTCGAGGTCGACATCCGGTTCGCCTGGAGCGAGAGCCTCCGGATCGAACTGGTGGCCCCGGGCGGCTCCGTCCACGTCCTGAAGGAGACCGGCCCCGACGGCGTCGCGGAGAGCACCGCCCGCTACACGGTGGACGCCTCCGGCGAGACGGCGGACGGTGTCTGGACGCTCCGCGTCCACGACCCGGCCTCCGCGAAGCCCGGCTTCCTCAACTCCTGGGCCCTGCGCTTCTGATCCGCCCGGGCACCACCCGGACCGCCCGCGCCACCACCGTCGCCGCCCCGTCCCGCTCCGTCATGCCGCGGGGCGGGACGGGGCGGGACCGTCGGCACGACCGCCCATCGCGGGACTCGGCCGGATCCCCGGACGCAGCACACCCGGCGCACACGGCGCACGCGCGCCGCTTCCCCGGCCGGGTCCGTTCATGCCTGCTCCCACCCAGCATCAGCCCTTCGGGCGAATCTTTGGCCTTCGCTTGCGGTGGCAACTCTCGGTTGCCAAGCTGTCGCAGAATGTCAACTCGTTGGGAGGGGCACGTGTCCTTCGGTGAGCAGCCCGCGTATCTCAGGGTCGCCGGCGACCTGCGGCAGAAGATCGTCGACGGCTCCCTGGCGCCGCACACCAGACTCCCCTCCCAGGCCCGCATCCGCGCGGAGTACGGCGTCTCCGACACCGTGGCCCTGGAGGCCCGCAAGGTGCTGATGGCAGAGGGCCTGGTGGAGGGCCGGTCGGGCTCGGGCACCTATGTGCGGGAGCGCGTGGAGCCGCGCCGCATCGCGCGGACCGGATACCGCTCCACCGGTGACAGCACCCCCTTCCGGCAGGAGCAGGCCGACGAGCGGGTGCCCGGCACCTGGGAGTCGCGCAGCGAGCAGGAGGCCGCCCCCGCCGAGATCGCCCGGCGGCTCGGCACCGAGCCCGGTGACCGCGTCATGTGCACGCGCTATCTCCACCGCGCCGAGGGGGAGCCGATGATGATCGTCACCTCCTGGGAGCCGCTGGCGGTCACCGGCCGCACGCCCGTGATGCTGCCGGAGGAGGGGCCGCTGGCCGGGCGCGGGGTGGTCGACCGGATGGCGGCGATCGACGTGGTCGTGGACAACGTCCAGGAGGAGGTCGGGGCGCGGCCGGGGCTCGCGGAGGAGACGCGGCTGCTCGGCGGGGTCCCCGGCCGGGTGGTCATCGTCGTCTCCCGGACATTCTTCGCCTCGGGCCGGGCGGTGGAGACGGCCGACGTGGTGATCCCGGCGGACAGCTACCGCCTCTCGTACCACCTCCCCGTCCGGTAGCCGCCGGGGAGCCGCCGGGGAGCCGCCCCGCCGCCCGCTTCCGCGCCCCGGGAATTCCCCGCCCCGTCACCTGCCCGAGGCTTTCCGCCCCGCCCGGGAGCCCGAACCGCCGTCACGGCTGTCGCGGGCAGGGGATGCCGGGGCGCGTTTCCCTGCTCGAACGAGTGGCCGGATGCGTGCCTCTTCGTGCAAACTCGTATCCGCTCCGTGAGGGCCCGGCGTAGGCTCGGGCATATGCAGACTGCTGTTTCCTCACAGAACGGAATCCTGTGCGCGGGCTCGCGCGCCCCGGCGCGGGAGGGGCGGCGATGAGCGACAGCGGTCCCGCCCTCCCCTGGCTCGTCATACGCGAGGACGGGAACGGCAATCGCTACCGCGTCGGCGCTTACGCGACCCGCGCGGAGGCGGAGAAGGCCAGGGCCCGGCTCCACCGGTCCGGGGGTGAACAGCTGTACGTGGTCGAGCGCGTGGCCCGCGGCTCGTAGAGTCCGGCCCATGACGGAAGACCCCGGAAGACGCGGACCGGCGGGGGACGGGCGGGCTGCGGACGCGAGCGCCCCGGAGCCCGGACCCCCGCCCCCGGCCGCCGCGCGCGTGGTCGTCGGCGGCGCCGTCCTGCGCGGCGGGCGGCTGCTGGCGGCCCGGCGCAGCGCGCCGCCCGCGCTCGCCGGCCGCTGGGAACTGCCCGGCGGCAAGGTCGAGCCGGGCGAGACGGCGCCCGAGGCCCTGGTGCGCGAACTCCGCGAGGAGCTGGGGGTGGAGGCCGTCCCCCTGGCCCGGATTCCCGGTACCTGGCCCCTCTCGCCGCCGTACGTCCTCCAGGTGTGGACGGCCGAGCTGCTCTCCGGCGAGCCCGAGCCGCTGCAGGACCACGACGAGCTGCGCTGGCTGACGCCCGCGCGGGTGGGCGAGGTGGACTGGCTGGACCAGGACCGCCCCGCCGTGGCCGAGGTGGCGCGGCGGCTGGCGGCGGACGCCGGCGGCGCCGGCGAAGACGGGGCGCGCGCCGGGGCGGGGTGACGCGGGGGTGTGGCACGCGCCGGGCGCGCTGCGCCGTTCGTGCCACAGGAGCTGCGGCAATGAGCGGTAATGGGATATTCACGCCGCGATATCGGGTAGGCGATGCTTCGGCCGGATACGTCCGGCCGGAGTCCGCCAGCAATCCCTGATCGGGCGGTGACGCCCGGCTCCCGTCACCCGGTTGGGAAGTGGTCGGTGTGAGCGACACCACAGGTTCTTCCGAACCGGCGGTCCCGCTCTCCTTCCGCCCTGCCGGTGCCGTGGCCCCCGGTACCCCTCCCCTGGAGGGGTACGTGGCCGAATGGAGCTTCCCCGCCGGGCCGGAGGCGCTGCGCGGCGCCCGCGCGCTGACCCGGGCCACGCTGGGGGAGTGGCGGCTGAACGCTGTGAGCGATATCACCGTACTGCTGGTCAGTGAGTTGGTGACCAACTCTCTGCGGTATGCGAGCGGCCCGATCGGAGTCCGTATGGAGCGCACCCCGAACCGTACTCTTGTGGTCGAAGTGTCCGATCCTCTGCCCGATCCGCCCCTGACGCGCGTCGCCGCCCCGGAGGACGAGGGGGGCCGCGGCCTGCAACTGGTGGCCGGTGTGTCCCACCGCTGGGGTGCCCGGCGGGGGAGATCGGGGAAGACGGTGTGGTTCGAGCTGGTCATCTCCGGTTAGGAGAGAGAAAGGACCTGATCACGTCCGATTCAACAGTTGAAACCGTGCTGTGATCGTGAAGGCCGTGTTCCGGATGGCGTTGGTGCTGGATACTCGGCCCATGCCGGTCCGGGCAAGGTGAGCTGGAGGGGACGGGCGCGTGAGCGAAATACCAGCGGGGCCGGGATCGGCCGGTGAGGGAACCGGTGTGCCCGCGTGGCAGGGGCACCCGCCCGGCTCGATCTACGACTACATCGGGGTGGCCTCCTTCTCACTGGGGCCGGACGGCCGGATCACCCAGTGGAGCGACCGGGCCGCGGAACAACTCGGCATCCCCGCCCGCGAAGCGCTCGGCAAGGACCCGGTCGAAGCCTTCCTCCGGCCCGATCTGCGGGACCGGGGACGCCGCAAGATGGCCGGCATCATGGACGGCCGCGAGTGGGTCGGCCTGGTGCCCTACCGGGCCGCCGACACCTCCGGGACCCACGGCCTCGCCGAGGTCTATGTGATGCCGGCCGATACCGAGAAGGGCGAACGCGGCGCCGTCTGCATCGTGGTCGACGTCCGCGCCCTCCGCGGGATCGAGACCGACCTGGCCGTCTCGGAGGCGGTTTTCGGCCAATCTCCGATGGGCTTCATGCTGTTCGGCACGGACCTCCGGCTCATGCGCGTCAACGAGCGCTTCGCCACCGTCTTCGGCGGGACCCCCGAGTCCCACCGCGGCCGCGTCCCCGCCGACTACCTCCCGCCCGGCGAGGCCGACCGGCTGGAGAACGCGGTCCGCAAGGTGCTGGAGACCGGCAGCTCCATCACCGACCTCCAACTCCTCGGCTCCGTACGGGGCGAGGAGGACCAGCACCGCTGGACCGTCAACCTCTACCGGCTGCACAACGCGGCCGGGCGCCCCATCGGCGTGGCCGGCCTCGGCACCGACGTCACCCGGCGGCGGAACGCCGAACGCGAGGCCGCCAGCGCCCGGCGCAACCTCGCCCTGCTGAACGCCGCCGGCGCCCGGATCGGCAACTCCCTCGATCTGGAGACCACCTCCCGGGAACTGCTCGCGGTGGCCGTGCCGCAGTTCTGCGACATCGCCTCCGTCGACCTCTTCCAGGGGCTCCTCAGCCGGGACGAGGCCCCGTTCTCCGCGAAGATCGGCCGCGAGCCGGTGCCCGGGCTGGCCGACGGCAGCGCCGAGATGCGCCGGGTCGCCTTCGCCAGCGCCGTCTCGGGCGCCCCGCTGCCGCTCTCCGATCCCGGCGAGGGGGAGGAACGGCGGAGCGCGAGCTCACCGGTGAAGGTGGGCGCCGTGCACCGGTACCCCTTCGACTCCTCGCTCGCCGACGCCCTGCGCACCGGCCGCACCCACGTCGTCCCCGGCTGGGGCAGCGACGACCGGCCCGATCTGGCCGCGATCGTGCAGTCCACCCTGGCCGTGCCGATGATCGCGCACGACACCGTGGTCGGCCTCGTCCGCTTCTCCCGGGTGAAGGGCAGCGAGCCGTTCGGCGAGCGCGATCTGGGGCTGGCCGCCGAGCTGGCCTCCCGCGCCGCCGTCTGCATCGACAACGCCCGCCTCTACCGCCGCGAGCACGAGCGCGCGCTGATCCTCCAGCGCAGCCTGCTGCCCCCCGGCGACCCGGAGGCGGCGGGCCTCGACATCGCCTGCCGCTATCTGCCCGGCACCACCGCCACCGAGGTCGGCGGCGACTGGTTCGACGTCATCGAACTGCCCGGCCACCGCACGGCGCTGGTCGTCGGCGACGTCATGGGCCGTGGCCTGCGCGCCGCCGTCGCCATGGGCGAACTGCGCACCGCCGTCCGCACCCTGGCCATGCTCGACCTGGAACCCGCCGAGGTGCTCTCCCATCTGGACGAGATCGCCCGCGGCCTGGGCGCCCCCGCCGGCGTCCACGGCACCCAGAGCGGATCGCGCTCGGCGGCCCGGAACGGCCGCGAGGCCGACGACCTCTCCGAGGTCTACCTCGCCACCTGCGTCTACGCGGTCTACGACCCCGTCACCCGGCGCTGCACCTTCGCCAACGCCGGTCATCTGCCGCCCGTCCTGGTGGAGCCCGGCGAATCGGCGCTGATGATGGAGGTCCCCACCGGGATGCCGCTCGGCGTCGGCGGGGAGCCCTTCGAGGAGGTCGAGGTCGAGCTCCCCGACGGGGCGCTGCTCGCCCTCTACACCGACGGCCTCGTCGAGTCCCGCGAACACCCGCTGGAGGAGGGGCTGCAGGCGTTCCGCGCCGCCCTGGACAACCAGGGCCGGCCGCTGGAGGACGTGGCCGACCATGTGCTGAACACCCTGCACACCCAGCACGGCGAGGACGACACCGCCCTGCTGATGGCCCGGGTGCAGGGGCTGCCGGCGGAGTCCGTCGGCGACTGGACGCTGCTGCGCGAGCCGCAGTCGGTCTCCCGGGCCCGGGAACTGGCCCGGGACCAGGTGGTGGCCTGGGGCCTGGAGGAGCTCGTCGACACCACCGAACTGCTGGTCAGTGAGCTGGTCACCAACGCCCTGCGGTACGGCGAGGGAGAGATCCGGCTGCGCCTGCTGCTGGACCGCACCCTGGTCTGCGAGGTGTGGGACAGCGGCCTGGTGCAGCCCCGGCGCCGCCGCGCCCGCGACACCGACGAGGGCGGCCGCGGACTGCAGCTCGTCGGGCTGCTCAGCAGCGGCTGGGGCAGCCGGCGCACCCCGCGCGGCAAGACCGTCTGGTTCGAACTCGCCCTGCCGGACGGGGAGTCGCCCGGTACGGACCCGGTCGAGGCGCTCCTCAGCCTCTACTGACGCCCCGGGCCGCCGGCTTCCGCCGCGGGGGATCAGGCCCCGCGGCGGCGGATCTTCGAGCCGAGCCAGACCAGCGGGTCGTAACGGCGGTCGGCCACCCGCTCCTTCATCGGGATCAGCGCGTTGTCCGTGATCTTGATGTTCTCGGGGCAGACCTCCGTGCAGCACTTGGTGATGTTGCAGTAGCCGAGGCCGTGCTCCTCCTGGGCCGTGGACTTCCGGTCGAGGCCGGTCTCCGCGGCGGCGTCCAGCGGGTGCATGTCCAGCTCGGCGACGCGCATCAGGAAGCGCGGCCCGGAGAAGGCGGCCTTGTTCTCCTCGTGGTCCCGCACCACATGGCAGACGTCCTGGCAGAGGAAGCACTCGATGCACTTCCGGAACTCCTGCGAGCGGTTCACGTCCTCCTGCCGCATCCGGTACTCGCCGGGGGCCAGCCCGGGCGGCGGGACGAAGGCGGGCACCTCCCGGGCCTTGGCGTAGTTGAACGACACATCCGTCACGAGGTCCCGCAGCACCGGGAAGGCGCGCAGCGGGGTGATCGTGACCGGCGCGGTGAGGTCGAGGACCGACATCCGGGTCATGCAGAGCAGCCGCGGCCGGCCGTTGATCTCGGCGCTGCACGAACCGCACTTGCCCGCCTTGCAGTTCCAGCGGACCGCGAGATCCGGGGCCTGGGTCGCCTGGAGGCGGTGGATGGCGTCGAGGACGACCTCGCCCTCGTTGACCTCGACGTCGAAGTCCGCCAGACCGCCGCCCTCGGCGTCGCCCCGCCAGACCCTGAAGTGAACGGTGTGGGTCACAGGGAAAGCTCCTCATCGGACAGGTACTTGCCCAGTTCGTCCTTCTCGAACAGGGCGAGCAGATCACTGCGGACGGGTGGGGCGGTGGAACGGGTGAGCTCGATCCGGCCGGGGGAGGCGGCGGACGCGGAGGTGGACGCGGTGGCGGACGCGGAGGCGGCGGCTGCCGGTCCGTCCTTCTCCGCGGCCAGGGAGCAGAGCAGGTTGATCCGCCGCCAGGCGCGGTCCATGCCCGGATGGTCCTCGCGGGTGTGGCCGCCGCGGCTCTCCTCGCGCTCCAGCGCGGCACGGGCCACGCACTCGCCGACCAGCAGCATGTTCCGCAGGTCCAGGGCGAGATGCCAGCCCGGGTTGAACTGGCGGTGGCCCTCCACCCCCACGCGCCGGGCGCGGGCCCGCAGCCCGTCCAGGCGCTCCAGAGCCTCGGCCATCTCGCCGCCGCGCCGGATGATGCCGACGAGGTCGTTCATCGTCTGCTGGAGCTCCTGGTGGAGCGTGTACGGGTTCTCGGCACCGGGGCCCTCTCCGGCGCCGCCCTCCGCCGCGCCGAACGGGCGGAGCGCCTCGGCGACGGCCGCGTCCACGGCGGTCTCGCGCACCGCCGGCGGCGCGGAGGCGGCCGCCCCCAGGGCGTACTCCGCGGCGTGCAGCCCGGCGCGGCGGCCGAACACCAGCAGGTCCGAGAGGGAGTTGCCGCCCAGCCGGTTGGAGCCGTGCATGCCGCCGGCGACCTCGCCCGCCGCGTACAGGCCGCTCACCCCGCGCGCCTGCGCCGTGTCCGGCTCCACCCAGACACCGCCCATCACGTAGTGGCAGGTCGGGCCGACCTCCATCGGCTCGGCCGTGATGTCGACGTCGGCCAGCTCCTTGAACTGGTGGTACATCGACGGCAGCCGGCGGCGGATCGTCTCGGCGGGGATGCGCGTGGAGACGTCCAGGAAGACCCCGCCGTGCGGGGAGCCGCGCCCGGCCTTGACCTCGGCGTTGATGGCGCGGGCCACCTCGTCGCGGGGGAGCAGCTCGGGCGGGCGGCGGTTGTGGTCCGGGTCCTCGTACCAGCGGTCGCCCTCCGTCTCCGTCCGCGCGTACTTCTCCTTGAAGACATCGGGGACGTAGTCGAACATGAACCGCTTGCCCTCGCTGTTGCGGAGCACGCCGCCGTCGCCGCGGACGGACTCGGTGACGAGGATGCCCTTCACGGACGGTGGCCAGACCATGCCGGTGGGATGGAACTGGACGAACTCCATGTTGGTCAGCCGGGCGCCCGCGAGAAGGGCCAGCGCGTGCCCGTCGCCGGTGTACTCCCAGGAGTTGGAGGTCACCTTGAAGGACTTGCCGATGCCGCCGGTCGCCAGCACCACGGCGGGCGCCCGGAGGACGAAGAACCGGCCGGACTCGCGCTCGTAGCCGAACACCCCGGAGACCCGGCCGCCGCCTGCCTCACCGGCTTCCCCGCCCGCTCCCTCCGCGTCCCCCTCGCCGTCCATGAGGACACGAGTGACGGTGCACTCCTGGAAGACCTTCAGCCGGGCCTCGTGGTCGCCGTGCTCCCGGAAGTCCTCCTGCTGCAGCGCGACGATCTTCTGCTGGAGGGTGCGGATCAGTTCCAGGCCCGTGCGGTCGCCGACGTGCGCGAGCCGCGGGTACTCGTGGCCGCCGAAATTGCGCTGCGAGATGCGGCCGTCGGCGGTGCGGTCGAAGAGGGCGCCCCAGGTCTCCAGTTCCCACACCCGGTCGGGTGCCTCGCGGGCGTGCAGCTCGGCCATCCGCCAGTCGTTGAGGAACTTCCCGCCGCGCATCGTGTCGCGGAAGTGGACCTGCCAGTTGTCGCCCTCGTTGACGTTGCCCATGCTGGCCGCGATACCGCCCTCGGCCATCACCGTGTGGGCCTTGCCGAACAGGGACTTGCAGATGACCGCGGTGCGCGCGCCCCGCTCGCGGGCCTCGATGGCGGCGCGCAGCCCGGCGCCGCCGGCACCGACCACGACCACGTCCCAGGCCTGCTGTTCCGGTTGGGTCATCGCCTACGTTGTCCTATCCCTCGGGGAGCTGCCGGAGCTGCCGGAGCTGTCGTCCTTCTCGTCACTCGGGTGAGTCCTCCCGGGACCGCGGGGCCGGCCGCCTTCCCGTCCTCCCGCTCTTCCGTTTCGCCCGTCCTTCCGCCCCTCCCGCTCAGAACAGCCTCGGGTCGTCGAAGACGCCGGTCGCCAGCAGATAGACGTAGAGATCGGCGAGGGCGACGCTGATCAGCGAGGCCCAGGCCAGCTGCGCGTGGCGGGCGTTGAGGCGGCTCACCCAGCCCCAGAGGCGGTACCGCACCGGATGCCGCGAGAAGTGCTTGAGCCGGCCGCCGACGATGTGCCGGCAGGAGTGGCAGGAGACGGTGTAGAGCCAGATCAGCGCGATGTTGACCAGCATGATCACGGTGCCGAGGCCCATGTGGCCCCAGGCGTAGGTCTCGTCGCGGAAGGCGAGCACCGTGTCGTAGGTCAGGATCAGGGCCACCGGCAGCGCCGCGTAGAAGAAGTAGCGGTGGATGTTCTGCAGGATCAGCGGGAAGCGGGTCTCGCCGCGGTACGCGGTGTGCGGCTCGGCGACCGCGCAGGCCGGGGGCGAGGCCCAGAATCCCCGGTAGTAGGCCTTCCGGTAGTAGTAGCAGGTCAGCCGGAAGCCGAGCGGGAAGACGAGGATGATCAGCGCCGGGGAGAGGCCCCACCACTCCCCGAACAGCGGCCAGTTGGGGCCCGCCTTCATGGGTTCGCAGTTCTCCGCCAGGCAGGGCGAGTAGAACGGCGAGACGTACGGGGCGGCGTAGTAGTCGGCGTTCGCGAAGGCGCGCCAGGTCGAGTAGACGACGAAGGCGAGCAGCCCGGCCGCGGTCGCGGCCGGCGCGAGCCACCAGCGGTCCGTACGGAGGTGGGCGGCGCCGATGGCGGCGCGCGCCGGGGAGTTCACGCCCCGGCGCACGCCACCGCGGGCCGTGCCGCCGGGGCCGGTGCCGCCGCCGGGCTCGCCGGTGGTCGTGGAGTCGGTGCCTGTGGCCAAGAGGGGCTCCGGGGTCGGACGGATGGGGCGGCGGGCCCGCGTGCGCCGCGGGGCTCGCGTGCGTCGC
Source organism: Streptomyces albus subsp. albus (assembly GCF_000719865.1). Taxonomy (GTDB): domain Bacteria; phylum Actinomycetota; class Actinomycetes; order Streptomycetales; family Streptomycetaceae; genus Streptomyces; species Streptomyces albus_E. The sequence continues at coordinate 129,845 of NZ_JOID01000015.1, forward strand.
GGGTGTCTCGGGGGCTCTGGTGCGGGTGGATCCCGGTCAGGGGGCCGAGGCCTGGGATTGCGGGTCCGGGGGACGGCGAGGTCGGGTCGGGGTCGGACGGGGAGGCCCGGGGCCGGACGGCGCCTCGGGTGGCCGGGGGATCGGTGACCGCCGTGCGGTCCGGGGCCCGGCCGGGCGGCCGTGACGCCGATGGCCGGTACTCGGTGACCGGGGTGCGGACCCGAGGGCCTGGGCCGCCGGATGCCGACGGCCGGCCCCGTGGCCTCGGGTGGCCGAGGGCTCCTTGGCCGGGTGCGGGCCGGGGGCCGGTCCGGGTGGCCGTGCCGCCGGTGGCCGGGGGCCGTGGCTCGGGCGGCCGGTCCCGGAGCCGGAGTGACCGGGCCGCCCTGCCGTCAGGGCGCCTGTCCGTGACGAGCACCGAGCCCTTCGTCCTCGGCGTCCGCCCACAGGGCCGTGTTGTACGGAGCGTCCGGGATGACGATGACGTCCTGCCGGGGCTCGGACGGCAGTGCGGCCGGGACCGCCTCCCGCAGCAGCGCGAGGCTCTCGCGCAGATGCTCGGTGTCCGAGCGCACCCGGCGGATGTCGGGACCTCCGCCGACCTGGCGTTCCAGACGGTCCACCGTCCGGCCCAGCTCGTCGAGACAGCGCTGCGCGGCTCGTAGATCGTCGTGCAGGGACATAACTCGCCCTCACCTCCGCGGTGTTGCGGTGTGCGACTCCCGGAGAGTGTCGCGCGTCACACGCGCGCTTGTGAAGACGGCGGAGGCGAATAGCGCTCCGTTCACCCGCCACCGACCCCATCCCCGAACCCCCGTCCGCCCGCCCGGCACACGTACGCCGGCGAACCGTCCCGGCTCCGCCGGGGGGCCGGGGCCTGAGCCGAGGCCGGGGCCTTGAGCCGGGGCCGGGGCAGGGGCCGGGGCCGGGGCCTGAGCCGAGGCCTGAGCCGGGGCAGGGGCCGGGGCCAGGGCCGGGGCCTGAGCCGAGGCCTGAGCCGGGGCCGGGGCCGGGGCAGGGCTGGGGCCGGGAAAGGGCCGAGGCCGGGCGGGGGCCGGGCGATGGCAGGGGCCGGTGTCGGTGCCGGGGCCCGGGGGCCTGGCGCCCAAGAGCCGGGCCGGGACATCCCGCCCGGAGCAATGGGTGGCCGCGGGCGGGCAGCACCCGCGCGCAGCGCGGGACGACAGTGCCGCACCCGCGCGCAGCGCGGGGAAACGAAGCCGCACCCGGGGCAGGGACGGGCGGGGCGAGAGGGCAGAGGCGTCTCACCCGGAGCAATGGGTGGCCGCGGGCGGGCAGCACCCGCGCGCAGCGCGGGACAACGGCGCCGCACCCGGACAAGAACCGGAACCCGCGCCGGAGGCGAACCCGCGCCGGAGGCGAACCCGCGCCGGAGGCGAACCCGCGCCGGCAGGCGAGCACCACTCGCGCGGGTGACATCCCCGGCCCCCCGGCCGTATCCACCGTGCCCGGGCCCCGGACCGCCCCTTCAGTGGTGGGGAGAAACGCGTGCGAGCCGGGAGGTCCACCATGTCCAGTACCGGAGCAGCCGACCCGAGCACCGGTGTGGCCGACCGCCGGTCCCCGGCACCGCCCGACCGGTCCCCGGCACCAACCGACCGGTCCCCGGCACCGACCGACCGGTCCCCGGCACCGCCTGCCCGGGCGCGGGTGCGCGCACCCGCGCCCACCGCGCTGCTGCTGAGCGCCGCCCTGCTGGCCGGCCTCGCCGGGCTCACCGGCTGCGGCGGGGGCGACGACGACAAGCCGGCCGCCCACACCGCCCCGCCCGACATCGCCGCCACCCCCCGCGAGCAGGTGCGCGACGGCGGCACCGTCCGGTGGGCCGTCGACTCGGCGCCCGCCACGCTCAACGTCTTCCAGGCCGACTCCGGCGCCACCACCGACCGCATCGCCGAGGCCGTCCTCCCCGCGCTGTTCCACCTCGACCGCGCGGGCCGCCCGCAGCGCAACCCGGACCATCTCCGCTCGGCGGAGGTCGTCCAGCACGAGCCCGCGCAGGTGGTCGTCTACCGGCTGAACCCCGAGGCGGTCTGGAGCGACGGCCGCCCCCTGGGCGTGGCGGACTTCCGGGCCCAGTGGCAGGCGCTCAACGGGCGGAACCGCGCCTACTGGACGGCACGCAACGCCGGCTACGACCGCGTCGCCCGGGTCGACCCGGGCCGGGACGCCCACGAGATCCGGGTGACCTTCAACACGCCGTACGCCGACTGGCGTTCCCTCTTCACGCCGCTCTACCCGAAGTCGGCGATGGGCGGGGCCGACGCCTTCAACGACGGCACGCGCCGCACCCTCAGGGCCACCGCGGGCCCCTTCACCCTCCGTGCCCGGGATGCCCGCGAGCGCACCGTCACCCTCGTCCGCGACCCCCGGTGGTGGGGCGAGCGGGCCAAGCTCGACCGGCTCGTCCTCACCGCCGTGCCCCGCGAGCGGCGGGTGGCGGCGCTGGCCGGCGGGAAGATCGACATTGCGGGGATCGGCCGGCCGGAGGTGGAGGACATCCGCACGTCCGTACAGCGGCGCGACGCGAGGTCGGCGGCGCTGCGCCGGATCGACGTGCGCCGCTCCCTGGCCCCCGCCTACACGCAGCTCGCGCTGAACGGCGCCGAGGGCCCGCTGGCCGACGAGCGCGTGCGCCGCGCCGTGGCCCGCGCCATCGACCGCTCGGCGCTCGCCGAGTCGGTGCTGAAGCCGCTGGAACTCCCGGCCGCTCCGCCCGGCAGCCATCTGCGCCTGGCCGGCCAGCCCGGGTACGAGGACAACAGCTCGGCCCTCGGCGGGCCGGACCCCGCGGCGGCGCAGGCGATGCTCGCGGACGCGGGCTGGCGGACGATCACGGCCGGGCCCGGCGCCAGGGACGCCGGCAACAAGGAGTCCGGCACCAAGGAGCCGGGCACCGGGCGGGCCGCCGGCGAGGAAGCCGGCGAGAAGGCGGCGGAGCGGGGGAGCCAGGCCGGGGAGCTGACCGGCGAGAAAGCCGGCGAGAAGGCCGGCGAGAAGGCCGGTGAGCGGGCCCTGCCGGGCAACGCCCATGTGCTGCACAAGGACGGGGTGCCGCTCACGCTGGAGTTCGTCCTCCCCGAGGGGCGGGGCGCCGGGCAGCTCCGTGCCGTCGCGGAACGGATCACGCAGATGCTGACCGCGGTCGGGATCCGGGCGGAGATCGAGGAGGTGGCGGGGGAGAAGTTCTTCCGGGAGCACGTCGCCTCCGGGGACTTCGACCTGGCCCTCTACTCCTGGCCGGCCACCGCCTTCCCGGCGACCGACGCCCGCCCGGTCTTCGCCAAGCCGCGGCCGGCGCCGGACGGCTCGCTGACCGTCGAGCAGAACTACACGGGGGTGGGCACCGACCGCATCGACCAGCTCTTCGAGCAGGCGGCCGCGGAACTGGACGAGTCGGTGGCCCGGGAGCTGTTGAGCCGCGCCGACGCCCGGATCTGGGCCGCGGCCGGGTCCATCCCGCTCTACCAGCGGCCGGAGCTGGTGGCCGTGCGGCCCGGGGTGGTCAACGCCGGGGCCTTCGGCTTCGCGACGCCGCGCTATCAGGACGTGGGCTTCCGCCGCTGAGCCGCTGAGCCGCCGAGCCGCCGCCGCCGAGCCGCCGAGCCGCCGAGCCGCTCCGGCGCGCCTCCGCGCCCCGCACGGGAACCCCGCCCCCGCCCGCCCCTCGCAGCGCACGGCCCCGCCGGGCCCCGGGCGGGGCGGGGCTGCGCGCCGGGTGCGCCGGGGCCCGTACGATGGGGTGAGGCCGAGGCATGTTTCCAGCCCGGCGGGCGCGCGTGCCGGACCGTACGCGCCGCCATCCACGATTCCGGGAGTGCCCCGCAGTATGCCCACGCGCCACGACATCCGTAACGTAGCCATCGTCGCCCACGTCGACCACGGCAAGACGACCCTCGTCGACGCCATGCTCAAGCAGGCCGGCGCCTTCGCCGCGCACGCCGCCGAGAACCTCGACGAGCGCATGATGGACTCGAACGACCTCGAGCGCGAGAAGGGCATCACCATTCTCGCCAAGAACACCGCGGTCAAGTACCACCCGTCGGCCGGCGGCGGCCCCGTCACCATCAACATCATCGACACCCCCGGCCACGCCGACTTCGGCGGCGAGGTCGAGCGCGGCCTGTCGATGGTGGACGCCGTGGTGCTGCTGGTGGACGCCTCCGAGGGCCCGCTGCCGCAGACCCGCTTCGTGCTGCGCAAGGCGCTGCAGGCCAAGCTGCCGGTGATCCTCTGCATCAACAAGACGGACCGCCCTGACGCCCGGATCGCCGAGGTCGTCGACGAGACGTACGACCTCTTCCTCGATCTGGACGCGACCGAGGAGCAGATCGAGTTCCCGATCGTCTACGCCTGCGCCCGCGACGGCATCGCCTCGCTGACCAAGCCGGAGGACGGCACCGTCCCGGCCGACAGCAAGAACCTGGAGCCGTTCTTCACCACGCTCCTGGAGACCGTCCCGGCCCCGGAGTACGACGAGAGCGCCCCGCTCCAGGCCCATGTCACCAACCTGGACGCCGACAACTTCCTCGGCCGCATCGCGCTCCTCCGCGTCGAGCAGGGCGAGCTGAAGAAGGGGCAGACCGTCGCGTGGATCAAGCGCGACGGTTCCGTCTCCAACGTCCGCATCACCGAGCTGATGATGACCGAGGCGCTGACCCGCAAGCCGGCCGAGAAGGCGGGCCCGGGTGACATCTGCGCGGTCGCCGGCATCCCGGACATCATGATCGGCGAGACGCTGGCCGACCCGGAGAACCCGATCGCCCTGCCGCTGATCACGGTGGACGAGCCGGCCATCTCGATGACGATCGGCACCAACACCTCCCCGCTGGTCGGCAAGGGCGGCAAGGGCCACAAGGTCACCGCCCGGCTGGTCAAGGACCGGCTGGAGCGCGAGCTGATCGGTAACGTCAGCCTCCGCGTGCTGCCCACCGAGCGCCCCGACGCCTGGGAGGTGCAGGGCCGCGGCGAGCTGGCGCTGGCCATCCTCGTGGAGACGATGCGCCGGGAGGGCTTCGAACTGACCGTCGGCAAGCCCGAGGTGGTCACCAAGGAGATCGACGGCAAGCTCCACGAGCCGATCGAGCGGATGACCATCGACTCCCCCGAGGAGCACCTGGGCGCCATCACCCAGCTCATGGCCGCGCGCAAGGGCCGCATGGAGACGATGACCAACCACGGGTCCGGCTGGATCCGGATGGAGTGGATCGTCCCCAGCCGCGGCCTGATCGGGTTCCGGACGGAGTTCCTGACCCAGACCCGCGGCACGGGCATCGCGCACTCGATCTTCGAGGGCCACGAGCCCTGGTTCGGCGAGCTGCGCACCCGGAACAACGGCTCCCTGGTCGCCGACCGGTCCGGAGTCGTGACCGCCTTCGCGATGACGAACCTCCAGGAGCGCGGTGTGCTCTTCGTCTCCCCGGGCACCGAGGTCTACGAGGGCATGATCGTCGGCGAGAACTCCCGCGCGGACGACATGGACGTCAACATCACCAAGGAGAAGAAGCTCACCAACATGCGGTCCTCCACGGCCGATGTGACGGAGTCCCTGGTCCCGCCGCGGCTGCTGTCGCTGGAGCAGTCGCTGGAGTTCTGCCGGGACGACGAGTGCATCGAGGTGACCCCGGAGACGGTGCGCATCCGCAAGGTCGCCCTCGACCAGAAGGAGCGCGCCCGCGCGGCCTCCCGCGCCAAGCGCTGAGGTTGCGCCGCGGCTTCCCGCGCCGCGGTGCTTCCGGTCCGTCCGGGGGCGTCCTTCGGGGCGCCCCCGGCGGCGTTGGCGGCGGCCTCTGGCCGGATGGCCGGTTCTCGCTGGTTTCCGGCGGGCTACGCGTGGGTAATCGACGCCCGGCGGGCCCTGTCGGAGAGGGTGCCGGAGAGGCCCCGGAGAGGGTGCCGAGCGGGTCTTTCGACGGGCCTTGTTGATCTCCGTTGTCAATCCGATTTCGCGCGGATCGCGTTCGACTATCGGTCCCCGTCATCCGGTACATGAGTTAACAGTCCGTTTCGTGCCTGTCTGTATGGGCTTAGTTTGCCCGGATTTCGGCCATCCGGCCTGGTTGATGTGACCAAACCGAGATCCCTGACGTGTGGTTTCGGGGGTCCCGGGTGACCGATAGTGGGGTCCATCGAGCTCGGGTCAATGGGTCACGCGCTGTGGGGAGCGCGCCGACTCACGAGCACAGGTGCCGGCTGCGGCTGTCAGGGGTGTCAGCCCGCGACCGGCGCCCTTCCATGTACTGACGATGGACTCCTGAGGAGGCACACCCATGCGCGGTGCCAGAAGTGCCAAGTTCGCTGCGGGTGCGATAGCCGTGACGATGGCCGTGACGGCGTGCGGCGGCGGCAGCGACGACGAAGGCAAGAAGTCGAGCTCCGGCAAGCCCGAGGGCTACGTCTCGATCGAGGTCGGCGAGCCCCAGAACGCGCCGATCCCCTCGGACACGAACGAGAGCAACGGCAGCTACCTCGTCAAGGCGCTCTTCACCCAGCTCCTCGAGCACGACAACGAGGGCAAGCCGGTCTACCTGAACGCCGAGTCGATCAAGACCGAGGACTCGAAGCTCTGGACGGTCAAGCTGAAGGACGGCTGGACCTTCCACAACGGCGAGAAGGTCACCGCCCAGTCCTACGTGGACACCTGGAACTGGGCCGCCCACATCAAGAACAACCAGAAGAACAGCTTCTGGTTCGCCGACATCAAGGGCTACGACGAGGTGCACCCCGAGAAGGGTGACGCCAAGGCCGAGAAGATGTCCGGTCTGAAGGTCGTCGACGACCTCACCTTCACCATCGAGCTCTCCAAGCCGGTCCCGTACTTCGAGTACAAGATGGGCTACACGACCTGGGCCCCGCTGCCCAAGTCGGCCATGGAGGACCCGAAGGCGTTCGCCAAGAACCCGGTGGGCAACGGCCCCTACAAGTTCGAGAAGTGGCAGCACAAGAAGCTCTTCCAGGTCGCCGCCTACGACAAGTACAAGGGCGACGACAAGGCGGCCAACAAGGGCATCCAGTTCAAGAACTACTCGACCCCCGAGGCCGCGTACCAGGAGCTCATCTCGGGCAACCTCGACGTGGTGCGCCAGATCGCGTCCCGCGACCTGCCCAAGTACAAGAGCGACCTGGGCGACCGTGCGATCGAGGAGCCCTTCGCCGGCGTCCAGAGCATCGTCCCGGCCTTCTACAGCAAGCCGTTCAAGGACGTCGACCCCAAGGTCATCCAGGGCCTGTCCATGGCGATCGACCGCGAGACCATCGCGAAGACCGTCATGAACGGCACCCGTGACGCGGCCACCAGCTTCACCCCGCCGCAGGTCATGGGCAACCAGGACCTCGACTCGCCGGCCTTCAAGTTCGACCCGAAGCAGGCCAAGAAGCTGGTCGAAGAGGGCGGCGGCATCCCGGGCAACAAGGTGTGGATCCAGTTCAACGCCGATGGTGGCCACAAGGACTGGGTGACGGCGGTCTGCGAGAACATCCGCCAGAACACCGGTGTGGAGTGCATCCCGGACTCCAAGCCGGACTTCCAGACCGACCTGGACCTGCGTGACGCCAACAAGGTCAAGGGCATGTACCGCGGTGGCTGGGTGGCCGACTACCCGGTGAACGTCAACTTCATGCGGGAGCTCTACCACACCAAGGCCGAGGCCAACAGCGGTCGCTTCTCCAACAAGGAGATCGACAAGCTGATGGAGAAGGGCGACAACGCCGAGACCCTGGAGGAGTCGCTCAAGATCTACCAGGAGGTCGAGCGCAAGCTGGCCGAGCAGATGCCCGCCATCCCGGTCTTCAACTACAAGATCAACGCCGGCTACGGCAAGGACGTCGACAACGTCACGACCGACTGGCACGGCGACATCGTGATCGACCAGGTCACGGTCAAGTAAGACGCGCGCGGAACCCCGTTCCGCATCCGGCCGATCCCGCCGCGGCCGCAAACCGGCAGTCGGCGGGGCAGGCACCCCGGGGGCCGTTCCCAGCAGTGGAACGGCCCCTTGGGGCCGTCCGTTCCTATTGGAGGCAACATGGGGCGCTATGTCGTGCGGCGACTGCTCCAGGCGATACCGGTTTTCCTCGGGTCAACCCTGCTGATCTTCCTCATGATGTACAGCCTGCCCGGCGATCCCGTGCGGGCCCTCTGGGGCGACCAGTCCGTGGACCCGGCACAGATCGCGGCGTTGAAGAAGGACCTCGGCCTCGATCTGCCTCTCTGGCAGCAGTATCTGAACTACATCGGAGGGCTGTTCCAGGGCGACTTCGGTACCCAGATCGCCAGCCAGCGACCGGTGTCCGAAGTCATCGCCGACGCGCTCCCGGTCACCATCCGGCTGACCCTGTTCGCCTTCACCTTCACCGTCCTCGTCGGCATCTCGCTCGGCATCGCGGCCGGGCTCTGGGCGGACCGGCTGCTGGACCGGGCGATGCTCTTCTTCACCCTGCTGCTGATTTCCGTCCCGTCCTTCGTCCTGGGCTACACCGCGCAGTTCTGGCTGGCCTTCAAGTTCCAGCTGCTGACGCCCACGGTGCAGGACTCGGAGGCCTTCGGCGATCTGCTGATGCCGGCCATCGTGCTCGGCTCGCTCTCCCTGGCCTATGTGGTCCGGCTGACCCGCACCTCCGTCGTGGAGAACCTGCGCTCCGACTACATCCGCACCGCCATCGCCAAGGGCCTGCCGCGCCGCCGGGTCATCGGAGTGCATCTGATGCGCAACTCCCTGATCCCGGTGGTCACCTTCCTCGGTACCGACCTCGGCGCGCTGCTCGGCGGAGCGGTCATCACGGAGGGCATCTTCAACGTCCAGGGCGTCGGCAACCTCGTCTACGAGGCACTGCTCCGCCGTGAGGGATCGACGGTGGTGGGCGTCGTCACCCTGCTCGTCATCCTCTACCTCACCATCAGCCTGATCGTCGACCTGCTTTACGCGGTTCTGGACCCGAGGATCCGTTATGTCTGACGTCACTCAAGCCACCCATGTCCCCGCCCCGGCGACCCCGGCGGACCTGGACAAGACTGCCGACACCCCCGGCACGGGCAACGGTGAGGGCGGTCCGGTCGGCAAGCCGCGGAGCCTGTGGTCCGACGCCTGGCACGACCTGCGGCGCAACCCGCTCTTCGTGATCTCGGCCGGACTGATCCTCCTGCTGCTGGTGATGGCCGTTTGGCCGACCCTTTTCACCGGCGCGTCCCCGCGCCGCGGTGACCTGGCGAACCACTATCTCCAGGCACCGCAGCTCACCCACTTCTTCTCACCGGAGTGGCTCGGCTACGACCATCAGGGCCGCAGCATTTACGCGCGGGTGGTCCACGGCGCTCGCGCCTCCGTAACCGTCGGTATCGCCGTGACGCTGCTGGTCACCGTCTTCGGCGGCCTGCTCGGTATGATCGCCGGATACTTCGGCGGCTGGATCGACAGCGTCCTGTCCCGGATCCTCGACGTGTTCGCCGGCCTGCCCTTCCTGCTCGGTGCGATGGTCGTGCTCAACGTCTTCGATGTCCGCACCGTCTGGATCGTCTCCCTGGCACTGGCCTTCCTCGGCTGGACCCAGATCGCCCGCGTCACCCGCGGCTCGGTGATCACCACCAAGCAGTCGGACTACGTTCAGGCCGCGAAGGCTCTTGGCGCCGGCACCGGCAGGATCCTGCTGCGGCACGTGCTGCCCAACGCGATCGCCCCGGTGATCGTCGTCGCCACCATCGCGCTCGGCGGTTACATCGCGGCCGAGGCCAGTCTGTCCTTCCTGGGCATCGGCATCTCGCCGCCCACGGTTTCCTGGGGCATGGACGTCTCCGACGGCGCCGACCAGCTGCGCAACGCGCCGCACGCTCTGTTGGCGCCGGCCATCATGGTGTCGGTCACCGTGCTGGCGTTCATCATGCTCGGCGATGCGGTCCGCAACGCCCTCGACCCCAAGCTGCGCTGAGGGAGGCGTACGTGACCACCATCGAGAAGACCTCGGCCGAACCCAAGCCCGCGGGCGGGGCGGACGGCACACCACTGCTCGAAGTCCGCGATCTGCACGTGGAGTTCCACACCCGCGACGGCGTGGCCAAGGCCGTCAACGGCGTCAACTACTCCGTGTCCGCCGGTGAGACCCTCGCCGTGCTCGGCGAGTCCGGTTCCGGCAAGTCCGTGACCGCGCAGGCGGTCATGGGCATCCTGGACATGCCCCCCGGCCGCATCCCCAAGGGGGAGATCTTCTTCCGCGGCCAGGACATGCTGAAGATGTCCGCCGAGGAACGCCGGAAGATCCGCGGCGCCAAGATGGCGATGATCTTCCAGGACGCCCTGTCCTCGCTCAACCCCGTCTTCACCGTCGGCTTCCAGCTCGGCGAGATGTACCGGGTGCACCAGGGCCTGTCCCGGAAGGCCGCCAAGGCCAAGGCCGTGGAACTGATGGACCGGGTGAAGATCCCCGCCGCCAAGCAGCGGGTGAACGACTATCCGCACCAGTTCTCCGGCGGTATGCGGCAGCGCATCATGATCGCGATGGCGCTGGCCCTGGAGCCGGACCTGATCCTACGCGATCAAGGGCCTGCCGCCCAACCTGACCCGTATCCCGTCCGGTTGCGCCTTCAACCCGCGCTGCCCCAAGGCGCAGGACGTCTGCCGCGCCGACATCCCGCCGCTGTACCAGGTCACCGAGCGGGACGGCACGGAACTCGACGGCCGCCGCAGCGCTTGCCACTTCTGGGAGGAGACGATCCATGGCTGAGATCAGCAAGAAGGACGAGGCCACGGGCGCTTCCACCGTCACCTCCGAGCAGGCGGCCGAGGCCGAGAAGACCGCGGCCGATGCCGCGGCGGCCCAGGAGTCCGACGAGACCGCCGAGGTCGTGGCGGCCATCGAGTCCCCGGTCGAGCGCGGCGAGCCGATCCTGCAGGTGCGCAACCTGGTCAAGCACTTCCCGCTGACCCGGGGCATCCTCTTCAAGCGGAAGATCGGCGCGGTCAAGGCCGTCGACGGCATCTCCTTCGACCTGCACCAGGGCGAGACCCTGGGCATCGTCGGCGAGTCCGGCTGCGGCAAGTCCACCGTCGCCAAGCTGCTGATGACGCTGGAGCACGCCACCGCCGGCGAGGTCTTCTACAAGGGCCAGGACATCACCAAGCTGTCCGGGCGCGCGCTGAAGGCCGTCCGCCGCAACATCCAGATGGTGTTCCAGGACCCGTACACCTCGCTCAACCCGCGGATGACGGTCGCCTGATGGAGAAGCTGCAGGACGAGTTCAACCTCTCCTACATCTTCATCGCGCACGACCTCTCCATCGTCCGCCACATCTCCGACCGGGTCGGAGTCATGTACCTCGGCAAGATGGCCGAGATCGGCTCCGACGAGGAGATCTACGACCACCCGACGCACCCGTACACCCAGGCGCTGCTCTCCGCCGTCCCCGTCCCGGACCCCGAGATGCGCGAGGGCCGCGAGCGGATCCTGCTCACCGGTGACGTGCCGTCCCCGGCCAACCCGCCGTCGGGCTGCCGCTTCCGCACCCGCTGCTGGAAGGCGCAGGACAAGTGCGCCGTGGAGGAGCCGCTGCTGGCGGTTCCGGAGCGCTTCAAGAGCTCCGACACCCCGGCGAACCACGAGTCGGCGTGCCACTTCGCGGAGGAGAAGGACGTCGTCCACGCGTAACGCCCACCCCCGTCCCGCGCCCGGCGCGGGCCGGGCGGACTCGGCCCCGGCCCCCGGTCATGAACCGGGGGCCGGGGCCGTTCGCGTATCGCGGAGTGGCGGAAGAGGCGGCCACTCCTTCGGGTGGTCCGGCCGACGGGACGGGGCAGGGCGTCCGGAACTCCGCAGGGTTCCCACATGAGTTCTGAGTACGTCACCCTCACCATCCCCAGCGAGGTGCTGGAGGCGGCACAGGCCGCTGCGGAGCGGGAAGGGCTGAGCGTGTCGGCTTGGCTCTCACAGACCGCCCAGCACGCCGTTCGCGAGTGCTGCCGACTGGTCTTCGCCCGGGCACGACGGAGAAGCGCCGCAGCACGGCAGCTGACCCTCCGTTCCGTCCTCCTGCCGCGATCCCTGACATCACGGCTTGCCGATGTCCACCACCCAGACACCCGTTCCGTCGTATGCCTCCGGGGTGCCGCTCAGCACCTGGCCGCCCGCCGGGTCGGACACGGCGGCGTAGACGGCGTGGGCGTGGCGCCAGTCCAGCCCGGCGCCGGCGGCCTGTTCCACGGCGGCGGTCGCGGCGAAGTCGAGGGGGAGGAACTCCAGGCCCGGGAGGGCTCCCAGATGGGCGGCGGCGCCCGGGAGTTCGAGACTGGCCGACACCAGGCAGAGGGCGGGGACCTGGGCCCGCTGGGCGGGGTCACCGGCCTCCACGACCGCCAGGCCGGAAAGGAAGCGGTGCCCGCGGCAGAGGGCGAGCACGGCCGTGTGATCGAGGATGATCACCTGCGGCTCCCGAGGCGGCCGGCCGCGATGTCGGCACGCCACTGCTGAGCCCGGCGCACGTCGTCCTCGGTGAGATCCGGGCAGAGGTTCGCGCGGATGTAGGCCAGGCCCCGCGCGGTGCGTTCGGCGCGCTCCGCCTCGGTGGGCGTCTCCGTGGCCATCCGCTCCACCAGGCTGCGCACACTGGTGCCGCGCTCCTCGGCCAGTATGCGCAGGCGGTCGCGGACGTCATCGGTGATTTTGATGGTGGTGTCGGCCATACGGCGAGAATACCGTTGAATACCGGCCGGGTGCGCCCAGGGCTCCGCGCGGACGCGCGCTCCTGCGGGCGGGTGACTCCCCGCCCGCCGCCCGCGCGGATGGCGCAGGCCGGGATGCGGGGGCGGGCGAAGCGGGCTCGGATGGGACCGGGCGTCCGTTCCCCGACCGAGGAGGCACCTCATGCGCCGATCCCTGCACGCCAGATGGGCCGCCTGCGCGATCGCCGCCGCACTGGCCGCGACGGCCTGCGGCGGGGACGACAACGGCGGAAGCGGGGGAGGGGACGGGACCGGCGTCCTCAGCTCCTCCTGGGGCGACCCGCAGAACCCGCTGGAGCCGGCGAACACCAACGAGGTCCAGGGCGGCAAGGTCCTCGACATGATCTTCCGCGGGCTCAAGCGGTACGACCCGGAGACCGGCGAGGCCAAGGACATGCTCGCCGAGTCCATCACCACCGACGACTCGCAGACCTTCACCGTCAAGGTCAAGGACGGCTGGACGTTCAGCAACGGCGAGAAGGTCACCGCCAAGTCGTTCGTGGACGCCTGGAACTACGGCGCCAACGTCGACAACGCCCAGAAGAACGCCTACTTCTTCGAGTACATCGAGGGGTACGACGAGGTGCACCCGGAGGAGGGTGAGCCGACGGCGAAGACCCTCTCCGGGCTGAAGGTGAAGGACGACCGGACCTTCACCGTCAAGCTCAGCCAGAAGTTCTCCACCTGGCCCGACACCCTCGGCTACAACGCCTTCGCCCCGCTGCCCCGGGCCTTCTTCGACGACCACGACGCCTGGGTGAAGAAGCCCGTCGGCAACGGCCCCTACCAGGTCGAGTCCTACACCAAGGGCTCCGTGATGAAGCTGCGGAAGTGGGACAAGTACCCGGGGGACGACAAGGCGCAGAACGGCGGCGTCGACCTCAAGGTCTACACCGACAACAACGCCGCCTACACCGACCTCCTCGCCGGCAACCTCGACCTCGCCGACGACATCCCCGCCGCCCAGCTCAAGAACGTCGAGAACGACCTCGGCGACCGCTACATCAACCAGCCGGCCGGCATCATCCAGACCCTCGCCTTCCCCTTCTACGACGACGCCTGGGGCGAGGGGAAGGAGCAGCTGCGCAAGGGCATCTCCCGGGCCATCAACCGCGAGCAGATCACCGAGCAGATCTTCAGCGGCACCCGCACCCCCGCCACCGACTGGACCTCCCCCGTGCTCGGTGAGGACGGCGGCTACGAGAAGGGCCTGTGCGGCGAGGCCTGCGAGTACGACCCGGCGGAGGCCAAGAAGATGATCGAGGAGGCCGGCGGCCTCCCCGGCGGGAAGATCACCCTCAGCTCCAATGTCGACACCGGCTCCCACCGCGAGTGGCTCGACGCCGTCTGCAACAGCATCAACAACGCCGTCGGCCGGGACAGCGCCTGCACCGTCAACCCGGTCGGCACCTTCGCGGACTACCGCAACCAGATCGGCGACCAGCGGATGAAGGGCCCCTTCCGGGCCGGCTGGCAGATGGACTACCCGCTGATCCAGAACTTCCTCCAGCCGCTCTACTACACCAACGCCTCCTCCAACGACGGCAAGTGGAGCAACAAGGAGTTCGACAAGCTCGTCGACGAGGCCAACGCCGAGAGCGACACCGGGAAGGCCGTGGAGACGTTCCAGGAGGCCGAGAAGGTGCTCGCCGAGGAGATGCCCGCCATCCCGCTCTGGTACCAGAACGGCAGCGCCGGCTACTCCGACAAGCTCACCAACGTGAAGCTCAACCCCTTCAGCGTCCCCGTCTACGACCAGATCAAGGTCGCCTGACGAGCCCGGCGAGCCCGGCAGGCCCCACGAGCCCGGCAGCCCTCACGAGCCCGGCGCGCCCGACGGCCCGTACCGCCCGTACCGGAGAACCACGCGGTACGGGCGCGGGCGGCGGCGCACCACGACCCCCGGAGCACCCCCATGGGACGCTATGTGATCCGGCGGCTGCTCCAGATGATCCCCGTGTTCATCGGCAGCACCTTCCTGATCTTCGTCATGGTGTACGCGCTCGGCGACCCCGTCGCGGCGCTCTTCGGCGACCGGGCGCCCGACCCGGCCACCGCCGCCCGCATCCGCAAGGAGCTCTACCTCGACCAGCCGCTGTGGAAGCAGTACCTGCACTACATGGGCCAGATCTTCCGCGGCGACTTCGGGACGGCCTTCAACGGCCAGCCGGTGCTGGAGCTGATGGCCACCGCCTTCCCGGTGACCCTGCGGCTGACCCTGGTCGCGGTGGTCATCGAGGTGATCGTCGGCATCGTCCTCGGGGTGGTCAGCGGGCTGCGGCGCGGCCGGGCCGTGGACACCGGCCTGCTCTTCCTCACCCTGATCGTGATCTCCGTCCCCACCTTCGTGACCGGCTATCTGCTCCAGTTCCTTTTCGGGGTGAAGTGGGGGCTCGTCCGGCCCTCCGTCTCCACCGACGCGACCTTCGAGGAGCTGCTGCTGCCGGGCGTGGTGCTCGCCCTGGTCTCGCTGGCCTACGTCACCCGGCTCACCCGCACCTCGATCGCGGAGAACGTCCGCGGCGACTACGTCCGCACCGCGATCGCCAAGGGCCTGCCGCGCCGCCGCGTCATCGTCCGGCACCTGCTGCGCAACTCGCTGATCCCCGTGGTCACCTTCATCGGCACCGACATCGGCGCCCTCATGGGCGGGGCCATCGTCACCGAGCGGATCTTCAACATCCACGGCGTCGGCTTCCAGCTCTACCAGGGCATCCTGCGCAACAACTCGCCCACGGTCGTCGGCTTCGTCACCATCCTGGTCATCGTCTTCCTGCTGGCGAACCTCGTCGTCGACCTGCTGTACGCCGTACTCGACCCGAGGATCCGCTATGCCTGACGGCAACGACCCCGACCGGGCCATCGCCCCCACCGGAGCCGGCGGTTCGGCCGATCTCGCCATGGGCGAGGCCGAGACGCTGGAGCGCCCTCCCCGGCGCGGGCCCGACGGCACGGACACCGGAAAGCCGCGCAGCCTCTGGTCCGACGCCTGGCGGGAGCTGCGCCGCAACCCCGTCTTCATCGTCTCCGCGCTGCTGATCCTCTTCCTCGTGGTGATCTCCATCTGGCCGCAGCTGATCGTCTCCACCAACCCGCTCTCCTGCGACCTCTCCAAGTCCCAGCAGGGCCGCGCCCCCGGCCACCCCTTCGGCTACGACACCCAGGGCTGCGACGTCTACGCCCGCACCGTGCACGGGGCCCGCGCCTCCGTCACCGTCGGTGTCTGCGCCACCCTGGGCGTGGCGCTGCTCGGCGGGCTCATCGGCGGGCTGGCCGGCTTCTTCGGCGGCTGGGCCGACGCGGTGCTCTCCCGGGCCGCCGACATCTTCTTCGGCATCCCGGTGATCCTCGGCGGGCTGGTCTTCCTCTCCGTGGTCACCAGTACGACGGTGTGGCCGGTGGTGGGCTTCATCGTGCTGCTGGGCTGGCCGCAGATCGCCCGTATCGCCCGCGGCGCGGTGATCACCGCCAAGGAGAACGACTACGTCCAGGCCGCCCGGGCGCTCGGCGCGAGCAACCGCCGGATGCTGCTGCGGCACGTGGCGCCCAACGCCGTCGCCCCGGTGATCGTGGTGGCCACCATCGCGCTCGGCACCTACATCGCGCTGGAGGCCACCCTGTCGTTCCTCGGGGTCGGGCTGCGCCCGCCGACCGTCTCCTGGGGCATCGACATCTCCAACGCCGCCTCCCAGATCCGCAACGCCCCGCACATGCTGCTCTGGCCGGCCGGCGCCCTGAGCATCACGGTGCTGGCGTTCATCATGCTGGGCGACGCGGTGCGCGACGCCCTCGACCCCAAGCTGCGCTGAGGAGCCGCCACCATGCCCGCGACCGCGACGCCGACCGCAGACGGAGAGCAGCCCGCACCGGGACGGGGCGGCGTGCCGGACGGCGAGGGCCCGCTGCTGGACGTCCGCGATCTGCGGGTGGAGTTCCGCACCCGCGACGGCGTCGTCCAGGCCGTCAACGGCGTGACCTACGACGTGGACGCGGGGGAGACCCTCGCCGTGCTCGGCGAGTCCGGCTCGGGCAAGTCGGTGACCGCGCAGGCCGTCATGGGCATCCTGGACTCCCCGCCGGGGCGGATCACCGGCGGGGAGATCCTCTTCCGCGGCCGGGACCTGCTGCGGGCGGGCCGCGAGGAGCGCCGCGCGATCCGCGGCGCGCAGATGGCGATGATCTTCCAGGACGCGCTGTCCTCGCTCAACCCCGTGCTCTCGGTGGGCTATCAGCTCGGCGAGATGTTCCAGGTGCACCGGGGCGATTCGCGGAAAGCGGCCCGCGCGAAGGCCGTCGAGCTGATGGACCGGGTCCGCATCCCGGCGGCCAAGCAGCGGGTGAACGACTATCCGCACCAGTTCTCCGGCGGTATGCGGCAGCGCATCATGATCGCGATGGCGCTGGCCCTGGAGCCGGACCTGATCCGCAAGGGGAAGCGGCTCTACGCCGTCAAGGGCCTGCCCCCCAACCTCACCCGGATCCCGCGCGGTTGCGAGTTCCATCCACGCTGCCCCCGGGCGCAGGCGGTCTGCGTCACCGACCGGCCGCCCCTCTACACCGTCGCCGAGAACGACGGCACCCCGCTGCCCGGCCGCGCCAGCGCCTGCCACTTCTGGAAGGACGAACTCAACGATGCACCAGCACATTGAGGTGGAGCCGCCGCGCGAGCCGGAGCCGCAGCAGTCGCCCCGGCCGCCGCGGCCCGAGCCGATCCTCGAAGTGCGCGATCTGCAGAAGCTGTACCCGCTGACCCGCGGCGTCGTGTTCCGCCGGCAGACCGGCGCGGTCCGGGCCGTGGACACCGTCTCCTTCGACCTCGCGCGCGGCGAGACGCTGGGCATCGTCGGCGAGTCCGGCTGCGGCAAGTCGACGGTGGCGAAGCTGCTGGTCCATCTGGAGCGGCCGACCTCCGGCACCATCCGCTACAAGGGCGAGGACGTCACCAAGCTGTCCGGGCGCGCGCTGAAGGCCGTCCGCCGCAACATCCAGATGGTGTTCCAGGACCCGTACACCTCGCTCAACCCGCGGATGACGGTCGGAGCCGGTCTCGGCCCTGGACGTCTCCGTCCAGGCGCAGGTGATCAACCTGATGGAGAAGCTCCAGGACGAGTTCGACCTCTCCTACATCTTCATCGCGCACGACCTGTCGGTGGTGCGGCACATCTCCGACCGGGTCGGCGTGATGTACCTCGGACGGTTCGCCGAGACCGGCACCGATGAGGAGATCTACGAGCACCCCACCCACCCGTACACCCAGGCGCTGCTCTCCGCCGTCCCCGTCCCCGACCCGGCGGCGCGCGAGCAGCGCGAGCGCATCCTGCTCTACGGGGACGTGCCCTCCCCGGCCGACCCCCCGTCGGGCTGCCGCTTCCGCACCCGCTGCTGGAAGGCACAGGAGAAATGCGCCCGGGAGGTGCCGGCGCTCGCCGTGCCGGCGGAGTTCCGCGACCGGGCCGGGCCCGCCGCCCACCCCTCGGCCTGCCACTTCGCGGAAACCCTGCCGCTGGCCCGGCCGGCGCCGCAGCACGTACGGCAGGGCGGGCCCAGCGACCCGCACGGCTCGGGGGAGACCCCGGAACCGGGCGGCCGGCGCGACGGGTGACGCGGGCGGGGCCGGCCCGGCGGTCCCGGGCCGCCCCGGGACCCGTGGCCCCCGGGGCCGACCCGGCCGGGCCGCTGCGGTCCGGGACCCGCCGTGGCCGGGTCGGGCCCCGGACCTCCTGGCCTCTGCCCACGGTTCCGGCCGGGCCGGGCGGACCACGGGCCGGCCCGCTGCGGCGCCCGCGTCCGCCGGCCCCCGCCGCCACGGTTCCGGCCGGGCGGGTCAGCTCTGTTCGCCCGTCCGCGGCTCGCCGGCCCCGCGCTCCTCGATCGCGGCCAGCGCCGGGTCCAGGACGATGTCCTCGGTGCGGGCCGAGGTGGACGGCTCCTCCGGGAAGTGGCACGCCGTCAGATGACCTTCGCGGTTCCCCTCGATCCGGACCAGCGGCGGCACCTCGGCGGCGCACCGCTTCCGCGCCTTCCAGCAGCGGGTGCGGAACCGGCAGCCCGAGGGCGGGTCGACCGGGGAGGGCACGTCGCCCGCGAGACGGATGCGCTCGCGGCGCTCCGCCCCGCCGGCCCCGTGCGCCTCCTCCCCGGCACCGTACGTCCCGATCTCCGGTACGGCCGACAGCAGCGCGTGCGTATAGGGATGCCGGGGCGCCCGGTAGATCGCGTCGCGGTCGCCCACCTCCACGATCCTCCCCAGGTACATCACGGCCACCCGCTGCGAGAAGTGCCGCACCACCGCGAGGTCGTGGGCGATGAAGAGGAAGGCGATGCCCAGCTCCCGCCGGAGGTCCTGGAGCAGATTGACCACCTGCGCCTGGATGGAGACGTCCAGTGCCGAGACCGGCTCGTCGGCGACGATCAGCCTCGGCTCCAGGCCGAGGGCGCGGGCCACCCCGATGCGCTGCCGCTGCCCGCCGGAGAACTCGTGCGGGAAGCGGTTGTAGTGCTCGGGGTTGAGGCCGACGGTCTCCAGCAGCTCCCGCACCCGGTGCTCGCGGCCGCCCGGCGGATCGATGCCGTTGATCTCCATCGGGCCGCCGATGATCGTGCCGACGGTCTGCCGGGGGTTGAGCGAGGAATACGGGTCCTGGAAGATCATCTGGATCTCGGAGCGGACCGGGGCCAGCTCCCTGCGGCTCGCGTGGGTGATGTCCCGGCCCCGGTAGCGGATCCGGCCGGCCGTCGGCTCCAGCAGCCGCGTGAGCAGCCGCCCGGTGGTGGACTTGCCGCAGCCGGACTCCCCGACGAGGCCGAAGCTCTCGCCGGCCCGGACGGTCAGATCGATCCCGTCCACCGCCCGCACGGCCCCGACCTGGCGCCGGAACGGGAAGCCGCCCAGCACGGGAAAGTGCTTGACCAGGCCCTCGGCGACGAGCAGCGGCTCCCCGGCCGCCGGTTCGCCTCCGGCGGCGCGGACGGAACGGGCCCGGTGCGCCGGGCCGGAGCCGGAAGCCGCCGGGCCGGCGGACTCCCCGGCGGACTCCCCGGCCGTGCCCGGCGCGGGCGGTGTGCGCTCGTTCGTCATCGGCCCGTCTCCCCCTGCTCCTGCCGGGGCACCCCGGGCCTCCCGGTCCCCGCGTCCCCGCTCCGCGATGGCGCGTCCGGTGCGTCCGGCGGGTCCGTCGCGTCCGTCCCGGCGTGCGCCTCCCGCGCCCCGCGCCGCGATGGCATGCCCCCGTCCGCCCACAGGTCCCGTTTTTGCTCCGGCGTCAAGTGACAGGCGGCGCCCCGCCCTTCGGGCAGCTCCGGCCGCTCGCGGACGCAGCGCCCCGGCCCGCCCCGCACCTCCGGCGGGAAGGCGCAGCGCGGGTGGAACGGGCAGCCGGAGGGCGGCGCCAGCAGGCTCGGCGGGGTGCCCGGAATGGGGTGCAGCGCCTCCTCCGGGTCGGACAGGAGGCTCGGCATCGACCGGAGCAGCCCCCAGGTGTACGGGTGCCGCGGCGCGCCCAGCACCTCCGGGACCGAACCGCGCTCCACGGCCCGCCCGGCGTACATCACCAGGATGTCGTCGGCGGTGTTGGCGACGACGCCCAGATCGTGGGTGATGAGGATGATCGCCGAGCCGAACTCCTGCTGGAGTTCCCCGAGGAGGTCCAGGATCTGGGCCTGCACGGTGACGTCGAGGGCGGTGGTCGGCTCGTCCGCGATCAGCAGGTCCGGGTCGCAGACCAGCGCCATGGCGATCATGGCCCGCTGCCGCATCCCGCCGGAGAACTGGTGCGGGTAGTCACCGGCCCGCAGCCGGGGGCGGGGGATGCCGACCTTCTCCAGCATCTCCACCGCCCGCTCCCACGCCTCCCGCTTCGAGGCGCCGGTGTGCTTGCGGTACGGCTCGGCGATCTGCCGGCCGATGGTGTAGTACGGAGAGAGCGCCGTGAGCGGATCCTGGAAGATCATCGCCATCTTGTTGCCGCGGAGCCGCTCCAGCGTCCGCTCCGGCGCCCCGGTCAGCTCCCGCCCGTCGAGCAGGATCTCCCCGGTGATGGTGGTGGTGCGCGGGTCGTGCAGGCCCAGGACGGCGAGGTTGGTGACGGACTTGCCCGAACCGGACTCGCCGACGATGCCGAGGGTCCTGCCCCGCTCCAGGGAGAAGGAGAGCCCGTCCACGGCGCGGACGGTGCCGTCCTCGGTGGCGAAGCGCACGTGCAGGTCGTGTACGGAGAGGAAGGGCCCGGAGCCGGTGCCCGGCCCGGCGGGGGCGGGCCCGGCCGCTTCCTTGCTGACGGTGGTCACAGGGGTCTCCTAGGACAGGCGCACACGCGGGTCGATGAGCGCGTAGGCGGCGTCCACGACGATGTTGAAGAGGATGATCGCCGTCGCGGCGAACAGCATCACGCCCATGAGCATGGGGAGATTGGTGTTGACGACGGACTCCACGGCGAGCCGGCCGAGGCCGGGCAGGGTGAAGGTGAACTCGGTGATCATCGCGCCGCCGAAGAGGGAGCCCATGTCGACGCCGAAGATGGTGATGATCGGGATCAGCGAGCCGCGCCAGGCGTAGCGGAAGAAGACCGTGCGCCGGGCCATGCCCTTGGCGCGGGCGGTCCGGACGTGGTCCTCCTGCAACTGCTCGATCATCGTGGAGCGCGCCATACGCGTGTAGTTGGCGGTGAAGATGATCGACAGCACGCACCAGGGCAGGATCAGCCCGGTGAACCAGCCGGCCGGGTCGTCCGTGAGGTTCACGTACTCGGGCTGGGAGAGCCAGCCGAGCTGGTAGACGAACAGGGCGATCGCCAGCGGGCCGACGAAGTAGATCTGCATCGAACTCAGCACCAGGGAACCGGAGCTGACGACCTTGTCCACGAGGGTCCCGCGCCGGGCCGCGGCCAGCATCCCGGTGCCCAGGCCGACGGTCAGGAAGACGACGGCGCCGCCCAGGGCCAGCGAGACGGTGGTCGGGAAGCGGTCGAGGATGGTCTCCCAGACGGGCGTGTTGTCGACGAAGGAGTAGCCCAGGCAGGGCGCGGGGCAGGGGCCCACCGCGTAGTCGCGGCCGGCGAAGATCCCCGCCATGTACTCCCAGTACTGCACCGGCACGGGCTTGTCGATGCCCATGTTGCGGCGGATGACCTCCAGCGCGTCCGGGGTGCAGTTCTTGCCGCAGGCGAGCAGGGCCGGGTCGCGCGGGATGCTGTAGAAGAGGAAGAAGGTCAGGGCGCTGATGATCAGCAGGATGACGACGGCGCCGAGCGACCGGCGGACCAGGAATCTCAGCATGCGTGGACAGCTTTCGCGGATGGCCGGGACGGGACGACGGACGCGGTGCCGGCGGCCGGCGCCCCGGGGCCGGGGGCCGGGGCCGGCGGTGACGGAGCGCCCGGCGAGCGGGTGACGGAGCGGGCGGCGCGGCGGCGCGGTGGCGGTCCCGGTGCGCGGGGGCGGGGACGGGGGCCGGGTCCGGCCGCCGGCCGCTGCCGCGCCGCACGCGCCTCCCGCGCACCGGGGGACGTCACTTCTTCAGATAGAGCTTGTTCGGGTCGAGACCGCTGAGGTCGTTGTTGTAGACCGCGCCGCCGATCTTCGAACCGCTGATCTGCACCTGCTTGTAGTAGTACGCCGGGACCACCGGGGTGACCTCCTCGACGATGTACTTGCCGAGTTCGAACCACTCCTCGGCGGCCTTCTCCGGGTCGGCGATGGCCGAGATCCGGTCGATCTCCGAGTTGATCTTCTTGTCGTTCACGTGCGCGTAGTTGGCCGAGCCGTCGGCGATCTTCCTGCCGTCGAACAGCGGCGGGATCACCGTCGACGAACTCACCCAGTCGTGGCCCCAGTTGTTGCGGTAGAGGTCATAGCCGTTGTCGACCTTGCCGACCCGGTCGTAGAAGGTGTCGGTCGGCAGCTCCTTGCGCTGCACGTCGAAACCGGCCTCGCGCAGGGCGTCCGTGACGGCGACCGCCTCTTGCTGGCTCTCGTTGTCGTTGCGGAAGGCGAAGACCAGCTTCATGTTCTCCTTGCCGGACTCCTTCAGCAGCTCCCGCGCCTTCGCCGGGTCGCCGTTCGGCTTCGCCAGCTTGCCGAAGGGGTCGTAGCCCTTCTGGTAGCCGGGCAGCAGGGGGCTGATGACGCCGCCCGCGAGCTCACCGGCCGCCGAGCCGCCGTACGGGGCCAGGATCGCCCGCAGCGGCAGGGCGTGGGCGATGGCCTGCCGGACCCGGTGGTCCTTGATCCGGTCCATGTTGATGGCGTACATGGCGACATAGGACTGATAGCCGGAGATGGTGCGCTTCTTGGCCTCCTCGTCGCGCAGCACCTGCGGGAGAGTGCTCGCGTCCACCGAGTTGTTGAAGCTGGTGGCCCGCTGGTTCTCCCCGGTGTCGGAGAGGATGCGCTTACTGGAGTCCTCGTACTGGTGGTTGAAGGTGATCTCGAACTTCTCCGGGTACTGGTGCCGCGAGGCGTCCGTGTCCGGGTCCCACTCGGCGTTGCGCACCAGCGTCATGGACTTGCCGGGCTTGAACGACTGGATCTTGTACGGGCCGGAGGCCAGCGGGTCCTTGTCGTACTTCTCCTTGGTGTCCTTCTCCTCGGACACCACCCCGTAGCCGGGCATGCCCAGCGCGTACGGCAGGTCGTTCTGCGGCTTCGCGAAGTGGAAGACCACCGTCTTGTCGTCCGGGGTCTCCAGGACCGAGTCCGGCAGGTGCTTCCCCTTGTACGGGCCGCCCGGGAGCAGATCGCGGTACTCCGGGTCGTCCGCCATCCAGGACTGGACGAAGGTCGGGCCCTCCGTGACGAAGTCGGCGAACAGCCGCTCGAAGCTGTGCCGGACGTCCCGGGAGGTGATCGGTGAGCCGTCCTCGAAGCGGATGCCGTCCTTGAGGGTGTACGTCCAGGTCTTCCCGTCGTCCGAGCGCGTGCCGCTGTCGGTGGCGAGATCGCCGACGACCGAGTACTCGCCCTCGTTGTCCATCTTGACGGTGGTCAGCCGGCGGTGGATCAGCGCGGCGAGCTTGCCCTCGTCGGAGACGTAGATCTGCGCCGGGTCCAGATGCGCGAAGCTGTCCCGCGCCAGCACCCGTATCGTGCCGCCCGGCTCGGCCCCCGCGATCGGTTCCGCCGGCCCGGCCGACGCCTTGGCGTCGGCGAAGGGCACGGGGGCCTGCGCGGTGGCGCCCTTGTCCTTCTCCCCTCCGTCCTTCCCGCCGCCTCCGCCGCCCTCGCTGCAGCCGGAGAGCAGCAGCGCCCCCGCCGCCAGCGCCACCACGGCGGCGCGCCCTCCGCGTGCCCGAATCCTGCTCATGGCCTGTCGCACCTGCCCGTCCTTGAGTGGTGGCCTGTGGTTCGCCGCCCGGTGTACGCCGCCGGGCCCGGATCAGTGCCGGGTCTTGGGGTCGAACGCGTCCCGGACCGAATCCCCGAGCAGGTTGAAGGCGACGATGAAGATCACCATCGCGCCGCCCGGGAAGAACATGTAGGTGAAGTCGTTCTCGAAGACCTGGGCGCCGGTGGCGAACATCCGGCCCCAGTCCGGAGTGGGTTCGATGAATCCGACGCCGAGAAAGGAGAGCCCGGCGGCCGCGGTCACGAAATTCGGCAGCATCAGCGTGCTCTGCACCAGAATCGGGGTGACCACATTGGGGAGCAGTTCCCGGCGGATGATCCGCCACGGGGAGGCACCGCTCACCCGGGCCGCCTCCACGAACTCCCGCTCCCGCAACGACAGCACCGTGCCGCGCAGAATTCTCGCCAGGCTCATCCAGCCCAGGAACCAGAGCACGAGCACCATCGCCACCGCCCGGACCCAGGTCGGCGTCTCATCGGTGTCGGCCACGAACAGGGCGACCACGATCGGCATGAAGGCGACGAAGAACAGCTGGTTGGGAAAGGCCATCAGCAGGTCGATGGTGCGGCCGATGAGGAAGTCGGCGCGGCCGCCCAGATAGCCGGCCGCCACCCCCAGCACGATCGCGGTCAGCGTGGCCAGCGCCGTCACGGCCACGGCGACCAGCAGCGACGTGCGGATGCCGTAGAGGAGCTGGGTGAAGACGTCGCGGCCCAGAATCGGTTCGATACCGAACCAGAATTCCCCGGAGATGCCGCCGTTCGGCGCGATCGGATAGCCGAACTCATTGAGCAGCCCGTCGCGCTGCTGCCCGTAGCGGGTGTACGGGTCCTTGCCGTAGAAGTGGGAGATCACCGGCGCGAGCAGGCCCGCGGCGAAGAAGAACAGCACCACACCGGCGGAGATCGTCCCGGCGCGGTCGCGGCGGAAGCGCCGCCACATCAACCGGCCGGGGGAGCGGCCGCCCGGTACACCCGGGACACCCGGGACATCCGGCGCCCGGTCGCCGCCGGATCCGGCCGGTCCGCCGGATAAGGAATCATCCGCACCGGTCGCGCCCGCCGCCGCGGGCTTCGATAAGCTCGTCATCGCGCTGGGCCCCCGCTGATCACGTCCGTCGTCGAACTGGTCTGTACCGATTTCCTGACGTGATCGCGACTTTGCAGCGGCGCCCCCGCCCAGTCAAGAGGGCGCCCGGCACCAAAAGGCGCCGCCCCCGCATCTTGGGAAAAGGTTTCGCATACTGAGGTCGCCGTGTGCTTGACGGTGCCGCGCGGCGCCGGACATTCCCGGAAACGCCGTCAGGCGCGTTAACACCGGGGCAACTTGCCGGAAGCAAGCCCGATATCCGAAGGCGGCAGGCTGAACGGCGTACGGCCGTGCGGGTGCCGTAGAACCGGCCGGGGCGGTCCGTTGGACCGCCCCGGCCGGGGCACGGTCAGACCAGGCCCAGCGAGCGGCGCAGGAAGCCGGCCTGGAGCAGCAGCAGATTCTCCGCCACCTGCTCCTGCGGGGTCATGTGCGTCACGCCGGAGAGCGGCAGCACCTCGTGCGGACGCCCGTCCGCCAGCAGCGCGGAGGAGAGCCGCAGGGTGTGCGCCGCCACCACGTTGTCGTCCGCCAGACCGTGGACCACCATCAGCGGCCGGTGCTGCCCGGCCGCCCCGGAGAGCCCGCCCTCCCCGGTGACCAGCGAGTTGGCGTCGTACACCTCCGGCCGCTCGGCGGGGTGGCCGAGATAGCGCTCGGTGTAGTGGGTGTCGTAGAGCCGCCAGTCGGTGACGGGCGCCCCGGCGACGCCGGCGTGGAAGACGTCCGGGCGGCGCAGCACCGCGAGCGCCGCCAGATAGCCGCCGTAGGACCAGCCGCGGATCGCCACCCGCCCCAGATCCAGCGGGAAGCTCCCGGCCAGCCCGTGCAGCGCCTCCACCTGGTCGTCGAGCGTGACGCCCGCGAAGTCGTGCGCGATCGCCTTCTCCCAGGCCGGTGAGCGGCCCGGGCTGCCGCGGCCGTCGGCGACGACCACCGCGAAGCCCTGGTCGGCGAACCACTGCGAGGTCAGATACGCGTTGTGGGCGGCGAGGACCCGCTGGCCGTGCGGACCGCCGTACGGGTCCATCAGCACCGGCAGCGGCCCGTCACCCTCCCGGTAGCCGGTGGGCAGCAGCACGGCGCACGGGATCCGGCGCTCCCCGGCCTCGGCCAGCCGCACATGGGCGGTCAGCACCGGCTGCTCCGCCAGCGACATGACCGTCCCGGCGGGACTGCCGTCCCGCAGCAGCCGCACCGCCGCACCGCTGTGGTCGAGCGTGGCCGACGCCAGGACCGTCACCGCGCCCGAACGGACCGCCGAGTGCACCCCGGGGCCCTCCGAGATCCGCTCCACGCCGAGCTCGCTGACCCGGTGCACATGGATCTCACCGGTCTCCGGCGCCGCCGCCTCCGGCCCGGCGGAAGCCGTCACCAGTACGTCGTCCGCGGTGACGTCGAGCACCGCGCGGATGTGCAGCTGAGGCCCGGTCAGCGGGCGGTCGCCCACCATCAGCACCCGCGCGCCGCCCTCGTCCGCGATCCGCACCAGCCGGCCGTCCGGCGTCCACACCGGGACCCCCGGGAAGAGATCGAGCCAGACCGGGTCCTCGTCCGCGTGCAGCAGCCGGGTGGCACCGGTCTCCGGGTCGGCCGCGAGATACAGCTGGGAGCGCTGGTCGCGGGCCTGCACCAGCAGCAGCGGCGGCCCGGCCGCGGACCAGTGCACGCGCGCCAGATACGGATAGCGCTCCCGGTCCCATTCCACCGGCACGCGCGAGCCGTCGAGACCGGTGAAGGCGAGCGTCACCTCCGCGTTCTCCGTACCGGCGGCCGGATACGCCACCTCGGCCGGCTCCCGGCCCGGCCGCGCCGGGTCGGCGATCCACCAGCGGCGCACCGGCGTCTCGTCCACCCGCGCCACCAGCAGCCGGTCGCTCTCCGGCGACCACCAGAAGCCCCGGGAGCGGTCCATCTCCTCGGCGGCGACGAACTCCGCCAGCCCGTGGGTGATCCGCTCGTGCTCCGGCTCCGCCAGCGCCCGGGCGTCCGAGCCGTCGGCGGCGGCGACGTACAGGGCGCCGCGGGCCACCCAGGCGATGTGGCGGCCGTCCGGCGAGGGGCGGGGATCGACCACCGGGCCCGCCACCGGGAGCTCCCGCGCGGTCCCGGCGCGCAGTTCGGCCGCGAACAGCCGCCCGGAGAGCGCGAAGGCGGCCAGCTCGACGGCCGCGTCGACCGCGTAGCCGACGACCCCCGCCGACCCCTCCCGGCTCCGCTCCCGGCGCGCCCGCTCCTCCGGGGACAGCCGCTCCTCGCCGCCGCCGAGCAGCACCGCGGGATCGGCCGCGATCCGTTCCGTCCCCTCGCCCAGATCGTGCACCCACAGCAGGTTCGCCCGGTCGGTGCCGGAGCGGGACCGCAGGAAGACGAGGCGGGAGCCGTCGGGCGACACGGTGAAGGAGCGCGGCGCGCCCAGGCTGAAGCGCTGGGTTCTGGCATGCTGCCGCGGAAACGAGAGCTGTCCGTCCATGGGGAGACCCTATGCGCCGGGCCCCGCCCGGCCGAGTCCCCGCACCGCCACCGCACCGCCGCCAACCCGCCTCCGCGCGGGTTCGGCGAGGGCTCCGCGCGGCCTCCGCGCGCTTTCCGGCCGGCCGCCGGGCGTGCTCCGGCGTACGCCCGGTGGATCTTCGGGGCGCCCGGTCCGTGCGCCCCTTCTCTGCTGCGATGCACCCGCTCGTGCGCAGGAACGGATCGTTATGATCTGTGGCGCATCATGGGTAACCACACTGTGGCGCCCGGGTGTTACCCCTCGTCGCCCCGACCGCACATACCTTGGAGGTGAACCGCCGTGGCACTCTCGATTTCGGTGGTGGTGCTGCTGGCGATCATCGTCTTCCTGCTGGTCCGGAAATCCGGGCTGAAGGCCGGACATGCGGTGGTCTGCATGCTGTTGGGCTTCTACCTGGCCAGTTCCTCGGTGGCCCCGACCATCAGTGAGCTGACCAACAACGTCGCCGGGATGATCGGGGGGCTGAAGTTCTGACGGCCCGGCGCCGTTTTCGCTCGTACGCTGTAGCGCATGACTGACCTGCCCTCTCCAGGCCGTGGCCGGGCGACGATGCCCGCCCGCCGTCTGCTGCTGGTGCACGCGCACCCGGACGACGAGACGATCAACAACGGCGCGACCATGGCCAAGTACGCCTCCGAAGGGGTGCATGTCACGCTCGTGACCTGCACCCTGGGCGAGGAGGGCGAGGTCATCCCGCCCGGGCTCGCGGACCTGACCGCCGACCGGGACGACGCCCTCGGCCCGCACCGGGCGGGGGAACTCGCGGCCGCGATGGCCGAACTCGGCGTCACCGACCACCGGTTCCTCGGCGGGCAAGGCCGCTACCGCGACTCCGGCATGATGGGCCTTCCGCAGAACCACCGGCCGCGGGCCTTCTGGCGGGCCGACACGGACGAGGCCGCCGCGCATCTCGTCGAGGTGATGCGGGAGATCCGCCCGCAGGTCATGGTCACCTATGACCCGGACGGCGGCTACGGCCATCCGGACCACATCCAGGCGCACCGCGTCGCCATGCGGGCCGCCGCTCTCGCCTCCGAGCGGGCCTACCGCCGCGACCTCGGCGAGCCGCACACCATCCGGAAGATCTACTGGAACTGCCTGCCGCGGCCGGTGGTGGAGGAGCGGCTGACGGCGCTGCGGTCCGCCCCCGCCCGGCCGTTCCCGGGCGTCGCCGGCGTGGAGGACCTTCCCGGGGTCGTGGAGCCGGAGCAGGTGACGACGGTCGTCGACGGCGGCAAGTGGGCCGGGCGGAAGACGGCGGCCCTGCGGGCGCACGCCACCCAGATCGCCGTCCCGGACGGCGAGGACTGCTTCGCCCTGTCGAACAACCTCGCGCAGCCACTGCTGGCCACCGAGTACTACCGCCTGGTGCAGGGCCCGGCGGTGGACGGACCGCCGGCGGGCGAACCGCCCGAGACCGACCTGTTCGCGGGCATTCCGGACGCCGGGCGGGGCCGGTGAGCGCCGGGCGCCTCGCCGCGTACGCCGTTCTCGCGGCGCTCGGTGCCCTGACCGGCGCGGCGGGCGCCGTCGTCCAAGGCGCCTGGTTCCCGGCGGGGTTGCTGCTGGCGGTGCTGGCCATCGGCGCCCTCTGCTACGGCGGCCTGCGGGCCACCGGCACCCGGATCGGCCCGGGCGCGGCGGCCGGCGGATGGCTGCTCGCCGTGATGGCGCTGACCACGTCCCGTCCGGAGGGCGACTTCCTGTTCGGGTCGGGTGTGGGCTCGTATCTCTACCTGCTGGGCGGGATGTTGACCGCTGTGATCTGCACCACTCTGCCCACGCTGTCCCCACCGGCCCCCGGGGCCAAGGCACTTGGCGGCTGACGCGCCGGCGGGCGGGGAGCGCGGGCTCCCCGCCCGGGCCGCCGATGCGACGGCCGCGGTATGAGCGCGGGCATCGGCCAGTATGGTGGTAGCGCCGCCGAGCTCCCCTGCCCTACGGCAGGGAGAACCCCCGCCCGCGGCCTCCGGCACGGGGGGAGCCCAGTGCGAGTACTACGGGCGGCGGAGCCAACCGGGAGAACCAGCTTTGAGCCGTGAATCTGACACCACGTCCTCCGGGCCCCAGGGTCACGGCGGGGCCGCGTCGTACCCCTCGGGCACCCCGCCCTACGGGACGCGCCGCTATCCGTCGCTGCACCCCCCGCAGGACGCGCCGGACGCACCCGAGGCGGCCGACGCCGGGCAGCCCTCCGAGCCGGATGAGCAGCCGAGGACCGAGACGACGCTGACCACCCGGATCAGAATCAACATCCCCGGGTCCCGGCCGATCCCCCCGGTCGTCATGCGCAAGCCCGTCGAGGACCGGTCGTCCGGGATCAAGCCCGGCGTGCCGGGCCAGGCCAAGCCCGCCGGTGAGCGGCAGCCCTCCGCTTCCGCCTCCGCCTCCGCGGCGGGCGGCGGGCAGGAGGAGCCGAAGAAGAACCCGGCGGCGCCCGGTGGCGGCCAGGGCGGCGGCGAGCGGGCGAGCGACTGGTTCGCGCCCCGCAAGACCCCGACCCCCACCTCGGGCACCCCGATTCCGGGGGGCCCGGCCTCGGGCGGTGCCGGCGGCCCGGGCGGTTCCGGTCCGGGCGGCGGCGCGAGCGGTACGGCGCCCGGCGGTCCCGCTGCCCCCGGCGGTCCCGCGGCGCCCGGAGGACGGCCCGCCGCCGGTGGCCCGCCTCCCGGCCGGGACGCCGATCCCACCTCCACCCCGGCCTACGGCACCCGCGTCGGCCCGGCCCCCGGCCCCAACGGGCCGACCGGCGGCCCCGCCGAGGGCGACATGCCGCTGCTGCCACCGGCCTTCCGGCAGCAGCCGGGCGGCCAGGGCGGCCAGGGTGTTCCGGGCGGCCAGGGCGGCCAGGGCGGCCAGGGCGGCCCGGGGGCACCGGCGGGCAAGGACGGCGCGCAGCGCTCCGGGCCGCCGTCCCCCGCGTACGGCGGCGGCTTCCCGCCCCCCGCCGCGCCCGGACCGATGCAGGACCCGGCCGCGCCCCCGCCCTTCGGCGGCGACCACGGCTTCGCGCCGGACCCCTTCGGCGGGCCGGGGGATCGGGTCTCCAGCGACACGCTGGTCAGCGGTATCCAGGCGGTGCCGCCGGCCGGTGAGTCCCCCTTCCCGACCCTGCCCGCGGACGACGCCGGGGCCCCCCGCCCGCCGGCGCCGCCCGGCGCCGGCTCCCCGGCGCCCGCCGCGCGGAAGAAGGGCCGGTCCAAGCTCGTCCTGGCCGCCGCCGGGGTCGTCGCTGCGCTCGGCGTCGCCTACGCGGCCGGGCTGCTGCTCGACCACGCCGAGGTCCCGAAGGGCACCACCGTCGCCGGAGTCGACATCGGCGGCATCTCCCGGCAGGAGGCCGAAGACCGGCTCGACCAGGGGCTCGGCCGGCGCGTCGACGCCCCGCTGACCGTCCGCGTGGCCGGGGAGCAGCACGAACTCAAGCCCTCCGTGGTCGGCTTGGACGTCGATATCGAGGCCAGCGTCCGGCAGGCGGCCGGGCGCGACTACAACCCGGTCTCCGTGATCGGTTCGCTCTTCGGCGGCTCCCGTGAGGCCGAGCCCGAGATCGTCACGGACCGGGAGAAGCTGCGCGCCGCGCTGGACTCGCTGGCCGGGGAGGGCGGCGCCGAGCAGGACGGCATGATCCGGTTCGAGGCGGGCAAGGCCGTGCCCGTCCCGGGCAAGCCGCACCGCGCCGTCGACGTCAACAAGGGCGTCAGCGCGCTCTCCGAGGCCTACCGGAACCGCACCGAGACCGGCGCGAGCGCGGCCGTCGAACTGCCCAGCACCGTACGGCAGCCCGCCGTGAGCCAGGCGGAGATCGACAAGGCGATGAAGGAGTTCGCCGAGCCCGCGATGTCCGGGCTGGTCACCGTGCGGACGGACGCGGCGCGCACCATCTCCTTCAGCCCGGAGAACTCGCTGCCGAAGTTCCTCTCCATGAAGGCCGTCAACGGCAAGCTGGTGGACACCTACGACCTGAAGGTGCTCAAGTCCCTGTACGGCGGGGTGTTCGACGGCGTCCTCATCGAGCGCGGCAACGGCTCGAAGACCCCGGTCGGCCCGCAGGACGTGGCCGGCGCGCTCCGCGAGGCGCTCCGGTCCACCGACCCGGCCGGGCGCACGGTCACCATCGACACCACCCCGGAGTAACGGGAACCGGTGTTTCCTCCGGCCCGGTGCGCGGCGCGCGCACCGGGCCGGAGGCGTCTTCCGGGGGCGCCGGACGGGGTGCGGGGCCGCGCGGGGCAGCCGTCCGCCCGCGCCGCCGTCCGTCTGCCCGCCCGTCTGCCCACCCGCCCGGATCCCACGGGCCGCTTTTGGTGCGTCAGTTGAGCATCGCCCGGGCCGCGCGGGCCTGCTGCCGAACCTCCCGCGCCTCCTGGGGATCCACCGCCTCGGCCACCTCCGCGTAGGTCTCCAGCTCGGCCGCGCCGGTCAGGAAGTCACCGCGCCCGACGAGCAGGTGCCCGTGCTCCCGGCGCAGCCGCGCGGGATGGTGGGGCAGCAGCAGGGAGAGCTCGACCGCCCACAGCCGGACGTCGCCGCGCTCCGGCCGGGCGGCGGCCCAGGCCCGGATGTTGCCGAGGACGCGCCGGACGATGTCCAGCGGCGCGGCCGGGGTGAGCATCGACGGGGTGAGCGGCTCCCCGGTCGCCTCCGACACCAGCAGCCCGGTGTCGGCCTCGCTCAGCAGCCGGCCGCCGTCGAAGGGGTCGGCCAGCACCCGGCCGTCCGCGCCCGTCCCGGCCGGGTCGCCGAAGCCGACGACGAAGTGACCGGGCAGGGCCACCCCGTACACCGGAGCGCCGGCCCGCCGGGCCACCTCGATCCAGACGACGGACAGCAGGATCGGCAGCCCGCGCCGCCGCCGCAGCACCTCCGGCAGCAGTGAGGACTCCAGAGCGCCGTAGTCCTCCCGGGAGCCGCCGAATCCGCAGCGCCCGCCGAGCAGCGCGCCGACCGCGCGCGCCCAGCCCGCGGGGCCGCCGCCGGGCGCGTACGGCAGCTCCCCGGCGAGCCGGTCCAGCTCGATCTGGGCCGCGTCGATGCCCTGCTCGCCCAGCGACGGATCGGCCTCCGCGGCGATCAGCAGGCACAGCAGGGCGAGGTCGGGCCGCTCCGCGCGGGCCTCGGCGGCGAACCGGCGCCGGATCTCCGCCCGGTCGCCGGCGCCGTCCGCGCCGCGGGAGTCGTGTGCGTCCGGGGTGTCCGGCCTGTCCGGCATGGGAGTCCTGTTCCTCAGTTGCCGCCGTCGTCCGGCGCGCGCCAGTGGTGATACGTGTGGTGGACGGCGAAGCCGAGCCGGTCGTAGAACGTGCGAGCGGGCCCGTTCTCCGTCTCGACCTGGAGGTACGCGGCCGAGGCGCCCTCCTCCAGGGCGCGGGCGGCGAGCGCGGCCATCACGGCGGACGCCAGGCCCCGCCGCCGGTGCTCCGGGGCCGTCTCCACCGCCGAGAAACCCGCCCAGCGGCCGTCCACCACGCACCGTCCGATGGCCGCGGTGGCGGCCGCGTCCGGCTGCCCGTCCGCCGGGACGGCGGCGAACCAGACGGACGGCCCGCCGCACAGGACCCGCCGCACCTCCGGGGCGTCATCGGCGAACCGCCGGTAGCGCCGGAGCCAGGCGGCGTCGAGGGAGCGGGCCAGCCGCACGGGCCCCGCGGCGGCTCCGGCCTCCGCGACCGGGGCGAGCGCCGCGATCCGCACCTCCGCGGAGACCTCCCGGATCCAGCCGCGGCCGGCGAGGGCGGCGGCCAGCTCCTCCTGGCCGTCCCCGGCGCCGGTGGTCACCTGGACGTACGCGGGCAGGCCCCGCCCGGCGTACCACCGGACCACCCGGCGCAGCGCCTCGTCCAGCGGGACCCCCGGATCGCCCAGTGGCAGCACGGAGTTGGCGCGCCGGGTGAAGCCGCCCGAGGCCCGCAGGGTCCAGCCGCCCAGCGGCTCGCTCACGGCGGGCGGCCAGGCGCGGGCCGCGACCCGGCTCAGCTCGGCCGCGGAGGCGGCCGGGCCCCGCCGCCGGGCGGGCGCCGCCGGCACCACCTTTCCGGCGGCCAGCGCGGATTCCGGGATGCGGACGATCTCGCCGTTCCGGCGTGTGAGACACAGCACACCCCCGTCCCAGGATGTGAGCACACCGACCGCGTCGGTGAACCGCCCGCCCGGCGCTCCGGGCTCGCTCCACCGCCGCACCGATACCCTTTTGCCCACGTCAGCGGCGGTGATCCGGACCGTGAGGCGTCCGCCGGTGGTGAAATCCACAGCTGTGCCCGCCCCTCCTGTTCGACTGGTGCCCCGGAACGGAGATACTAGTTGCGGGCATCGACGACGCCGCGCTCCCGCGCGCCATGCGGCGGAGACGACAACCGCTCCGCCCGCCCTACCGAGGAGGAACGACAGCGTGACCTACGTCATCGCGCAGCCTTGTGTCGACGTCAAGGACAAGGCGTGCATCGAGGAGTGCCCCGTCGACTGCATTTACGAGGGCTCCCGGTCCTTGTACATCCACCCCGACGAGTGCGTCGACTGCGGCGCCTGCGAGCCGGTCTGCCCGGTCGAGGCGATCTTCTACGAGGACGACACCCCGGAGGAGTGGAAGGACTACTACAAGGCGAACGTCGAGTTCTTCGACGAGCTGGGCTCGCCCGGCGGTGCCTCCAAGCTCGGCCTGATCGAGCGCGACCACCCGCTCATCGCCGCGCTCCCGCCGCAGAACCAGTAACCGGCGGAGCCGGACAGCGCGTCCCGGTCCCGTACGGCACTCCGCCGTACGGGACCGCGGTCTTCGGGCGGGCGGCGGGACGCCGCCCCCGTCCCGTTCCGGACGCGCGCCCGAGCCGCAGCCCGGCCGCCCCGAACGCCCGAGAGAAGTGAGCACCGTGCCCGGAGTCTCCGACCGGCTTCCCGTCTTCCCCTGGGACCGCCTCGAACCGTACCGAGCGTCCGCCGCCGCGCACCCCGGCGGCTTGGTGGACCTGTCGGTCGGCACCCCCGTGGATCCGGTCCCCGGGGTGATCCGCGAGGCGCTCACCGCCGCGGCGGACAGCCCCGGCTATCCGACCGTGTGGGGCACCGTCGCGCTCCGCGACGCCCTGGTGGGCTGGGTCGGACGGCGGCTCGGCGCGCGGGGCGTGGAGCACACCAACGTCCTGCCGGTCGTCGGCTCCAAGGAACTGGTGGCCTGGCTGCCCACCCAGCTCGGCCTGGGCCCGGGCGACCGCGTCGCCTTCCCGCGGCTGGCCTACCCGACGTACGAGGTCGGGGCGCGGCTCTCGGGCGCCGAACCCGTCGTCTACGACGAGCCGGCGGAGGTCGCGCCGGAGGGCCTGCGCATCCTGTGGCTCAACTCCCCGTCGAACCCGACCGGCCGGGTCCTGTCCAAGGACGAGCTGCGCACCGCCGTGGCCTGGGCCCGGGAGCACGGCGTGCTGGTCGTCAGCGACGAGTGCTATCTGGAGCTGGGCTGGGAGGCCGACCCGGTCTCCGTGCTCCACCCGGACGTGTGCGGCGGCAGCTTCGACGGCGTCGTCGCGGTGCACTCGCTCTCCAAGCGCTCCAACCTCGCCGGCTACCGGTCGGCGTTCATCGCCGGGGACGCGGCGGTGCTGGGCGAGCTGCTGAGGATCCGCAAGCACGGCGGGATGATGGTGCCCGCCCCGGTCCAGGCGGCGACGGTCGCGGCCCTCGCCGACGACGAGCACGTGGCGGAGCAGCGCGCCCGGTACCTCGCGCGGCGCACGGCCCTGCGCGGTGCGCTGGAGGTGGCGGGTTTCCGGATCGAGCACAGCGAGGCGAGCCTCTACCTCTGGTCGACCCGCGACGAGCCCTGCTGGGACACCGTGGCCGACCTCGCCAAGCGGGGCATCCTGGTGGCCCCGGGCGACTTCTACGGCCCGGCCGGAGAACGCTTCGTCCGGGTGGCGCTGACGGCGAGCGACGAGCGCGTCGCGGCCGCCGTGGAACGCCTGCGCGGCTGACCGCCCTGCGGACGGCCGCCCCGCCGCAGGGCCGCCGGAACCGGAGAACGCCGGAACGCCCGGCCGGGGATGCCCCGGCCGGGCGTTCCCGTCCGTACCGTTGACGGCCCGTGGGCCGCGGGGGAGTTCCGGCCGCCCCCGCCGGGGAGCGGCCGTCACCGTCAGACGCCCAGCCGCGCAGGCCCGTCCGCCGTCAGCGCGCGGGCCGTCTCCGCGGCTCCGGAGAGGTCGGGGGCCGTCTCCGGGGCGGCGGGCGTCCGGATGTCCTCGGTCGCCGGAATGCTCTCCGGCAGGGCCGGAAGGCCGCCCGGTGCGGCGAGACCCCGCGCGGAATCCTGTACCGGCAGCGCGCCGGTGCGGGCGTCGGCGGCGCTCCCGGCGAGGGTTCCGGCGAGCTCCCCGGTGCCGGTGACGGTCCTCTCCACGGCCGGGGCACCGGTGCGGGGGGCCGGGCCGAGCAGTGCGCCGGCGGCCGGGAGGGGGCTCTCCGCGGTGGTTCCGGCGGCCTCGGGGGCCCCGGCCGGGGCCTGCCGCACGGTGCCGTCGAGGGTGTCCCCGAGGGACGCGCTGTCGAGGTTGCTCAACCCGCCGAGGCCGGTGGACTGGGGCGGGCCGCCGGCCTGCGCCGGGCCGGCCGCGCCGACGAGGGGAGCCGCGCCCGCTGCGACCAGCAGCGCGGCCCGGGCGATCCGACGCGTGAGGGGGAGGGACATGGTGCTCCTTTGGCGGGGAAAAGCTGATGATTCCAGGGGAGTTGTCCGCCGGGCGGACGCAGTGACTACCGCGTGAGGAGCGGGAAGGTTGCGGCGGGCC
This sequence comes from Streptomyces albus subsp. albus, assembly GCF_000719865.1. Taxonomy (GTDB): domain Bacteria; phylum Actinomycetota; class Actinomycetes; order Streptomycetales; family Streptomycetaceae; genus Streptomyces; species Streptomyces albus_E. The sequence continues at coordinate 166,292 of NZ_JOID01000015.1, forward strand.
GGAGTAAAAGCTTGGCAATGCGCCGCGCTCCGGAAAGGCGGCGCGACGGCCTCGGGGCGGCGGCCGGGCACGGTGCGCGGAACCATCCGTGCCCAGGTCGCGCAAGGGGAGCGGGGGCGCGGAGGCCGTTCCCGGGCCCGGCCGCCGCCGTCCGCAGGGCCGCGGCCCGCTCCCTCCGCCGGGTGACCCGCCGTACTACTGGACGGTGGTGATGACGACGGCTGCCGCGGCCCGCTTCCGCTCCTCCGCCGAGATGCCGGGCGTCTCCGGGCGCCAGTCGTTGCCGGAGTTCGAGGCGCTCCACACCCGGCCCGCGTAGGAGACCTGTGCGATGCGCAGCTCGCGGGAGTGGGCCACCGCCCAGTGGGCCAGCTCCCAGCCGCGCCGCTCCGGACCGCCCTGTTCCCTATCCGGCACCGGAACGCTCACCACCGGACCGGACGGCCCGCTCTTCCCGGCCCCGCCGACCCGGCCGGCGCCCTCCGTCCCCGCCAGCACGTCCTTGCCGAAGTCCCGCCGGAGCTTCTCCTGCACCCGGACCGGGTCGCCCGGCTGCTCCTGCGCGCCCGGAGCGCAGCTCAGCGACGCCTCCGCGCGGCCGGTGAGCGCCGAGGTGAGCAGCGCGGCGTCCGGCTCGTGCTTGGCGTACGCCTGCGGGAACCCGCTGCGCTGCACCTCCTGGGCGGCCACGGTCAGCGGCAGCCGGGAGTAGCCGGGGACCTTCACCAGATGGTCGTAGAACGCCCCGGCCGAGTAGACCGGGTCCATGATCTGCTCGGGGGTGCCCCAGCCCTGGGTGGGCCGCTGCTGGAAGAGGCCGAGCGAATCCCGGTCGCCGTAGCGGATGTTGCGCAGCCCGGACTCCTGCATCGCGGTGGCCAGCGCGATGGTGACCGCCCGCTCCGGGAGCCGGCGGGCCGAGCCGACGGCCGCGATGGTGGCGGCGTTCACCGCCTGCTGGGGTTCGATCTCGTAGCGGTCGCCGTCCTGTCCGGCGGCCCTGACGACACAGCGCGGGGAACCCGGTCCGGAGGTCTGGAAGTGCACCGCCAGATACCCGGCCAGGGCAACCAGCACGGTGCACGCCACGAGTGCGCGCACAAGACGCCGGCGGCGGACGGAAGTGGTTCGGCTGGACACGCCGCACACGGTACCGGGCGGCCGGGGAGACCGGGGCGCGTGCCCGGAAGGACGGGGTCCGGGCGCCCGGAGGGGCGTCCCCGCGGACGGGTTAGGGTCGCCGTCATGGACCCACACGTGCTCGATCTGTCCCTGGACGCCGCCGCCCTCACCGCCGCCCTCGTGGACATCCCGTCCGTCAGCGGCCGGGAGAAGCCGCTGGCCGACGCGGTCGAGACGGCGCTGCGCGCCCTGCCGCACCTCACCGTGGACCGCTACGGCAACAACGTCGTCGCCCGGACGCGGCTGGGGCGGGCGGAGCGGGTGGTGCTCGCCGGCCACCTCGACACCGTGCCCATCGCGGACAACGTGCCCTCCCGGCTGGACGAGGACGGCTACCTCTGGGGCTGCGGGACCTGCGACATGAAGTCCGGGCTCGCCGTGCAGCTGCGCGTCGCCGCCACGGTGCCGGCGCCCAACCGCGATCTGACCTTCGTCTTCTACGACAACGAGGAGGTCGCCGCCGAGCTCAACGGCCTCGGCCATGTGGCCGAGGCCCACCCGGACTGGCTGGAGGGGGACTTCGCCGTCCTGCTGGAGCCCACGGACGGGCAGGTCGAGGGCGGCTGCCAGGGCACGCTCCGGGTCCATCTGCGCACCACCGGGGAGCGGGCGCACTCGGCCCGCGCCTGGATGGGCTCCAACGCCATCCACGCCGCCTCGCCGATCCTGAGCCGGCTGGCCTCGTACGAGCCGCGCCGGGTGGTCATCGACGGACTGGAGTACCGCGAGGGGCTGAACGCGGTGGGCATCGAGGGCGGGGTGGCCACCAACGTCATCCCGGACAACTGCACGGTCACCGTCAACTTCCGCTACGCGCCCGACCGTACGGAGCAGGAGGCGGAACAGCACGTCCGGGAGGTCTTCGCGGACTGCGGCGTGGCCGAGTTCGTGATCGACGACCACACCGGCGGCGCCCTGCCCGGCCTCTCCCACCCCGCCGCGGCGGCGTTCATGGCGGCCGTCGGCGGCCGGGCGCTGCCCAAGTTCGGCTGGACCGACGTCTCCCGTTTCACGGCGCTGGGCGTGCCCGCCGTCAACTACGGCCCCGGGGCCCCGCTGCTGGCCCACAAGCGGGACGAACGCGTGCTCGCCTCGCTGATCAACCACTGCGAGGAACGGCTGTGCGCCTGGCTGACAGCCTGATGTGCCTTTGCGGCAACCTGCCGGGGCATACGCTGATCGGCGAAGATCCTCCCGTCGCCGGACGACGCGGGAGGCGGTGTTTCGGAAGGAGCGGCCCGTGACCAGTGCCGAGGGAGAGGCCCGGGAAGAAGCCCGCCGGGAGCAGCATTTGGGGCCGGTGACACGGCGGCGGGGCCAGGTCCAGCGGACCACTACCGACCAGCGGCTGCTGGACACGCAGCCGGGGCCCGTGGAATGGGTGCACCAGGACCCGTGGCGGGTGATGCGCATCCAGTCCGAGTTCGTCGAGGGCTTCGGCACGCTCGCCGAACTCGGCCCGGCCATCAGCGTCTTCGGCTCGGCCCGCACGCCGGTCGGCTCGGAGGACTACGAGAACGGCGTCAGGATCGGCAGGGCCCTGGCCGAGGCCGGCTTCGCCGTGATCACCGGCGGCGGGCCCGGCACGATGGAGGCGGCGAACAAGGGCGCCTACGAGGCGAACGGCATCTCGGTCGGCCTCGGGATCGAACTCCCCTTTGAGCAGGGGATGAACAACTACGTCGACATCGGCGTGAACTTCCGCTACTTCTTCGTCCGCAAGACGATGTTCGTGAAGTACGCGCGGGGGTTCGTGGTGCTGCCCGGCGGACTGGGCACGCTCGACGAGCTGTTCGAGGCGCTCACGCTCGTGCAGACGCGCAAGGTCACCCGCTTCCCGATCGTCCTGTTCGGCACGTCCTACTGGCGGGGCCTGGTGGACTGGGTGGAGAACATGCTGATCGGCACCGGCAAGGCGGCGCAGCACGACCTGGACCTCTTCCACCTGACGGACGACGTGGACGAGGCCGTGAGCCTGGTCAGCAAGGAGACCGGGCAGGCGTAGCCCGGTCTCCCCCCTCCGGGAGGCCGGGGACGTCCGGAGCCGGGGCGTCCGTTCGGGCCGGTCCGTTCAGGCCAGGCCGCGGCGGGCCACGGCCGGTGGGCGGTGGCCCGCGATGGACGCGACCATGTCGAGCACCTGCCGGGTCTCGGCCACCTCGTGCACCCGGTAGACCCGGGCCCCGAGCCAGGCCGAGACCGCGGTCGTCGCGAGTGTGCCCGTCAGCCGCTGCTTGACCGGCCGGTCGAGGGTTTCCCCGACGAAGTCCTTGTTCGACAGGGAGACCAGCACCGGCCAGCCGGTGGCCGTCATCTCGCCGAGCCGGCGGGTGGCCTCCAGGGAGTGCCGGGTGTTCTTGCCGAAGTCGTGGCCCGGGTCGATGAGGATGCCGTCGCGGCGCACGCCCTGCTCGACCGCCCGTTCGGCCAGGCCCAGGGTCACCCGGAGGATGTCGGCCATCACGTCCTCGTACGCCACCCGGTGCGGCCGGGTGCGCGGCTCGGCGCCGCCCGCGTGGGTGCAGACCAGGCCGGCCCCGTACCGGGCCGCGACCGCGGCGAGCTGCGGATCGACCCCGCCCCAGGCGTCGTTGAGCAGATCGGCGCCCGCCTCGCAGACCGCCTCCGCGACCTCGTGCCGCCAGGTGTCGACGCTGATCACCACCTCGGGGTGGCGCCGCCGCACCTCGGCGACGAAGCCGACCGTGCGCCGCGCCTCCTCCTCGGCCGTGACCTCCTCGCCGGGGCCGGCCTTGACACCGCCTATGTCCACGATGGCGGCACCCTCGGCGATCGCCTGTTCCACGCGGGCCAGGGCGGGCTCGTCCCGGAAGGTGGAGCCCTGGTCGTAGAAGGAGTCCGGGGTGCGGTTGACGATGGCCATGACCACCGGCTCGTGCTCACCGAACTCGCGCTTCCCCAGCCGCAGCACCACGTAACCTCCTCCGGCCGCCCGGTGGGCGGTGGGACCGTCTTCCGGCCCGGGACAACTGTCCGGCGGGCCCCTCCGGCTCTCCGTACGGACCGTGTGACGGGTTCGGGGGCCCGTCCGGTCGTTCCCGCCGGGTCCGCGCCGCCCCGCGATACGGCCTGATCCGGCGCGAAGGGCCAGAGAGACCCTAGCCCCTCGGGACCGCCCGCCGGAGCGTGCCCGCACCCGGCCGGTTGCCCGGCGCCCGGCGGAGCGTGGCACCATCGTCCCCTCAGACCCTGCCGAAGCACCCGGGGAGACGGTCGTGTTCTGGTTCATGCTCATCGCGCTGGTCGTGGTGGTCGCGGCGGTCACGCTCGCCGTGGTCGGCGGCGACGACGGCGCGGCGCTGCCGGAGGCCGGGCCGGACCGGCTCGCCGATCCGCTGCCCCTCTCGCGCCCCGTCGGCCGCGCCGACATCGAGGCGGTGCGCTTCCCGGTGGTCGTGCGCGGCTACCGCATGGACGACGTCGACGACGTGCTCGACCGGCTCGGGGCCGAAATGGCCGAGCGGGACGCCCGGATCGCCGAACTGGAGACGGCGCTGACGGGTGCCCGGGCGGCCGTCTACGGCGCCCCGGACCTCTTCCGCGAGGACGCCGGGGAGCAGCCGGCTGCGAACGGCCGCGCGGCGGACGGTGGCGCGGTGGGCGACGGCGCGGCGGACGGTGGCGCGGTGGGAGACGGCACGGAGGCCGGTGGGGAAGCGTCCGCCGGCCCCTCCGGCGACCCGTCCCCGGAACCGGCCCCCTCCCCGGCCCCGGCCGTCTCCGCCGGGACCGGCACGGCCGCCGGTGACGGAAACCCGGGCGGGGACGAGGCCGGTGACGGGGCCGCCGGCGGCGAGGGAACGCCCGGCGCGGCCGCGGCCGATGACGCCACGGACTCCGGTGCCCGGGATTCCGGCTCCGCGGACTCCGGCGTCACGGGCTCCGGCGCCCGTCCGGCGCCCGGCGGCGGGCGGTCCGCGTGACCGGCCCGGCCGCCGAACCGGTACCGGCGGGCGCGCCGCTCCCCGGCCCGGACGGCCTGCTCCGCTGTCCCTGGGGTCTCTCCGCCGAGGAGTACGTGGCCTACCACGACGGCGAGTGGGGCCGGCCGGTCCACGGCGACGACGCCCTCTTCGAACGGCTGTGCCTGGAGGCGTTCCAGTCCGGGCTGTCCTGGCTGACGATCCTCCGCCGCCGGGAGGGCTTCCGCGCGGCCTTCAAGGGCTTCTCGATCCCCGACGTCGCCGCCTTCACCGGCGAGGACGTGGAGCGGCTGCTCGGCGATACCCGGATCATCCGCAACCGCGCCAAGATCGAGGCGACGGTGGCCAACGCCCGGGTGGCCGCGGGCTGGGAGAAGGGCGAGCTCGACGAGCTCATCTGGTCGTACGCGCCCGCCGCCGGCCCGGCCCCGCGCACGCTCGCCGAGGTGCCGGCCACGACCGGCGAGTCGACGGCGCTGGCGAAGGAGCTCAAGAAGCGCGGCTTCCGCTTCGTCGGGCCCACCACGGCCTACGCCCTGATGCAGGCCTGCGGGCTCGTGAACGACCATCTCGCCGGGTGCTGCGCCCGGGCGGACGGCCGGACCTGACCGCGGGGCCCGGCCCGGCCCGCCCGGACGACCCGGCCCCCTCGCCCGCGCACCGGAGCCGCGCCGGACCGGTTCCGGAGTGCCGGCTCACCGCCCCGTGAAGCGCGGCCTCTCCTTGTTCACGAAGGCCTCGACCGCGATCGCGTGGTCCTCGGAGGCCCCGGCCCGGGTCTGGAGCTCGTCCTCCTTGGCCAGCGTCTCGGTGAGGGAGTGCGTGGCCCCGTAGGCCAGTGACTCCTTGAGCGCCGCGTAGGCGAGCGTCGGTCCGGAGGCCAGCTTCCGGGCGACGGCCTCCGCCTCGGCGGCGAACTCGTCCGCCGGGACCACCCGGTTCACCATGCCCAGGTCCAGCGCCTCGTGGGCGTCCACACTGCGCGGGAAGAGCAGCAGATCGGCGGCCCGGCCGTGGCCGATCAGCCGGGGGAGGGTCCAGGAGACCCCCGAGTCGGCGGTGAGGGCCACCCCGGCGAAGGACGTCGTGAAGGCGGCGGTGGCGGAGGCGATCCGGTAGTCGGCGGCGAAGGCGAAGCCCGCTCCGGCCCCGGCGGCGACGCCGTTGACCGCGGCGACCACGGGCTTGGGCATCCCGGCGATGGCCTCGGTGATCGGGTTGTAGTGCCGGCGCACGGTGTCCATCGCGTTGCCCCCGCCGGACTCCCGCGCGGCGGCCAGGGCGCCGGTGTGCTCCTTGAGGTCCTGGCCGACGCAGAAGGCCCGGCCCCGCCCGGTGAGCAGCACGGCCCGTACCCCCGGGTCCGCGGCGGCCTGCCGGAGGGCGTCCCGCAGGGCCTCCTTGAGCTCGGTGTTCAGGGCGTTCATGGCGTCGGGACGATTCAGGGTGATCGTCGCGAGTCCGTCGGTCACCTCGTGGAGCACGGTGTCGGCCATCGCCGGCTACCTCCGTCAGGGCTGGTGGGAATGGTGGTGAGCGGTCGGATGACAGCATGACGGAGACGGGCGGCGGCGGATACGCGGGCCGCCCCGGGGCGGTGGAGCGCCGGGGGCGGCGGAGCGGCGGCGGAGTATGGCAGCCGCATGGCCCAATTGTCGGCATTTGTGGAAGCCCGTTGTGCAAGCGATGCAGACCGATGTTGGTCATCGGGTCCCGCGATGCGGGATAATGGCCTGGAAGCAATCTGTTCGATGCCGGTGACGCTGCCTTTCGGGGGCCGTCGGCTGACTGTGAGCTGGTTTCAGGAAGGGGAACGAGCATGGCGGCCATGAAGCCGCGGACGGGCGACGGCCCGCTCGAGGTGACCAAGGAGGGGCGGGGCATCGTCATGCGCGTTCCGCTCGAAGGCGGCGGTCGGCTCGTCGTCGAACTCACACCCGACGAGGCCGATGCGCTGGGCGACGCTCTGAAGCAGGTCGTCGGCTGAGGCCGGGTCACCATATTCGTCCCGCCGCCCCGGCGGGAGCCGCGCACCGCCCGGTGCCGGCTCCCCGTCCGGGGCGGTGGCGTGTCCGGGGCGGGGCGGACCGGGGCGGGCCCGGGCTCACCGCCCGCGCTTGACCGCGCAGAGCAGACCGTCGCCGACCGGGAGCAGCGAGGACAGCAGCGTCGTGCTCTCCCGTACGGTGCGCAGCAGTTCGCGCAGCCGCTGCACCTCCAGCGGCTGGGCCGAGGCGTCCATGGTGCGGCCGTGGGCGAAGACACCCTCGAAGACCACCAGGCCGCCGGGGCGCAGCAGGCGCAACGATTCGTCGAGGTAGTCGAGGCACTCCGCGCGGTCGCCGTCGCAGAAGACGAGGTCGTAGCCGCCGTCGGCGAGCCGGGGCAGGACGTCCAGCGCGCGCCCGGGGATGAAGCGGGCCCGGTTGGCGGCGAAACCGGCCGCGCGGAAGGCCTGGCGCGCGAACTGCTGGCACTCGGGGTCGGTGTCCACGGTCGTGAGCACGCCGTCCGGCCGCATGCCGTGCAGAAGGTGGATGCCGGAGACGCCGGTCCCGGTGCCGATCTCCGCCACCGCCTTGGCGTCCACCGTGGCGGCGAGCAGGCGCAGGGCGGCACCGGTGCCGGCCGACACCGAGCGGAGCCCCGACTCGCGGGCCCGGTCCCGGGCCCAGAGCAGGGTCTCGTCCTCGGCGACGAACGCATCGGCGAACGCCCAGCTCGTCTGCCGGTTGCCGGTAATGGCCCTCTCCTGTCCCCGTGGTCGACGCAACGGTGACTGTATCCGCTGCCCCCGGGAACCCGCAGATGGGACCGGACGTTAGCCCAGCGGGGAGAAGGAAAGGGGTCGGGAGAGCGGTGACCGAAAAGCGGGTCAAGGATGCTTATCCGGAGCTAACGGGCGAGCTGGCTATGGTAGGTGCTCCACTGGACACCACCAGAGCCACCAGGGGAGGTGCGGCTGCAGCCGGTGACCGGGGGGTGCTCCGCCGCCTCCGCAGGTACTCCGGTGAGCCGAAATCCGTGACCGACACCGCTGACCGTCCTCGTCCCGACGACTCCACCGCCACCGCGACCTTCTCCACGACGGCGTCGTTCGGTGAGGGGGAGTCCCCGGCGTGGACCCCTCCCACCTGGGAGGAGATCGTCAGCACCCACAGCGCGCGGGTCTACCGTCTCGCCTACCGCCTCACGGGCAACCAGCACGACGCCGAGGACCTCACCCAGGAGGTCTTCGTCCGCGTCTTCCGCTCGCTGTCCACCTACACCCCCGGCACCTTCGAGGGCTGGCTGCACCGGATCACCACCAATCTCTTCCTGGACATGGTCCGCCGCCGCCAGCGCATCCGCTTCGACGCCCTCGCGGACGACGCCGCCGAGCGGCTCCCCAGCCGCGAGCCCTCCCCCCAGCAGCACTTCCACGACGCCCACTTCGACGCGGACGTGCAGCAGGCCCTGGACACCCTGGCCCCCGAGTTCCGCGCCGCGGTCGTGCTGTGCGACATCGAGGGGCTGTCCTACGAGGAGATCGCCGCGACCCTCGGCGTGAAGCTCGGCACCGTGCGCAGCCGCATCCACCGCGGCCGGTCCCATCTGCGCAAGGCGCTCCAGCACCGGTCGCCCGCGGCCCGTGCCGAGCAGCAGCGCGCCTTCGCCACCGCGCTCCCGGGACAGACGGGACCGGCGGGACAGGGAGGGCTCGGAGGAGAGGTCGGGACGGCGTGACCGGGTCGGGCGGTGCGAGCCCCGCCGAGCAGCATCTGGGCGACCGTCTCGCCGCGCTGGTGGACGGGGAGCTCGGCCACGACATGCGCGAGCGGGTGCTCGCCCATCTCGCCACCTGCTGCCGGTGCCGGGCCGAGGCCGACGCGCAGCGCCGGCTGAAGAACGTCTTCGCCGAGGCGGCCCCCCCGCCGCCGTCGGCGGGGCTGCTCGCCCGCCTGCAGAGCCTGCCCGCGGGAGACGGCGCACCGGACGGCCCGTTCGGCGGTCCGCCGTCCGCCTTCGGTGAACGCGGTTCCCGTCCCGGCCGTTCCGCGCCGGCCGACTGGTTCGGCGGCGCCGGAGAGGCCGAGGCCACCGTCGCCACGGTCGGGGACACCCGGCGGGGCGGCTTCCGTATCCACGAGTTCGGCCGCCGCCCCGCGCCCTCCGTCGCCGTCGCCGCGCCCGGCCCGCGCCAGAGCCTTCCGCAGCGCAGCCGCCGCTTCGCCTTCGCCGCCGCGGGCGCGGTGTCGCTGGCCGCGTTCGCCCTCGGCGGCACCCTGCCGCTGGAAGCGGCGGTGGACGGCCAGCGGGGCCACGCCGACACGGCGGGCGCGGCCGACCGGTCCGGCTCCGCCGGGTCCGGCGGCGAGGTCGTCACCGCCTCGGTCGCCGGCCGCTCCGGCGGCGCCACCAGCGTGGACCTCCCGGAGCCCGGCGCACCGGCCGGTTCCCTGACGCCCACCGCGACGGCCCACCCCGAGCAGGCACTGAGCCGGCCCGCTCCGCTGCTCCCCGCCGACGCCGCGCTCGCGCCGCTCATACGCCATCTCCTGAACGTCCGGCCGGGCAACGGAATCCCGGCCTCCCCGGCCGGCGCCCCAGCACTCTCCCCGTCCCCCACGACGCTCACCGCACCCTCGGCCCCGGAGCGGCCCCCCGGTTCCGGCAACCGGGTGGCACCGCTCGCGGGCGGAACCACGGCCACCGCCTTCCTGCCTCCCGCCGCCCGCTGAGCCGTCCGCCGCGCGGACCGGCCGGAACCGGCCCCTGCGGACCGGCGCGTGAACCTGGTTGAATCGCACGGTGGACCGCGGGCGGCCCGCGCCGCGGACGGACTGTGGGGAGAACATGAACCAGGGCAAGGCCACCGGCCCGAAGCCGCAGTGGTGGAGCCGCCCGCGGGGCGGCACCGCCCCCGACCCGGCAGCGTCCCTCGCCCCCGAGCGGGCAGCCGAGCCGTCGCCCGCCGCCCCGTCATCCGTGCCCGGCCCCGGCACCCCGTCCGGCTCCGGCGCCCGGGCTCAGGCTCCGGACTGCCACGCCTCGGAGCCCCCCGCAGGCCCCGAAATCTCTGCCGACGGCTCCTCTTCCGGACCGGACGGCTCCACGACGACCCTGCCGGGCGCGGCGGTTCCTGGAAGCCGGGCTTCCGCGGCCTCCGCTCCGGACCACGGTGAACGACCCGGCGCGGGCCTTCCCCCGCACGTCCCGGGCGGTGGCGCGGCTCCGGGTGCGGCGGGCACGGCAGAGGAGCCACGCCCCCTTACCGGCGCTGCGGCGACCGGTGCTGCGGCGACCGGGGTGCCGGCGGCGGAACCGCCCGTTCCAGGGCCCGCGCCGACCCCTCCCGGCCCGGGGGCGGAACAGCCCGCCGGCGAGCCGCGGCACGCGGCCGATCCGTACGGCACCCCGCCCTACGGCACCCCCGGCCCCTGGGCCCCCGCGCCGCCGGTCCAGCGTCCGGCGGTCACCCCGGCCCGGGGCACGGTCCTGCCGCCGGACGCTCCCCTTCCGGCGCCGCCGGCGGGGACGGGAGCGGGGGACGGGAGCGGCGAACGGCTCACCGCGTCCGTACCGCCGCCGTGCCCGCAGCCCGCGCCTGCTGCCTCCCTGGCGCCGCCGCAGGGGCCGCAGGCGCCTCCGGCAACGGCCGTACAACCCGGGCGCAGCGAGGAGCCCGGTGCGGCCGCGGACCGGCCCCTGCCGGCCGCCACCACGGGACCGGACGCCGGCACAGCGCCCGTCACAGCCGCGCCCATCTCGCCCGCGACGGGTGGTGCCGCCCCGGCCGGCCCTACCTCCGCCGGCCCCGCGGCGGCCTCCGGTGGCTCGGCGGCAGAGGGCTCCGCGCCCGCCGCCGGCCCCGCGCCCGCAGCGGCCCCTGCCGGCTTGCCCGCACCGGCTGGACCGGTCGCCCACACGGCGCCCGGGGAAGCGGAGCCGTCGCCGGCCTCCGCAGCAGCCGACGGCGCCTCATCCACACCCCCGCCCCTGCCCGTTCCGGCGCCCGCGCCGTGGCCCGCGCCCGCCGGCTCCGGGACGGCCGCCGGGATGCCGTCCGTACCGTCCGCGCCCGGAGCCGGCGGGCACTGGGAGCGGTACGACCCCTGGGCCGCTCCCGGCGCCCCGGCTCCCGGAGCCCTCCCCGCCCCGGGCGGACCGCTGCCCGCCGTCCGCCGTCGGGGCCGCTCCCGGGGCGCCCTTGTGGCGGGCGCGCTGCTGCTGACCCTGGTGGCGGGGGCCATCGGCGGCGGCGTCGGCGCGTACATCGAGCGCAACGGCGGCGTGGTCGACGTCGCGCTGCCGCAGGCGCCCGCCGAGGACCGCCCCCGCGACCCCGGCAGCGTCGCGGGCATCGCCGAGGCCGCGCTGCCCGGTGTGGTGACCTTCCACGTCAAGGGCGGCGGCAAGGAGGGGACGGGCACCGGCTTCGTCCTCGACCGGCGCGGCCACATCCTGACCAACAACCACGTGGTGGAGGCCGCCGCGTCGGGCGGCGACATCTCGGTGACCTTCAGCGGCGGTGCGACGGCCGAGGCCGAGATCGTCGGCCGCGACAGCGGCTACGACCTGGCGGTGGTCCGGGTCTCCGGGGTGCGGGGGCTGCGTCCGCTGCGGCTCGGCAACTCCGACTCCGTCCGGGTCGGCGACCCGGTCGTCGCCATCGGCGCTCCGTACGATCTGGCGGGCACCGTCACCTCCGGCATCATCAGCGCCAAGGAACGCCCGATCACCGCGGGCGGCGGCAAGGACGGGGGGAGCGACGTCAGCTATGTGGACGCGATCCAGACGGACGCGCCCATCAACCCGGGGAACTCCGGCGGTCCGCTGATGGACATGGAGGGCCGGGTCATCGGGATCAACAGCGCGATCCGGGCCGCCGACGACGAGACGGGGCTCGGCGCCAGCCAGGGCGGCAGCATCGGCCTCGGCTTCGCCATCCCGGTCAACCAGGGCAAGCGGGTGGCCGAGGAACTGATCAACACCGGCCGGGCCACCCACCCTGTGATAGGCGTCACCCTCGACATGCGCTTCACGGGCGACGGCGCCAAGGTCGGCGCGGACGACGGCGACCGCCCGGCGGTCACGCCCGACGGCCCGGGCGACAAGGCGGGCATCAAGCCCGGTGACGTCATCACCGCGGTGAACGGCGCCCGCGTGCACAACGGCGAGGAGCTGATCGTGAAGATCCGCGCGCACCGGCCCGGCGACCGGCTCGAGCTCACCCTGAAGCGGGACGGCCGGGAGCGCACGCTGCGGCTGACCCTGGGGTCGGCGAGCGACGAGGAGTGACGGACGGCCGCGCGGTGCGGAGCGCCGGCCGTCCTCCGCGCCGGGCGAGCCGCGAACGGCAGCGGGCGGCCGCGAGCACCGGGCCGGCGGCGCGCTCCCCGCGGCCCACGCGAGCCCCGCGGCCGGTCCGCCCGCTCCGTCCGGTCCCCCCGGCCGGCCCGGTCCGCCCGGCCCCGCCGGGAACCGGCCCCCCGCCGTACTCCCGCGCTTCACCGCGCCGTTCCCCCGGCGGTACCGCCCACCCCGCACCGCCGGGTACCGTGGACGGGGCCCCGACCCGTCCCCCCGTCGGTCCCCGGCGGCGGCGACCCCCGACCAGCGGGCCGCGGACGTCCCAAGGAGCTGACGGTGTTCAACGACATAAGCACGCTGGAACTCTTGGCTCTCGTGATCCTCGCGGTGCTCGTCTTCGGCCCGGAGAAGCTGCCCAAGGTGATCCAGGACGCCTCGCGCCTCATCCGCAGGATCCGGGACTTCTCGGAGAACGCCAAGGCGGACATCCGCTCGGAACTGGGCCCGGAGTTCAAGGACTTCGAGTTCGACGACCTGAACCCGAAGAACTTCGTCCGCAAGCAGCTCCTGGAGAACGACGAGCTCGGGATCAAGGAGATCCGCAGCAGCCTCGACCTCCGCAAGGAGATGAACGAGGTGGCGGACGCCGTCAACGGCCGGGACGGTGACGCGTCCGGCGGCGGCTCCACGAGTGGTTCCCGGATCTCCCTGGAGAAGTCCTCCGGCACCACGGGGGGCACGGGCGGCGGCTCCGACCTGCTGCGCAAGCGGGACCGGCTGGAGTCGGGCGAACGCCCGCCCTTCGATATGGATGCCACCTGAACCAGGCATATGTCCGAACGAAACGACCGGTGTGGTTATCCTCCCTGTGTCCGGGGTCAGTCCGCCCGCTCGGCGGTTCGCCCTTCGGCAACGGGGCAATGAGGAAGGACCACGCAGATGGAGACCACGAGCCGGGCAGAGGCGCAGGAAGCGCTCGACGGGCCCACGGTGGCCGACGGGACGGCCGGGGGCGGGGCCCGGAGGGTCCTGGACCCCCGCTCGGCGGACGGGTATCTGCGGGCCGACTTCCCCTGGTACGGCCTCGACGAGGCGTTCACCGGCCCCCGCTGGCTGACGGGCGTGGGGGTCGCCGCCGACGGCACCGTCGAGCACGGCTCCACCGGGCACGGTGAGGCCCCCGCGTACCGGTCGGAGACCGAGGAGCGGGACCAGCGCTTCGTGATCGTCGTGACGGTGGCCGGCCGGCCCGTGCGCAGCAGCGCCGACGGCACCGGCACCCTGGAGGCCACCTCGGTCTCCTCGGCGGCCTGGCTCGCCGGCTCCGGGCTGCTGTCCCGCACCTGGCCGAACCAGATGGAGCGCTCGCTCCGCGAGGACTGGCTGGAGCAGCAGACGGCGATCGCCTGGGATCTCGCCGACGACCTGGACGGCCCGGCGTGGTCGGTGCTGTCGCTGCCGGTCGACGGGGTGCCGACGCCCTTCCGCCACCGCGAGTCCGAGTACGGCTGGGTGCTGGCCGGGGAGGCGCCGGGCGGAGTGCTCCTGGGCGCGTACGGCCGCGGTATGAGCCCCTACGGGCTGGGTTTCGCGGTGATCAAGGACATCGCCGGATACGCCGGCTGAGCGGACGACGACCGCGGGCCCCGTTCCGCCGCCCTCTGTGAGGGGCGGCCGAACGGGGCCCGCGGCGCGGAGCCCGGAGCTCTCAGAACTTGTTGCGCGGGGTGATCCCCAGCGCCATCCCCGACAGCCCGCGCTTGCGGCCGCCGAGCTTGCCCGCGATCGCGCGCAGCGCGCTGCCGGCCGGGGACCCGGGGTCGGTGAGCACGATCGGACGGCCCTCGTCGCCGCCCTCGCGCAGCCGGACGTCGATCGGGATGGTGCCGAGCACGGGGACGCTCGCACCGGTGGTCCGGGTCAGCCCCTCGGCGACCCGCTCGCCGCCGCCGCTGCCGAACACGTCCACCATCTCGTCGCAGTGCGGGCAGGGCATGCCCGACATGTTCTCGACCACGCCGACGATCTTCTGATGGGTCTGCACGGCGATGGAGCCCGCCCGCTCGGCGACCTCGGCCGCCGCCTGCTGGGGCGTGGTGACCACCAGGATCTCGGCACCGGGGACCAGCTGCGCCACGGAGATGGCGATGTCGCCCGTGCCCGGCGGCAGGTCGAGCAGCAGTACGTCGAGGTCGCCCCAGAAGACGTCCGCGAGGAACTGCTGGAGCGCCCGGTGCAGCATCGGCCCGCGCCACACCACGGGGGCGTTGCCGGGGGTGAACATGCCGATGGAGATGACCTTCACGCCATGCGCCGAGGGCGGCATGATCATGTCCTCGACCTGGGTCGGCCGGGCCTCCGTGCCGAGCATGCGGGGCACCGAGTGGCCGTAGATGTCGGCGTCGACGACGCCGACCTTCAGGCCGTCGGCGGCCATCGCCGCGGCGAGGTTGACCGTCACCGAGGACTTGCCGACACCGCCCTTGCCGGAGGCCACCGCGTAGACGCGGGTGAGCGAGCCGGGCTTGGCGAAGGGCACCTCGCGCTCGGCCTTGCCGTCGCGGAGCGCGGCGGCCAGCTCCTTGCGCTGCTCGTCGCTCATCACGTCCAGCTCGACGCTCACGGAGGTGACGCCCTCGACGGCGGAGACGGCCTCGGTGACCTCACGGGTGATCGTGTCGCGCAGCGGGCAGCCGGACACCGTCAGGTACACACCGACCGCGACGGAGCCGCCGGCGGCGATGTCCACCGATTTGACCATCCCGAGCTCGGTGATGGGGCGGTGGATCTCCGGGTCGTTGACCGTCGCGAGGGCGGCGCGCACCGCCTCCTCGGAGGGCGCGGAGACGGGGGGAGTGTCGGTAGCCATACCGTCGATGGTACGGCGCTCGCGCGGCTGTGCGGACGGCCGGTCCGGGAGGTGCGTCACAGTCCCCGGAGCAGCGGGGGGTCCGGGGGCGGGCCCGGTCGCCGTCAGCGCTCGGGGGAGTGTTCGCCGGCGGCCGCGCGGCTCTCCAGTTCCTTCAGCAGGTCCTGGAACTCGGAGCGGATCCAGTCCCGGGTGGCGACCTCCCCGAGGCCCATCCGCAGGGCGGCGATCTCCCGGGTCAGATATTCGGTGTCGGCGATGCTGCGTTCGTTCTGCTTGCGGTCCTGTTCGAGATTGACCCGGTCCCGGTCGTCCTGCCGGTTCTGCGCGAGCAGGATCAGCGGCGCGGCGTAGGACGCCTGCAGGGAGAGCATCAGGGTCAGGAAGATGAACGGGTACTCGTCGAAGCGCAGCGCCGGCGGGCCGAAGGTGTTCCACAGCAGCCACACCACGATGACGACCGTCATCCACACGATGAACCGCCCGGTGCCGAGGAACCGGGCGATCTTCTCGGAGACGCGGCCGAAGGCCTCCGGGTCGTACTCGGGCATCAGGCTGCGGCGGGGGGCCCGCGGCTGGTCGAGGCGGGTGCGTTCGGTCGTGCTCATCGGCTGCCTCCGGGCAGGTTCTCGACCCCTACCGGCCCGTGGTACTCCGTCTCCCGCCAGTCCTCGGGGAGCAGGTGGTCGAGGACGTCGTCGACGGTCACGGCGCCCAGCAGGGAACCGCTCTCGTCGACGACCGCGGCCGCGACCAGGTTGTAGGTGGCGAGATAGCTGGTGACCTCGGGCAGCGGGGTCTCGGGGCGCAGTGGCTGCAGGTCCTTGTCGACGATGGAGCCGACGAGGGTGAACGGCGGGTCGCGCAGCAGCCGCTGGAAGTGCACGGTGCCGAGGAACTTCCCGGTGGGCGTCTCGTCCGGCGGCCGGGTGACGTACACCTGGGCGGCGAGCGCGGGGGAGAGGTCGCTGTTGCGGACCCGGGCCAGCGCGTGGGCGACGGTCGCGTCCGGGCGCAGCACGATCGGGTCGGTGGTCATCAGACCGCCGGCCGTGCGCTCCTCGTAGGACATCAGCCGCAGGACGCCGGCCGCCTCCTGGGGTTGCATCAGCGCGAGCAGCCGGTCCTTGTCCCGCTCGGGCAGTTCGGAGAGCAGGTCGGCCGCGTCGTCGGGGTCCATCGCCTCCAGGACGTCCGCGGCGCGCTCCTCCTTGAGCTTGCCCATGATCTCCACCCGGTCGTCCTCCGGGAGTTCCTCCAGGATGTCGGCGAGCCGGTCGTCGTCGAGGGCCGAGGCGACCTCCACGCGGCGCTTGGCGGAGAGATGGTGCAGCACGTTGGCCAGGTCGGCCGGGCGGAGCTGCTCGAAGGTGGCGAGCAGATTGGCGGCGCCCTGGCCGTGTTCCTCCAGGGAGAAGCCGGTGACGGCCGACCAGTCGACGGTCAGCGCCTCGCCGCGGCGCCGCAGGGCGCCGCCCTTGCCGCGCCGGACGAACACCTTGTCGATCTCCCAGTCACGGCGGGCCGGGAGCTGGATGATCCCCACATCGAGCACCGTCACCTCCTCACCGCCCTCCACCAGGCGCACCCGCCGGTCGAGCAGTTCGCCGAGCACCAGGGTCTCCGTCGCCCGCTGCTCGAAGCGGCGCATGTTGACCACACCGGTGGTGATCACCTGCCCCGACTCCACGCCGGTCACCCGGGTCATGGGGACGAAGATGCGCCGCCGGCTCAGCACCTCCACGACCAGACCGACCAGGCGCGGGGGCCTGTTGCCCACCCGCAGCATCGCCACGAGGTCCCGGACCCGCCCCACCTGGTCGCCGTTGGGGTCGAACACCGGGACACCCGCGAGGTGCGAGACGAACACCCGGGGGGTGCCTGACGCCATGGCGCGGGTCTCCTTTGCCGGGAAAAACGGGCTGATGACGGGTTCAGGCTAACGTGCCCCGGTCCCGCCCGCCGGGGTGGCGCCGGGCCCCCGCGGGCCCGGCCGGGGGCCTGGACAGCACCGGTACGCTGCCGTCGAGTCCCCCCGCACTCAGGAGGCACAACCGACGTGACCGCACATCTCCGGACCCCGGCCGCCGCCCCCCGCACACGCTACGCGGCGTCCGTGGCAGCGGTGTTGCTGGGCCTCACCGCTGCCCTCACGGGATGCTCGGCGGAGGAGAAGGACCCGGACGCGGGGACGAACGGGGTGGGCAAGCTCTCCGCCAAGAAGATCGAGGGCCGGGCCATCAAGGCCGCGGACGCCGCCGACGCCGTCCGGCTGTCCGGCAACGTCGTCAGCAAGGGCCGGACGTACGAGCTCGACATGCGGCTCAAGGAGGACGGCGGCAGCGGCCGGGTCACCGCCGGCTCCAGCACCTTCGAACTGCTGCGTGTCGAGAAGGACCTCTACCTCAAGGCCGACGCGGCGTTCTGGAAGAGCCGGCAGGAGAAGCCGAGCAAGGCGGACATCGAGGCGGCCGGGAAGCTCGACGACAAGTACGTCAAGGTGCCCACGAGCGACCCCGCGTACAAGCAGTTCACCGGGTTCACCGACATGGCGGTGCTGCTCGACGGGCTGCTCGTCCTCCACGGCGACCGGTCCAAGGAGGAGTACACGGAGGTCGGCGGCGTCCGCGCGATACGGGTGGCCGCCGGTGGCGGCGCCGGCGGCACCATCGACGTCTCCCTGGAGGGCACGCCGTATCCGCTGCGCTTCCAGCGGGCCGGGGACGCGGGGGTCCTCCGGCTCACCGACTGGAACAAGGACTTCGGCCTCAAGGCCCCGGAGAAGGGCGACATCGTCGACTACGGGCCGGAGATCACCACGGAGTGACACGGCGCCGGCCACGCGCCGCCGGACCGCTCGGCCGATCCCCGGGACCGTGAACGCCCGTCCCGCACAGCGCCGTACGCCCCGGGAGGCGGGGCCCGCCCACCCGTCGCCGACTCCGCGTCAGCGGCCCCCGCGCCCCCGCAGCAGCAGCTTCGGCAGGGCGCCCGGGGCCGCCCGCCGCGTGGTGGCGGGGGTGGCCGGCGGGGCCGCGGCCAGGGAGCCGTCCGGTAGCGGCGCCGGACCGCCGGCCGGGGTCAGCCGCAGTACCCGGCACTCGCGGGCCCAGCGCTCGGTGATGGTCTCCGAGTCCGGCGCGTTGAGCCGCTTGCCCTTGAGCTCGGCCACCGCGGCGGCCCACTCCGCGGAACCGGCCGCGAGTTCCGTGACGGTGGCCTCGAAGGAGACCAGCCGCCCGCCCTTGTCCTTGCTCCGCACCGTCACCGTCACGGTGGCCGGGCCCCGGGAGGCCTCCGCCCGGCCGAGCCCGGTGAGCGGCTGTTCGCCGGGCCCGTCGCCGACCACGCAGACGGCGCCCTCGTGCCAGACGTGCCACAGGGCGCGCTCCGGGCCCTCGGAGCCGCGCACCCAGACCAGCCCGGACTTCTTCGCGGCCTCCTCGATGAGCGCGCGCTCCAGCGGCGTCGCCGGCGCCCCCGTCTGCCCCTGCGTGCTTGTCATGCCCGCCAGCCTACGCAGCCGCGGCGGGCGCTCACAGCCAGCCGTTGCGCTTGAAGAGCCGGTACATGGTGAGGCAGATGCCGCCGATCGCCGCCATCACCACCGGATAGCCGTACTTCCAGTCGGTCTCCGGCATGTAGGAGAAGTTCATGCCGTAGACCCCGCAGATCATGGTGGGTACGGCGATGATGGCCGCCCAGGCCGTGATCTTGCGCATGTCCTCGTTCTGCGCGACGGTCGCCTGCGCCAGATTGGCCTGGAGGATCGAGTTGAGCAGGTCGTCGAAGGACACCACCTGCTCGTTGACCCGGGCCAAGTGGTCGGCGACGTCCCGGAAATAGGTCTGGATCTCCGGGTCGATCATCCGCATCGGACGCTCGCTCAGCAGCTGCGTCGGCCTCAGCAGCGGCGACACCGCCCGCTTGAACTCCAGCACCTCGCGCTTGAGCTGGTAGATGCGCCCGGCGTCGCCGCCGCGCGGCCCGCCGCCGCCCGGCGCCGAGCTGAAGACGTCGATCTCGACCTCGTCGATGTCGTCCTGCACGGCGTCGGCGACGGCGATGTAGCCGTCGACGGTCTGGTCGGCGATGGCGTGCAGCACCACGGACGGCCCCTTGACCAGCAACTCCGGGTCGTCCTCCAGCCGGTGGCGGAGGGACCGCAGGGAGCCGTGGCCGCCGTGCCGGACGGTGATGACGAAGTCCCGGCCGGTGAAGCACATGACCTCGCCGGTCTCCACGACCTCGCTGGTGGCGGTGAGTTCGGCGTGCTTCACGTAGTGGATGGTCTTGAAGACGGTGAAGAGGGTGTCGTCGTAGCGCTCCAGCTTCGGCCGCTGGTGGGCGTGGACGGCGTCCTCGACGGCCAGCGGGTGCAGATCGAACTCCCGGGCGATACCGGCGAATTCGGCCTCCGTCGGCTCGTGCAGGCCGATCCAGACGAAACCGCCCTCGGAGCGGACCCGCTCGACGGCGGCGGCGGGGGAGAGGCGGTCGCGGCCGCGGCGCCCGTCCTGGTAGACGGCGCAGTCCACCACGGCGCTCGGGACCTCGGGGCAGTCGGCCGCCGCGGTCGTGCCCGGGTAGGGGTGCCCCTTGCGGAGCGAGGGACGGAACGACGGGCGCACCGCCGCTCGCAGGTCACGGATCATGGACATGGCAAGCTCCTTCGCGGGCCGGCCACCGGGCGAACGGGCAGCACTGCCGGGAATGGGGGCGTACGGCGGTCTACGGCCGAACGTCCGCAAAGCCGGCGGTGCGGCGGGTCGCGCGGCGAGCGGCGGGTCGCTGCGGACACGGAACGGGGTGGAGACGGAATGCTCTTCCGCCGTGCGCTGCGGAACTCCGCGGTGACGGTCTCCGGGTGCCCTCGGGCGACGGAGAAAAATCCTGGGGCCGGACGATTACCGCGTGAGGCGGTGGGGTACGTCAGGGCTCAGATCGCGAGGAACAGCCGCGGCGCGGAAGAGCCGCCGGTACTGCACGGTCGACTGGGATCCATGTGCAGCCCCACCTCCTCCGGTCGGTCCCCCGTGGGGGAAGCGCCGATCGCGGCGCGTGCCGCGAGACTGACGTCCGGCCGAGTTGGACGGTGCTCTCGCACGCACGTCCTGGCCGACGGCTCAGACTAGCAGTCATATGTGATGGCGGAACGCTTCCCTGCGGGCGTCCCGCCGTTCTCCCTCGCGTCTATGCTCGCCCCATGTCTCACGTTTCGCAGCTGGTGGAAGCCCGGCTGAGCTCGGCACTCGGCGAACCCGACGCCCGCGCGGCCGTCACCTTCCTCGGCGCGGACCGCATCGAGGTGCTCCGTTTCCGTGACGGAGACCTTGTGAGATACGCCACCCTCGGGATGTCCGCGCAGCCGATGACCGACCCGACGGCCGTGGTCGCCGACCCGGTGCGCGGCCCGCGGGCCGAACTCGTCCTCTCCGTGCGCGCCGGCCGCGCGGACACCGACCAGGTGTTCCGGCCGCTGGCCGTGCTCGCCGCCTCGCCCCAGGTGGAGGGCGTGGTGATCGCCCCCGGCGCCTCGCTCGACCTGGGCGAACCCCTCTGGCCCGGGGCGCCCTTCGGCTCCGTCCTGGTGGCCGAGCCGGGCGGCCTGGTGGAGGACCTGGAGCTGGACGATCCCATGGACCCCGTCCGCTTCCTCCCCCTGCTGCCGATGACGGCCAACGAGGCGGCGTGGAAGCGGGTGCACGGCGCGGCCGCGCTGGAGGAGCGCTGGCTGGCCCACGGCACGGACCTGCGGGATCCCCTGCGCGCGGGCGTCGCTCTGGCCGATTAGCCGCGGACAGCGGCAGGCCGTCCTGGATACGCCCGCGGGATGTCATATGCGTCCGGCGTTTGTCGGACTTTTGCGCCCCCGGACGAGTGATCGTCCTTGACGCGGCGGGTGCCGGGGAGGACCGTTAACCCTTATGAGGGGTGAACCGAGTTGCCCGAAGTGCGGTGGGAGGGTCCGGCCGCCCGGACTCTTCGCGGACACCTGGCAGTGCGATGTACACGGCACGGTCCATCCCCTGCAGCCGGTCGTCCCGCCCAGCGTCGAAGCCCTCACGGTCGTGGTGAAACGGGCCCGGGTCCCGGTGTGGATGCCGTGGCCGCTGCCGGTCGGCTGGCTGTTCACCGGGATCGCCTGCGCGGGTGACGACCGCAGTGGCGGCCGCGCCACCGCCGTCGCCTGCTCCGGGCCCGGCCCCCTGGGTGGCATGGGGGAACTGCTGCTGATCGCCGAGGAGCTGGGCGTCGGGCTGGGCGCCCGGTACGCGGGCATCCCCGGCCCGGACCCGGGCCCCCACATGCGCGTGGACGACCCGCCGGACGTCAAGCTGCACGCGGCCGGCCGGCCGACCCCCCTGTGGCCGGTGCGGGACGTCCCCCCGGACCGCGCTGTCTTCGCCGGGGAGGCGCTGGGCATGTGGCTCTGGGCCATCGTCTGGCCCGAGCAGACCGGGCTGCTGATGTACGACGAGCTCGTCCTCACCGATCTGCGGGACGCGGGCGCCGAGGTCGACCTGCTGCCCTGCGGGGCGCTCTCCCCGCGCCTGCTGGACTGATCCCGCGCCACCCGGCCCGCGCCGCGCGCTGTCACCCCGGGCCCGGCTCCTCGTGACGGCCGGCCGCCCGGTGGGCCCGTCCGGCCCGCGCCGCTTCCGTGCCGGCTCGGCGCAGGCTCCCGCTCCGCTCCGCGCCCCGTCCCGCTCCGCTCCGCTCCGCGCCCCGTCCCGCTCCGCTCCGCGCCCCGTCCCGCTCCGCTCCGCGCCCCGTCCCGCTCCGCTCCGCGCCCCGTCCGACTGGGGCGTCGTCCCCGACCCTTTCCGTACCGTCCCTGGAGCCGTGCCGTGCGCATCGACCTGCACACCCACTCCACGGCCTCGGACGGCACCGACACCCCCGCCGAGCTGGTGCGGAACGCCGCCGCGGCCGGACTGGACGTGGTCGCGCTGACCGACCACGACACGGTCCGCGGCCACGCCGCCGCCGCGGCCGCGCTGCCCGAGGGGCTCACCCTCGTCACCGGCGCCGAGCTGTCCTGCCGTACGTCCGGCGGGACCGGGCTCCACCTGCTGGCCTACCTCTTCGACCCGGCCGAGCCGGAGCTGGAGCGGGAGCGGGAGCTGGTCCGGGACGACCGGGTGCCGCGCGCCCGGGCCATGGTCGCCAAGCTGCGCGAACTGGGCGTCCCGATCACCTGGGAGCAGGTGGCGCGGATCGCCGGCGACGGCTCCGTCGGGCGGCCGCACATCGCCACGGCCCTGGTCGAGCTGGGAGTCGTCGGCAGCGTCTCGGAGGCCTTCACGCCCGAATGGCTCGCGGACGGCGGACGGGCCTACGCCGGGAAACACGAACTCGATCCCTTCGCCGCGGTCCGGCTGGTCAGGGCCGCCGGAGGAGTCACCGTCCTCG
The DNA here is from genome assembly GCF_000719865.1 of Streptomyces albus subsp. albus. GTDB lineage: Bacteria > Actinomycetota > Actinomycetes > Streptomycetales > Streptomycetaceae > Streptomyces > Streptomyces albus_E. The sequence goes on from NZ_JOID01000015.1 coordinate 188,996, forward strand.
CCCACCCGCTGGCGGCGCGGCGCGGCGCCTGTGTCAGTGAGGACGAGATCGCGGAACTGGCGGCGGCCGGCCTCGACGGGATCGAGGTGGACCACATGGACCACGACGCCACCGCCCGTGCCCGGCTGCGCTCCCTCGCCGGGGACCTCGGGCTGCTCACCACCGGGTCGAGCGACTACCACGGCAGCCGCAAGAGCTGCCGGCTCGGGGAGTACACGACCGACCCGGAGATCTACGGCGAGATCGTGCGCCGGGCCACCGGCGCCTTCCCCGTGCCCGGCACCGGCGGCTGAGCCACCGGCCGCGCGCGCCCCTCACCGGGCACTTCCTCGCACGCCCCGCCCCGCCCGGGCCCCCGGCCGGCCGTATGCCGTCCGCGTCCTCCACCCCTCTTCCCGCAAGGCACCCCTGTGTTCGACGTCGCTCTCTTCGGTTCCGTCTTTGTCACCCTTTTCGTGATCATGGACCCGCCCGGCATCACCCCGATCTTCCTCGCCCTGACCTCCGGCCGGGCCACCAAGGTGCAGCGCCGGATGGCCCTGCAGGCGGTGCTGGTGGCCTTCGGCGTCATCGCCGTCTTCGGAGTCTTCGGCCAGCAGATCCTCGACTACCTGCATGTGTCCGTCCCGGCGCTGATGGTCGCGGGCGGACTTCTGCTGCTGCTCATCGCCCTCGACCTGCTGACCGGCAAGACGGACGAACCCACGCAGACCAAGGACGTCAATGTCGCGCTCGTCCCGCTGGGCATGCCGCTGCTGGCCGGGCCCGGCGCGATCGTCACCGTCATCCTGGCGGTGCGGAAGGCGGACGGCCTGGACGGCCAGCTCGCGGTGTGGGCGGCCATCCTGGCGATGCACGTGGTGCTGTGGCTGGTCATGCGCTATTCGCTGCTGGTCATCCGGCTGATCAAGGACGGCGGTGTGGTGCTGGTGACCAGGCTGTCCGGGATGCTGCTGTCGGCCATCGCGGTGCAGCAGATCGCCAACGGGATCATCCAGTTCGTCCAGGGCGCTTGACGGGGACCGGAACGGTCTCCGGGCCCGCCCCGGACCGGCTTCCCTCCGGGCACGACCGCGCCCCCGTACGTCCGATGCGCACGGGGGCGTGATGTGTCCGCCGGTCCGGCCGGGCGCGGAAGGCTCCGGCCCGGCGGCGCGCGTTACGAGGCCGGGGTCTCGGCCGGGCGGATGTAGAGGCGGCGGCCGGCTGCCGCGGCCTGCTGCACGATCCGGTTGACGGAGGCGGCGTCCACGACGCTGCAGTCGACGGCCGAGCCGTCGATGTCGTCAAGATGCATGATCTGGAAGCGCAAGCGCTTCTCCCTTCGTCTGATCCTCCTGCGGAGAACTACTGGAGAACTGCTGGTGCGGGAACCGCGTTGCGGTCCCGCGGGGGTCACGGCGGTCGTCCGGCCGTGGCGGAAGAGCGGTCGGCGGGGGCGGTCGGTCCCCGCCTCTCACGGTTTCCAACGGCTTGCGTGGTACAAACATTCCCTACGCTAACGAAATTTTTCGCTTGCCTAATCAATCCCGGGTGAGGACCGGTGAGGGCCGCCGCCCACGGGCCGGTTGTGCCCGCCCGCGGGCCGCCGGGACAATGGAGCCGTATGGACGACGACGCCGCAGAGACCTCCCCGATCCCGCCGCCGCGGCCGCCCGCGGCCGCGGGCTCCGGGACGGACCCGTACGCGGGCCTGCGGCTGGGCGAGGTGGCGGCCGGCATCCAGCGCACCAACGAACTCCTGCAGCGGGTGCTCGCCGAGGTCGCGACCACCCCCTCCACCCACGCCGTCTTCGCCGACGCCGGATACGTCTACGCGGCGGCCGGCCGGCTCGTCACGGGCGTGGAGGACCGCCGGGCCTTCGAGCTCGACGCAGAAGGGCTGATCGAGGCCTTCATCGACAAGGCCCGGACGATCTTCCCGGACAGCCGGCTGCTCCGCGTCTACTGGTACGACGGGGCCCGGCGCCGGATCCACACCCCCGAGCAGCAGCGGATCGCGGAACTGCCCGACGTCAAGGTCCGGCTCGGCAACCTCAACGCCAACAACCAGCAGAAGGGCGTCGACTCCCTGATCCGCGGCGACCTGGAGTCCCTGGCCCGGCACCGCGCCATCAGCGACGCGGTGCTGATCGGCGGCGACGAGGATCTGGTGTCCGCCGTGGAGGCGGCCCAGGGCTACGGCGCCCGCGTACACCTCTGGGGCATCGAGGCGGTGGCCGGCCGCAACCAGGCCGATCCGCTGCTCTGGGAGGTGGACAGCCAGCGCGTCTTCGACCTGGAGTTCTTCAAGCCCTACGTCACCGTCCGGGCCGCCGCGGAGCCCGGCGGCGACCACGTGCTCTGCGAGGGGCTCCCGCCCGGCCGCGAGGACGTACGGTTCGTGGGCGCCCGGATCGCCGCCCGCTGGCTGGCCGAGCGCGGCCGGGACACCCTCGCCGAGATGCTGCCCGGCTATCCGTATCTCCCGCCCCAGGCGGACCAAGAGCTGCTCAACGAGGCCGAGGAGCTGCTCCAGCACTCCCTGCGCGGCCACGCCGGTCTCCGCCGGATCCTGCGCGACGGATTCTGGGACCATCTGCGGCCGCAGTACTGAGCGGAGGCGCCGCCGGGCCGTTTCCCCGGACAACCGTCCCCCGGACAACCGTTCCCCGGCGGGCCGGTCCGGCTCCCCGGGCCCGCCCGGGGAGCCGGGGCGCCCCGTGCCTTCCGGGGCCCGCACGGCGCCGGCTCGCCCCGGACCGGCCCCCGCCCGCTCCGCCGGTTCAGTCCCCGGCCGCCGCCCAGAACTCCGCCAGGGCCCGTGCCGTCTCCAGCGGACGCTCGGCGTTCGGCGAGTGCTCCGCGCCCTCGATGACGGTGTGCCGGGCCCCCAGCCGGACCGCCATCCGCTCCATCAGCGTCACCGGCCAGGCGTAGTCGACCGTGCCCGACAGTACGTGCTTCGGCAGCGGCACGGCGGCCAGCTCCGCCACCCGGTCCGGCTCGGCGATCAACTGCCGGCCCGTGGCGATCAGCTGCTCCGGCACGGTGCCCGTCCAGCGGCGGTGCAGAAAGGCCGCCGTGGCGTCGGGGACCTCCGGGGTGTCCGCGATGTCGGCCACCTCCGGGGTGCCCGCGGCGCCGTCCCCGACCCCCGCGGCCGCCCGGGCGTCGGACTCCCGCATGGCCTGCCAGACCGACTCCATGTCCATCACCCGCAGGGCGTCGACCAGCAGCTTGGTCCGCGCCTGCTGGGCCGGCGTGATCGCCGCCGGGCCTGAGCTCATCAGGGTGAGCGAGCTGAACGGCGCCGGATCCCGCAGGACGGCGGCGCGGCTGATCAGCCCGCCGAGCGAGTGCCCCAGCAGATGCAGGGGACCGGCCGCCTCCGCCGTCACCGCGGCGGCCTGGACGAGCACGTCGCGCGCGAGCTCGGCCTGCGCGTAGGCGGCCTCGTCGCGTGGCCCCCCGCTCTCGTGCTGTCCCCGCCCGTCCACCGCGACCACCCGGAAACCGGCCAGCGCCAGCGGCTCCAGCAGCGCGATGAAGTCCTCCTTGCTGCCGGTGTAGCCCGGGATCAGCAGAGCCGTACCGCGGGGCGCCGCGCCCTCGGGCGGTACGGCCTCGTGCACGGCGAAGTCACCGCGCGCGGTGGTGAGTCGGCGGGCCCGGGCACACGCGGGCAGGGTGAGGATCGGTGGCCTGCTCATGGGCCGAGGCTATCGGTCCGCACCGACGGCGCGGCGGCCGCCGGCCCCGGGCAGCCCGGTGGCCCGGTCCCCCGCCGAGCGGAGGGCCGGGCCACCGGGCCGCGTGGTGGTGCGTGCGGGTCAGCTCTCCGAGGAGGCCTCGGCGGAGGCGGCCGAACCGGCCCGGGTACGACGGCGGCGGCGGGCCGGCTTGGCCTCGCCCTCACCGTGGCCCTGCGCCGTCTCCTGCTGCGCCTCCGGGGCCGGGGCCGCGCCCTCCGGCTTGGCGGCGGCGCCCGAACGGGTACGGCGGCGACGGCGCGGGGTCCGCGGCGCCGGGGTACCGGCGGAGGCGTCGGCGGTGTCCGGGGCGGAACCGGACGCTCCGTCCGGGGACGTGCCCTCGGCCGTGGCGGCGGCCCGCTCCGCGTCACCGCTCCCGCCGGTCAGCGGCTCGCCGGCGCGGGTGCGGCGGCGGGAGCGCGGGGCGCGGGTGCGCCGCGGACGCTCCTCCTCCTTGGCCGCCGGTGCCCCGCCGCGTCCGCCGGTGCCGCGGCGACCGCGGCCACCGGTCTCACCGAGGTCCTCGATCTCCTCGGCGCCCAGACCGGCGCGGGTCCGCTCGGCACGCGGCAGGACGCCGGTGGTGCCCTCGGGGATGTTCAGCTGCTCGTACAGGTGCTCGGAGGTGGAGTACGTCTCCTCCGGGTCGTCGAACGGCAGGTCCAGCGCCTTGTTGATCAGCTTCCAGCGCGGGATGTCGTCCCAGTCGACGAGGGTGACGGCGATACCCGACTTGCCCGCGCGGCCGGTGCGGCCGATGCGGTGCAGGTAGGTCTTCTCGTCCTCGGGCGACTGGTAGTTGATGACGTGGGTGACGTTGTCGACGTCGATACCGCGCGCGGCGACGTCGGTGCAGACCAGCACATCGACCTTGCCGTTGCGGAAGGCGCGCAGTGCCTGCTCGCGCGCGCCCTGGCCGAGGTCTCCGTGGACGGCGCCGGAGGCGAAGCCCCGGCGGGCGAGCTGGTCGGCGATGTCGGCGGCCGTCCGCTTGGTGCGGCAGAAGATCATCGCCAGCCCGCGGCCCTCGGCCTGGAGGATGCGGGAGACCATCTCCGGCTTGTCCATGGAGTGCGCGCGGTAGACGAACTGCTCGGTGTTGGCCACCGTCTGGCCCACGTCGTCCGGAGTGGTCGCGCTGATGTGCGTGGGCTGCGACATGTAGCGCCGGGCCAGGGAGATGACCTGGCCGGGCATGGTGGCCGAGAACAGCATGGTCTGCCGCTTGGCCGGCAGCAGCTGGATGATCCGCTCGACGTCCGGCAGGAAGCCCAGGTCGAGCATCTCGTCGGCCTCGTCGAGGACGAGCGCGCGGACGGCGGAGAGATCCAGCTTGCGCTGGCCCGCCAGGTCGAGCAGCCGGCCCGGGGTGCCGACGACGACGTCGACGCCCTTCTTGAGCGCCTCGACCTGCGGCTCGTACGCCCGGCCGCCGTAGATGGCGACGACGCGCACATTGCGGACCTTGCCGGCGGTGAGCAGGTCGTTGGTGACCTGCTGGCAGAGCTCGCGGGTGGGGACGACCACGAGCGCCTGCGGGGCGTCCGTCAGCTGCCCGGCTTCGGCACGGCCGGCCTCGACGTCGGCGGGGACGGTCACGCGCTCCAGGATCGGCAGGCCGAAGCCGAGCGTCTTGCCGGTGCCGGTCTTGGCCTGGCCGATGACGTCGGACCCGGAGAGCGCGACGGGGAGGGTCATCTCCTGGATCGGGAAGGGGGACGTGATGCCGACGGCCTCAAGGGCCTCGGCGGTCTCGGGAAGGATCCCGATGTCTCGGAACGTAGTCAGGGTCTTGCCTCTTCTGTGAGACGCGACACGAGGCGGCGGAGGGGGTCAGTACCGCGCCGGTTCATCGGCCGGTCACCAGGACCTGCCGGACAGTGCGGGACCACTGCCTCCGCATCACGCGCTCGCGTCACGAGCGGTTCCCTCATGTGCGGTCCGTACGGTGGTACGCGCCGCGGGGAGGGCGGTCGGGGTTGGAAGCCGATCGGCCAACCGACCGGGCATCCGCTGGGGTGCTGAGGAATGTGCCTCAGGTGTTTCCACATGCGACGGACTCCTGGGGAGGACTCCACATACTCCACATGCGACGGACCCGCCGGTGGTCGGCGGGCGCAATACCACTGTACCCCGGAATCGCGCATTTGTATTGGGTCCTTCTCGCTCCCGGGCTCCGCGGGAGGGGGCGGCCGGCCCCTCCCGGGCCGCCCCGGGCGGACTATTGTGCGCTGCATGGAGACGCCCGACGAGACCCCTGACGCAAGCACCGACGCCCCTGCCGGCCCGGCCGGGCAGCACACCGGGATCGCCGCCCGGAACTGGGCGGAGGCATCCGCCGACCCGCAGTACCGGGCGGCCGTGGTGGATCTGCTGGGCGCCCTGGCGTACGGCGAGCTCGCCGCCTTCGAGCGGCTGGCCGAGGACGCCAAGATGGCGCCGACCCTGGAGGACAAGGCGGAGCTGGCGAAGATGGCCTCCGCCGAATTCCACCACTTCGAGCGGCTGCGGGACCGGCTGAGCGCGATCGACGCGGAGCCGAAGACGGCCATGGAGCCCTTCGCCGCGGCCCTGGACGGCTTCCACCGCCAGACCGCCCCGTCGGACTGGCTGGAGGGTCTCGTCAAGGCGTATGTCGGCGACTCCATCGCCAGCGACTTCTACCGGGAGGTGGCCGTCCGGCTGGACTCCGACACCCGGGACCTCGTGCTGCAGGTTCTCGACGACACCGGGCACGCGAGCTTCGCGGTGGAGAAGGTGCGGGCGGCCATCGAGGCCGACCCGCGGGTCGGCGGGCGGCTGGCGCTCTGGGCACGGCGGCTGATGGGCGAGGCGCTCAGCCAGGCGCAGCGGGTGGTCGCGGAGCGGGACGCGCTCTCCACGATGCTGGTCGGCGGTCTCGCGGACGGCTTCGACCTGGCGGAGGTGGGACGGATGTTCTCCCGGATCACGGAGGCGCACACCAAGCGGATGGCCGCGCTGGGGCTCGCGGCCTGACCGCCGCGCGGCCCGCCGGGCCGGACCGTCAGGCAGCGGCGGACCGGCGCATCCGTCCCGGCCTGCGGACCAGCAGGGACAGCAGCGCGGCGGCGACGACCAGGGCGCCGGCCAGACTCGCGAGGGCGTGGCCGGGCCCCATCACCGTGCGCGTGATCAGGAAGCCGAAGAGGGCGGCGACGGGGCCGGTGGCGTACACCAGCGGCGAGGCGGGGAGCCGGCCGGACAGCCACCGCACACCGGCGGAGGCGACGGCGAAGCCGATCAGAACCGATCCCAGGGCTTCCCACAGCATCGATGCGTCCCTCCCGTTTCCCGTGACCGGCGGTCGGCTCGGCACCGGCCCCTGCTGCGTCGTACCCCGCGCCTCCGGACGGTAATCCTCCGGGGCCGGTGGGTGGTTCCGCCCGGTGGCGGAGGAGGCGCGGGGCGGGCGCGGGCCCGCCTACGCGGACGTGCGGCGGCCCGGGAGTCCACCGGACTCCCGGGCCGCCGCACGTGCGCTGTGCTGCGTGGCCGGCCCCGTCTACAGGGCGCCGAAGCCGACCTTGCGGACCGCCTGCTCGCCGATCTCCACATAGGCGAGCTTCTCGGACGGCACCAGGACCTTGCGGCCGTGCTCGTCGACCAGGGTCAGCAGCTGTGCCTTGCCGGCGAGCGCGTCGGCCACCGCCCGCTCGACCTCGTCGGCAGTCTGCGCGCTCTCGAGAACGATCTCCCGAGGCGTGTGCTGCACGCCGATCTTGACCTCCACGGCTATGTCCCTCCGACGTATTCGGTTTCCCCGGCGAACGGGCCCGGGGAAGGGTGCGCGGCCTGCCGCGCCGTACGCAGGCAAGATTAGCCCGGTCCGGGGCCCGTACTCGTGTACGGCCGCACGCTTGCGGCGAACAAGGGGGACAACCGGGGTGGCGGCCGGGGCGGCGTCCGCTCAGTCCTGCTGGTTCGAGCCGTGCAGCGGGAAGCCGGCGATACCGCGCCAGGAGAGCGAGGAGATCAGCTTGGCCGCCGCGTCGCGCGGCACCTGCTGGCCCGAGCTGAGCCAGTAGCGCGCGGTGATCTGCGCCATGCCGCACATGCCGACGGCGAGCAGCATCGCCTCCTCGGGCGGCAGGTCGGTGTCCTCGGCGATCACCTCGCTGACGGCCTTGGCGCTCTCCAGGCTCACCCGCTCCACCCGCTCGGCGACGGCGGGCTCGTTGGTGAGGTCCGACTCGAAGACCAGCCGGAACGCGCCGCCCTTGTTCTCGACGTACGCGAAGTAGGCGTCGATGGTGGCCTCGACGCGCAGCTTGTTGTCCGAGGTGGAGGCGAGCGCCGCGCGGACCGCGTCCATGAGGGCGTCGCAGTGCTGGTCCAGCAGGGCGAGGTAGAGATCGAGCTTGCCGGGGAAGTGCTGGTAGAGCACCGGCTTGCTGACCCCCGCGCGCTCGGCGATGTCGTCCATCGCCGCGGCGTGGTAGCCCTGGGCCACGAAGACCTCCTGGGCGGCCCCCAGCAGCTGGTTGCGACGGGCCCGGCGCGGCAGGCGCGTACCCCGTGGGCGCGCCTCGGTCTGCTCGATGGCTGTCACGCCGCCTCCCAAGAATCGTTCCTTGCACGGTGAACACCGCGCCGCCATCGTACTTTCGGGTAACCCGGCTGTGCGCGGTGCCGACCGACAATTTCACCGACCGGACAGGGCATTGCGGACGTAAGGGGTGAAACCGGTTGGGTTACGGGTCGTTTCCCGGCCGCGGCCCCCCGGCCCGGCCCCGGTTCCCGGCCCGGGCCCCGGCGCCCGCTCCGGTTCCGGGGGATCAGCGGTAGTCCTCCTCGTCGAGTTCCACCACCCGGGCCTGCTCCACGGCGTCGGCCGGATTGGCGGCGTCGGGGACGTGCTCGGGCAGCGGCTCGCCCTCGCGCTCCTGGAGTTCGGCGCGCTGTTCGGCCGCGTCCGCCTCGGGGGTCTCGATGTCGGGCTCCTCCTCGCCGGTGCCGGTCTCGTCCTCGAAGGTGTCCGGTTCTGTGGGATCTGCTGACATGCGTGCTTCCCTTTCCAGGCCGAGCGCTCTTACACCGAACCCCATCCCCCTTGCCGAGCCTAGGAGCAGCGGCAGCCCCGCGCGATGCGGGCCTGTGACGGCGGACACACGGAAGCAGGTGTGATCGTCTCGTAACATTGCGGCATGTCGTCGACCGAGCTGCCACCGGTCCCCGCCGCGGCCGAGGTGACCGCGGCGCAGGGGGCCGCGGTCGTTCCGGGTGAGGAACTGCGCACCGTCGCCCTCTCCGGCCTGACCCTGAGCGTCCGCTGCCGCCCGCCCGCGCGCGACGGACTGCCGCCCGCGCTGTATGTGCACGGACTCGGCGGCTCCTCCGCCAACTGGTCCGCGCTGATGGGCGAGTTGGCGGGCCATCTGGACGCGGAGGCGGTGGACCTCCCCGGCTTCGGCCACTCGCCTCCCCCCGACGACGGCAACTACTCCATATCTGGGCACGCCCGCGCCGTGATCCGCCTGCTGGACGCCGCCGGCCGCGGCCCCGTCCATCTGTTCGGCAATTCGCTCGGGGGAGCCGTTGTCACCCGGGTCGCGGCCGTCCGGCCCGACCTGGTGCGCACCCTCACGCTGGTCTCGCCCGCGCTGCCCGAGTGGCGCCCCCAGCTCTCCGCCGTCCCGACCGGACTGCTCGCGGTCCCGGGCGTGGCCGCCCTGTTCAGCCGCGCGACCAGGGACTGGACGGCCGAGCGGCGCACCCGCGAAGTTCTCACCCTCTGTTACGGAGATCCCGCGCGCGTGGACGCGGAGGGATTCCGGGCCGCCGTCGCGGAGTACGAGCGGCGCCTCGGACTGCCGTATTTCTGGGACGTGATGACACGCTCGGCCCGAGGAGTGGTGGACGCGTACACCCTCGGCGGGCAACACTCTCTGTGGCGGCAGGCCGAGCGGGTGCTCGCACCGACTCTGCTCGTCTACGGCGGTCGCGACCGGCTCGTGTCCTTCCGGATGGCCCGCCGGGCGTCCTCGGCCTTCCGTGACTCCCGGCTTCTCGCTCTGCCGGAGGCCGGACACGTAGCGATGATGGAATACCCGGAGGCGGTGGCGCGGGCCTTCCGCGAACTGCTGCACGAGACGACCGCTGATGCGGGCAGGAGCTGAAGCGACGCGTGGGACGTCATAGCCGTCGGAGCCGCACTGAACCGGCCGGGAACCCCGGAGCCCCCCGGCCGGACGCGCCGGCCACCGCCGCCACGGCCGCCGGCTCCGCCGCGGGGCGGGGCGGGCCGGGCGTGGCGACGGCCCCCGGAGCACCGTACGAGCGCCCCCGGGCGCCCCGGGCCGCGCGGCCGCAGGGCGCCGCCCCCTACGGGACGCCGCCGCAGGGCACTCCCGCCCACGGCACCCCGGCGTACGGAAGCCCGGCGTACGGAACCCCGCCGAGGGGCACGCCCGCGCCCGGGACGCCCGCCCACGGGACTCCGGTCTACGGCACCCCCGCCCACGGGACGCCGGTGTACGGGACCCCGCCGCACGGCACACCCCGCGTGCGCGGGGGTCACCCCCAGCAGTACGAGTCGGGCGGTGGCTGGGGCGCCGCGCCCGCGCGCCCGGCGCCGTACGGCACGGGCATCGCCCCGCCGCTGCGGCCGGCCGGCGGGACCGTGCCGAGGCCGCGGCAGGAGTTCGTCGAGGCGTTCGACGACGGGGTGTTCCCGGCCGGCACCCCGGCGCCCGGCACCCACCCGCGGCCCGGCCATCCGGACGGCGGCCGCGGCCGGGGCCCCGCGCCCTCGGCGGCGGGCGGCGAACCGCCGGAGGACGGCGACGGCGGCGGCACGGGCGGCACGGGCGGCGGAGACGATCCCGACCGCCGGGCCCGCCCTTCCGGGGCCGGTGAGAGCGCGGAGAAGGGCGGCAGGGGCCGGGCCTTCACCGGGGTGGCGGCGGCCGCCGTGACGACCGTGCTGGCGATCGTGGTCGCGGGACAGGTCGCCGACGGCGGACCGAACACCGACGCCGCCCCAGTGCTCGGCGGCGGACAGCGCGACGACGGCGCGGGCCTCTCGCGCTCCGACGACCGCAAGGCCGTGGAACAGCCGGGCAACGTGGTCCGCAAGCCGCAACGGCTGTCCTACGCGGCCCGGATGGCGCTGAAGGAGACCCTCGACCCGCAGCTCGCCGGCCCCGGCGCCTTCCGCACCGTCGGCCGCCCGGAGGAGGGCACGGGCAAGGGGCAGGTGCTGCGCTACCGCGTCGACGTCGAGAAGGACCTCCCGCTGGACGGCGAGCTCTTCGCCGAGGCCGTCCACCGCACCCTCAACGACGACCGGAGCTGGTCCCGGGGCGGGGCCCGCACCTTCGACCGGGTGACCGGCGAGGACGCCGACTTCGTGATCACGCTGGCCAGCCCCGGCACGACCGGGGTCTGGTGCGCCAAGTCAGGACTCGACACCACCGTGGACAACGTTTCCTGCGACTCGGCGTCCACCCCGCGGGTGCTGATCAACGCCTACCGCTGGGCGCAGGGGTCGGCGACCTTCGGCGACGACATCGCCGGGTACCGCGAGATGCTGATCAATCACGAGGTCGGCCACCGGCTCGGCCTGAACCACCGGTCCTGCACGGCGCAGGGCGCGTTGGCGCCGGTGATGATGCAGCAGACCAAGTCGCTCTCCTCGGGCGGCATCACCTGCCGGCCGAACGCCTGGCCGTTCCCGTAGTTCCGGGCCCGCCCGGTGCCGCTGCCGGGCCGTACCCGCCGGGTCCTTCCCGGTCGCCGCCGGGCACGGCACCGGTGTGCGGACCAGCCCTTCGCGGGCTCGGAGGGCGCCGACGCAGCCGGTGACAGCTCCCGGACACCGGGGCCGGGCGTGGCGCCGATGATCGCGCAACGCCGCGGGGCCTGAAAAGTCACGAGCATTCACCCCTTTTGGTGGTGCTGCGGACAACCGTCCGTCGCGCCGCGCCCTGTCCTCGTACGGTCGTCCCGCTGTCCGCCGGGCAGCCTGTGCGGAGATCGGTGGTGCAGTCGTGCGCGTTGACGTGTTCACGGAACGTGTGGGTCCGTATGCGACCCGTGAGGCAGGGGTGCCGCCCCGGGGCGCTCCCGTTCACCGGGGCCGTGGTGACGCGGTCGCGGGACCGGTCGGCGGCCTCCGCGGCGGGGCTCACCGGGCGGAGGCGGAACGTTCCGCTCCGTCCGCCCGCCGCCCTCCTCCGCCGGATCTCCGCCCTCCTCCGCCGGCTCCCCGCCCCGCCCGGCGAAGGCAGTGACCACCGGACACCGGCACCGCTCCCCTCCGCCCCTTCCCTTCCGTCCCGCCGCGATCCCCCCGCCCGCGGCCCCACCCGGCGGCTCCCCACCCCGGCCGCCCCGCCGGTTCCCGACGGAACCGGACCCCGCCCTTCCCGAATCGCAAGGAGAACGAGACATGACGCCACGCGACTTCCCCACCGGCGCCCCGGGCCCGTCCCGCCGCACCGGCCACCTCGCCGGCCGGGAGCGGGAGGGCGCGCGATGAGGGTGCTGCTGATCGGTGCCAACGGCTTCATCGGGCGGCATGTCGCCGAGCGGCTGCTCGCGGACCCCGCCGCGCAGCTCACCGCGCTCGGCCGCGGGGACGACGCCGACGTCCGCTTCGACCTGGCCGGTGGAAGCCCCGGCGCGCTGGCCCGCTTCCTGGACGCGGTGCACCCCGGCGTGGTCGTCAACTGCGCGGGCACCACCCGCGGCGGTGCCCGGGAGCTCACCCGGCACAACACCGTCGCCGTGGCGACGGTCTGCGAGGCGCTGCGCCGCAGCCGCTGCGGCGCGCGGCTGGTGCAGGTGGGCTGCGCCTCGGAGTACGGGCCCTCGCAGCCCGGCTCCTCCACGGCCGAGGACGCCGTGCCGCGCCCCGGCGGGCCCTACGGGGTGAGCAAGCTGGCGGCGACCGAGCTGGTTCTCGGCTCGGACCTGGACGCGGTGGTGCTGCGGGTGTTCTCCCCGGCCGGGCCCGGTACGCCGGCCGGCTCCCCGCTCGGCCGGCTCGCCGAGGCCATGCGGCGCGCCATCCAGGCGGGCGACACCGACCTCAGGGTCGGCGGCCTGGGCGTGCAGCGCGACTTCGTGGACGTACGGGACGTCGCGCGCGCCGTGCACGCGGCCTCCCTGTCGGCCGCCCAGGGCGTCGTCAACATCGGTACCGGCCGGGCCGTGCGGCTGCGCGACGTGGCCGGAGTGCTCGCCCGGGTGGCCGGATTCGGCGGCGCTGTCCGCGAACTGGACATCGCGTCTCAGCGTGGGCCCGGCTCGGGCGGGACGGGCGAGCAGCAGCCGCCTCCGCCGTCCCCGCATCCGTACCCCGACGGCTGCGGCAGCTGGCAGCAGGCGGACGTGCGGACCGCCCGCGACCGCCTCGGCTGGCGGCCCCGGATCGGCCTGGAGGAGTCGCTGGCGGACATCTGGATGGAGGCGGCATGTCGTCTCTGATCCGGAGCGTCCCCCGGCGGGTGGTGCGGACGGCACCGGCCGCCCGGCCCGGCGTCGGGGTGCCCGGCTGCGCGCATCCGCTGCTCGCGCCCGCGGAGTGGGCGGCGCTCACCCGTCCGGGCGCCCCGCTGGACTGGGCGGTCCTCGATGTGGCGCGCGGGCCGGGCGCGCTGCCCGATCCGCGCTGCCTGGAGGCGGCCGGGCAGGTGCGGAACGGCGGGGTGCGGGTCCTCGGCCTGCTGGACCTGGGCCACGGCACCCGGCCGTTCGGCGAGCTCGTCGCGGACGCCCGGCGCTTCACGGAGTGGTACCGGACGGACGGGTTCTATCTGCGCAGCTGCCCGAGCCGGTACGCCGCCCTGGACGGGGTCCGCCGCCTCGCGGACGCCCTGCTGGCGCTGGGGCGGGGCGGGCACCTGGTGCTGGAGCACGGGCTGCACCCCGACCCCGGTTACGCGGAGATCCCCGGCCAGCTGGTGACCTTCGCCGGGCCGTGGGCGGAGTACCGCTGGTCACAGGTGCCGGAGTGGACGGCGGAGTACCCTCCGGAGCGGTTCTGCCACCTGGTCCACTGCCTGCCGCGCGGCCATCTGGAGCAGGCGCTGCGGACCGCCCGCTGGCTGGGCGCCGGGACCGTCTACTTCACGGACCGGACCGATCGCGGTGACGGCGTCGCCCCCTGGGAGGCGCTGCCCGGGTACTGGGACGAATTCGTCTCGCGGATCGGAACACGTGTCTCGGAATGAGAAGGGGCGTGGCAGTGTTACGGAAAGAACAACTGTCCTCTTACCGACCAACGGAGTCCCCGTGTCGCTGCCACCCCTGGTCGAGCCGGCCGCCGAGCTCACCGTCGACGAGGTCCGCAGGTACTCCCGCCACCTGATCATCCCGGATGTGGGGATGGACGGGCAGAAGCGGCTCAAGAACGCCAAGGTGCTCGCCGTCGGGGCCGGAGGGCTCGGCTCGCCGACCCTGATGTACCTCGCCGCCGCCGGCGTGGGCACGCTCGGCATCGTCGAGTTCGACGAGGTGGACGAGTCCAACCTGCAGCGCCAGGTCATCCACAGCCAGGCCGACATCGGCCGGCCCAAGGCCGAGTCCGCCCGGGACACCATCCTGGGCATCAACCCCTACGTCGACGTCCGGATCCACGCGGAGCGGCTGGACAGCTCCAATGTGATGGAGATCTTCGCCGACTACGACCTGATCGTGGACGGCACGGACAACTTCGCCACCCGCTACCTGGTGAACGACGCCTGCGTGCTGCTGAACAAGCCGTACGTCTGGGGTTCGATCTACCGTTTCGACGGCCAGGCCTCGGTCTTCTGGAGCGAGCACGGACCGTGCTACCGCTGCCTCTACCCGGAGCCCCCGCCGCCGGGCATGGTCCCGTCCTGCGCCGAGGGCGGCGTGCTCGGCGTGCTCTGCGCGTCGATCGGCTCCATCCAGACCAACGAGGCCATCAAGCTGCTGGCCGGCATCGGCGAGCCCCTGCTCGGCCGGCTGATGATCTACGACGCCCTGGAGATGCAGTACCGGCAGGTCAAGGTCCGCAAGGACCCGAACTGCGCGGTCTGCGGGGAGAACCCGACCGTCACCGAGCTCATCGACTACGAGGCCTTCTGCGGTGTCGTCTCCGAGGAGGCGCAGGAGGCGGCGGCGGGCTCCACGATCACTCCGGCGCAGCTCAAGGAGTGGATCGACAACGATGAGAAGATCGACATCATCGACGTCCGGGAGCCGAACGAGTACGAGATCGTCTCCATCCCCGGCGCGCGGCTGATCCCCAAGAACGAGTTCCTGATGGGCAACGCCCTGCAGGACCTGCCCCAGGACCGGAAGATCGTCTTGCATTGCAAGACGGGTGTCCGGTCCGCGGAAGTCCTCGCGGTGCTGAAGAACGCGGGCTTCTCGGACGCCGTGCATGTCGGCGGCGGCGTGATCGGCTGGGTCAACCAGATAGAGCCGGAGAAGCCGGTCTACTGACCGGCAGCGACGGCGGCCCGGCCGGTACGGGCTTGCGGAAGCCCCCCGCGCACCGCTCGGTGCGCGGGGGGCTTCCGTCTTCCGTAGTGTCGGGGGTTCGGGAGGGCTCAGGAGCAGGTCGTGCCGTCCTCCGGGACCTCGCCGTCGAGGAAGTAGGCGTCGACGGCCCTCTTCGTACAGGCGTTCCCGGAGCTGTACGCGCCGTGCCCCTCGCCCTCGTACGTCAGATGGATGCCCACGCCCTTGCCGAGCCCGTCGGCCATGATCCTCGCACCCTCGTAGGGTGTCGCCGGGTCGCCGGTGGTGCCGATCACCAGGATCGGGTCGGCGCCCTTCGCGCTCACGTCCGGTCGGCCCGCGTCCTCCCGCACCGGCCAGCCGGCGCACCAGCCGGCCAGGTCCCAGGCCAGGAACTCCCCGAAGACGGGGGAGAGTTCGCGGAACTCCGGCAGCAGCTCCCGGGCCTCGTCCAGACTCAGCCGGTCGGCGGAGTCGGCGCAGGATATGGCCCGCTGGGAGTGGCTCTGGTTGCTGTACCGGCCGCTCTCGTCCCGGTCGTTGTAGGCGTCGGCCAGGGCGAGCAGCCGGCTCCCGGTGCCCGCCTGGAGCGCTTCCCGCAGGGCGTCGGTCAGCCGTGTCCAGAGCTGCTCGGTGTAGAGGGCGCGGACGATGCCGGTCCGGGCCAGGGACTCCGTCAGCTCCCGCCCTCCGGTGGCCGGGAGCGGATCGCGGTCCAGCCGCCGCAGCAGTGCGGCGACCCGCTCGGCTCCGGCCTCCGGATCGGTCCCGACCGGGCAGTCCGCGCCCTGCGCGGCGCAGTCCGCGAGGTAGTTCTCCAGGGCGCGCTGGAAACCGGTGGTCTGGTTGCGCGCGTGCCGCACGTCGTCGGCGGAGGGATCGCTGACCGCGTCGAGCACCAGCCGGCCCACCCGCTGCGGGAAGAGGTGGGCGTACACCGCGCCGAGCCGGGTGCCGTAGGAGAAGCCGAGGTAGTGGAGTCTGTCGTCACCGAGGACGGCGCGGAGGAGGTCCATGTCGCGGGCGGCGCTCTCGGTGCCGACATGGGGCAGCACCGTGCCGGACCGGCGCTCGCAGCCGGCCGCGAAGTCCTTGGCGTCGGCCAGGAACGCCTTCTCCTCCGTCGCGTCGTCCGGCGTGTGGTCGAGCCGGGACGCTGCGGCCTCCATCGCCTCGCTGTCCCGGCACACCACCCCGGAACTCCCGGCGACCCCGCGCGGGTCGAAACCCACCAGGTCGTACCGGGAGCCGAGGTCGTCGAAGACGGTGCCCCAGCCGGGGAGGCTCGCCACGCCGGAGCTGCCGGGGCCGCCGAAGTTGAGCAGGAGCGAGCCGATCCGCCGCTCGCTGTCGGCGGCCCGGGCGCGGATCAGGGCGATGCCGAGGGTCTCGCCGTCCGGGTCGGCGTAGTCCAGCGGGGCCCGGACCGTGGCGCACTGCCAGCGGGCGCCGGGGGCTCGCGCCGCGGGGCCGAGGGCCTTGACGGGCGCCTCGCATTCCGTCCAGCGCGGCTTCTGGTCCGTCAGGGAGGCGGGCAGCCGCGGGAGTCCCGCGCCGCCCGCGCCGCCCGCGCCGGGAGAGGCGGACACGGCGGCCTTCCCCGGCGTGCTCTCCTTCTCCTTGTCCCCGCACGCGGCCGTGGTGCCGGCCAGCAGCAGGGCGACCGCGGCCAGCACCCCGGCTCGGACGGTTCTGGACATAAGGGCTCCACTTCGCCTGGCAACCGTCGGCTCGGGGGCGCTCGACGTGAGAGGAACGACGACGCAACATCGTAGGCCCTGGGTCTGTCAGAGGGTGACGAAAGTGACTTCTGTGGCCTTGACCCCGACCCAGACCGGGGAGCCCTCGCCGAGCGCCAGTTCGGCCGCCGCCTGCGGGGTGATCTCGGCGACGACGTCCGGCTCGGCGTCGACCAGCACCCGCAGCCGCCCGCCCTGCGCGCCGATCTCCCGCACGGTGCCCCGCCAGACGTTGCGCGGACTGCCCGACGGCCGACGGGTGTGGAGGGACACCGCCTCGGGGCCCACCACGGCCAGTGCCCGACTGCCGGCCGGCGGCAGCGGATCGGCCGCCACCAGGCGCCCGCCGCCGTCGAGTTCGAGGACGCCGGCCGTCCCGGCCCCGTCCGCCGCCGCGGTGGTGCCGGGCCACGCGTTCCGGCCGAGCATCCGGGCCACCCACGGCGACCGCGGATGGCGGGAGACCTCCGGGGGAGCCGCGTACTGCACGGCGCGGCCCTCCTCCAGGACGAGCACCCGCCCGGCGAGCGTGACCGCCTCGACCGGATCGTGCGTGACGATCAGGCAGACGCCGGGGAAGCCGGCCAGATGGGTGCGCAGGGCGTGCCGCACCGCGGCCCGCGTGGTCTGGTCGAGGGCGGCCAGCGGCTCGTCCAGGAGCAGCAGCCGGGGGCGCGCGGCCAGGGCGCGGGCGAGCGCGACGCGTTGCGCCTGGCCGCCGGAGAGCTCCCCCGGCCGCCGGTGCGCGAGACCGCCCACGCCGAGCCGGTCCAGCCACCGCTGGGCCTCCCGGCGCGCGTCGGCGCGGCCCGCGCCCTGGGCGCGCGCTCCGTAGGCGGTGTTGGCGAGTGCGGAGAGATGCGGGAACAGGGCACCGTCCTGCGGCACCCAGGCGATGCCCCGCCGGTGCGGGGGGAGCGCGGAGACATCGCGGTCGCCCAGGAGCAGCCGTTCGGCGCGGGCGCGGGGGGTGAGCCCGAGGAGTGCGCGCAGCAGGGTCGTCTTGCCCGCCCCGTTGGGGCCGACGACGGCGACGGTGGTCCCGGCCGGCACGGCGAGGGAGAACCGGTCGGCGCCGGTGATGTCCGCGGTGAGGGGGAGGCCCTCCTCCGGCGCGGTGCCGTCGCCGTCCGTGCCGTCGCCGTCCGTGCCCGTCTCCGGCCTCCGGTCCGCGTCGTCGTGCCTCGTGTGGTCGTGCGCCGTGCCGGGCCGCACGGAGGCCGGCGCGTCCGCCGGGGCTCCGGCCGCCGGGAGCCGCCGGGGCCCCGTCAGCCAGCGGCCGCGCAGGGCGATCAGCACGGCCGTCGCGATGGCGAGCAGCAGCAGCGAGACCGCCGTTGCCCCCTCGGGGTCGTCCTGCAGCAGGAGGTAGACCTGCAGGGGCAGGGTCTGGGTCGACCCGGGGAGATTCCCCGCGAAGGTGATCGTCGCCCCGAACTCGCCGAGCGCCCGCGCCCAGCACAGCGCCGCCCCCGCGAGCAGACCCGGCGCGACCATCGGCAGCGTCACGGTGCGGAACACCCGCAGGGGCGAGGCGCCCAGGGACGCCGCCGTCTCCTCGTAGCGCGGATGGAGGCCGGACAGGGCCCCCTCCAGACTGATCACGAGGAAGGGGAGGGAGACGAAGGCGGCCGCGACGACCGCCCCGGCGGTGGAGAAGGGCAGGGTGAGCCCGGTCCACGCCTCCAGCGGGCGGCCGAACAGCCCCTGGCGCCCGTAGCCCCGGAGGAGGGCGACACCGGCGACCGTGGGCGGCAGCACCATCGGCAGCATCACCAGGACGCGCACCAGGCCCCGGCCGGGGAAGCGGACACGCGCCAGCAGCCAGGCCAGCGGCACCCCCAGCAGCAGGGACAGCAGCAGCGCCCAGCCGGAGACGGCGAGGGACAGGGTCAGCGCCTCCAGGACGGCGGGCCGGGTCAGCCGCTCCGGCAGCCCCGTCCAGGGCGTGCCGGTGAGCACACCGGCCAGCGGGACGAGGAGGAAGGCGACGGCCAGGGCGGCCGGCAGCGCGAGGGCGAGCGGGGGGCGCTCCCCGGCGCTCCGCGCGGCGGCGCGGCCGGCGCGGCCGGTGCGGCCGGTGCCGCCGGTGCCTCCGCCGAGGCTCCCGGGGCGGCGTTCCCGGTGCTCCCGGTGCTCCCCGCGGCCTTGCGCGGCCCCGCCGGTGCGGCTCACGGCCGGGTGAACCCGGCGTCGCGCAGCAGGCGCTGGGCCGGCTGCGAGCGGAGCCAGCGGACGAACTCCCCGGCCGCGGCGGGATGGCGGGAGCCGTTGAGCGCGGCGGCCGGATAGGACACGGCGGCGTTCCGGCCGGCGGGCAGGTCCACGGCCGCGACCGCGTCCCCGGCGCTCAGGATGTCGGTGCGGTAGACGAGACCGGCGTCGGCCTCACCGAGCCGGACCTTGCTCAGCACTGCGCGCGTGTTCGGCTCCTGGGAGACCGGGGCGACGGTGACGCCCGCCCGGCCGAGGACCCGCTCGCTGTAGCGGCCGACCGGGACCTCGGGTGCGGCCAGCACGACCTTGAGACCGTCCCGCCCCAGATCGCGCAGGCCCTTGATCTTCTCGGGATTCCCCGGGGCGACGGCGATGGCCAGCTCGTTGCCGGCGATGACGGCCGGGGTCCCGGTGTCGTCCGCCAGGGTCTCCATGGTGGTGGTGTCGGCGGTGACGACCACGTCGGCCGGCAGCCCCTGCCGTACCTGGGACGCCAGTTCCTGCGAGCCGGCGAAGGAGAGGCGCACGTCGGTGTCCGGGTGGGCCTTCTCGTAGCCGGTGGCGAGCCGGCCCGACACCTCGGTGAGCGAGGAGGCGGCCAGGACCGTCAGCTCCGTCCTGCCGTCACCGTTTCCCGTGCCGCCGGAACCGGGAGCACAGGCGGTGGCGGAGGCGAACAGCAGAGCGGTTCCGAGGGCGGCCAGTACGGCCGGCGCGGAGGCCGCCGCGCGGCGTGCGGAGCTGCTGCGGTCCATGGCTGTTCCGGCGCTCAGACGAGGTCGATGTGGACGTTGGTGGACTTCACCCGGGCCACCGCCTCCATCCCGACGGCCAGTCCCAGCTCCTCCACCGCCTCCCGGGTCAGCAGCGACACCAGGCGGTGCGGGCCGGCCTGCACCTCCACCTGCGCGGCGACATCGCCGGTCCTGACCGAGGTGATGATGCCGGGGAAGGCGTTGCGGGCGGTGGTGTACGGTTCCTCCCCGCCGTCGCCCGCGTGGGCCTCGGCGGCCAGGGCGACGGAGAAGGCCGCCAGGTCGGGGCCCTCGATCAGCCGCTTGCCGGCGTCGTCCCGGCGGGTGGGCAGCCGTCCGGAGTCCGCCCAGCGGCGGACGGTGTCGGGGCTGACGCCGAGCAGCCGGGCCGCCCGGCCAATGGTGTAGGACCGCATGTGCGGCACTGTACGGACGTGCCGCTCGCATATGCAAGGCGGGTGGCGCATACGGTCCGCATCAGCGGAACCCCGGGCTCGGCGCGGGGCGGACCGGCGGGCCTCCGGGCGGCCCTCAGATGGCCGCCTTGCGCGTGAGCTGCGTGAAGGCGAGCCACCCCGGCAGCACGGGCAGCCAGAACGTCATCAGCCGGAAGAGGAGCACCGCGGGCGTGGCGATCTCCTTCGGCAGGCCGGCCGCGATCAGACCCAGCGTGAGCGCGGCCTCCACCGCGCCGACACCGCCGGGGGTGGGGGCCGCCGAGCCGAGCGCGTTGCCGGCGAGGAAGACGACGGCGATGCTCGCGTAGCTCAGCTCGCCGCCGAACGCCCGGATCGAGGCGTCCAGGCACATGACGAACGCGAGCTGCATCAGCAGCGTGCCGCCGATCCCGGTGAGCAGTTTCTGCGGACGCTGCATGATGTCGAGCATCCGTGGCACCACCCCGGCGAAGAGGGACCGCACCCGGGTGGAGACGAACTTCCGCAGCACCGGCACCGCCGTGACGATCAGCGTCAGCACCGCCGCCGTCAGCAGCCCGGCGATCACCGTGCGGGAGGGCGACAGGGAGGGCGTGCGCTCCGTCCCGGTGAGATAGCCGAAGGTGGCCAGCAGCAGGATGTGCAGGCCGAGGCCGACGAGCTGCGAGGCGCCGACGCTCGCCACCGCGAGCCCCGGGCGCACCCCCGCCCGTTGCAGGAAGCGGGTGTTGAGCGCCACTCCGCCGACGGCGGCCGGGGCGACCAGCTTCACGAAGGATCCGGCGACCTGGGCCATCACCGTCCGGAAGAAGGGCACCTTCTCCGAGACGAAGCCGAGGAGGTTCAGGGTGGCGCCCAGGTAGCTGAGCGCCGCGAAGAGCATCGCCGCCGCCACCCAGCCCCAGCGGGCCTCGGCGACGACGTCCTGGAAGCTCACGTGGGTGAGCTGGGAGAGCAGGAAGTACGCGGCGAAGGCGCCCGCGATGAAGGTGACGAGGGTGCGCGGCCGGATCCGCTCCAGCCGGGCCGGCTCGACCGCGGCCTGCGGACGGATCAGCAGGACCTGACGGCGGATCTGCGCCAGCAGGTCCTCCTCGCGGGCCTCCTCGATCGCCTCGTCCACGGCCCGCTTCTCGGCCCGTACGGCCTTGCGGTCGGGCAGTATCGAGGAGGAGCCGTCGGCGGCGGCCGCGTGCCGGGCCCGGGACGCCTCCAGCGCCGCCTCCCGCTCCCGCTGCGCACGGTCCTTGGCGCGGCTGCGGAGCTCGGCGCGGGTGGCGCGGCTGAGGGCGATCGGCTGGAGCAGCGGCAGGCTGTCGGCGACGGCGTCCGGGCCGAGGACGGCGACCGCGGCGCTCACCGACCGCTCGGCACCCACCCGCAGCCCCAGCGTCGTCAGCAGCTGGGCCACGTCCATGCGCAGCACCAGGTCGCTCGCGGCGATCTCGCCGCCGCGCAGGTCCGTGAGGATCACCGCGCCCGAGCGGTCCACCAGGATCGCGTCGCCGACGAGCCGGCGGTGCGCGATCCGCCGCGACTGCAGCGCGCGCACCTGGTGCCAGGCGCCGCGGAGCAGGTCGTCGGTGATCTCGTCCTCGGGCAGGGAGTCCAGGCTGCGGCCGCCCGTGTGCTCGTAGACGAGCATCACGGCGTCCGGGCCGAGTTCCGAGGTGGCGATCAGCCGGGGCGCGTTGGCGCCGGCGGCGATGGCGGCGTAGGCGAGCAGCGCCTCCTGCTCCAGTGCCTGGCGCAGCGACTGCAGACTGCGGCGCTGGGTGATGCCGCGCAGGGCCATCCGGCGCCAGACCCGGTAGAAGAAGCCCTGCGCCTGCTGTTCGCGGTCGACGACGGTGACGTCGAGGGGCGGGCCGTCCTCCAGGGTGACGAGGTAGCTGCGGCCGCGGTCCTGCCGCTCCGCCTCCTGGTCCTCCTCGGTGCGCAGGGCGCGGACCGGCTTGAAGCCGACACGGCGCAGACCGGCCAGGAGCGTCTGCCCGGTCGGCCGTACGTTCGGGGAACCGACGGCGTAGAGGGTGCCGTAGGCCACGGTCCAGCCCAGCAGCACGGTGACGACGATCGAGAACGGGGTCGAGAAGCCGCCGACGAGGACCGCCAGCGAGTCGAGCAGCAGGACGAACCAGAGGACCACGCGCCAGCGCGGCCGCCGGGCCATGCCGACGGCCGTCATATAGGCGATGACGGGCGCCAGATAGCCGTGCACCGGGTCGGTCACATCACCGTTCGGAGCCTGCTGGGTGAGCGCGTCGCGAATGGAGCCGGGGGCCGACTCGGCCACCCACAGATCGGTGAGGAGCGCGATGCCGTGGGCCAGGACGGCGGCGAGCACACCGTCGGCGATGCGCAGGCCGTCGCGCTTGGCCAGCCGTTCGATGGCGAAGGCCACCGGCACGATCAGCACGGCGACGCTGGAGGCCAGGCCGGCGAAGTTGATCAGGAGGGTGGGCGCCTGGCCGGTGCCCTTGCCGATGTCCTTCTCCAGGCCCTCGGTCGTCCCGTGCGCGAAGGCGGCGACGGCGAGGACCACGGCGATGCCGAGCACGCCGAGCAGCAGCCGTACGAGGTCGGGCGGGCGGTGCACGCGCGCGGGCAGCAGGGGCTCGTCACCGGGGACGGAGTCGGTGTGCTCCGCGGCGCGCCGGCCCTCGGTGGCGCCGGAGCGCGCGCGGTCGCGATCGGCCGTGCTGCCGCCGGCCGGTGCGTCGCCGGTCGCGGGGCTGCCGGGAGAGCCGTCAGCGGAGGAAGGGACGTCGGAGGCGGCGCCGGCGGAAGAGGCGCCGGCGGCAGGGGTGTGACCGGCGGGGATGTCCGGGCGCGACGGCGCGGCGGAGCTGCCGGCCCCCTCGGGACCGCGGCCGTTCCGCTGCTCTGCCATCTCTTCTTGGTCTCGTATCACCAGTCACCGCCCGGAAGATGGTGTCACGGTTGCGCCCGATCGAGGGGCAGGAGGGCGCATTTCGGAGGCGTGGGAAATCCCACGCGCGCCCCGGGACGACCCGCGGAGGCCGCGGCCGGCGGCCGGACCGGAGCGGTGTCGGCACCGTGGTGCAGGATGGGTCGGATGAGTGGAGAGAGCACCCCGGACGGACCGGGGGATCTGCCCGAGTACGCGGAGCGGGTGCTGGCGACGGCCGAACTGATCCCGCCCGGCCGGGTGATGACGTACGGCGACGTCGCCGAGTGGCTCGGCGAGTCCGGCCCCCGGCAGGTGGGCCGGGTCATGGCGCTCTACGGCGGCACCGTCCCCTGGTGGCGCGTGGTGCGCGCCGACGGAGTGCCGCTGCCCGGACACGAGATGCGGGCGCTCGCCCACTACCGCGCCGAGGGCACCCCCCTGCGGGAGCCCCGCGGCGGCTCCGGCCGGACACCGAGGATCGACCTGGCGGCCGCCCGCTGGGACGGCGGTGCCGGCGCGGTGGAGGGGGCGCGCGATGCCGGTGCCGCACCGCGCGGCGCGGAGGGCGGCGCGGTGGACGGTGCCGGAGTGTGACGTCACATCGGACAGCATCCGTCATCCCGCCCCTGAGACGCCCGCGCGTTTTCCCGGAGCCCCCGACGGACCGGTGTGCCGCGCGGCGCTCCGTGTTTCCATGAGCGGGGCGTCCGTGCCGCCGCCGCGGACGGACGTCCCCCGCGCACCACCGACACACCCGGCCGTCACCGGGCCCCCTCCGGCACACGGCGACCAGCACACCCTCCAGGACCGGCGACCCACGTGAGCACCTCCCTCCCGTCCCTCTCCCCGCACCCGCGGGTACGGCAGCCGACGAGCCCGTACCGGCTCGTGCGGACCCCGCCCGGGCCGGTGGACCCCCCTGTCCTGGACGCACACCAGCGCGCCGTGGTTGAGCACGGCGGGGGGCCGCTGCTCGTGCTCGCCGGACCCGGCACCGGGAAGACCACCACCCTCGTGGAGACGGTGGCCGAGCGGGTGCGCCGCGGCACCGACCCGGCGCGCGTCCTCGTCCTCACCTTCAGCCGCAGGGCCGCCGTCGAACTGCGCGACCGGATGGCCGCCCGGCTCGGCGGCAACGGACCGCAGGCCACGACCTTCCACTCGTACTGCTACGCGCTGGTGCGGGCGCACCAGGACGCCGATCTCTTCGCCGATCCGCTGCGGCTGCTGTCCGGCCCCGAGCAGGACGTCGTGGTCCGCGAACTCCTCGCCGGGCAGACCGAGCTGGAGCGGACGGGACGCGGCCCGGTTCGCTGGCCGGACGAGCTCCGGGCCTGCCTGACCACCCGCGGCTTCGCCGACGAGGTCCGCGCCGTGCTGGCCCGCAGCCGGGAACTCGGCCTGGACCCCGGCGCGCTGGGGGCCTTCGCGGCCAGGACCGGGCGGCCCGACTGGAGCGCCGCGGCCGCGTTCCTCGCGGAATACCTCGACGTGCTCGACGCCCAGGGCGTGCTCGACTACGCCGAACTGGTGCACCGGGCGGTGCTGCTCGCCCGGCGCCCGGAGGTCGCCGCCGAGATCGCCGGACGCTATGACGTGGTGCTGGTCGACGAGTTCCAGGACACCGACGCGGCGCAGGTGCGGCTGCTGCACGCGCTGGCGGGACGCGGCCGCGACCTGATCGCCTTCGGCGACCCCGACCAGTCCGTCTACGCCTTCCGCGGCGCCGACGTGAACGGCATCCTCGGCTTCCCGCACGCCTTCCCGCGGGCCGACGGCCGGCCGGCGCCGGTGCGCGTGCTGCGCGCCTCCCGGCGGTCCGGCGCCGCCCTGCTCGCCGCGAGCCGCCTCGTCACCCGGCGGATGCCGCTGCCCCGGCTGCCCGCCGACGTCGTCCGCGCCCACCGGGAGCTCGAACCGGTACGGGAGGGCGGCCGCGTCGAGGTCTTCACGTATCCGACGGCAGGCGCCGAACTGGACAACATCGCCGACATCCTGCGCCGCGCGCATCTGGAGGACGGCGTGCGGTGGAGCGACATGGCCGTCCTGGTGCGCGCCGGGGGGCGCTCCATCCCGGGCGTGCGCCGGGCACTCACCTCCGCGGGCGTCCCCGTGGAGGTCGACGGCGACGACCTGCCGCTGCGCCACGAGCCGGCGGTGGCGCCGCTGCTGACGGCCCTGCGCGCGGCGGCCACGGCCGCGCTCCCGGACCGGCGGGAGTTCGCGGAGGACGGGGCGGCGAGCCGGGCGGACGGCGGGACGGACGGGGGGACGGACGGCGGCGTCGCGGCCGGAGCTGAGGCAGGCGCCCCGGCGGACGCGGGGGAGGCGGAGGGGACGGATCCGGTGCGGCAGCCGGAAGGGAAGCCGGAGCCGGGGACAGAACCGGGGTCAGAGCCGGGGCCAGGGCCGGGGCCAGGGCCGGGGCCAGGGCCGGGGCCAGGGCCGGGGCCAGGGCCGGCGCCGGGGCCGGAGGCCGCACGGCTCGACACCGAGACCGCCCTCACCCTGCTCACCTCCCCGCTGGGCGGCATGGACAGCACCGACCTCCGGCGGCTCGGCCGGGCCCTGCGCGAGGAGGAGCGCGCGGCGGGCAACCCGCTGCCGCGCCCCTCCGACGTCCTGCTCGCCGAGGCCCTCGCCGAGCCGGAGCGGCTCGTCGCGCACGACCCGGCGTACGCGCGGGGCGCGCAGCGGCTCGGCACGCTGCTGCGCAAGGCGCGCGAACTGCTGGCCGGCGGCGGCACCGCCGAACAGGCGCTCTGGGAACTGTGGGACGGCACCCCCTGGCCCTCGCGGCTGGAGCGGGCCGCCCTGCGCGGGGGCGCGGCGGGCCGCAACGCGGACCGCGACCTGGACGCCGTCTGCGCGCTGTTCGAGACCGCCGCGCGCGCCGAGGAGCGCATCGGCGGCCGGGGCGCCCTCAACTTCCTGGAGGAGCTGGACGCCCAGGACATCGCCGCCGACACCCTCTCCGGCCGCACCGTCCGGCCCGACGCCGTCCGGCTGATGACGGCGCACCGGGCCAAGGGCCTGGAGTGGCGTCTCGTGATCGTCGCCGGGGTGCAGGAAGGGCTCTGGCCCGATCTGCGCCGCCGCGGTTCCCTGCTGGAGGCCGACCGGATCGGCCGGGACGGGATCGCCGAACCGCTCACCCCGGGCGCCCTGCTCGCGGAGGAGCGGCGGCTGTTCTACGTCGCGGCGACCCGCGCCCGCGAACGGCTCGTCGTCACCGCCGTCAAGGCGCCCGCGGACGACGGCGACCAGCCCTCCCGCTTCCTCACCGAACTGGGCACCGACCCGGTCGACGTCACGCAGCGCCCGCGGCGCCCGCTGTCCGTCGCCGCGCTGGTCGCCGAGCTGCGGGCCACCACCGTCGATCCCGCCGCCTCGCCGGCGCTGCGCGAGGCGGCGGCCGAGCGGCTGGCGCGGCTGGCCGCGCTGCGGGACGAGGACGGGCGCCCGCTGGTGCCCACCGCCGACCCCGACCGCTGGTGGGGCCTGTACGAGCCGACGCACAACCGCGTCCCGCTGCGCGACCGGGACCAGCCCGTCACCCTCTCCGGCAGCGCCCTCGACCAACTGGTGAACACCTGTTCCCTCCAGTGGTTCCTCGGGCGGGAGGTCCGGGCGGACAAGCCCGCGACCGCCGCGCAGGGCTTCGGCAACGTCGTCCATGTGCTCGCCGACGAGGTGGCCTCCGGGCGGACCCCCGCCGATCTGGCCGTCCTCATGGAGCGGCTGGACTCCGTCTGGGACTCCCTCGCCTTCGACGCCCCCTGGAAGTCCCGGCAGGAGAAGGAGAACGCGCGTGCGGCCCTGGAACGCTTCCTCAGCTGGCACGTCCTGGACCGCGGCGCCCGCACCCCGGTCGCGGGCGAACACGGCTTCGACGTGACGCTGGAGGCGGGCGACCACGCCGTCCGCATCCGGGGCAGCATGGACCGGGTCGAGGCGGACGCCGA
The DNA here is from genome assembly GCF_000719865.1 of Streptomyces albus subsp. albus. Lineage (GTDB taxonomy): Bacteria > Actinomycetota > Actinomycetes > Streptomycetales > Streptomycetaceae > Streptomyces > Streptomyces albus_E. The sequence continues at coordinate 216,211 of NZ_JOID01000015.1, forward strand.
GGGACGGGCCTACGTCGTCGACTTCAAGACCGGCAAGTCCAAGCCCACCGGCCCGGAGGTCGCCCGCCATCCGCAGCTGGCCGTCTACCAGCTCGCGGTGCGCGAGGGCGCGCTGGACGAGGTCTTCGGGGGGCGCGCCCCGGAGGCGGGCGGCGCCGAACTCGTCCATCTGCGGCTGGGGGCGCCCAAGCGGGAGGGCGGTGACGCCCTGCCCGCCGTCCAGGCACAGGAGCCGCCGGTCACGGAGTCCGGCGAACCCGCGGACTGGGTGAGCGGACTGCTCGCCGACGCGGCCGGCCGGGTCCTGGACGAGCGCTTCACGCCCAGCACCGGGCAGCACTGCGGGCACTGCGCCTTCCAGAACTCCTGCTCCGCCCGCCCGGAGGGGCGGCACGTCGTGGACTGACGGCCGCCGTCGTCGAACGGCGGCCGGGCCCGTTCCTCGGCGGTTGGGCTGCCGGGGCCGCAGCCGCGGCCGCGCGAGCCCGGAGCTGCCGGCCGCCTGGTCCCGGCACGGCCGGTTCCCCGGCCCCCGCCGCCGCCACGGCTGTCGGCGGGCACCGCTAGCCTCGCTCGGGTGGCAGCACGCATCAGCGACCCCGAGCAGCTCAAGGAGCTCCTCGGCATCCCCTTCACCCCGGAGCAGACGGCCTGCATCACCGCGCCGCCCGCCCCGCAGGTGATCGTGGCCGGGGCCGGTTCGGGGAAGACCACGGTGATGGCCGCCCGTGTCGTCTGGCTGGTCGGCACCGGCCAGGTGGCGCCGGAACGGGTGCTGGGCCTGACGTTCACCAACAAGGCCGCCGGCGAGCTCACCGAGCGGGTCCGCAGGGCCCTGGCCGCCGCCGGGATCACCGACCCGGACCCCGGGCCCGCCCCGGGGACACTGCCGCGGCCGCGCGGCGAAGAGCAGGGGGCTTCGTCCGGCGAGCCGTCCGGTGAACCGCAGATCTCCACGTACCACGCCTTCGCCGGGCAGCTCCTCAAGGAGCACGGCCTGCGCATCGGGCTCGAACCCACGGCCCGGCTGCTCGCCGACGCCACCCGCTTCCAGCTCGCCGCGCGCGTGCTCCGTACCGCCCCCGGCCCGTATCCGGCCCTGACCAAGTCCCTCCCCGCCCTCGTCGAGGACCTGATCGCGCTGGACGCGGAACTCGCCGAGCACCTCGTGGAGCCGGAGCGGTTGCGGGCCCACGACACCGCGCTGCTGCGCGAGCTGGACGGTGCCCGGCTGAGCAACGCCGAGCTGCGGAAGGTCCCGGAAGCCGCCCGCGCCCGGCTGGAACTCCTCGAACTCGTGAGCGCCTACCGCGAGGAGAAGCGCCACCGCGACCTGCTGGACTTCGGCGACCAGATCGCCTTCTCCGCGACTCTCGCCCGCACCCGCCCCGAGGTCGGCCGCATCCTCCGCGAGCAGTTCGAGGTCGTCCTCCTGGACGAGTACCAGGACACCTCCGTGGCCCAGCGCATCCTGCTGTCCGGGCTGTTCGGCGGCGGCACCGGCCACGCCGTCACCGCCGTCGGCGACCCCTGCCAGGCCATCTACGGCTGGCGCGGGGCATCCGTCGCCAACCTCGACGACTTCCCCCGGCACTTCCCGGAAGCCACCGGCCGCCCCGCCCGGCGCCAGGCGCTCAGCGAGAACCGCCGCAGCGGCGGCCGCCTCCTCGACCTCGCCAACCGCCTCGCCGCCCCCCTGCGCGCGATGCACGAGGGCGTCGAGGCACTGCGCCCCGCGCCCGGGGCCGAACGCGACGGCAGCGTGCGCTGCGCGCTGCTCCCGACCCACGCCGAGGAGCTGGACTGGCTCGCCGGCTCCATCGCCCACCTCGTCCGCACCGGCACCCCGCCCGGCGAGATCGCCGTGCTCTGCCGCACCGCCGGAGACTTCGCCCGCATCCAGGGGGCGCTCGTCGAACGCGACGTCCCGGTGGAGGTCGTCGGCCTCTCCGGGCTGCTGCACCTGCCCGAGGTCGCCGATCTGGTCGCCGTCTGCGAGGTGCTGCAGGATCCGACGGCCAACGCCGCGCTGGTCCGGCTGCTCACCGGGCCGCGCTGGCGGATCGGCCCGCGCGACCTGGCGCTGCTCGGCCGCCGGGCCCGCCTCCTGGTCCGCTCCCGGCCGGACGGCGACGGGGCGTACGAGGACCCGGACCGGCGGCTGGCGGAAGCCGTCGAGGGCACCGACCCGGCCGAGACCGTCTCGCTCGCCGACGCACTCGACACCTTCCTCGTTCCGGACGGCCCGGGCCGGTACGGCCCGTCCGGCCCGCCCGGGTCGTCCGGCCGCTCCGATGACGGGCTGCCGTTCTCCGCCGGGGCCCGGGTGCGGTTCGCCCGGCTCGCCGCAGAGCTGCGCGATCTGCGGCGCTCGCTCGCCGAACCGCTGATGGACGTCCTCCACCGGGTGCTGGCCACCACCGGCCTGGAGGTCGAGCTGTCCGCCTCGCCGCACGCGCTGGCCGCTCGCCGCCGCGAGACGCTCGGCAACTTCCTGGACGTCGCCGCCTCCTTCGCCGCGCTCGACGGAGAGGCCGGGCTGCTGGCCTTCCTCGGCTTCCTGCGCACCGCCGTGCAGCACGAAAAGGGCCTCGACAACGCCCTGCCCGGCGGGGAGAACACGGTCAAGGTCCTCACCGCGCACAAGTCCAAGGGGCTGGAGTGGGACGTCGTCGCCGTGCCGGGCCTGGTCGCCAAGCAGTTCCCGAGCGAACAGGGGCGCGACTCCTGGACCTCCCGGGCCAAGGTCGTGCCGCACGCCCTGCGCGGTGACGCGGACACCCTGCCGGACGTCGCCGCGTGGACCGCCGAGGGGATGGGCGCCTTCCGGGCCGCGATGAAGGACCACCAGGCGACCGAGGAACTGCGGCTGGGCTACGTGACCTTCACCCGCCCGCGTTCGCTGCTGCTCGCCTCGGGCCACTGGTGGGGGCCCTCGCAGAAGCGGCCGCGCGGCCCGTCCGCGTTCCTCGAAGAGCTGCGCGAGCACTGCGAGGCGGGCCACGGGGAGATCGACGCCTGGGCCGAGCCGCCCGGTGAGGCGGAGGAGAACCCGGCCCTGCGGGAGGCGGCGGAGGAGCAGCCCTGGCCGCTGCCGCTCGACCCGGCGGCGCTGGCACTGCGCCGGAAGGCGGCGGAGCGCGTCAGGGTCCATCTCGACCGCCTGGACCGCCTGGACCGCCTGGACCGCTTGGACCGCGCGGACAGTCCGGCCCGTCCGGACCGGATCGCCGCGGCGGAGCGGGCCCTGCCCGCGGCGCCGGACGCCGGCGGGGCTCTGCCGCACCCGGCGGAGCCCTCCTCCGGCGGCGAGGGCAGCGGCCGGAGTGCCGAAGGGACGGGACGGGACGCCGAGCCGGGGAACGGGACGGGACCCGCCGGGGAAGCGCCCGGCGATCAGGAGTGGGGTGGGCCGCGGGGCGCGGAGGTGCCCGGCCCCGAGGTGCCCGGCCCCGAGGTGCCCGGCCCGGACCTGTTCCGGTGGCCGGAGCCCTGGGAGACGGAGCCGCCCCACGACCCGGACTGGCCGCCCCCGCCGGAGGACGAGGAGTACGGGGAGCACCAGCCGGAGCCGGACGCGATGCGCGCCACCGACCGTGCCCACCCCGGCCGGCCGCACCCAGGCCGTCCGGGCACCGTTCCGGACCAGACCCGGGGCCCGGTCGGCAGTCCCGGTCCGGTGACCGGCGCGGACCCGGGCGGAGAAGCGGACACGGATGGGGAGGCGCCCACGGACCCGGTTTCCGCCGCCGCGCTGCTCGTCCCGGAGGAGGCCCGTACCGTCGCGTCCTGGGACCGGGATCTCGACGCGCTCGCGGGCGAGCTGCGCCGTGCCCGTGAAGCCGTGCGCGAGGTGCCCGTGCCCCGCACCCTGAGCACCTCCCAGCTGCTGCGCCTCGCGGCGGACCCCGAGGGCTTCGCGCGGGAGCTGGCCCGGCCGATGCCGCGTCCCCCGCAGCCCGCCGCCCGCCGGGGCACCCGTTTCCACGCCTGGGTCGAATCCCGGTTCGAGGAACTGCCCCTGCCCCTGCTCGGGCCGGAGGAGCTGCCCGGTGGCTTCGACGACGAGGGCGCGGCCGGACAGGAGATCGCGGACGAGCGTGATCTGGCCGCGCTGAAGGAGGCGTTCGACCGCACGCCGTACGCGCGCCGTACGCCGTACCGCGTCGAGGCGCCGGTGCAGATCACGCTCGCGGGCCGGGTCATCCGGGGCCGCGTCGACGCCGTGTACCGGGACAGCGGCCCGGACGGGGACGTGTTCGAGATCGTGGACTGGAAGACCGGCCGGTCCCACTCCGCCGACCCGCTCCAGCTCGCCGTCTACCGGCTCGCCTGGGCCGAGCAGACGGGGGTGCCGCCGGCGTCCGTCACGGCGGCGTTCCTGTACGTCCGCAGCGGCGAGGTGGTCCGTCCCCCGGACCTGCCGGACCGGGCGGCCCTGGAGCACATCCTCCTGGGCGGCGGTCATGCCGGCGGTGACGGCCCCGGGGACGGCGACGGCGACGCTCACGGCGGCAGCGAGAGGCACGGCCCCGGCGAGGGGCACGGTGGCGGCGGCGCGGACGACGGCCCGGCCGGGCCCTGAGGGGGCCGGCGGACAACCGTGCCGTCCGGCAGCCCCATACCCCCCGCGGGGTCTCCGGGCGGCGGGCCGGTGATGCGCCCGGGCGGCCCGCCCGGAGTCCGCGGCTCCCGGGACGGATAGGCTCGGGAGCATGAGCGTCACCCCGGACAGCGCCGTCCGTGCCCTCGGTATGAGCACCGTTGAGCACCGCGCCGCCGTGTCCGGCGGTCCCGGCGGTCCCGGCGGTCCCGGCGGGGAAGCCGCGCACCCGCCTTCGCGCAGCGGCGACCGTCCGTGCCGTCCGGGGTCCGCGCCGCGCCGCGCCGCCGGTGCCGTGCCACCGGTGTGCGCCGCACCGCATGCGGCCAGTCCCCGGCCCTTCGTCGCGGGAAGCGGGGCCGCCCCCGGCCGTGAAGGTGAGGGAGAACACGGGACCCCCGCGGGGCGATCCGGCCGGGAATGGGCGAGGATCGGCCGGTCCGCGCCGCCCGCACCCGGCTCCCACGCGCCGGCGCGCACGCCCCTCCGCACTCATCCGCATCGCCACCCCTGGGGGAGTAGGAAGCAGCCGTGACCATCTCGACCGACCGCCCCGACGCCCCGGACATCCCCCTCACCGTCCCGGGCGGCATCGACCGGGCCGCGCACCACCGCTTCGACGAAGCGTGGCTCGCCGCGGCGTGGAGCCATCCCACGACGCGGGTCTTCGTCGTCTCCGGCGGCCAGGCGCTGATCGACGACACCCCCGACGGGCGCACCGAGCTGGTGATGACCCCCGCGTTCGAGGCCCCGGTCACCGAGACCCACCGCTACTTCCTCGGCACGGACGCCGACGGCGTGCGCTACTTCGCGCTGCAGAAGGACTCCCTGCCGGGCCGGATCGACCAGTCCGCGCGCCCGGCGGGACTGCGGGAGGCGGGGGTCCTGCTGTCGCCGCGCGACGCGGCGCTGATGGCACACGCCGTCGCGCTGGAGAACTGGCAGCGGCTGCACCGCTTCTGCTCCCGGTGCGGGGAGCGCACCGTCATCACGGCGGCGGGCCATGTGCGCCGTTGCCCGGCCTGCGGCGCCGAGCACTATCCGCGCACCGACCCGGCCGTCATCATGCTGGTGACCGACGACCGGGACCGCGCGCTGCTCGGCCGGCAGGTGCACTGGCCCGCCGGGCGGTTCTCCACGCTCGCCGGGTTCGTCGAGCCGGGGGAGTCGATCGAACAGGCCGTGGTCCGCGAGGTGGCCGAGGAGGCCGGGGTCGCGGTCGGCGGGGTCCGCTACGTGGCGAGCCAGCCCTGGCCCTTCCCGTCCAGCCTGATGCTCGGCTTCATGGCCCGCGCCACGTCGCCGCACATCACGGTGGACGGCGAGGAACTCCACGAGGCGCGCTGGTTCTCGCGGGAGGAGCTGGAGGCGGCCTTCGAGTCCGGTGAGGTGCTGCCGCCGACGGGCATCTCGATCGCCGCCCGGCTGATCGAACTCTGGTACGGCAAGCCGCTGCCCGCGGGCTTCCCCCGCTGAGGCGGGAGCCGCGGGCGGCGGACGGCGCGCGCGGACGGCGCGCGTGCGGACGGTGGGCGCGGAGCTCTGCCGGGGTGGTGACCGGTTCCGGCCTCCGCCCGGCGGGGCCTCCGGCGCCGTTCGGCGGGTCGCGGCGGTCGCGTTCGCCCCGGCGGGCCGGAAGGGCCGCGGGGCGGCCCGCCGAGCGGACCCCGGGCCCTCCCACGACGTGACGGACGAGCTTCCACGGCGAGGCGGACGGCCGTCACCGCGGAAGGCTGCGGGAACCCCTCCCGACCGGCCCGGAGCGGGGCACCGGGCCTGCCCCGGAGCGGGCCCGCCGGGGGACCGCAGTACGGCCGCCGACGGCCGTCAGACGCCGAGCTTGGCCTTCACCTGGGCCAGCGAGGGGTTGGGCAGGGCGGAGCCATCCGGGAACAGCACGGTCGGCACCAGCTGGTTGCCGTTGTTCACCTTCTCCACGAACTTCGCCGACTCCGGGTCCTTCTCGATGTTGACCTCGGTGTACGCGATGCCCTCGCGCTCCATCTGGCTCTTCAGCCGGCGGCAGTAGCCGCACCAGGTGGTGCTGTACATCGTCACAGTGCCCGTCGTGCCGGTCATGGATTACGGCTCCTTCGCTGTCGCCTGGTTACGGAGAGGCAACGTGCCGGCGCGCGCGACCATTCCCGGGACCCGGCCCGGTCCCGCGTGATCCGCCCCTCACAGCGCCCCCCGCGCCCGCTCCCGCCTCGCGCGCCTCCGTCCGCCTGCGACTCCGCGGCCACCGCCCGGCGGCGGGGACGCGACCGGTGCGGGACGGGGGCGGCACGCGGCGGGCCGACCGGTACGACCGGAGAGGCCCGGCTGTGGACAACCTCCCGGCCGTTCCGGAGAACCTGGCAGCATGGCGGGGTGACACCAGCGACACCAGCCACTCCCTCCCCGCTCTTCCCGGGCCCCGCGGCGCCGTCGGAGTACCCGGCCGTGCCGGACGGTGCCGACGCCGTGCTCGCCGGGCTGGACCCGGAGCAGCGCGAGGTCGCCACCGCCCTCCACGGTCCGGTGTGCGTGCTGGCCGGCGCCGGTACGGGCAAGACCCGCGCCATCACCCACCGCATCGCCTACGGGGTGCGTGCGGGCATCCTCCAGCCCGGTTCCGTCCTGGCGGTCACGTTCACCAACCGGGCCGCCGGTGAGATGCGCGGCCGCCTCCGGCAGCTCGGTGCCACCGGTGTCCAGGCCCGCACGTTCCACTCCGCCGCGCTCCGCCAGCTCCAGTACTTCTGGCCCAAGGCGGTCGGCGGTCCGCTGCCGCGGCTCGTCGAGCGCAAGGTCCAGGTGGTCGCCGAGGCGGCCGCCCGCTGCCGTATCCGCCTGGACCGGGGCGAACTGCGGGATGTCACGGGCGAGATCGAGTGGGCCAAGGTCACCCAGACGGTTCCCGAGGACTACCCGGCGGCCGTCGCCCGCGCACGCCGCCAGCCGCCCCGGGATCCGGCGGAGACCGCCCGCGTCTACGAGACCTATGAACTGCTGAAGCGCGACCGCGGCGTCATCGACTTCGAGGACGTCCTGCTGCTCACGGTCGGGGTGCTGCAGGACCGGCAGGACATCGCCGACGAGGTGCGCCGCCAGTACCAGCACTTCGTGGTCGACGAGTACCAGGACGTCAGCCCGCTCCAGCAGCGGCTGCTGGACCTGTGGCTGGGGGAGCGCGACAGCCTCTGCGTCGTCGGTGACGCGAGCCAGACGATCTACTCCTTCACCGGTGCCACCCCGGACCATCTGCTGGACTTCCGCGTCCGCCATCCCCACGCCACGGTCGTCAAACTGGTCCGGGACTACCGCTCCACCCCGCAGATCGTCCATCTCGCCAACGGTCTGCTGGGGCAGGCCCGCGGCCGTGCCGCGGAGCACCGGCTGGAGCTCGTCTCGCAGCGCGCCGCCGGCCCCGAACCCGCGTTCGCGGAGTACCCGGACGAGCCGGCCGAGGCCGAGGGCACCGCGCGCCGGGTCCGGGAACTGCTCGACTCCGGGGTCCCCGCCAGCGAGATCGCCGTGCTCTACCGCATCAACGCCCAGTCGGAGGGCTATGAGCAGGCCCTCGCCGACCAGGGCGTCCCGTACCAGCTCCGCGGCGCGGAACGGTTCTTCGAGCGGCCGGAGGTGCGGGAGGCCGGACTGCTGCTGCGCGGCGCCGCCCGCGCCGCGGACTCCACCGACCCCTCCCGCACGGAGACGGACATACCGTCGCAGGTGCGGGCCGTGCTCTCCACCCGGGGATGGAGCCCGGAGCCGCCGGCCGGCTCGGGCGCGGTCCGTGACCGCTGGGAGTCGCTGGCCGCGCTCGTCCGGCTCGCCGAGGACTTCGCCCGGGCGCGGCCGGAGGCGGCGCTCGCCGACTTCGTGACCGAGCTCGGTGAGCGGGCCAACACCCAGCACGCGCCCACGGTCGAGGGCGTCACCCTGGCCTCGCTGCACGCGGCCAAGGGCCTGGAGTGGGACGCGGTCTTCCTGGCCGGCCTGACCGAGGGCATGATGCCGATCACCTACGCCACGACGGACGCGCAGATCGAGGAGGAGCGCCGGCTGCTCTACGTCGGCATCACCCGGGCCCGGGTCCACCTCACCCTCTCCTGGGCCCTCTCCCGCACCCCGGGCGGCCGCGCCGGCCGGCGGCCGAGCCGCTTCCTGGACGGACTGCGGCCCGGCTCCCATGCCGGCGCCGGCACGGCCGTCCGCGCCCCGGCCACCGGCGGCGGGGTGGAGCGGGGCGAGGAACCGCGCCGCCGCCGGCGCGGCCCGGTGCGGTGCCGGGTCTGCGGACGCACCCTCACCGACGCGGGCGAGATGAAGCTGATGCGCTGCGAGGACTGCCCCTCGGAGCTGGACGAGGGCCTCCACCAGCGGCTGCTGGAGTGGAGGGCGGGCCGCGCCCGTGAGCTGGGGCAGCCGGCGTTCTGCGTCTTCACCGACAAGACCCTGCTGGCCATCGCCGAGGCCGTGCCCGCGGACGGGGCCGAGCTGGCGGTGATCCCCGGTGTGGGACGGCGGAAACTCGACCGCTTCGGCGCGGATGTCCTGGCGCTCTGCGCGGGGGAACAGCCGCCCGCCGGGGCGCCGGACGGGCAGTCCGGCGGCTGACGCGAAATCGTCGGGAAAATAGTTTGCGCACGCCGCCGGATTCCCCATAGGTTCTCTTTCGCGGGCATGACAGGGCCTTTTTCGGGCCCACTGTTCCGTGCTGTACTTGTACGACACCTGTAGGACGGACTGGCTTCGACCAGTCCCCCGAGACGCCGAGAGGAGGCGAGCCCCAATGATCAGCATCACCAAACTGGCCGGTCGTGACGTGCCCGTCTCCCGCCTGTCCGGCGTCTCCGTGCTCTGTGGATCCGCCATGTCCGGCGCCCTCGAAGCACGCCTGGCCGAGCGCGGCCTTCTGGCGAGCGCTCAGCGACCGACCAAGGCACCGGCGGCAGTAGTGGCGGCAGAGGCAGCGGCCTATGCCCTCGCGGCCAAGGGTGCCGACCTCCGGCAGATGTGGACCAATGGCGGCTTTGCCAACGGTTCGGCGTCTGCGGCCGAGCACCACACGATTCGGGGCCTCCGCGGCCACGAACCCTGGAGAGATCCAGCCTGATCGCCACGATCAGGTCGGCACCTTCCAGGGCCGCGGAACCCGAACCGGGATCCGCGGCCCTTTTCGTTGCCCCGACCGGCATCGATGCCCACCCCGCCGGCCCACCAGGCCGGCCGAAGACAAGGAAGAAACCGACTGTGCCCAGCCCAGCGCCCGCCCCGTCCTCCACACAGCAGCCCGTCACCTCTCCACCTAGTCCTCCGGAGGTCCTCTTGTCCCAGCCCACCCGGCTCACGGTGCTCGACGACGAGATCGAGCGTCTCGGCGAGCTCGTTCCCTGCCGCAGCTACGACCCCGAGGTGTTCTTCGCCGAGTCGCCCGCCGACGTCGAGTACGCCAAGTCCCTCTGCCAGAGCTGCCCGCTGCGCGAGGCCTGCCTCGCGGGGGCCAAGGACCGGCGCGAGCCGTGGGGTGTCTGGGGTGGCGAACTCTTCGTCCAGGGCGTGGTCGTGCCGCGGAAGCGGCCGCGTGGCCGCCCGCGCAAGAACCCGGTCGCCGCATGAACGCCCCGGGAACCATCGACCGCCCCCTCACGCACGACCCGAAGAAGCAGGTCCCGACGATGAAGCCGTCCGCCCACGAGCCGTCCGCCGCCCGTACCACCGCCAGAACCGCGTCCGACGCGACCGACTCGCGTCAGAACAGGAACCGTGAGATGCAACTCATCCCAGAAGCCCTGGCTCGTGCTCATATGCACGAGCGCATCCAGGAGGCCGAGTCCGAACGCAGGGCCGTGCGCCTGGCCCGGGCCCGCCGGATGCAGCGCCGGGCCGAGCGTGCCTCGCTCCGCGCCCGGCGCGCGCTGGCCATGGCCGTCATGCAGTAACCGCCTCTGGCCGTCATCGCCGTCGCGCTCCCGGCCGTCATACGGGAGCCGCCGCGCGTCAGCGGACCGGCGGCCGAGGGGCCGTTCCCATCCGGGAGCGGCCCCTCGGCCGTGCCGGGCGGTCCCGCCGGCCCCGACCGGCCGGACGGCCGCCGGCGTCTCAGCCGCCGGCCGCCTTCTCATACGGTTCGCCGGCCGGCTCCTCCGCCGGGCCGCCCGGAGCCTCGCCCTCCGAGGGCCCCGCCGCGCTCGCGGTCCCGCCCGGCCCCGGCTCCCTGGCCCCGTCCGGGAGGAAACCGGGAAGCCAGTCCCGCAGTTCGTCGCGCAGCCGGACCGTCGCCCCCAGTTGGCACAGCACACCGATGGTGCTGAGCGTGACGCGGTGGATCAGCAGATAGGAGGGCGGCAGATTGAGCTGCCGGCCCAACTGGTGTGCGGGTGATCGCGGGTCGGCGATCCGCGCGGCCTGGGTCCGCAGCCAGCCGCGGGTGAAGGTGAACTCCTCGGCCCGGGCCGGTTCGATGATCGGGACCAGGTAGTCCAGCACGGCGTCCGGGTCCAGCTCGACGGAATCCCGGACGAAGCCCGCCTCGCAGAGCATCGCGTACACCCCCTCCGCGTCGCCGTCCAGGGCACCGCGGAGCGCGGTGCCGATGAGCGGCGGCAGCCCGTCCGGCAGCCGGTCGACCGTGCCGAAGTCGAGTACGCCCAGCCGCCACTGCTCCGGCCCGTCACCCTCCGCATCCCCCGGCAGCAGCCGGAAGTTCCCGGGGTGGGGGTCGGCGTGCAGCAGCCCCGTGCGGGCGGTGCCGGAGAAGAGGAAGCGGGCCAGCAGTTGTCCGGCGCGGTCCCGCTGCTCCGGGGTGCCGTCGGCTATCACCTCCGACAGCGGCACGCCGTCCATCCACTCGGTGACGAGCACCTCGGTGCCCTGGTGGACGACGCCCGGGATCACCACATCCGGGTCGTCGGCGAACTCGGCGGCGTGATCGCGCTGGGCCCGGGCCTCCAGGGCGTAGTCCAGCTCCTCCGACACCCGGTCGCGCAGCTCGGCGATGAGCGGCTTGATGTCCATCCCCGGAATCAGGGGCCCCAGCAGCCGCGCGAACCGGCCGAGCTGGGTGAGATCCGAGAGCAGCGCCTCACCGGCGCCCGGGTACTGGATCTTGACGGCCACCTCCCGGCCGTCGTGCCAGACGGCGCGGTGCACCTGACCGATCGAGGCCGCGGCCGCCGGCTTGTCCTCGAACTCCTCGAAGAGATCGCGCCAGTCGGACCCGAGCCGTTTCTCCAGGGCGGAGTGGACGCTCTGCGAGGGCATTGGAGGCGCCGCCTCCTGGAGCCTGGTGAGGGCGGCGCGGTACGGGCCGGCGATCTCCTCCGGAAGCGCGGACTCGAAGACGGAGAGGGCCTGCCCGACCTTCATGGCCCCGCCCTTGAGCTGGCCCAGGGTCGAGAAGAGCTGTTCGGCCGTCCGCTGCTGCAGCTCACTGGCGATCATCTCGGCCGGGCGCCCGCCGATGCGCTTTCCGAGCCCGAGGGCGGTGCGTCCGGCGAAGCCCAGTGGCAGCGCCGCCAGTTTGGCGGTACGGGTGACCGCCTTGCGGGGAAGATCAGACATGCGCTCCTCCAACTTCACTGCGCTTCACCGAAGGGCAGCCGCCCTCCGCGACGGTGCCCGGGCCGGCCGGCTCCGGCCGCTCCGGTCGTCCGGCACCATCTGGTGAGTATGGACGCTCGACCGCTTCATACGCACCGCACCCGCAGGCCCGGTGCGGTGTGATGGAACACGGCTCCCACGCCAGATCGGGCAGCGCGAGTTCCAGCCGGGCCCCGGCGCACACCGGCGGCCGGCCGTCCAGGAAGGCCAGCGCGTGCGCCGCCGCCAGGCCCGCGACCACGGTGGCGAGTGCTGTGTCACACGCCGGTTCGGCCGGGTTCCGGGCCGAACGCCACTGGGCGAGCAGCCGGGGCCAGGCGGGGTCCCGCTCGGAACGGTGCAGCTGAAGACAGCCCGCGCAGGGCGACTCACCGGGCATCACCAGCGGGCCGACCACGCCCGTGCCCTCCAGCACTCCCGCGTAGAGATGAGGGATCCCGGAGGCGAGCAGCGCCTCGGCCGGCACGGGATCGGGAGCGTAGGCGCCGAGGCCGTCGCGCGGGGCCAGCACCGTCAGGGCGAGCCCGGCCCCGGATGTGAACGGCGGACCCTCGGCCCCGGCCCTTGCGCGCCGGGCCCGCCCCTTCGCGGTGGCGGCAGCGCGGACCGCCTTGCGGGCGGCGGTGTCACGGCGCTCGCCGGAGGACTCCGGCGGCAGTCCGCCGGGGCCGGTCTCCCAGGGCGCGACCCGGCCGCCGTCCACCACATCGACCTGGCCCACGCCGGCGGCCGAGAGCGCCGTGGCGACGGCCGCCCCGACCCGCCCGGCGCCGCGCACCTGGACCCGTACCGCTCTGCGCGCCGCCAACCGGCGTCCGCCGGCGCCCGGCTCGGGATGCACCACCGACAGTGACCCCAGGTCCGCCCGCAGCCGGTCCGGGACGGCGGCCCGCTCCCGGTATTCCGGGGGAGGAACGCCGTCCGCCGCCGGGCCGCCCCCCGGCGCCGTCGGATCGTCCAGCAGGCCGGCCGCCGCCAGGCGCCGCAGCAGCTCACCGGGCCGGTCCCCGGACAGGCCCAGGGCCGCGGCCTCCGCCCGCAGCAGCGGAAGACCCCGGGTGCCGTCCAGCAGGGAGAGGAAACTGCCGGTCGCCGTGTCGACCGGGCCCAGCAGCACGGCATGCGCCGGCGTCACCCCGAACTGCACCGTCTGCCGGTCCCGCCAGCCGCGCCGCAGCGCGGGCTTGATGATCGGATGCATCGCCGCCTCCTCGGTCCTCTCCGGTTCTCCCCGACGGGTGCCAGCATGGCCGGGCGGGCGGACTCCCGCCGAAAGTTGTCCACAGGTCCTGTGGATAGTCAGCTCATCGGTCTCCACTTGTGGGGGAGTCGCGTACGAAGCGAAGACGGGCGGGACTTCCCGTGGCCGCAGCGGGTAACGTCGGGAGGGTGCCCTCCGATCCACTGAGCCGCGCCGGAGAGAACTCCCTCAGCACACCGGGCCGGCTCGGCCAGCCGCCCCACCGCCCCCGGACCAGCGCGGTCGAGGTGCGCAGAAGCGCCCGCCGGCGCCGCACCGTATCGGCCTACCGCGAGGACGACCGCACGGTCGTCCTCATCCCGGCCCGGATGTCGCAGGCCGAGGAGGAACGCTGGGTGACGGTGATGCTGGACCGGCTCGCCGCCCAGGAGAGCCGTCGCATGCTGGGCGACAGCGAGCTCGCCGAGCGGGCCGAGCGCCTGTCCGCGCAGTACCTCGGCGCCCGGGCCCGTCCCCGGAGCGTGCGCTGGGTCACCAACCAGAACACCCGCTGGGGGTCCTGCACCCCCGCCGAGGGCAGCATCCGCCTGTCGCACCGGCTGCAGGGCATGCCCGGATACGTCACGGACTACGTCCTCCTCCACGAGCTCGCGCATCTGCTGGTCCCGGGCCACGGCGCCGACTTCTGGCGGCTGTTGGAGGCGTACCCGCGCACGGAGCGCGCCCGCGGCTATCTGGAGGGCGTGGTAGCGGCCCGGCGGCTGCCGCGTCCCGCCGGGCCCGGCGACGAGCCCGCCGACGAGTCCGGCGCCTGACCGCGCCGGTTTCCGGTACGAGACCGGGACAGAAGCTTTTCCGCTTCGGGATCGCCGGGCGCGGTGACCAGCGGTTAGCCTGGCGCGCAAGCACGTACAGCTCGGGATGGGGGACGGTCGTTACGCATGGCCAGGGAATTCCAGCGCGGCCACAAGGCCAGGATCAGTGACCTGACAGCGGGGACGGATCTGTACGTCGGAGTGCAGATAGCCGGTCCCGGACTGTCCTTCGACATCAGCTGCTTCGGACTCGACGCGGACGAGCGGCTCTCGGACGACCGGTACTTCGTCTTCTTCAACCAGCCCAAGTCGCCGGAGGAGTCCATCCAGCTCCTCGGCGCGCAGGCGGGGGACACCGAGTCCTTCCGCGTCACCCTCGACCGCGTCCCGCAGAGCATCCACCGGCTGTCGTTCACCGCGACGATCGACGGCGCGGGCCAGATGTCCCAGGTGGGCCCCGGCTACATCCGGATCGTGGCGGGCGGCGAGGAAGTGGCGCGCTACGCCTTCGACGGCTCGGAGTTCAGCACCGAACGCGCCGTGATGCTGGGCGACTTCTACCGGAAGGACGTCTGGCGGTTCGCTGCCGTGGGGCAGGGGTTCGACGGCGGACTGGAGGCGCTGCTGAAGAACTTCGGCGGCGAGGTCCTGGAGGAGGAGAGCCCGGAGACCCCCCAGCCGCAGCAGCCCGCGCAGCAGCAGGGCGCGGCGGTGCCGGGGTTCGCACCCCCGGCGGCCGCCCCGGCGGCACCGCCCGCGTTCGGCGCCCCCGCGGCCCCGTCCCCGGCACCGCAGCCGCCCGCGCCGCAGCCCTCCCCGGCACCGCAGGCGCCCGCTCCCCAGGCACCGCCCGCGCCGCAGCCTCCGGCGCCCGGCCCGCAGTTCACGCCACCGCAGGGCACCCCGCCGGCGCCGCCCGCCCCGCAGGCCCCGGCCCCGCAGCCCCCGGCCCCGCAGCCCCATGCCGCGGCACCGACCATCGCCGCGCCCATGACGCCTCCCGGCCCGATGTCCCCGCCCGGTCCTCCGCAGCCCCCGGCGGCGCCCGGCGCGCCCTACGGCCCGGCGCCCGGCCAGCCGTACCCCGGCGCCCAGCCGCCCGGGGCGCCGGCCCCGTACGGCGGGCCGGCACCGATGCCCGGCCAGATCCCGGGACAGCCCGGCCAGGTCCCGGGACAGCCCGGTCCGTACGGCCCGCCGCAGGCCGCGGGTGCCCCGCCCGCCGGTCTGGGCAGCGCCCTGGAGAAGTACCGCGAGGCGCCCACCGGCCAGCGGTGGACCCTGCAGAGCCGGCAGCTGGTCCGGGTCGACCTCGGCGCGGACGACCGGCCCGTCCTGGCCCGCCAGGGCAGCATGGTGCTCTACCAGGGCAAGGTCGACTTCGGCTACAAGGGAGCGGGCTTCGCCGGCCGGGTCGTCGGCAACGCCACCGGCCAGGAGATGCAGCTGATGCGCTGCACCGGCCGCGGCCAGGTCTTCCTCGCGGAGGACGCCGCGGAGATTCACCCGATCGAGCTGCAGGGTGACGCGATCTGCGTCTCGGCCGAGAACGTCCTCGCCTTCGACGAGTCCCTCCAGTACGAGGTGCGGCGGATCGAAGGCCACGGCATCCCCGGCGGAGCGCTCTTCACCATGCTGTTCCAGGGCACCGGCACCGTCGTGGTGAAGACCCGGGGCACCCCGGTGGTCCTCCCCGTCACCCCGACGACCTTCGCCGACAGCAACGCCGTCGTCGCCTGGTCCGCCGCCTCGCAGGTGATCATCTCCAGCCAGGTGCGGCTGCGCCGCAACGCCTATCCGGGCCACAGCGGGGAGACCGTGAACCTGCAGTTCCGCGGCGCGCCCGGCAATTTCATCGTCGTCCAGCCGTACGAGGTCTGAGGGAGCCCGTGATGGACCAGCACATGATCTCGGGTTACGCCCCGGCCCCGGTGTCCGCCCGGATGGAGAACCACGGCCCGAGCATGCTCCGGGTCGCCATGCAGAGCGGCCAGGACCTCTTCGCCCGCACCGGCTCGATGGTGGCCTACGAGGGGTTCGTCCAGTACGAGCCCAACCCGCCGGCCGTGCGCCAGATGGCCTCGCAATGGCTCACCGGTGAGGGCGCGCCGCTGATGAAGTGCAGTGGCGACGGCCTGCTCTATCTCGCCGACTACGGCGCGGACGTCGTCTGCGTCAACCTCGCCGATGAATCGCTGTCGGTCAACGGCAGCAATCTCCTCGCCTTCGACGCCCACCTCCAGTGGGGCGTCCAGCGGGTCAAGGGGATGGCCAAGTTCGCCGGCCAGGGCCTCTTCAACGTCGCCGTCTCCGGCACCGGCTGGGTGGCGCTGACCTCGCGCGGCACCCCGATCGTCGTCGACTGCGGCCGAGGCGAGGACGAGACCTATGTGGACCCGGACGCCCTGGTGGCCTGGTCCAGCGGTCTGAAGATGAAGGGGAAGCGCAGCTTCAAGGCGTCCTCGGTGATCGGCCGCGGCAGCGGCGAGGCCTACCAACTCGGCTTCTCCGGCCAGGGCTTCGTCGTCGTACAGCCGAGCGAGGACAGCACCGACCGGCTCCGGGCCCGGGGCTGAGGGGGGACGGGAACAGATGCAGAGTCCGCTGTTCGGCCACACCGAGAACCAGACCCAGGAGCGCTACGCCCTGCAGAATCCGCAGATGCTGCGGGTCGCGCTCGGCGGCCACGACGACATCCTCGCCCGCAAGGGCAGCATGGTCGCCTACCAGGGCCTGGTCGAGTTCGACGGTGAATACCAGTCGCGGAGCCGGCGCCAGTCCCGGGCCCACACCGGTGAGGGCCTGGACCTCATGCGCTGCTCCGGCCAGGGCACCGTCTATCTGGCCAACCTCGCGCAGTACGTGCACATCCTGGACGTGGACCAGGAAGGGCTCACCGTCGACAGCGCGTACGTCCTCGCACTGGACTCCGCGCTGCACTGGGAGACCATCGCCGTCGACAGCCAGTTCGGCATCTCCGGCTCCGGTGCCTACAACCTGCAGATTTCCGGGCAGGGCAAGGTCGCCCTGATGACCTCAGGCAAGCCCCTGATGCTGCGGGTGACGCCCGACACGTACGTCAACGCGGACGCCGACGCGGTGGTCGCCTGGTCGACGTCGCTGCGGGTGCAGATGCAGGCGCAGACCCACTCCTCCGGGGTCTTCCGGCGGCGCGGGAACACCGGAGAGGGCTGGGAGCTCAGCTTCCTCGGCCAGGGGTACGCCCTCGTCCAGCCCAGCGAGCTGCTGCCGCCGCAGAACGCGGTCACCGGCCAGGGGCTCCGCGCCCAGTACGGCATGGGGCCGCAGGGCGCGCACGGCCAGAACCAGGGGAACGTCTGGACGAACCGCTGACGCTCCGGCACGGATCGCCGGCCCGCGGCCTCACGGCCCGGGCCGGCGGCGTCCGCCGGCGCCGCGCCGTCAGAGCAGCGCGCGGGTGCCCTCCGTCAGCCGGACCACGGAAGCGTCCGCCACGCGCGGCACCTCGTCCCAGCCGTACCAGCGCAGCTCCAGCGACTCCTCACTGACCACTTCCACCGATCCGGCCGGGGCGACGGCCGCGTACTGCACATCGAGGTGCCAGGCGCAGGGGGTCAGGTGCCGGTCGAGCCGGACCGGTCCGCCGGGGAGCAGTTCCAGCCCCGCGATGCCGGACTCCTCGGTGGCCTCCCGCAGCGCGGCGCCCGCCAGGGTGGTGTCCTCCGGCTCGCAGTGGCCGCCGGTCTGCAGCCACATCCCCAGCTTCCGGTGCAGCGTCAGCAGCACCTGACCGGTGTCCGGGGCCACCACCAGCGCGCTGGCCGTGATGTGCCCCTCACGGCAGCCCTTCCACATGCCGTCCGGGTGCGCGAGCAGATGGCCGAGATAGTCCCGTCGCAGCTCCGCCTGACCGGCATCGGCCGGGGGGACCCGCGGGGTCCAGTCCTCCAGAACGCGCGTCGCGTCCGTGTGCAGGCTCACTTCTCGCCGTCGTCCTCCCGGCCGGAGCCGCCGGGCTCTCCGCCCTTGTCCCCGTTCCCGTCCCCGCCACCGTTCCCGGCGTCCTTGCCGGAGCCGCCGGCCGCCTCCCCGAGCATCCTGTCCAGCTCCGAGAAGTCCGCCTGCTCGCGATGGACGAAGCCGTCCGGGTCGTCCAGGTCCTCCGCGGTGGGCAGCATGTCCGGGTGCCCCCAGAGCGCGTCCCTGCCGTCGGCCCCCCGGGCGTCGGTGAGCGAGGCCCACAGCCGGGAGGCGTCCCGCAGCCGGCGCGGCCGCAGCCGCAGCCCGATGAGAGTGGCGAAGGTCTGTTCGGCAGGACCGCCGGTGGCCCGGCGCCTCCGCAGCATCTCGCGGAGCGCGCCCGACGAGGGCAGATGCGGCGAGGCCGCCGCGTGCACCACCGCGTCCACCCACCCCTCGACCAGGGCGAGGGCCGTCTCCAGCCGGGCCAGCGCCGCCTTCTGCTCCGGGGTGTCCTCGGGCTGGAACATGCCCTGCTGCAGGGCGTCCTGCAGCTGCTCGGGGCGCGAGGGGTCGAGCTGGCCGACGACGTCCTCCAGCTTGGCGGTGTCCACCTTGATGCCGCGCGCGTACCCCTCGACCGCGCCGAACAGATGCGAGCGCAGCCACGGCACATGGGCGAAGAGACGCTGGTGGGCGGCTTCCCGCAGGGCCAGATAGAGCCGGACCTCGTCCAGCGGCACACCGAGGTCCTCGCCGAAGGCGGCGACGTTCACCGGCAGCAGCGCGGCCTTGTGCGGCGGCCCCAGCGGCAGTCCGATGTCGGTGGAGCCGACGACCTCGCCCGCGAGCGTGCCCACGGCCTGGCCGATCTGGGTGCCGAACATGGCGCCGCCCATGGACCGCATCATCCCGAGCAGCGGGCCGGCCATGGCCTGCATCTCCTCGGGCAGGACGTCGCCCATCGCGCCCGCGACGCGCTCGGCGACCGGGTCCACCAGCTCCTTCCACGCCGGCAGCGTCGCCTCGACCCATTCGGCGCGGCTCCAGGCCACCGCCGCGTTCGACCCGGAGGGCAGCGAGGTGATGCCGTCCAGCCAGAGGTCCGCGAGCCGTACGGCCTCCTCGACGGACGACCGCTCGCCGGGCGCGACGCTGGGGTCCCCGGCGCCCTCGGCGGCGCCCCGCGCCACGGTCTGCCGTGCGATGTCCTTGGCCATGTCCCAGTTCACCGGGCCGCCCTCGTAGGAGAGCATCTGACCGAGCTGCTGGAAGGCCGCGCCCAGGTCGTTCGGGTTCAGGGAACCGAACATCGCGGCGAGCGGGTTGTCACCGCCCGGGCCTCCGGGCCCCGTGCCGAACCCGAAGGGATTCGCCGGGCCCCGGCCACCGCCCTCGCCGCCCTGCTTCCTGCCGTTGTCGCCGTCCTCCGGCTCCTCCGGCGGAAGGCCGAATCCGAATGGGTTGTCACTCACGGGCTTCCTCGGCTCGTAGGGCCGCCGGCTCCGGCCGGCGGCGACTGTCCGGCGTCACCACCCAGCGTAGACACGTCGGCCCCGTTCCAGGCTCGGGTGCTCCGCCGCCCCACCGCCTGCGGCAGGATGGACGCCACCTGGTCCGTACGCTCAGGCGCACGTACGCATGTACGCAGACAACCGCTGGAGACGCCCGGTGAGTTCCCCAGACCATGAAGTTCGCGCAACGCGAAACCCCCCGCCGGCGACCGTGCGGCGGCCCGTCGTCGCGGTCACCGGCGCCGCGACCGGAGCCGGTGAGCTGCTCACCCGGCGGCTCGCGGCCTCCGAGGAGGTCAAGCAGGTCATCGCCATCGACGAGCGGCGCGGGGAGGTGCCGGAGGCCGAATGGCACCTCCTCGACGTGCGCGATCCGCTCATCGCGGCGAAGCTCCGCGGCGTCGACGTGGTGGTGCATCTCGCACTCGACCTCGACCTGGAGTCCGACCCCGCCGCCCGCACCGCGTACAACGTGCGCGGCACCCAGACCGTCCTCACCGCCGCCGCGGCCGCCGGTGTGCACCGGGTCGTGCTGTGCACCTCGGCGATGGTCTACGGCGCCCTGCCCGACAACGACGTACCGCTCGCGGAGACCGCCGAGCTTCGCGCCACCGCGGACGCCACGGGCGTCGGCGACCTGCTGGAGATCGAACGCCTGGGCCGCCGGGCGCCCCGAGCCCACCCCGGCCTCAACGTCACGGTGGCCCGTCCCACCGTGCTGGTCGGCGGCACCGACACGGCCCTGACCCGCTACTTCGAGTCACCGCGGCTGCTGGTCGTCGCCGGTTCCCGCCCGGCCTGGCAGTTCTGCCACATGGACGACCTGGTCGGCGCGCTGGAGTACGCGGCGCTGGAGAAGGTCGAGGGCGAGTTCGTGGTCGGCTGCGACGGCTGGCTGGAGCAGGAGGAGATCGAGGAGCTGTCCGGGATCCGGCGGATGGAACTCCCGTCCGCCGTCGCCCTCGGCGCCGCCTCCCGGCTCCACCGGCTCGGCCTCACCCCCTCCCCGGCCGGCGATCTGGCGTACACGATGCACCCCTGGGTCGTCAGCGGCAGCAGGCTGCACGAGGCGGGGTGGCGGCCGCGGTACACCAACGAGGAGGTCCTCGCCGAACTGCTGGACGAGGTCGCGGGCCGGCACACCGTCGCCGGACGCCGGCTGGGCCGCAAGGACGCCACCACGCTGGGCGCCGCGGGAGCCACCGTCGCCCTCGTCGGCACGGCCGCGCTGGTGCGCCGGGCGCGCAAGGCCCGCCGCCGCCTCTGAGCGCGGGCCGCCGCGTCGCGGGGGTGCCTGTTCCGCGATTCCCGCCCCGTGCGGCACGATGGGCGCCATGGCACGGACGTACGAACATCCCGGCGAGCAGGCCCATCCCGACCCGATCCGCCTGCTGGCGGTCCGCGACAGCCCGCTCTCGATCGACGAGGTGTTCGGGGCGGTGACGGACGACGCCGCGGGCGGCACCGCGCTCTTCGTCGGCACGGTGCGGAACCATGACGAGGGCGCGGGGGTGGCCGCCCTGGGCTACTCCGCCCACCCCACCGCCGAGGCCGAGCTGCGGCGGGTGGCGGAGAAGGTGGCCGCGGAGTTCCCGGTACGGGCGCTGGCCGCCGTCCACCGGGTGGGCGACCTGGTGGTCGGGGATCTGGCCGTGGTGGTCGCGGTCTCCTGCCCGCACCGCGCGGAGGCGTTCGACGCCTGCCGGCGTCTCATCGACGACCTCAAGCACGAGGTCCCCATCTGGAAGCACCAGCAGTTCACGGACGGCACCGAGGAATGGGTCGGGGCTTAGAGCCGGCTCAGGGCGGCTCCGCACCTTCCCGGCGGGCCCGCGGCGCGCGAGACGGCGGAGGCGCCCCCGCGCCACGGGGGACACGGCCCGGGCGCGGGCGGAAAGACGGTGTACGGTCCGTCACGCCGGGTATCACCCGGGACAGCCACCGCGCTTCCGCCCGGTTGCGTAACCGCCCCCCTGCCGTGAGCGTTGACAGTGCGGATGGCTAATCTGCTCATCTGTTGTTGATTGCGCTGTTGAACGCGCTGGTGCAGGGAGTCGGGAGGCCGGCATGGCGGCTGTCGCCTGGTTGCTGATTCCGGTGGTCGCGGCGGTTGCCGCGGGAGTGTGGGCCCGCTGGGCCGCCCGCAAGCGCAAGACCGGGGATGTCGCCGAGCTCGCGGGCTACGCGAGGTTCCGCGAGGCGATGGAGCGCCCCGGTTCGGTTCCCGGGCCGGCCGCGTCCAGCCCGGGGACGGTCCCCGGCTCCGACGCCGCCTGACCGCGGTCCGTCTTCCTCCGGGCGTCACGCGGCTTGCCCGGCACGAGCCCCGGCGCCGTATCCGTGAGCCATTCCGGGCAGTCCCCGGACGGCCCGCCCCGCGAGTGGACCTCTGACCCGGTCCCGTACTGTCGTTCCATGCCACGCCGCACTGCGACGATGCTCGCCTCCACGCTGCTGCTGATCGCGCTGCTGTGCGCCGGGGTGCTGATTCCGGTGCCGTACTCCGAGATGTCCCCCGGGCCGACCGTGAACACGCTCCAGAAGCACGGTGGCGCCGAGGTGCTCCAGGTGACCGGCCGGAAGACCTATCCGGCGGACGGCCATCTCAACATGACGACCGTCCGGGTCACCGGCGCCGACTACCGGATGAATCTCGCGGAGGCCGTCTATGGCTGGCTGTCCCGGGACGCCGTCGTACCCCACAGCACCCTCTATCCGGACGGGCAGACGGCGGAGCAGGCGGACGAGGAGAACGCCGAGGAGTTCAGCCAGTCGCAGGAGAGCGCCAAGGTGGCGGCCCTCGAGGAACTGGGCATACCCGTGACCTCACGGGTGGTCGTGGCCTCCGTCGTCAAGGACGGCGCCTCGGAGGGCAGGCTGCACGCCGGCGACGTGATCAAGGCCGTGGACGGGCAGGCGGTGCGCAAGCCCGCGGACGTGGCGGACTTCGTCACCGAGCACAAGCCCGGCGAGCGGGTCGAGTTCACCATCGTGCCGGCCAAGAAGGCCGCCGCGGCGGAGAAGGCGGGCCAGGCGGAGCCCAAGGCCACGGAGACGGTCACCGTCACCGCCGGCAAGGCGCCCGAGGACGGCCGGGCGCTCGTCGGCATCCAGGCCGGGACGGACCACACCTTCCCGTTCGACATCGACATCAAGCTCGCCGATGTCGGCGGTCCCAGCGCCGGACTGATGTTCTCCCTGGGCCTCGTCGACAAGCTGACGCCCGGGTCGCTGACCGGCGGAGAGTTCATCGCCGGCACCGGGACGATCGACGACACCGGCAAGGTCGGCCCCATCGGGGGCATCCAGATGAAGACGATCGGTGCCCATGAGCAGGGAGCGGAGTTCTTCCTGACCCCGGAGGACAACTGCCGGGCCGCCCTCGTCGGCAAGCCGGACGGGCTGACCCTGGTCAAGGTCCGCACGCTCAGCGACGCCGTGGACTCCGTCGAGAGGATCGCCGAGGGCGGGACGACCGGACTGCCCGCCTGCTCCGCGAACTGAGCCGGACGGCACCGGCCGCCCCGTACGCGCCCACGGGCGCCCGTCCGGGTCCGGCCGCGGGCCCGCGCTACTCGGCGAAGGTCGCGGACAGCGCCTCGGCCAGCCCCGGTACCAGCCCGGCGCCGGTGAGCACCTCCGTCGGCGAGTCCTTCTCGCGCAGCCGCAGCGCCGACTCGCGGCTGCCGTCCCGCAGCACCGCCACAGTCATCCGGACCTCCTGCCGGTCCGGGTGGCCGGCGACCCACCGCGTCAGCTGCTCGCCGTCCAGCCCCTCCGGGACGGAGGCCTCGGCGGACGGCGGCAGCATGAGCCGCTCCACGGTCATGGCGCAGCCGCTCACGGCATCGGGCCAGGCGATGGTCCCCAGGAACTCGTCCAGGGGCGTCCCGGCGGGCAGTTCGTCCTGTTCGACGGGGGTCAGCGCGCCGGAGCCGTCACCGCTCTCCAGGCCGAGCTGAGCGGCCAGTTCGGGTTCCTCGGACAGCAGCCGCTCGGTGTCGACGAGGGCGAAGAGGCGGGCGGGCTGGTCCCAGCCGAGCGCGGCGGCGTACTCGTCGATCTCGAGCACGGCGCGGGTGAGCGGGCCGGCGGCGATGGGGGCCGGGCCCGCGGCGGGCTCGGGGGTCTCGGGGCCGTTCGGTGCGGAGGAGGCAGACATGGTCCGTATCTTGCCTTCTTCGTGGCCGGAATCGGGAACTGGGTAAAGCTTGAGTAAGTTGCATGAGTGGGCCCTAGTATCTCTGGGCTCGTGCACACGACCCGTATGACTGCGATTTCTTCGAGGGGCGCACCTTGGCTTTCCAGATGCCGGACCGCGGCGGAGGCCCGACCGGGCCACGGATGAGAGCCGGCGGACCGTCCCGGCGTTCCAGGACCCTGCTGCTGACCTTGGCCGCACTCGCCCTGCTGGCCATGGTGTTCGTCATGTTCGCCGGGTTCTGGACGGACTGGCTCTGGTATCGCTCGGTCGACTACTCCTCGGTCTTCCGGACGACCCTGTGGACCAAGATCGGCCTGTTCGCCGTCTTCGGGCTGCTGATGGCGGCCGCCGTGGGCGTCAACGTCTGGCTGGCGCACCGCATGCGGCCGCCGCTGAGCGCGATGTCCCTGGAACAGCAGAGTCTGGACCGCTACCGGATGGGCATCGCGCCCTACAAGAAGTGGGTGCTCCTCGGCGTGACGGCCCTGGTGGGTCTGATCGCGGGTGCCTCCGCCGCCGGCCAGTGGCGCACCTGGCTCATGTGGATCAACGGCGTCCCGTTCGGCACCGAGGACCCGCAGTTCGGCAAGGACGTCTCGTTCTACGCCTTCGACCTGCCCTGGTTCCGCTTCCTGCTGGCCTTCGGCTTCGCGACGGTCGTGCTGTCGCTGATCGCCGCCGCGCTGACGCACTACCTCTACGGCGGGCTGCGGCTCACCAGTCCGGGCGCCCGCGCCACCGGGGCGGTCACCGGGCATCTGTCGGTGCTGGTCGGTCTCTTCGTCGCGCTCAAGGCGGTCGCCTACTGGCTGGACCGGTACAGCCTCGCGGTGAAGTCCAGTGACTTCAAGGCCACCGGCAACTGGACGGGGCTGCGCTACGTCGACGCCAACGCCTACCTGCCGGCCAAGACGATCCTGTTCTTCATCGCGGCGATCTGCGCGGTGCTGTTCTTCGCCACCCTCTGGCGGCGCACCTGGCAGCTCCCGGTCCTCGGCTTCGGCCTGATGGTCCTGTCGGCCATCCTGATCGGCGGCCTCTACCCGGCCATCGTGCAGAAGTTCCAGGTCGAGCCGAACGAGCAGGCCAAGGAAGCCCCGTACATCAAGAAGAACATCGACGCCACGCGCGACGCCTACGGCATCGACGACGCCAAGGTGAGCGATTACGAGGGCAAGGTCTCCGTCGACGAGGGCGAGAGCGCCAAGCTGCGCGAGGAGGCCGAGAGCACGGCCAGCCTGCGCCTCCTCGACCCGAACGTCGTCTCGCCCACGTTCCAGCAGCTCCAGCAGGTCCGCGGCTACTACGGTTTCCCGGACACCCTGGACGTCGACCGCTACAAGGACGGCGACGGCAAGGAGCAGGACACCGTCATCGGCCTGCGCGAGCTGAACATCAACGGCATCCCCGAGCGCAACTGGATCAACGACCACTTCAAGTACACCCACGGCTACGGCGCGGTGGCCGCCAAGGGCACCTCCACCACCCGTGGTGGCGCCCCGGACTTCACCGAGTCCGACCTGCCCTCCAAGGGTGAGTTCGACAAGTACCAGCAGCGGGTCTACTACGGCGAGAAGATGGAGCAGTACTCCATCGTCGGCGGCCCGCAGAAGGAGCTGGACTACTCCGACGACAGCGGTGAGAAGCTGTACAGCTACACCGGCGACAGCGGGGTCGACCTGTCCGGTCCGGTGAACCGCGCCGCGTACGCGGCCGCGTTCAGCGAGCCGCAGATCCTGTACTCCGGAGCCATCGGCGAGGGCTCGCGGATCCTCTACAACCGGACGCCCAAGGACCGGGTGGAGGCGGTGGCGCCCTGGCTGACCATCGACGGCGACGCCTATCCGGCCGTCGTGGGCGACCGCATCCAGTGGATCGTCGACGCGTACACCACGTCGAACGGCTACCCGTACGCCTCGCGCACCACCCTGGGCGACACCACGGCCGACTCGCTGACCACCGGTCAGCGCGAGGTCGTCGCCCAGGAGAACCGGGTCAACTACATCCGCAACTCGGTGAAGGCCACGGTCGACGCCTACGACGGTTCGGTCAAGCTGTACCAGTGGGACACCAAGGACCCGGTGCTCAAGACCTGGATGAAGGCCTTCCCGGACACGGTCGAGAAGAAGAGCGCCATCGGCACCGAGCTGATGGAACACCTGCGCTACCCGCAGGACCTCTTCAAGGTCCAGCGCGAGCTGCTGACCCGCTACCACGTCACCAACTCCGCGCAGTTCTACAGCGGCAGTGAGGTCTGGCAGGTCCCGGACGACCCGACGAACAAGTCCGGCAACTCCGTGCCGCCGTACTACCTCAGCATGCGGATGCCGGACCAGAAGGAGCAGACCTTCTCGCTGACGACGACCTTCACCCCGAACCGGCGCGACAACCTCGGCGCGTTCATGGCCGTGGACGCCGACGCCACCAGTGACGGCTACGGGAAGATCAGAATCCTGAAACTGCCGTCCAACACCACCGTGTCCGGACCGCAGCAGGTGCAGAGCAAGTTCAACTCCGAGACGGCCATCGCCAACGAGATCAACATCCTTCAGCGGGGTGACTCGGAGATCGAGTACGGCAACCTGCTGACGGTGCCCCTGGACGGCGGTCTGCTCTATGTGGAGCCGGTCTACGTCCGCGGTGCCGGCACCAACTACCCGCTGCTGCGGAAGGTTCTGGTCTCCTACGGCGACGAGACCGCCTTCGAGGACACGCTCGGGGAAGCCCTGGACGTGGTCTTCGGCGAGAAGGAGGCCGGCGCCGGCGAGACCGAACCCCCGCCGGGCGAGGGCGAGGAGGGCGGCACCGGCGATGAGGGTGAGCGCGACCGCCCGAGTGCGGACCCGACCGTGCGCCAGGCACTGGAGGACGCCCAGGAGGCCATCGAGGCCGGTGAGAAGGCCCTCGCGGAGCAGGATTGGACCGCTTACGGCAAGGCCCAGGACGACCTCAGGGACGCCCTGAAGCGAGCCGCGGACGCCGAGAAGGCGGCCAGGGAGCCGGACCAGGGCGGCTGAGCAGGCAACACCCCGCGCCGTGGTACGGTTGTCACACAACGGCGCGGGGTGGAGCAGCTCGGTAGCTCGCTGGGCTCATAACCCAGAGGTCGCAGGTTCAAATCCTGTCCCCGCTACTCATACGAAGGACCCGGAGTCAACTGACTCCGGGTCCTTCACTTGTATGGGGGGACTGTGCGCGCTGGAGTTTGAGTCCTCGTCATGTCGGGAAGTCGACAAAACGCCGAAGTGACTTCACTGGCTGCGGTATACAAGGTGTACGCAGGTTGCAGGTGGTGCGACGATGGCCCTTATGGGGGACAAGGCAAGTCTGTTGGAATCAGGTCGATTTGTGGCTCCACCGGATACCGAGCGGTATGCGGTCGCGCCGGCCGCCCCTGAGGGCTGCCCGGACGCCGCCACCCCCCGCCCGGAAGCGGCCGCCGCCGACCTGGACACCACCGCCGCGGCCGAGGCCGAGAAGGAGGCCCGGCACCGCCGCGCCGCCGAAGCCGGTGACCCCGAGTCCGCCGGCGTCCTCGGAGCGCTGCTGCTCCGCCGGGGTGACCTCGACGGCGCGGAACCGCACCTGCGCGCCGCCACCGCCACCGGCGACCGGGCTGCCGCCAACAACCTGGGCGTCCTGCTGCACCAGCGCGGCTACGTCGACGAGGCCGCCGGCTGGTGGCGGATCGCCGCCGTCGCCGGCTCCGCCGCCGCCGCGCACTCGCTCGGCCGCTACTGCCGCGAGCGCGGGGACGAGACCGGCGCCGAGTACTGGCTGCGCCAGTCCGCCGAGTCGGGGCACGCCCTGGGCGCGTACGCCCTCGGGGACCTGCTGGAGCACCGCAGCGACGTGGGCGCGGAGCGCTGGTTCCGCGTCGCCGCCGAGCAGGGGCACCGGGAGGCCGCCTACCGGCTCGCCCGGATCCTCGACCTGAGGGACCCGGCCCGGCGCGACCGCACCACGGGAGCCGCCCGCGAGCTCGGCCCCGCACCGGCCCCGCCGCACCCCCTGCCCGGGGAGGGCGCCGCGCCGGGCGCGTCCGCCGAGGCGGAGCAGTGGTACCGCCAGGCCGCCGCGCGCGGCCACCGGCGCGCCGCCCTCTACCTCGGCACCCTCCTGGAGGAGCGCGGCGAGACGAAGGAGGCCGGCCGCTGGTACCTGAGCGCGGCCAAGGACGGCGAGGCCCGCGCCGCCTGCGCGCTGGGCTTCCTGCTGCGCGACGCGGGGGACCCGGACAGTGCCGCGGTCTGGTGGCGCCGTGCCGCCCAGGACGGGGACGGCAACGCCGCCAACGCCCTGGGCGCGCTGCACGCCGACCGCGGCGAGCCGCAGACCGCCGAGCGCTGGTACCGCGCCGCCCTGGACGCCGGGGACGTCAACGGCGCCTTCAACCTCGGGCTGCTCTGCGCCGAGCAGGGCCGCACCGAGCAGGCCGAGCAGTGGTACCGCCGCGCGGCCTACGCGGGGCATCGCGAGGCGGCCAACGCCCTCGCCGTCCTGCTGCTCCAGCAGGGTGACGCCGCGGGCGCGGGGCCGTGGTTCTCCAAGGCCGCCGAGGCAGGCAGCGTCGACGCGGCCTTCAACCTCGGCATCCTGCACACCGGGCGGGGCGAGGAGGCCGAGGCCCGCGGCTGGTACGAGCGCGCCGCGGCGGCCGGGCACACCGAGGCGGCGCTCCAGGTCGCCATCGCCCTGCTGCGGGACGGCGACGAGCGGGAGGCCGAGCGCCATCTGCGCTGCGCCGCGGGCGGCGGCAGCGCGGAGGCGGCCTTCCGGCTCGGCGCCCTGCTCGACCGGGTGGCGCGCGGCCGCTCCGGCGGGGAGGAGCCCTGCGGTCTCACGGCCGGTCCCGGGGACGGCGTTGCCGCGGAGAGCGAGGAGTGGTACGAGCGCGCGGCCGAGCAGGGCCACCGCAGGGCGCAGGTGCGGTGCGGAATGCTGGCCGCCGCGCGCGGCGACGTGGTGCGGGCCGCCCGCTGGTACCGGCGTGCCGCCGACGCGGGCAGCCGCAACGGCGCCTTCAACCTCGGCCTGCTGTACGCCCGCGAGGGCAGCGAGCCGGAGGCCGCGCTCTGGTGGACCCGGGCGGCCGAGGCGGGCCACGGCCGGGCGGCGCTGCGGCTGGCTCTGCTGGCGGCGCGGCGCGGAGACCTGGTCGACGCCCAGCAGTGGTGCTCGGAGGCGGTGAAGCTGGGCCCGCCGGAGGTGGCGGAGCGTGCGGCGAGGCTTCGGGACGCCCTCCGGCAGGAACTGTCGGCGTAGCGTCCCGGAGCCGTCCTCGCACCGGCCCCGCCCAGGCCCCCGTCCCGGCCCGGCCCCGGCATCGGGACCGCGGCGTCTTGGTGCACCGGGCATGGGCACCGGGGGGCGGGGACGGGCGGAGCCCGGTCCCGGCCGGGGGCAGTGGTACGAGGGACGGCGGGGCCGGGAGGGACGGCGGTGCGCACCGGGGCCCGCCGTCGGCCGGGCCCCGGTTCCCCGGCCTTTCCCCGGCCTTTCCCCGGCCGTTCCCGGGCCGGTGCCCCCGGATTTGCGCTGGTCGTCGCCGACGGTTAGAGTTGAGTTAACGACGCGGGGTGGAGCAGCTCGGTAGCTCGCTGGGCTCATAACCCAGAGGTCGCAGGTTCAAATCCTGTCCCCGCTACTCGGCACGAAGACCCGGATCCTGAGGATCCGGGTCTTCGTCATGTCCGGGAGCATGCCCCGGAGGGCAAGTCCGGATCAGGGCATCTCTGGGCATCGCGTCCGGGCTGGCCGCATGCGCCGGGCCGGTTCAGCACTCCACCACCGTCCCGTGCGCCCTTGCCCTGCCTCCCCGTGAGAGCCCGGCCCGTCGGCGGCCGCTTCCGTCCGCAGGCGACCGCCGCCCGTGGGCGACGCCGGTCCCACCGCGTCAGGCGGAGGCGGCGCAGGACGGGCAGAGGCCGTGGTACGTCACGTCGACCCCCGAGATGGTGAAGCCGAAGCGTTCGCTCTCGGGGAGGTCGGCGAGCGGGGTGCCCGTGGGGTGGACGTCCCGCACCGTGCCGCACTGGCCGCAGACCAGATGCTGGTGCGGCCGGTGCGCGTTGGGGTCGTACCGCATGGCCCGGCGGTCCGTGGAGACTTCGATCACTTCACCGAGGGAGACCAGCTCACCGAGGGTGTTGTACACCGTCGCGCGCGAGATCTCGGGCAGTCGCGCGGCGGCCCGCGCGTGCACCTCGTCGGCGGTCAGGTGGACATGGTCGCCGTCGAGCACCTCGGCGATGACCCGCCGCTGGGCGGTCATCCGCCACCCGCGGCCTCGGAGGCGGTCCAGTAGGTCACTCATGTCCATCACCTAACGAAATCTGGGGGTCCAGCTTAACAAGCGGGTCCCCGGTTTCCGAACGCGTACGGTCTTCGGATTCTTCTTGACTTGGACAATGTCCAATGTAGGATCGGTTTCGCTGTAAACCAAGCGGTAGACCAAGCAGGACTGCAGGTACTGCGGAAAACGCGGGAGGCGTAAGTGACGGTGCAGGGCGAGACGACAGGGCCGCTGACGACAGAGTCCGGGGCTCCGGTCGCGGACAACCAGAACAGTGAGACGGCCGGAGTCGGCGGTCCCGTACTGGTGCAGGACCAGCTGCTGCTGGAGAAGCTCGCGCACTTCAACCGTGAGCGGATCCCGGAGCGGGTCGTGCACGCCCGGGGCGCGGGCGCCTACGGCACCTTCACGGTGACCGCGGACGTGACGAAGTACACCAGGGCGAAGTTCCTCTCCCAGGTGGGCAAGGAGACCGAGGTCTTCCTCCGCTTCTCCACGGTCGCCGGCAACCTCGGTGCCGCCGACGCGGTGCGGGACCCGCGCGGCTTCGCGCTGAAGTTCTACACCGAGGACGGCAACTACGACCTGGTCGGCAACAACACCCCGGTCTTCTTCATCCGGGACGCCATCAAGTTCCCCGACTTCATCCACACCCAGAAGCGCGACCCGTACACCGGTTCGCAGGAGGCGGACAACGTCTTCGACTTCTGGGGCCTCTCCCCGGAGTCGACGCACCAGGTCACCTGGCTGTTCGGCGACCGCGGCATCCCCGCCTCGTACCGTCACATGGACGGCTTCGGTTCGCACACCTTCCAGTGGAACAACGAGGCCGGCGAGGTCTTCTGGGTCAAGTACCACTTCAAGACGGACCAGGGCATCAAGTGCCTGACCCAGGAAGAGGCGAACAAGCTCGCGGGTGAGGACCCGGACAGCCACCAGCGCGACCTGCGCGAGTCCATCGAGCGCGGCGACCACCCGAGCTGGACGGTCGGCGTCCAGATCATGCCGGCGGCCGAGGCGGCGACCTACCGCTTCAACCCGTTCGACCTGACCAAGGTGTGGCCGCACGCGGACTACCCGGTCATCGAGATCGGCAAGCTGGAGCTCAACCGCAACCCGCAGAACATCTTCGCCGAGGTCGAGCAGTCGGTCTTCTCCCCGGCGCACTTCGTGCCCGGCATCGGCCCGTCCCCGGACAAGATGCTGCAGGGCCGGCTCTTCGGCTACGGCGACGCCCACCGCTACCGCGTCGGCATCAACGCCGACCAGCTGCCGGTGAACCGTCCGCACGCCACCGAGGCCCGCAGCCACGGCCGGGACGGCTTCCTCTACGACGGCCGGCACAACGGCGCCAAGAACTACGAGCCGAACAGCTTCGGCGGGCCGGCGCAGACCAACCGCCCGCTGTGGCAGCCGGTCCCGGTCAGCGGCGACACGGGCGAGACGGCCACCCCCCGGCACGCGGAGGACGACGACTTCGTGCAGGCGGGCAACCTCTACCGGCTCATGAGCGAGGACGAGAAGGAGCGCCTGGTCGGCAACCTCGCCGGCGCCATGAGCGGTGTCACGCGGGACGACATCCTGGAGCGGGCGATCAACAACTTCCGCCAGGCGGATGAGGACTTCGGCAAGCGTCTGGAGGCCGCGGTCCAGGCCCTGCGCGGCTGACCCGGCGCCTGCCGCAAGGACGGAGAGAGCCGGTCCCCTCCGGGGGGCCGGCTCTCTCCGCCGTTCCGGGCGCGGATTCCTCCGCCGTCCGGACGTCGGCCGTCTTCGCCGGCGGTCCGGGCGGCTCCGCCCCCGGGGCGGCGGCGCTCAGCCGCTCAACCCGCCAGAGCGGCCGGTTCCCTGCGGGCCGGCGACCAGCAGCGGATGATGTCCCGGACCGAGACCACCCCCACCGTCTCCTGGTCGTCGAGCACGATCAGATGCCGGAAGCCGCCGTGCGTCATCGCCGCCGCGGCTTCCTCCAGCGTCCAGCCGGGGGCGGCGAAGACGACATCGGTGGTCGTGTGGGCCTGCGCGGTCTCGTGGTCCGGATCCTGGCCGGCGCCGATGGAGTCGATGATGTCGCGTTCGGTGAGGATGCCGATGCCACTGGTGTCGGGGTCGTGGACGATGGCGGCGCCGACGCGGCGGTCCGACATCAGACGGGCTGCCTGACGCAGCGTGTGGGCGGGTCCGATGGTGAGGACCACGGTGCTCATGGCGTCACGGACGAGCATGGAGTGGAGCCACCTCCTTCGCGGCTCCTCGGCCGGACCCCTCGCGGGAGCGGTCCGGAGAAGGAGGCGCACAAATGCACAAGCGGGGGAATTCTCATGTTCACATGCGCTCGGGAGGCCGGGCAAGAGGGCGTACGGCGGTGATCCGGAGCCGCCCGGCGCATCGGTGGCGGGCGGTGGTCCGGCGGGCGGTCCGGCGGCGGTCCGGCCCTAACGCGGATTCAGATAGCCCAGCAGCTCGCTGTGGAGGAGCCCGTTGGACGCCGCGGCGTTGCCGCCGCCGGGCCCCCGCACCCCGTCCAGACTGGTGAACTCCCCGCCGGCCTCCCGCACGATGACGGCGTTGGCCGCCATGTCCCAGAGCGACAGCTCCGGTTCGGCGCACATGTCCACCGAGCCCTCGGCGACCATCATGTACGGCCAGAAGTCGCCGTAGGCGCGGGTCCGCCAGCAGTCGCGGGTCAGATCCAGGAAGCCGTTCAGCCGGCCCTGCTCCTCCCACCCGGTCAGCGAGGAGTAGGCGAAGGACGCGTCCGAGATCTTCGAGACCTTCGAGACCCGCATCCGCGTCGCGGACGACAGGCTCCGCCCGGTGTACGCGCCCGAGCCCTGCGCCGCCCACCAGCGGCGGCCCAGCGCGGGCGCCGAGACCAGTCCCACGACCGGCTGGTGGCCGGACTCGCCCGGCGCCATGAGGGCGATCAGCGTGGCCCAGACCGGCACCCCGCGGACGTAGTTCTTGGTGCCGTCGATCGGATCGACGACCCAGCGCCGGGGACCGGACCCCTCGCTGCCGTACTCCTCGCCGAGCACCGTGTCCCGGGGCCGGGCGCGCCGCAGCGAGGTGCGGATCAGCTCCTCGGCGGCCTTGTCCGCCTCGCTCACGGGCGTCATGTCCGGCTTGGTGTCGACCTTGAGGTCGAGGGCCTTGAACCGGTCCATGGTCTGGGCGTCGGCGGCGTCCGCGAGGACATGGGCGAGGCGGAGATCGTCGTGATAGTCGGGCATGTGCGAACAGTATCGACGCAGCTCGCGGCGGGCCACACGGCCCGGTCCGGACGGGATGCCGCCCCGGGCGGGCCGGGCACTCTTGACAGTCCCTGTCAGCGCGTCAATTCTGAGCCCACAGCAGCCGTGTGAGACCAGGACGGGGACGCGCCCGGGAGGCGACGATGCCCACAGCACGCGAATCCTTGCTGGACGCCGCGCTCGCGGCACTCTCCGGGCGTCCCTGGCCCGGTGTGCGGATGGTCGACGTGGCGGTGGCCGCTCGGGTGTCCCGGCAGACCCTGTACAACGAGTTCGGCAGCAAGGACGGCCTGGCCCGGGCGCTCGTGCGGCGCGAGGTCGACCGCTATCTCGCGGGCGTGCGGCACGCGCTGGCCGGTCCGCCGCCGGGCGAACCCGGTGAGCGGCTGGTGGCGGTGGCGGACTGGACGGCGCGGACGGCCCGTCACAACCCGCTGGTCCGGGCGGCCCTCACCGGCTGCTGGGGGGAGCGGCTGCCGCGGCCGCCCCGCACGGCAGCGGTGCAGCAGTCCGGCGGTTACGTCCCCGCGCAGCGCCGCGCGGACGGCCCGCTGCCCTCGCCGTCCGAACTGGTGGCGCAGATACGGGATCTGGCGGCGGCCGCCCTGGCGCCGGGCCGGCCGCCGGAGGAGGTTCAGCGGATGGCCGGGGTCTGCGAGATCGCCGTGCGGCTGGCCCTGTCCTGCGTGGTGGCCCCGGCCGGCGAGCGGGAGACCGGCCCGCTCATCCGCCGGGCCCTGCGCGGGGGCGGCGGTCTCTGAGGCCCGTCTTCTCAGGCCGCTGTCCCGCCCGGTGACTCGGGGCGGTTTCCGGGGGTGGTGCCGTCCGGTGACTCGGGGCGGTTTCCGGGGCGGTGCCGTCCGCGGCCCGAACCCTCCTCCGCGGTCCGGTGGGTGCCCGCGCGGTGTGCGCGGTCCGCGGTGAACCGGGTGGTCTCGGGGCCGCCGTGCGGCGGTGGGGTCCCGTACCCCGGGGCATCCGGAGGGGGACTTTTCCTCCGGCGGTCACGCCGCCCCGCTGCCGGTCCGGCCCGCGGGGTGGCGGGAGCACCGAGGTGCGGGGAGCGCCGGGTCCTGCCCGACCGCCCGGCCCGGGCGAACCCGGGCGGAGCCGCGGTGCTCAGTCCTCCTCGCGCCGTTCCCGCGTCGAGAGCAGTCGCCGCAGGGAGTACAGCCGCTGCGGATCGGCGTGGCCGTCGGCGACCCACTGGTCCAGCGCGCAGTCCGGTTCGTCGTGGCTGCAGGCCCGAGGGCAGCCCTCCGTGCCCGGCACGAGGTCGGGGAAGGCCAGGACGAACTGGGAGGGGTTCACGTGGTGGAGCCCGAAGGAGCGCACACCCGGGGTGTCGATCACCCAGCCGCCGCGCCGCTCCGGGGGCGCACCGGGAGTGTCCGGCAGCGGCAGGGCCAGCGCCGAGGTGGTGGTGTGCCGGCCGCGGCCGGTGACCGCGTTGACCACTCCGGTGGCCCGTGCCCGGTCCGGCACCAGGGCGTTGACCAGCGTCGTCTTGCCAACGCCGGAGTGCCCCACGAAGACGGTGATGCGCCCGGCCAGCCGTTCCCGCACCCGGTCGGCGGCGGCACCCTCGGCCAGCTCCTCACGGCTGGTCACCACGTACGGCACGCCCAGCGGCTCGTAGGTCTCCAACAGCGGAGCCGCGGGCGCCAGATCCGCCTTGGTGAGAACGAGCAGCGGGTCCAGCCCGGCGTCGAACGCGGCGACGAGGCAGCGGTCGATCAGCCGCGGCCGCGGTTCGGGGTCGGCGAGGGCGGTGACGATGGCCAACTGGTCGGCGTTGGCGACGATCACGCGTTCGTACGGATCGTCGTCGTCGGCCGTGCGCCGCAGCACCGAGGAGCGCTTCTCCACCCGCACGATCCGCGCCAGGGTGTCCTTGGCCCCGGACAGGTCGCCGACGATACCGACCCGGTCGCCCACCACGACGCTCTTGCGGCCCAGTTCGCGGGCCTTCATCGCGGTGACGCTGCGGCCGTCCACGAGGCAGGTGATCCGGCCGCGGTCGACGGTCAGCACCATGCCCTCGGCGGCGTCCTCGTGCTTGGGACGGATGCTGGTGCGCGGCCGGCTGCCCTTGCCCGGCCGGATCCGGACGTCGTCCTCGTCGGGGTGCTTGCCGTAGCGGCGCATCGCGGGAGGTACCTCAGCCCTTCCGGGTGGGGGCCGCCGCCCGGGCGGGGCTCAGCATCTCCGTCCACAGCCCCGGGAAGTCCGGCAGCGTCTTGGCGGTGGTCGCCACGTTCTCGATCTCGACGCCCTGGACCCGCAGGCCGATGACGGCCGCGGCGGTCGCCAGGCGGTGGTCGTCGTAGGTGTGGAAGATCCCGCCGTGCAGCGGGCGGGGCCGGATGCGCAGCCCGTCCTCGGTCTCGCTGACGTCGCCGCCCAGCTCGTTGATCTCCTTGGTGAGCGCCGCGAGCCGGTCGGTCTCGTGCAGCCGCAGATGGGCCACGCCGCGCAGGACGGACTCGGAGTCGGCTAGGGCCGCGACGGCGGCGATGCCGGGCGTCAGCTCGCCGACGTCGCCGAGGTCCACGTCGATGCCGTGGACGCGGCCGGTGCCGGTGAACGTCAGGCCTTCCGCGGTGAGTTCGCAGGAGCCGCCCATCTCGGTGAAGATCTCACGCAGCGCGTCACCCGGCTGAGTGGTGTGCTCCGGCCAGTCGGGGATGGTGACCCGGCCGCCGGTGACGAGCGCCGCGGCCAGGAACGGCTGGGCGTTCGACAGATCCGGTTCGACGACGAGGTCGCGGCCGAGCAGCGCGCTGTGCGCGACCCGCCAGACGCCGGGCTCGCCGCCCGCCTCCGGGGTGTCCACGGCGGCACCGGCGGCGCGCAGCATGTCGACGGTCATCCGGATGTGCGGCATGGAGGGCAGGGCGCGGCCCACGTGCCGCAGTTCGACCCCCTGGTTGAAGCGCGGCGCCGAGAGCAGCAGCGCGCTGACGAACTGGGAGGACGAGGAGGCGTCGATCTCGACCCTGCCGCCGTCCAGGGCGCCGCTTCCGTGCACCGTCATCGGCAGCGAGCCGCGGCCCTCGTCGTCGATGCGGGCGCCGAGGGCGCGCAGGCCGTCGATGACGCCGTGCAGCGGGCGCTCGTGCGACCGGGGGTCGCCGTCGAAGCGGATCGGGCCGTCGGCCAGGGCGGCCACCGGCGGCAGGAAGCGCATCACCGTGCCGGCGTTGCCGACGTCCACGGTGGCCGGGCCGTGCAGGCCGGCGGGGATGATCCGCCAGGCCTCGCCGCCGGTGTCGTCACCGGAGCTGGAGGAGACGGTCTCCTCGATGCCGGTGCCCATGGCCCGCAAGGCCTCGGCCATGAGGAGGGTGTCGCGGGAGCGCAGCGGGCGGCGCAGCCAGCCGGGCTCGGAGGCAAGGGCGGCCAGCACCAGGCCGCGGTTCGTGACCGACTTCGAGCCCGGCACGGTGACGGTCGCGTCGACGGGGCCGGACGCGATCGGGGCGGGCCAGAGGGCGGTGTGCTCGGGGGTACCGGTCATAAGCCTCACCTTAATGGCTCGCGGCTTGCCGGAAACTTCAACAAAACCGCCGCAACGCGCTCGAAAGGTGTCAGCGGGATCGCTGTCTGTCCAGCCGGTTCCCGGCCGTTCCGCACGGTTCCGCGCCCGTTCCCCGCTGTTCCGTGGCGCTCCCCGCGCCGGAGCCCCGTCCGCGTCCGCGCCGGGTCGCGCGGCCCGTCACAGCCCCAGCAGCCAGCGCCCGCCGCCGGTCAGCGAGCAGAAGGTGACGGTGTGGAAGAGGAACAGCCACACCGCCGCCGGCGCGTGCGTCAGCCGCGCGAGCTGGTCCGCGTCGGAGTCCGGCGCCCCGCCCGCCGCCCTGTCGCCGGAGCCGAACGGCAGCCCCCGCCGGCCGGAGCGGCGCCGCTTGGCCTGGAGTTCGAAGACCGGCCGTACCCCGCCCAGCAGCAGGAACCACACGACGCCGTAGGCGAACACCGCCTGGACGTCCGGTCCGGTCAGCCAGGAGACGCAGAAGAAGAGGGCACCGGTGAGGAGGACGGTGAGCACTCCGTAGGCGTTGCGGATCATCACCAGCATCACGGCGAGCAGCCCCGTCGCGCTCCAGAGCAGGGCGGTGATGTGCCCCGCCGCCAGCAGCCAGGCACCGCCGAGGCCCAGCAGGGAGGGCGCGGTGTAGCCGGCGGCGGCGGTGAGGATCATGCCGAGCCCGGTGGGCTTTCCCCGGGAGACCGTCAGCCCGGAGGTGTCCGAGTGCAGCCGGATGCCGTCCAGCCGGCGGCCCGTGAGCAGCGCGACCAGCCCGTGGCCGCCCTCGTGGGCGATGGTCACGGCGTTCCGCGCGACCTGCCAGACCGGCCGCCACAGCACGGCCGCCAGCGCGACGGCCGCCGTCGCGAGCACCAGCCAGGAGGCCGGGTCGGGCTGGGAGCCGGTGACGCGATCCCACAGATCGCCGGGGCTGGTTATGTCCATCGGGCAGCGGTCCCTCGGTGTGCTTGCGGTGATGTCGGGGCGTCGTGGCAGTCTGGCATCCATGTGCGGCCGATACGCAGCGAGCCGGAATCCGGCGGAACTCGTGGACACCTTCGGGGTGGCCAAGTGGGACACGGCGGAGACCCTGGCGCCCGATTACAACATCGCCCCGACCAAGACCGTCTACGCGGTCCTGGAGCGGCCGGACAAGGAGGCGGAGGTCCCCGATCCCGTCCGGCAGCTGCGGACGCTGCGCTGGGGGCTCGTCCCGTCCTGGGCGAAGACCCCGGAGGGCGCGGCGCGGATGATCAACGCCCGGGCGGAGACGGTCCACGAGAAGCCCGCCTACCGCCGCGCCTTCACCTCCCGCCGCTGCCTGGTCCCGGCCGACGGCTACTACGAGTGGATGACCGCGGCCGCCGAGCGGGAGCTGGAGGAGAAGGGCCGCAAGAAGCGGCCCCGCAAGCAGCCGTACTTCGTGACCCCGGTGGACGGCTCCGTCATGGCGATGGCCGGCCTGTACGAGTTCTGGCGCGACCGCACGCTGCCCGACGACCATCCGCAGGCGTGGTGGGTGACGTGCACGGTGCTGACCACGGAGGCCGAGACGACACCGCTCCCGGGGGCCCGCGCCGGAGCCGGCCCCCGGGCGCTGGCCGACATCCATCCCCGGATGCCGCTCGCGCTGCCGGCCGACCGCTGGGACGCCTGGCTGGACCCGCGCACCACCGATCCGGACCGGCTGCGGGAGCTGCTCGCCCCGCCCCCGCCCGGCACCGTCCGGGCCTACCCGGTCCCGACGGACGTCAGCAATGTCCGCAACAACGGCCCGGAACTGCTGAAGGAACTCGACGCGCCCGAGGAGGAGACCCTCTTCTGACGGGGCGGCGGGGCCGGACCGGGGAGGATGGCGCCATGGCAGACATCCCGGCAGATCTCCCGTCGGACAGCCCGGGGGGCACCCCGGTCGCGGCCCCGTCGTCCGGCGGCCGGCGGTCCGGCACCGGCGGCACCACCGGCCCCGCCCCCGCCCCCGGCGGAACCGAGACGGTCCCCACCCCCGCCGGAGACGCCCGCGTCACCTGGCACCCCGCCCTCCGTCCCCGGCTGGTCCTCGCCCTGGGCCACGGCGCCGGCGGCGGCATCGAGGCGCGCGATCTGCGGGCCCTGGCCGCCGCGCTGCCTGCCCGCGGGATCACGGTGGCCCTGGTCGAGCAGCCCTGGCGGGTGGCGGGCAGGAAGGTCGCCCCCGCCCCGAGGACACTTGACGCCGCCTGGACCGCGCTCTGGCCCGCCCTGGCCGCGGCCGGCCCGCCCGTGGTCGCGGGCGGACGCAGTGCGGGGGCGCGCGTCGCCTGCCGCACGGCGCGGGCGCTGGGAGCGCACGCCGTGCTGGCGCTGTCCTTCCCGCTGCACCCGCCCGGCCGGCCGGAGAAGTCCCGCGCGGAGGAGCTGGCCGGGGCCGGGGTGCCCGTGCTGGTCGTCCAGGGTGCCCGCGACCCCTTCGGCCGCCCGGAGGAGTTCCCGCCCGGGACCGAGATCGCCGAGGTGCCCGGCGGCGACCACGGCTTCGCCGTGCCGAAGAAGGCCTCAGTCCCCCAGGAACGGGCTATGGACCTCCTCACGGAGGCCGTCGCCGGCTGGCTCGGCCGGCTGCCCGACGAGCCGCGCTACGGACCGGCGGCCGCTCCGTAGCGGCGACCGGCCCCGGACGCGGAGGACGGCCGTGCCGCGGGGGAGGGACGGCTCGCGGGAGAAGCGGCTCGCGGGAATGCGGTGCCGGGGACCCGTGTTGTGCAGGAGGTCCGCACGGACCGGCCGCCCGCCGGTCACCGCCTCAGCGAGGGAGTCCTCTCCATGGGTTCGACGCAGTGCCCCGCGCGTCCGCAGACCGGCACCGCCACGTGGTCGCGCGTCACGCTGCCCGCACCCGCCGGAGCCGCGGCGGGAGGGCATCGTCGTCTATCCTCCGATCCGAGTGGGTCCGCACCCGGACCCGCCACGTCGCTGGAGGAGGTGGGTCCGGTCACCGGGACCGACGCAGGGGCCGAAGACGGTCACGCCGAGGACAGTCGTACGGCCGAAACGGCAGAGGAGCGCAACGCCCGCTTCGAACGGGACGCCCTTCAGTTCCTCGACCAGATGTACTCCGCCGCGCTGCGCATGACCCGCAACCCGGCGGACGCCGAGGACCTCGTGCAGGAGACCTACGCGAAGGCGTACGGCTCCTTCCACCAGTTCCGTGAGGGCACCAATCTCAAGGCGTGGCTGTACCGCATCCTCACCAACACCTTCATCAACTCGTACCGGAAGAAGCAGCGCGAACCCCAGCGCAGCGCCGCCGAGGAGATCGAGGACTGGCAGCTCGCCCGCGCCGAGTCGCACATGTCGACGGGTCTGCGCTCGGCCGAGTCGCAGGCGCTGGACCGGCTGCCCGACTCGGACGTGAAGTCCGCCCTCCAGGCCATCCCCGAGGAGTTCCGCATCGCGGTCTATCTCGCGGATGTCGAGGGGTTTGCGTACAAGGAGATCGCGGACATCATGGGGACACCCATAGGAACCGTGATGTCGCGGCTCCACCGCGGCCGCCGCCAACTGCGCGGCCTGCTGGAGGACTACGCCCGTGAGCGCGGGCTCGTCCCCGCCGGTGCAGGTGCTGCGCCGGGCGAGTCGCACGATTCGAAAGGCTCGGGCTCATGAGCTGCGGCAACCCGCACGAGATCGACTGCTCGGAGATTCTCGACCATCTGTACGAGTTCCTCGATCAGGAAATGCCGGCCGGGGACCGCGCCAAGTTCGAGACGCACATCGACGAGTGTTCGCCGTGCCTGGAGAAGTACGGTCTGGAGCAGGCCGTGAAGAAGCTCGTCAAACGCTGTTGCGGCCATGACGACGTGCCCGCCGACCTCCGCTCGAAGGTCATGGGCCGGATCGAGCTGGTCCGCTCCGGCGAGGCCGTCCCGGACAAGCCCGTGATGGAACGGCGCCCCGCCGAGCGCGACCCGGGAGCGTGCGGCACGGCCGCCCCCTCCCGGGAGACGGATTCCTCCACGGCCACCGCCCGCGCCGATTCGGCCTGACGGCCCCCGATTCACCCGAAGGGACGAATCGGGGCCTCCCGGACCCCTTCGATCCGCCGAACCCCCCGCCCCCGGCGCCCCACCGTCCTATCCTCACCGGTCTGACGCGTCTGCGGAGCCGTGGGCGCGGGACCGGCGGGAGGACGCTCCATGCGAGTGGTGCCACGGGGGGCGCGCGCTTACCTGTTCTGCGCCACGCTCGCCGCGGCCGTGTCCGCCGCCCCCGCGCTGCTCCCCGGCGC
The DNA here is from genome assembly GCF_000719865.1 of Streptomyces albus subsp. albus. GTDB lineage: Bacteria > Actinomycetota > Actinomycetes > Streptomycetales > Streptomycetaceae > Streptomyces > Streptomyces albus_E. Next base: position 257,425 of record NZ_JOID01000015.1, read on the forward strand.
CCGCACCCCCTGGGGAACCGTCGCCCTGCTCTCCGCCCTGTACGCCCTCTGCGGTCGGCTCGCCCGGCTCCCCCTTCCCGGCTTCCCGCGGTTCCCCGGGGACGCGGACGGCACGGCCGCCCCGGGCGGCGCGGGGGCGGCCCCCGCGTCCGCCGCGGGAAGCCTCGCGCCGGTCCTGCTCGCCGGAGCGTTTCTGCTGCCGCCCGCCGCCGCCGCCCTTGTCGCCGTGCCCGGCGCGCTCACCGGCCCCGCCCCGCGGCCGGTGTGGCTCCGCCGCCTCTGGCACGCCGTCCGGCTCTCCCTCGCCACCTGCGCCGCGGCCCACGTCCACGCGCGGACCGCCGGGGACGCCGCCGGCCGGGCCCTCGGCCCGGGCGACTTTCCCGAAGCGCTGCTCCCCGCGGCCGCCGCCGCCGGCGCCTACTGGCTGCTGCTCGCCCTGCTGGACTGGGGCATCCTCGTCACGGCCGAGGGGCTGACCGCGCGGGACGCCCGGCGCGGCCTGCCGCGCGCCCTGCCGCCGCAGCTGCTGCACGGCCTGGCCGGGCTGCTCGCGGCGGCCCTGTGGCGCAGCCCGTACGGCCCGGTCACGGCGGTGTCCGCGCTGCTGCCCCTGTGCGTCTCCGGCTGGGTGTTCGCCCAGTACCACCGTGAGCACACCGCCCACCGGGCCGCCATCCGCGCCCTCGTCCAGGCCGTCGGCATCAAGGACCACTACACCCGCGGTCACAGCGAGCGGGTGGGCCGCGCCTCCGTCCTGATCGCGCGGGAACTCGGCATGGCCGGCCACCGGCTGGAGGCCCTCCGCTTCGCCGGCGTGCTGCACGACATCGGCAAGATCGGCGTCCCCACCCGGCTGCTGCGCAAGGACGGGCCGCTGACGCCCGAGGAACGCCGCCTCATCGAACTCCACCCCGAGTACGGGCACGAGATGGTGCGCGGCATCGCCTTCCTGGAGGAGGCGCGCGCCGCCATCCTCCACCACCACGAGCGGCTGGACGGACGCGGCTACCCGTACGGGCTGAGCGGTGACGGGATCCCCGAATCGGCGCGGGTCGTGGCGGTCGCCGACGCCTTCGACGCCATGACCTCGACCCGCTCCTACCGGCGGGCGCGGCCGGTCACCGAGGCCGTGGCGGAGCTCCGGCGCTGCGCCGGATCCCAGTTCGACCCGCGCATGGTGCGGGCGCTCTGCCGCGCGCTGGACCGGCACGGCTGGCACCCGGCGGCCGCGGCACCCGCGGAGGCGGGGTCCGAACCCGGCGGGAACCCGCCCGCGCCGCGCGAGGCCGGTGCCGCCGGCCGCACGGACGCCTCCGGGCCGGGCGGCCCGGGGGAGCGGCGGCCGTCCGGCCGCGGCCCGCACGGACGGGTGGCCCGGTGAGTCCCGGCGGAGCGGCCGCGCGGCCCCGGGCGGTGCGCCCGGACGCCGGGGCCGTTCTCCTGCTGGCGGTGGCCGCGCTGCTGGCGGCCGGGGCGCTCGCCCGGACACTCGCCCAGGGGGTCACGGGGCCGGGCACCGCGCTCGCCTTCGGCGCGCTGATCGCCGCCGGGGAGCTCGTCCGCTGCGGGCCGGACCGGCGCGGGGCCGCCCCGCTGGCCGCCGCCGGCGCCGTGGGGTACGCGTTCCTGGGCCCGGCGGCCGGGGGCCCGGGCGGCGCCGGAGGGCCGGACGCCCCCGGAGTCCTCCAGACCGTCGCCGTCGTCGGCGTGGCCGCTCTGGCCGGGCCGGCCGGAACGGCCACCGGAGCGCGGTCCGCCCGCTCCGCTGCCCGGGACCGGCTGGCCCGGCGGGTGCTCACCGCCGGGTTCGCCGCCTGCTGCGTCCAGCCGCTGTCCCCCGCGGACGCGCCGTTCGCGTGGACGGGCAGCGGCCCCGGTCACGCACTGTTCCTGCTGCTCGCGGCGGTCCTCACCGCGCAGTGCGACGCCGCGCTGCGCACCGTGTTCGCCCGCTCCGGGAGCGGGGACCCGTCCGGAACGCGGGTCCGCGACGAACCGCGGGCGCTGCCCGGAGCCGGTCCGGCGGTCTGCGTCACCGGGGCTCTGCTGGCCCTCGCCGTGGATGTCGCCGGCCTGTGGGCGCTGCCCGTCTTCTGCCTGCCGCTGCTGCCGGCCCTGTACGCCTTCCGCCGCTACGAGGACGTCCGGGCCACCTGCCGGCAGACCATCGCCTCCCTGGCCCGCGCCACGGAGATCGCCGGCTGCGTCCCCGTGGGCCACGCCCGCCGGGTCGCCGCGCTCAGCCGGGACGTCGGGCGCGAACTGGGGCTCTCGCGGCCCGAGCTGGACGTCGTCGAGTACGCGGCGCTGCTGCACGACGTCGGGCGGCTCTCCCTCCCGGACCCCGCGCCCGGCGGGGACGGGGAGCTCCCGGCCGAGGACCGCCGCCGGATCGCCCGGCTCGGAGGCGCGGTGGTGCGGCAGACCGGGGTGCCGCCCGAGGTCGCGGTGGTCGTCGAGCGGCAGGCGGACCCGTGCCCGGAGCAGCCGCTGCCCACCCGCATCATCCGGGCCGTCGACGCCTTCGACGAGCTCACCGACGGCACGGACGGCGTCGCGGGGCGCCCGGCCGGTGCCGAGGCCCTGGACCGGCTCCGGCGGTACGGCGGGGAGGAGTACGAGCCCCGCGTCGTCGACGCGCTCGCCAGAGTGCTCTCCCGCGGCGGCCCGGGCTCCTGACGGCCCCCGGGCCGCCGGGGACGGCCGGGACCGGAGGGGACGCGGGCGGGTGCGGACGGAGCGGGCCCCTGGCGCGGGCACCCCGGCGGACATGGTTGGATGCGGCCCAGAGGGATTCGGGGGGCGTCCACGCGGCAAAGAGCTGTGGTGGGCGCCGGTATCCGGGCTGAGGCGACGGCCGAAGTGTGGCAGGTTGGCCTCGGGAAGGAAGACGCGTCCCCGGTGCCTCGCGCACCGCATCCGGCCCCGGGCCGGCTGGAGCACGGCAGAAGGACACGGAGCGAACCGGCAGGCGGGAATCGTGAAGATCTTCGGCAAGGTACGGAACCGGCCCTCCGCCTCGTGGCGGCAGGCGACCGACCGCGCTTTCACGCTGATCGGCGACGGCCGGTACGAGGACGCGGGGGCGCTGCTGACGCGCGCCGCCGACATGGAGCCCTGGCTCTCGGAGTCCTGGTTCAACCTGGCCCTGCTGCACAAGTTCCGGCACGACTGGGAGCAGGCGCGCACGGCCGGCCTGCGCGCGGTGGCCCTGCTGGACCGGGACGCCGGCGCCCCGGACTGGTGGAACGTCGGCATCGCCGCCACCGCCCTGCAGGACTGGCCGCTGGCCCGGCGCGCCTGGCAGGCGTACGGGCTCAGGGTCCGCGGCGACCAGGGCGCGGACGCCCCGGCCGGCGAGCCGGTGGGCATGGAGCTGGGCAGCGCGGCCGTACGGCTGTCGCCGGAGGGCGAGGCCGAGGTCGTGTGGGGCCGCCGGCTGGACCCGGCGCGGATCGAGGTGCTGAGCATCCCGCTGCCGTCCTCCGGGCGCCGCTGGGGCGAGGTCGTGCTGCACGACGGTGTTCCGCGCGGTGAGCGGCTGACGGCGGCCGGGCCCTCGTACCCGGTGTTCGACGAGATCGAGCTGTGGGCGCCGTCCCCGGTGCCGACCTGGGTGGTGCTGCTGGAGGCGGCGGCCGAGGCCGACCGTGACGCCCTGGAGCGACTGGCCGCGGACGCCGGGTTCGCCGCCGAGGACTGGTCCTCCTCGGTGCGGCTGCTGTGCCGCACCTGTTCCGAGAGCCGGATGCCGAGCGCCGAGGGCGACGGGGAGCACCTGGACCCGCACGACCACAGTGTGCCGGGCCACCCGGGCCCGCTGGGCCACCGCACGGCGGGGGACCACTGGGTCGCGGAGCGGGAGTGCGGCATAGCCGCGCCCCCCGGGCTGGTGCGCGGCCTGCTCGACGGCTGGGTCGCCGACAGCCCGGACACCCGGGCCTGGCGGGATCTCGAAGAGGTCTGCTGATCTCCCCGAGGTCCGCTGAACGGTCCTCCCCGCTGCCCGTACCCTGTACGGGCAGCACCACGAGGGTTCTTCAGGGAAGGCGTACGGCGGACATGGCCCAGCAGGACAGCGCACGGCAGGCGGCGGAGGGGACTCCGGCCGCGGAGACTCCGGAGCCCGCGGAGTCCGGGGAGGACCTGGAGTTCCTCGACGACACGGCCGATGCCGAGGAGCGCGAGCGCGCGCACCGGGAGCGGGGCACGGCCCGCCCGATCACCGTGGTCGGCAATCCGGTGCTGCACCGCCGGTGCCAGGACGTCACCGAGTTCGACGACAAGCTCACGCAGTTGATCGACGACATGTTCGCCAGCCAGCGCGCGGCCGAGGGCGTGGGCCTGGCGGCCAATCAGATCGGCGTGGACCTGCGGGTGTTCGTCTACGACTGCCCGGACGACGACGGTGTGCGCCATGTCGGCGCCATCTGCAACCCGGTGATCGAGGAACTGCCCGCAGAGAGCCGGGTGCTGGACGAGTCCAACGAGGGCTGCCTGTCCGTCCCGACCGCCTACGCCCCGCTGGCGCGCCCCGACTACGCGGTCTGCCGCGGCCAGGACGCGCAGGGCAAGCCGGTCGTGGTCCGCGGCACCGGCTACTTCGCCCGCTGCCTCCAGCACGAGACGGACCACCTCGACGGGTATCTCTACATCGACCGGCTGTCGAAGCGGGACCGCAAGGACGCCCTGCGGCAGATGGCCGAGGGCACACCGCGCTACGAGACGGTGCCGAACGACTGACCCGCCCGGCCGGGGCCGTCGCCGTCCATGACCGGCCGGAGGCCGGTGACGGCGGCGGTACGGCCACCGGGCGCGGTGGTCCGCGGTGGTGCCCCGGATTTTTCCGGCAGCCCGCCCGGTCGGCCGCACCCGCGTTTCCCGAGGCGGCGGAGTCGTTCCGGCGATTCCGCCGCTTTCCGTTCGACTTCCGGACGGTTGGCGGTGGTTGACGCGCGTCGACCGTGCCGTCAGTCTCTTGCGTACCGAATCCCCCACTCGTTGGAGGCACTTGTGATCAGACGTGTCGCGCGACTCCTGGTCGCGTTTGTCATGCTCATGGCTGGCCTCACGGCCGGGTCGCTCGTCACGGCCGGGACCGCGCACGCCGACGGCTGTTACACCTGGTCCCGCCCGCTGTCCCGGGGTGCCACGGGCGCGGACGTCACCCAGCTGCAGATCCGCGTCGCCGGCTACCCCGGCACCGGCGGAGTCCTGGCCATCGACGGCTCGTACGGACCGGCCACCGAGGCGGCGGTCAAGCGCTTCCAGGCCGCGTACGGGCTGGCCGCGGACGGCCTCGCCGGCCCCGCGACCTTCAGCAAGCTGTACGCGCTGCAGGACGACGACTGCACACCGCTCCACTTCTCCTACAGCGAGCTCAACCAGTGCAACAGCACCTGGGCCGGCGGGGCGGTGAGCGCGGCCACCGCCAAGTCCAACGCGCTGCGCACCATGTGGAAGCTGGAAGCGCTGCGGCACGCGCTCGGCGACCAGCCGATCCGGGTGACCAGCGGCTTCCGCTCCACCGCCTGCAACAACGCCGTCGGCGGCGCCTCGAACAGCCGTCATCTCTACGGTGACGCGGCCGACCTGGGTGTCTCCCCGCACTCCCTGTGCACCCTGGCCAAGGCCGCCCGCAACCACGGCTTCAACGGCATCCTCGGCCCGGGCTACCCCGGGCACAACGACCACACCCACGTCGACCACCGGTCGAGCCGGTACTGGTCCGCGCCGAGCTGCGGCATCTGACGCGACTCCGTGCCGCCCCGGCGGGATCTCCGCCGGGGCGGCCGGGCCGGCCCGGCCCGGCCTAGAAGTCGTCGTCGAAGGAGACCGCCCCCTCCACGGCGACCTGGTAGGCCGACGGCCGGCGCTCGAAGAAGTTCGTCAGCTCCTGCACCCCCTGCAGCTCCATGAAGGAGAACGGGTTCGTCGCGCCGTAGCGGGCCGGCAGCCCGAGCCGGCGCAGCCGCTGGTCGGCGACGCACCGCAGATACTCGCGCATCGAATCGGTGTTCATCCCCGGCAGCCCCTCCCCGCACAGGTCGTGCGCGAACTGGAGTTCGGCCTCCACCGCTTCCTCCAGCATCGCCGTGACCCGCTCGGCCAGTTCCTCGTCGAAGAGGTCCGGCTCCTCCTCGCGGAGGGTGTCCACGACCGAGAAGGCGAAGTCCATGTGCAGGGACTCGTCGCGGAACACCCAGTTGGTGCCGGTCGCCAGCCCGTGCAGCAGCCCGCGGGAGCGGAACCAGTAGACGTAGGCGAACGCCCCGTAGAAGAACAGCCCTTCGATGCAGGCCGCGAAGCAGATGAGATTGAGCAGGAAGCGCCGCCGGTCCTCCTTGCTCTCCAGCCGGTCCAGCTTCTCCACCGAGTCCATCCACCGGAAGCAGAACCGGGCCTTCTCCCGGATGGAGGGGATGTTCTCGACGGCGGCGAAGGCGGCGGCGCGGTCGTCGTGATCGGGGAGGTAGGTGTCCAGCAGTGTCAGATAGAACTGGACGTGCACGGCCTCCTCGAACAGCTGCCGGGAGAGATAGAGCCGCGCCTCCGGGGAGTTGATGTGCCGGTAGAGGGTCAGCACGAGGTTGTTGGCGACGATCGAGTCCCCGGTGGCGAAGAAGGCGACGAGCCGCCCGATGAGGTGGCGTTCGCCGGGGGAGAGCCGGGGGAGATCGGCCACGTCGGAGTGGAGATCGACCTCCTCCACGGTCCAGGTGTTCTTGATCGCGTCGCGGTAGCGCTCGTAGAAGCCCGGGTAGCGCATCGGGCGCAGGGTCAGCTCGAAGCCCGGGTCGAGCAGATTCCGGACCTGGGGTTCCGTACCGGCGGCGGACGCGGCGGCGGTGGCGGCGGCGGTGGTCGGCTCGGCTTCGGTGGTCACTGGCAGGCCTCGCAGGACTCGGGGTTCTCCAGGGAGCAGGCGGCCGCGTCCTCGGCGGCCGGCCGCTCCGCCGGAACGGGGACGGGGACGGGAGCAGGGGCGGCGGGGGCGGAGGCGTCGGCCGCGTCGGCCGCGTCGGCGGAGCCCGCCGCCCGCGCGATCCGGGTGGCCGGGCGCGACCGCAGGTAGTAGGTGGTCTTGAGGCCCTTCTTCCAGGCGTAGGCGTACATCGAGCTGAGCTTGCCGATGGTCGGCGAGGCCATGAAGAGATTGAGCGACTGGCTCTGGTCGAGATACGGCGTGCGGGCCGCGGCCATGTCGATCAGCGCCCGCTGAGGGATCTCCCAGGCGGTGCGGTAGCGGTTCCGCAGCCCGGCCGGGAGCCAGTCCAGCCCCTGCACGGAGCCGCCCGCCTCGCGCAGCGCCTCGCGGGTCCGCGCGTCCCAGCCGCCCAGCTCCTTCAACTCCTCCACCAGATAGGTGTTGACCTGCAGGAACTCCCCGGAGAGGGTCTCGCGCTTGAACAGGTTTGACACCTGCGGCTCGACGCACTCGTACACCCCGGCGATGGAGGCGATCGTGGCGGTCGGGGCGATGGCCAGCAGCAGGGAGTTGCGCAGGCCGGTGGCGGCGATCCGGGCCCGCAGCGCCTCCCACCGCTCCGGCCACCGGGGCCGGACGCCGTAGTGGTCGGGGTGCAGCACGCCGCGCGAGGCGCGGGTGGAGGACCAGGCCGGGTGCGGGCCGTGCCGTCCGGCGAGATCGCAGGAGGCCTCGTACGCCGCGAGCATGATCCGCTCGGAGATCTCGGTGGAGAGCCGGGCCGCGGCGGGGGAGTCGAAGGGCAGCCGCAGCCGGAAGAAGACGTCCTGCAGCCCCATCACCCCGAGTCCGACCGGGCGCCAGCGCCGGTTGGAGGCGGCGGCCTGCGGGGTCGGGTAGAAGTTGATGTCCACGACCCGGTCGAGGAAGGCCACGGCGGTGCGGACGGTCGCGTCCAGCCGCTCCCAGTCCATCGCCTCCGCCGCCGCGGTCTCCCCGGTGCCGGCGTCCGCCGCGACATGGGCCGCGAGATTGACCGAGCCCAGATTGCAGACGGCGGTCTCCCCGTCGTCCGTGACCTCCAGGATCTCGGTGCAGAGGTTCGAGGAATGGACGACCTTGCCGGGTTCCGCGGTCTGGTTCGCCGTCCGGTTGGCGGCGTCCTTGAACGTCATCCAGCCGTTGCCGGTCTGGGCGAGCGTGCGCATCATCCGGGCGTACAACTGCCGTGCGGGCAGCCGCCGGACGGCGAGCCCGGCCTCCTCGGCCCGGCGGTACGCCGCGTCGAACTCGGCGCCCCACAGATCCGGCAGCCCGGGCACGTCCGAGGGGGAGAAGAGCGACCACTCGGCGTCCGCCTCGACCCGGCGCATGAACTCGTCCGGGATCCAGTTGGCCAGATTGAGGTTGTGCGTGCGGCGGGCCTCCTCACCGGTGTTGTCCCGCAGCTCCAGGAATTCCTCGACGTCGGCGTGCCAGGGCTCCAGATAGACGCAGGCCGCGCCCTTCCGCCGGCCGCCCTGGTTGACGGCGGCGACGGAGGAGTCGAGGGTCCGCAGGAAGGGGACGATCCCGCCGGAGTGGCCGTTGGTGCCGCGGATCAGGGCGCCCCGGGAGCGGACCCGGCTGAACGGCAGGCCGATGCCGCCCGCGTGCTTGGAGAGCCGCGCGACCTGGTGGTAGCGCTCGTAGAGGGAGTCCAGCTCGTCGAGCGGCGAGTCCAGCAGATAGCAGGAGGACATCTGCGGGTGCCGGGTACCGGAGTTGAAGAGGGTGGGGGAGCTGGGGAGGTAGTCCAGCCGGCTCATCAGCCGGTAGAGCGAGGCGACCTCGTCCACCGCCCCGGGCGAGTCGTCCGCGGCCAGCCCGCAGGCCACCCGGAGCAGGAAGTGCTGCGGTGTCTCGATGACGTGACGGGTCGTCGGATGTCGCAGCAGATAGCGGCTGTACAGGGTCCGCAGTCCGAAGTAGCCGAAGCGGTCGTCGGCGCCGTCGGCGAGCGACATCTCCACGAGGGTGTCCAGCCGCACCGCGTGCTCCCGTACGAAGGCGGCGGTGCGGTCGGCGATCAGGCCCTCCCGGTGGCCGGCCGCGACCGAGGCCGGGAAGGAGACCGCGCCCTGGCCGGCCGCCTCCTCCGCGATGGCGCGGGTGAGGAGCCGGGCCGCCAGCCGGGAGTACACCGGGTCCTCCGAGATCAGCCCGGCCGCCGCCTCCGTCGCCAGCTCGCGCAACGCGGCCTCGTCCGCCCCGGGTTCGCGGCCGCGGAGTGCGGCGGCGGCCACCCGGCCCGGGTCGGCGGCGGGCAGATCGGCCGTCAGCCCGGTCAGGAGGCGCAGCAGCGCGGTACCGGGGGCGTCCCGGCCGGCGGCCGCTGTTCCTCCGCTGTCGGCTGATGCGGGATCGGCGGGCGCGATGGTCACGTAAAGCTCTCCCTCGCTCGGCGGGGGCCGCGGGACGGAGCGCGGGGCGTGCGCGGCCGTGTCCGCCCGAGGGGGCGTGACACCGCGCGACGTCCACCGGCCCAATCCCCGGAGCCCGGACGGAATCGACGCCGGCTCGGTCGAGCCGGACGCGGCCGACGGCAGGCGCTCGGACTCGAAGGCAGGCGAAAGCCGCCCTCACACCGTTGCGGGACAGTTCAGGATTCGCACCGGATTCCCCTGGCGCGTCAGCGAGCATGAGCATACATCTTGTGCCGCATTCCGCGAGCGCCACTAGATGTTGTGTATCCGGGGGTGCGGGGGCGCTTTGCAGGGGAACATGGCCGGAGTCGCCTCCGAGGCGTGCGGGGAGCGGGCACCGGGCCGTCGGAGCGGGTGTGCGTTCCCCTTCGTGATTCCGGAAAAGTCTCGTCCACCGGACCGGCGGCGGCCGGGTCCTCCCCGGGGACGCCGATGGCCCCGGCGCGGGGCCGGGGCCATCGGGTCGTTCGGGCGGTACTGCCGGAGCGGGAGCCGGCGTCAGCAGCAGCGGAAGCCCTCGCGGGGGTCGGCCTCACGGCCGTCCACGCGCTGCCGCTCGAACTCGCGGCGGCTCAGCACCTCCGCCCGCGGATCGCACTTCCGTGCGTGGGCGACGTACCGGTCGTAGGTCGCCTCTCCGGTCGCCTCCCGCCAGAGGAAGCGGATCCTGGCGGCCTTCTCCTTCAGCGCGGGGCTCATGCTCATGAGGAACTCCCCGTGCCGGTGCTCTCCTTACCGTCCGCGCCGGCTCCGGCCGTGACGAGCTCGGCCTTCTCCTCCTTGGTGGGCCACAGGCCGGCCGGAGCGACGAGCTTCGACTCCACGTGGGGGACCTCCTCCAGCTTGGTCGCCGCGGGGTTGCGGATCGCCTTGACGCATACCCGCCCCGCGTCGATGAGCACCACGATGACCAGGACGAGGAAGAGGATGGAGAGGACGCCGTCCACCGTCGCGTTGGTGACGACGGTGTGCATGTCGCCCATGTCCTTCGCGGGCGGCAGCACCTTGCCGTCCTCGATGGCGGCCTGGTAGACGGAGCGCTGCTCGAAGAAGCCGATCTTCGGGTCGTCCGAGAAGATCTTCTGGTAGCTGGCGGTGAAGGTGACCGCGACGTCCCAGGCCAGCGGGACGGCCGTGACCCAGGCCCACTTGAGCCGCCCGGACTTGATGAGCAGCGTGGTGGCGACGGTCAGCGCGACGGCCGCCAGCAGCTGGTTGGCGATACCGAACAGCGGGAAGAGCTGGTAGATGCCGCCCAGCGGGTCGTGGACGCCGACCCAGAGGAAGTAGCCCCAGGCGCCGACGACGACCGCGCTCGCGATCCACGCGCCCGGCTTCCAGCTGACGTCCCGGAAGGGCTTGTAGACGTTGCCCAGCATGTCCTGGAGCATGAACCGGCCGACGCGGGTACCGGCGTCCACCGTGGTGAGGATGAAGAGCGCCTCGAACATGATGGCGAAGTGGTACCAGAAGGCCTTCATCCCGGCCCCGCCGAAGACCGCGGAGAAGATCTCCGCCATGCCGACGGCCAGCGTCGGGGCGCCGCCGGTCCGCGACAGCAGGGACTCCTCCTCGACCGCCGCGGCGGCCGCGGTCAGATCGCTGGGGGAGATGGTGTAGCCGAGGTTCGCGACCGCCTCGGAGGCGGACTGCACCGAGTCGCCGAGCAGGCCCGCCGGCGAGTTCATCGCGAAGTACAGACCGGGGTCGATGATGGAGGCGGCCACCAGCGCCATGATCGCCACGAAGGACTCCATCAGCATGGAGCCGTAGCCGATCATGCGGACCTGGGTCTCCTTCTGGATCATCTTCGGGGTGGTGCCCGAGGAGACCAGGGCGTGGAAGCCGGAGAGCGCGCCGCAGGCGATGGTGATGAAGACGAACGGGAAGAGCGAGCCGGCGAAGACCGGCCCGGCGCCCGAGCTCGCGAACTCCGTGACCGCGTCCATCTTCATGTTCGGCAGGGCGAACGCGACGCCCAGGGCCAGCAGGACGATCGTGCCGATCTTCATGAAGGTCGACAGGTAGTCACGCGGGGCCAGCAGCATCCACACCGGCAGGACCGAGGCGAAGAAGCCGTAGACCACGAGCCAGATCACCAGGGTGCCGGGCTGCAGGGTGAAGGTCTCCGCCCAGGAGGAGTCGGCGACCCAGCTGCCGGAGACGATCGCGAGCAGCAGCAGCGCCACACCGATGAGCGACACCTCGGTCACCCGGCCCGGGCGCAGCACCCGCAGGTAGAAGCCCATGAAGAAAGCGATCGGGATCGTCATCGCGATGGAGAAGGTGCCCCACGGCGAGTGCGCCAGGGCGTTGACGACGACGAGCGCCAGCACCGCCAGCAGAATGATCATGATGGCGAAGATGGCGATGAGAGCCGCGGCGCCGCCGAACGGGCCGATCTCCTCACGGGCCATCTGCCCCAGCGATTTGCCGTCCCGGCGCATGGAGAAGAAGAGCGTCACCATGTCCTGGACCGCGCCGGCGAAGATCACGCCGACGATGATCCAGATGGTGCCGGGGAGGTAGCCCATCTGCGCGGCCAGCACGGGGCCGACCAGCGGGCCGGCGCCGGCGATGGCGGCGAAGTGGTGACCGAGCAGCACGCGCCGGTCGGTGGGGTGGAAGTCAACACCGTTGTCGAGCCGCTCCGCCGGGGTGGCCCGGGTCTTGTCGGCCTTCAGCACGCGGTTGGCGATGAACCGGGAGTAGAAGCGGTAGGCGATGGCGTAGGAACCGAGAGCGGCGGCGACCATCCAGGCGGCCGACACCTCCTCGCCGCGCGAGAGGGCGAGTACGGCCCAGCCTGCCGCGCCGACGAGGGCCACGGCAGCCCAGATCGCGATCGATTTGGGGGGCATCCCGCGCTTCGCGGTGGTGGGTGGGGCTGCCGATTCTGACTCGGGCATGGGAGCGTCTCCGTTTTTTCCGGGAAGGATCTCCTGCGTAACGCGCAGGGAAATCTAGGGCAGCGCGCGGCCAATGTTCACTACGCCTGCATACCGGTACGGACACGTTGTGGAAACCAGAGTCCGGTAGGTGGAATGGACCATTACCCTCCGCCCCACCCCGCGGACCCGCGAAAAGCCCGTGAAACCGGGGCTCGCGGTAGGCGCGGACCTCGGCCGTCTCAGATCTTGGGACGCTGGAGGCGGGCGACGAACTTGTAACGGTCCCCCCGGTAGACCGAGCGCACCCACTCCACCGGAGCGCCCTTCGCGTCGAAGGAGTGCCGGGAGAGCATCAGCATGGGCAGCCCGACGTCCGTCCCCAGCAGCCCCGCCTCCCGGGGGCTGGCGAGCGAGGTCTCGATCGTCTCCTCGGCCTCGGCCGGGCGCACTCCGTAGACCTCGGCCAGCGCGGTGTACAGGGAGGTGTACTTCACCAGGCTGCGGCGCAGCGCCGGGAAGCGCTTGGCCGACAGATGCGTGGTCTCGATGGCCATCGGCTCGCCGCTGGCCAGCCGGAGCCGTTCGATCCGCAGCACCCGGTCCCCGGTGACGATGTCGAGCAGCCCGGCGAGCCGGTCGTCGGCGGTCACGTAGCCGATGTCGAGGAGTTGCGAGGCCGGCTCCAGGCCCTGGGCCCGCATGTCCTCGGTGTACGAGGTGAGCTGCAGGGCCTGCGAGACCTTGGGCTTGGCGACGAAGGTGCCCTTGCCCTGGATGCGCTCCAGCCGGCCCTCGACGACGAGCTCCTGGAGGGCCTGGCGCACGGTGGTGCGCGAGGTGTCGAACTCGGTGGCGAGCGTGCGCTCCGGGGGGACCGGGCTGCCCGGGGGGAGGGTCTCGGTCATCTCCAGCAAGTGGCGCTTGAGCCGGTAGTACTTCGGCACCCGGGCGGGGCGCCCGGCGCCCGGCGTGCCGTTCCCGGCGCCCCCGTCGGTCTCCATCGTCAGCCTTCCCGACTCCTGGCCTGCTGCCGTCACCGGCTCCTCCGTACGTAGGGCTCACATCGTGGCACGGTCCGGCGTGCATGGTGCGCTGCCCCTGTGCGGCCGGAAGACGCCGGGCCCGGGTTCTCCGGGAGCCGACAGCCCTCCTTATACACCCTGGGATCTCCACGGGCGTCCGGACCGGCGGCGGAGCCGGGAGTATTGGTCTAAACCAAACGAGGGTACCCTGATCGCGTCCGGCCCCGTGCCGGAGCGGCCGTTCGCGGAGCACCGCGGCCGGTATCCCCGAAAGGCCCCAGAGCTACGGGAGGCACCCCGCATGTCCGCCACGCAGCCGCTCCGGTACGGCGAACAGCCGGGCCGTGTCATGGCCGGCGAGATCGCCGAACAGCCCGCCGTCCTGGCCCGGATCCTCGACGAGGGCGCGGCCGCGATCCGCGAGACGGCCCGCCGGGTCGCCGCACGCGGGCCGCGTTTCGCGCTCCTCACCGCCCGGGGCACCTCCGACAACGCCGCCCTCTACGCCAAGTACCTGCTGGAGATCCGCCGGGGCATGCCCTGCGGGCTCACCTCGATGTCCACGACCACGGCCTACGGAGCCCGGCCCGATCTCCGGGACGTCCTGGTGATCGCCGTCAGCCAGTCGGGCGGCTCACCCGATCTGGTGGCGTCCACGGAGGCCGCTCGTGCGGGTGGCGCGGTCACCGTGGCGGTGACCAACAACCCCGGCTCCCCCCTCGCCGCGGTGGCGGAGTTCCACATCGACATCCTCGCGGGGGCGGAGAAGGCCCTCCCGGCGACGAAGACCTACACCGCCGAACTGCTGGCCCTCTACCTCTTCACCGAGGGCCTGGCCGGCGCGGACGGCGCGGCGGCCGGGGTGCTGCCGGGGCTGGCCCGGCAGATCCTGGACCGTGCCCCGGAGGTCCGGACGCTGGCCGGCCGGTACCGCTTCGCGGAGCGCATGGTGCTCACCTCCCGCGGCTACGGCTATCCGACCGCCAAGGAGGCCGCCCTCAAGCTCATGGAGACCAGCTACATCCCCGCGCTCTCCTACTCCGGCGCCGATCTGCTGCACGGGCCGCTGGCCATGGTCGACAACGTCTCGCCGGTGATCGCGATCGTGCCGGAGGGCCGGGGCGGCGAGGCGCTGCGGCCGGTGCTGGACCGGCTCCGGGACCGGGGCGCCGATCTCGTCGTCATCGGCAGCCGGGAGCAGGTGGAGTCCGCGTCCGCGGGCTTCGCCCTGCCGACCGCGGGCGTCGCCGAGGAGGTGCAGCCGGTGCTGGAGATCCTGCCGCTGCAGATGCTCGCCCGCGAGGTGACGATCGCCCGCGGCCAGGACCCGGACGCGCCGCGCGCGCTGGCGAAGGTCACCGAGACCCGCTGAGGAGGCCGGGGACCGGGTGGGGCGGCGGACCGGTCCCGGAAAGACCCGCGGGCCGCGGCGCCGGGACAGGACCCTCAACCTGTCCGGCACCGCAGCCCGGAGCTGTACCGGCCGGTGGTTCCACGGGGTGTGCGGTCCCCCGCGGCCGTTTCCGGCCGACCGGAGACCCGGACGCGGTCAGGGCAGTGAGCGCCCCGGGTCTCGTATCCACCCTCCCCGTGCGGGAGGGCGGAGGCTGTGTTCGATCATCGTTCGACTGTCCGCGCCGGTCCCATTGTGGACCGGACCTCCGGCGGCTGTCCAAGCCCGCAGGTCCGGAAGCCCTCCGGGTAGGCTCGCGCGTGTGCCGTCCATGAACGACCTCGTACGCCAGCACACCGCACTCGGTGACTCCGACCTGGAGTGGCTCCACCTCCTGGTGTCGGAGTGGCAGCTGCTCTCCGACCTCTCCTTCGCCGACCTGGTGCTGTGGGTGCCCACCCGGGACGGGACCCGCTATGTGTCCGTCGCCCAGATGAGGCCCAACACCGGGCCCACGTCCTACCAGAACGACATGGTCGGCCATCTGGTTCCCCGCGGCCGCCGCCCGATGCTGGACGCCGCCCTGGACGAGGGCCGCATCGTGCGGGAGGGCGACCCGGAGTGGCGCGAGGAGGTCCCCGTCCGGGTCGAGTCCATCCCCGTGCGCCGGGAGGGCCGGGTCCTCGGGGTGATCGCGCGCAACACCAATCTGCTGACCGTGCGCACCCCCAGCCGGCTGGAGCTCACCTACCTCCAGAGCGCCTCCGACCTCGCCCAGATGATCGCTGCGGGCGCCTTCCCCTTCCAGGACCAGCAGGGCGACATGGACGTCTCACCCCGTGCGGGCGACGGACTGATTCGGCTCGACGCCGACGGCATCGTCCAGTACGCCAGCCCCAACGCGCTCTCGGCCTACCACCGGCTGGGCCTGGCCGCCGACCTGGTCGGCCTCCATCTGGGCCGGGCCACCGCCGAACTGGCCCCCGCGCGGGGCCCGGTGGACGAGGCGGTGGCCAAGCTGGCGAGCGGCTGGGCGCCGCGCGACTTCGAGGTGGAGAGCGACCAGGGAGTCATCCAGCTGCGTTCCATCCCGCTGAAACCCAAGGGCACCCGGATCGGTTCCCTGGTGCTGCTCCGCGACGTCACCGAACTGCGCCGCCGGGAGCGGGAGTTGCTGACCAAGGACGCGACCATCCGGGAGATCCACCACCGGGTGAAGAACAATCTGCAGACCGTGGCGGCACTGCTGCGGCTCCAGGCCCGCCGGATGGACTCCGACCAGGGCCGGGAAGCCCTCGGGGAGGCCGTCCGCCGGGTCGGCTCGATCGCCATCGTGCACGAGACCCTGTCCCAGAACCTCGACGAACGGGTCGAGTTCGACGAGATCGCCGACCGCGTGCTGGCGATGGTGGCCGAGATCTCCCCGGGCCGGGTCGTCTGCCGCCGCACCGGCCGGTTCGGGATACTCGACGCCGACGTCGCCACCCCGCTGTCGATGGTGCTGACCGAAGTGGTGCAGAACGCCCTGGAGCACGGCTTCCCCCCGGGAGCCCCGGGCGGCCGGGAGAAGCAGCAGGGCACGGTCGAGGTGTCCGCGGTGCGCGGCGGCGGCCGGGCCGATCCGCGGCTGCTGGTCACCGTCCAGGACGACGGCGCCGGCCTCCCGGCGGACTTCGATCCGCACCGCACCGGCAGTCTGGGCCTGCAGATCGTACGGACGCTGGTGGAGGGCGAGTTGGGCGGCACCTTCGATTTGCGGCCCGTGCCGGAGGGCGGCACGAGGGCCCTGCTGGACATCCCGGTACGGCCCGAGGGTGCCGAGCGGCGGAACCTGCCGCTGCCGGGACGGCTCTGAGCT
This sequence comes from Streptomyces albus subsp. albus, assembly GCF_000719865.1. Taxonomy (GTDB): domain Bacteria; phylum Actinomycetota; class Actinomycetes; order Streptomycetales; family Streptomycetaceae; genus Streptomyces; species Streptomyces albus_E. Next base: position 273,985 of record NZ_JOID01000015.1, read on the forward strand.
GCCGGGACGGCTGTGAACGGGGCGGACCGCGCCGGGCTCCGGCTCCGCGCCGGCTCCGGACAGCACTGAACCCCGGCCGGGATCCGGCCGGGGTTCAAAGCTTTATGTGCAACGGGTACTGCGCGCTGCGACTCGGGGGGCGGGTGGTGCGTACCCGCTGGGATGACGTGGTGTCATCGGGAACACGCTCCGCCCGGGTGCAGGGGGGTTCAGGCGCTCGCGTTGCGCGCCCGGTTGCGAGCGGCACGGCGCTTCATTGCGCGGCGCTCGTCCTCGCTGAGGCCACCCCACACACCGGAGTCCTGGCCGGACTCCAGCGCCCACTGCAGGCACTGCTCCATGACGGGGCAGCGACGGCAGACGGCCTTGGCTTCCTCGATCTGCAGCAGCGCAGGACCGGTGTTGCCGATGGGGAAGAAGAGCTCGGGGTCTTCCTCGCGGCAAACGGCGCGGTGACGCCAGTCCATGGCTGCTCCATCTCCTTGTGATACTTGCTGATTGCTTGTGAATGTGAACGCTTTCACGAATCCCCCCGCGACAGAAGGGGCCGACGACCAGTTCCCTGGTGCGGTCCCAGCGGGATTGAGGAGGGGGGTTCGGGCTCTCAAGGGGGCCGTGTGCTGGGCCGTCCCGATCGCCAGGAAGAGACTCGCAAACCTGGGCTGCGGATACAACCCCTTCCGGAAAGTTTTTTTTGATTCCTTGGTGTCGCCTCGGTCACAGCCTCACTTCCAGGGGGTGGAAGATGGCCTAAACGTTCGAGTGAAAGGACTTTCTGCGGTTCCGCTCACACAATCACACGCAGTGCACGCCGTACGCCTGTGAACGTCACGCTGGAACGCAGTCCCAGGTGGTCACCGTCCATCTGAAACGGCAGTTTCGCCTGCGAATGCAAGGTGAAGTCCGTCAGATCGTGCAGTGACAGAGCGTGCTTGCCGTGCGGGCCCCGCTCGGGCGAGGACATGAGCAGCTGGGTCCCGTAACGCGCCACCGCGGCGGCGGAGAGACTGCTCAGTCCGAGCACGTCCAGCGCGGTGTCGAACGTCGCCCCGGGGGCGGCGTAGACCGGACGATTGCCCAGGTAGGTCCAGGGAGAGGTGTTGCAGACGACCGACAGCACCAACCCCCGTTCGGGCGTGTGCCCCGGGCGGTCGAGCGTAATCGTGCCGTGGCCGCGGTGCGGGTCGCTGAAGAACTGGCGGAGCACCTGGCGCACATACAGAGCGTGGGTGGAACGCCGGCCCCGCTCGCGCTGTTGTTCGACTCGACCGACGACTCCCGCGTCGAATCCGAACCCCGCGGTGAAAGTGAACCAGCGGGCCGGAACCGCCTCGTCCACGCTTCCCGGAGTTCCGGAGGCGAGGCCCAGGCCGACCGTTCGTTCGCTTCCGTCACGCAATGCGTCCAACAATGCACCGGTCGCTTCCACGGCGTCATTGGGAAGACCCAGAGCGCGCGCGAACACATTCGTGGAACCGCCGGGGACAACGGCGAGGCGGGGCAGGGAATCCGGGTCCGGGCCGCGGTGCAGCAGACCGTTCACCACCTCGTTGACGGTGCCGTCGCCGCCGAGCGCCACCACCAGTTCGACCTCCCCGCTCTCAGCCGCCCGCCGGGCGAGGTCGCGGGCGTGGCCCCGGTACTCCGTGGACGCCACCTCCAGTTTGAGATCGCTCGCCAGGGCGTGGATCAGGACGTCCCGCGTACGGGCGCTGGTGGTGGTGGCTGCCGGGTTGACCACGAGGAGGGCGCGCATGCCGTGCACATTACCTACCTGCCGGTATGCGGCACAGTCCGGACGGCGACCCGCCCCGGACCGATGGAGGACGGCGGATACGCTGCTGAGGTGAGCAGTGAGCAGCGAACGTCCACCGGTACCACCCCTCCCGCCGGCCCCCGCCCGGCCCGGCTCTCCGCCGCCGCGGCCCTGTGCGCCGCCGAGGGCGTGGTGCTCGCCGGGTTCGGGGGGTATCTGCTCGTGATGGGGCTGGTCGGCGACCCGTCGAGCCCGCAGCAGGCCGAGATGGGCGGGCTGACCCTGCTCGCGCTGGCCGCGCTGCCGCTCCTGGCGGCCCGCGGTCTGCTGCTGCGGCGGCGCTGGAGCCGCGGACCGGCGATGATCACCCAGCTGATGGCCGTGCCGGTGGCCTGGACGCTGGTGAGCACCGGCGGCGCGATGATCGCCGCCGGGGTGGCGCTGGCCGCGGTGGCCGTCGCCGTGCTGGCACTGCTGGTCAATCCGACGGCCACCGCGGCACTGGGCATCGCCCCCCGGAGCGAGCCGTAACGGCCCGGGGCGCTGCCTCCACCGGGCACCTCCGCCGCGTGCTCCGGCGGAGGCCCGCGCCGGTCACTCCTCGACGAGGAGCTTGTCCCGCAGCTGCGCCAGGGTGCGGGCCAGCAGCCGGGAGACGTGCATTTGCGAGATGCCGACCTCCTGCGCGATCTGCGACTGCGTCATATTGCCGAAGAAGCGCAGCAGCAGGATCTTCTTCTCCCGCGGCGGCAGTTCCTCCAGCAGGGGCTTGAGGGACTCCCGGTACTCCACGCCCTCCAGGGCGTCGTCCTCGGCGCCCAGGGTGTCGGCGACGGCCGGCGACTCCTCGTCCGTGTCCGGGACGTCCAGCGAGAGGGTGCTGTACGCGTTGGCGGACTCCAGCCCCTCCAGCACCTCCTCCTCCGAGATGCCGAGCTGGACGGCGAGTTCGTGGACGGTGGGGGAGCGGCCGTGCCGCTGGGACAGCTCGGCGGTGGCCGTGGTCAGCGACAGCCGCAGCTCCTGGAGCCGGCGCGGGACCCGCACCGCCCAGCCCTTGTCGCGGAAGTGCCGCTTGATCTCGCCGACCACCGTCGGGGTGGCGTAGGTGGAGAACTCGACACCCCGGTCGGGGTCGAAGCGGTCCACGGACTTGATGAGGCCGATGGTGGCGACCTGGGTCAGGTCGTCCAGCGGCTCGCCGCGGTTGCGGAACCGCCGGGCCAGGTGCTCCACCAGCGGCAGGTGCATCCGGACCAGGTGGTCGCGGAGCTGGACGCGCCGCGGCGAGCCCTCGGGCAGGCCGCGCAACTCGATGAAGAGCGCCCGGGCACCGCTGCGGTCGTGCGGATCCGGCTGCTCGCCGCGGGCGTATTCGTGCTCGCGCCCCGGGTGCTCGCCCCGGCCCTGCTCGCGCCCGGGCTGCTCCTGCCGCTGCTCCTGCTGATGCTGGTCCATGTGGTCCGCCCGCTCTGCCTGTTGCTCCGGGATGGCGGCCCTGGGCACCGCCCCCGCCGAGCGCCTCTCGTCCTGCACCGGCCCGCCCGTTCCCTCCGTCACGGCTGACCGGGACCCGCGCCGCGCTTCTTGTGCAGGCCGATGCTCACCGTGCGGTCCTCGGCGACCGTGGAGTCCACCTCACCGGCGAGCGCGGAGAGCACCGTCCAGGCGAAGGTGTCGCGCTCGGGGGCGCGGCCGTCGGTCGTCGGGGCCGAGACGGTCACCCGCAGCGAATCCCCGACCAGACGGAAGACGCAGCTGAGCACGGAACCCGGCACCGCCTGCTGCAGCAGGATCGCGCAGGCCTCGTCGACCGCGATGCGCAGATCCTCGATCTCGTCGAGGGTGAAGTCCAATCGGGCCGCGAGGCCCGCCGTGGCCGTCCGCAGCACGGAAAGATAGGCACCCGCGGCGGGCAGCCGGACTTCCACGAAGTCCTGGTTCCCGGGCTCACCTGCGATGTGGGACACCCTCACCTCCAAGGTGACAAGCTCTTCGGTTCTTCGAGCTGATACGAGCGCCGGACCGCGCGCTTCGCGCGAGGGCGGAACCGGCGCAGCACATGGTTCGCCTGCGACGCTATCGTGATCTGTGGGCCGGTGTCGCCTGTGCCGGGGGCGCGGGACACAGCGGGGCCGCCCTCCAACGGCCGGTCGGAGCCCGCGGTCCGGTGAACGTCACTCATTGTAGGCACGGCTCTACGGACAGTGGCTAGGGGTGCGGCGGTTCCAATTCCGCGAATCCGGGCCCGGATTCACCCGGCGGGGCCCGGCGCGGGAGTCGCCACTGGTCAGCCGGTTCCGGTGAGAACGGCCGCGATCGCCGTGCCCGGGCGGAAGGCGCGTTCCTCGGTCAGCGACAACAGTCCGTACAGCATTTTGGCGACGTACAGTGACTCCAGGATAACCCCGTGCCGGGTGGAGAAGTCCTCGGCGAACGCCCGGAGTCGGGGCGGCACCTTCGCGTAGCCGCCGCAGTGGAAGCGGTGCTCCACCCGCCAGTCGCCCCTGCGGTCCCCGAACGCCTCGCGCTGCAGGCGCTCGACCTCCGCGCCCAGGAAGCCGCCTTTCAACACCGCGAAACCGAGAGCCCGTTGATCCGGCGCCAGTCCCGCCGCCAGCCCGGCGAGGGTGCCCCCGGTGCCGCACGGGACCGTCACCACATCGGCCCGGCCCCGCAGTTCGCGGCCGAGATCCGTACAGCCGTGCACGGCAAGGGCGTTGCTGCCGCCCTCCGGCACGAGATGGAAGGCGCCGAACCGTTCCCGCAGCCCTGCGGTGAACTCCGGCGCGGTCTTGCGCCGGTAGGCGGCCCGGTCGACGAAGACCAGCCGCATGCCGTCGGCGGCGCAGCGCTCCAGGGACGGATTGAGCGGGCGGTCCGCCAGCTCGTCGCCGCGGACGACGCCGATGGTGGACAGGCCCAGCAGCCGGCCGGCCGCGGCGGTGGCCCGCAGATGGTGGGAGTAGGCGCCGCCGAAGGTCAGGAGCGTGGTGTGGCCGCTCTCGGCGGCGGCGCGCAGATTCGGGGTCAGCTTGCGCCACTTGTTGCCGGGCAGCTCGGGGTGGATGAGGTCGTCCCGCTTGAGCAGCAGCCGCACGCCGTGGCGCGCGAAGCGCTCGTCCTCGGCCGGGTCCAGGGGGGACGGCAGGCGGGGCCGCAGGGCATCGGGGCCGGGCGGGGTGCCGGGAGCGGCGGGAGCGGCGGGGGACACCGGACCATTGTCACCCGGCGCGCCGGCCTGCGGTGCGGACGGGGTGCGGCGGCCCCGGAGCGGCGGCCGGGGCCGGTGGGCCGGGGGCGGCGGCCGCGAGCCGCGGCGTCCGTTCCGGGCGTTGGCCGCCCGGGCGTCCGCGGCCCGGGCGGCGCCGGGGCTCAGCCCCGGAGGACCCCGTCGCCGTGCGTCGCGATGTGCTGCTCCAGCGCCTCCATGGCACGGCGGGTGGCCTCCGGGGAGCCGCCGCGGCGCTGCTCGGCGTAGTACGCCGAACCGAGCTTCTTCAGCAGATCGGCACCGGCGCGCTGGGTCTGCACCTCGTCGAGCTTCTGCTTGCCCTGCGTGAGGCCGCGCTGTGCCTGCTCCTTGGCGCGGTCCAGAAACCCTGCCATGTGCTGCCTCCTGCGATCGGTGCGGTGAGGCGGCCGGGCTGGAGCGCCGCCCCTCGCTTCGTCAACGCCGGGGCCGGGCGGGGGGTTCCCCGCGTCGCCCGTACGGAGCAGCACCGGCCACGCCGGACCGGTCCCGGGGCCGCCGCAGCCTTCCGTCGTGCGTCCGCCGGGGACTACGGGACAGCCTTCAGGGGCACTGGATGACCTGGCCCGCGTACGAGAGATTGCCGCCGAAGCCGAACAGCAGCACGGGCGCGCCCCGGGGGATCTCGCCGCGCTCCACCAGTTTCGACAGGGCCAGCGGGATGCTCGCGGCCGAGGTGTTGCCGGAGTCCACCACGTCCCGGGCGATCACGGCGTTGACCGCTCCCAGCCTGCGGGCGAGCGGCTCGATGATCCGCAGGTTCGCCTGGTGGGGCACCACCGCGGCCAGGTCCTCCGGCCGCACTCCGGCGCGTTCGCACACCTGGCGCGCGATCGGCGGCAGTTGGGTGGTCGCCCAGCGGTAGACGGCCTGGCCCTCCTGCGCGAAGCGGCTCGGGGTGCCCTCGATGCGCACGGCGGCGCCCATCTCGGGGACCGATCCCCAGACGACCGGCCCGATGCCCGGCTCCGCCGCTGCGGTCACCACGGCGGCGCCGGCCCCGTCCCCGGTCAGCACACAGGTGGAGCGGTCCGTCCAGTCGGTCACGTCGGTGAACTTCTCGGCCCCGATGACCAGCGCCGTACGGGCCGCGCCGGCCCGTACCGCGTGGTCCGCGGTGGCCAGGGCGTGGGTGAAGCCCGCGCACACCACGTTGAGGTCCATGGTGGCGGGGGAGGGGAGGCCGAGCCGGGCGGCGACGCGGGCGGCCGTGTTGGGGCTGCGGTCGACGGCCGTGCAGGTGGCGACGAGGACCAGGTCCACCTCCGAGGCCGGGAGGCCGGAGCCCGCCAGCGCCTTGGCGGCTGCGGCGGCGGCCATCTGGTCCACGGTCTCGTCGGGACGCGCCACATGGCGGGTGCGGATGCCGACCCGGCTGCGGATCCACGCGTCGTCCGTGTCGACCATGGCCGCGAGATCGTCGTTGGTCAGCACGGCGGCGGGCTGGTAGTGGCCCAGAGCCAGTACGCGCGAACCCGTCATGGGTGTCCCTTCGTCATCCGCCGGCGCCGGTCGGGCGACGGTGCCGGGTGCGGTGGGCACCGCCCCACCATCCTCGGGGCGCGGGCCACGAGACCGGGTACGCGTTCGGCCAAGGATCCGGGCGCAGAACTGGCGTGACCCGCCAGCGGGCCGGCTCAGGCGGAGGCGCCGTGGCGGCGCAGCGCCTCGGCCAGCGTGGGGACGGGACGGAAGCGGTGGCCGAGGCCCGTGATGTCCAGGACACGCAGGATCCCCGGCCGGTCGCAGACCAGGGCGAGGTCCCCGCCCCGGGCGTGGACGCGGCGGTGGACGCGGCACAGCAGGCGCAGCCCGGACGCGTCGAGGAAGGTGACCGGACCGAGGTCGATCACGAGCCGGGAGCCGGCCGAGGCGGTGGCCCGGTCGAGGTGCGGAGCGGTGTCGAGGGCCGCGGCGATGTCCATCTCGCCGCGGAGTTCGACGACCGTGCAGCCGCCCGTCCGGTAGGTGGCCATGTGCCGACTGGGCTGCGGGGTCAGCTGAACTCTCCTCTTCGGGCCACGCGCCGGAACCTTCCGTCCGGTCCTCCGCGTGGGGCTGTGCGGGCTCCCCGGGCGGCATGCGCCGCTCTCCGGCCCGGCGGACCGGCCCGCCCCGGCTGCGGGAACCGCCGGGCGGCCGGAGCCGCGAGCGGCCCGGGGCAGGGGGTGACGTACCGTCACCGTAGCGGTACGGCACGGGAGTACGGGACAACAGAAACGGTCTTCGGCCCGGTAATTACATCCGTGTAGGTGAATTTCCCCACTTGACGTTGACAGGAGTCCGGTGGCGCGGCCGGTGCGCCCGAGGCGGCCTGGAGGGCCCGGGGCCGACGTCCTACCGTGATTCCGACCCGACCCTGGAGGCAGCAGAAGATGTCACTGATCCCCACCGCCGCACCGACCCCGGGCATACGGCGCGCCGGAGCGGACGACCGCACCTGGGTCGCCTCGCTCCTGGGTGAGGCGTTCATGAACGACCCGGTCAGCAGCTGGGTCTTCCCCGAGGCGGAGCAGCGGCGCGCGCTCCACCCGGCGTTCTTCGGCGTCTTCCTCGACGCCGCCCTGGAGGAGGGCTCGGTGGAGGTCACCGACGACGGCTCGGCGGCCGCCCTCTGGCTGTCCGTCCCGGCCGTGGCCGAGGCGGACGTCCCGGCCGCGATCGCGGAGGACGAGAAGGCCGCCGCTTTGATGCGGGCGGTGAGCGACCCCGGCAACGAGCGGACGGAGACGGTCGGCCGGCTGACCGCCCGGGTGCACCCCCGGCACCGCGAGCACCGGTATCTCATGCTCATCGGCGTCGACCCCGGACGGCAGGGGCAGGGGATCGGCAGCGCGCTCCTGGAGCCCGCGCTGCGGCACTGCGACAGCGCGGGACTGCCCGCCTATCTGGAGGCCAGCAGCGCCCGCAGCCGCTCGCTGTACGAGCGCGAGGGCTTCGTCTTCACCGGCAGCACCGTCGACCTGCCGGACGGACCCCCGATGTGGCCCATGTGGCGCGAGCCGCGCGGCTGACGCCGGCGGAGACGACCGCACCCGGTCCGCCGGGGACGCCTGTTCGGCGGAGTGCGGACCGGGTGCGGTCGGAAGGGCCGGTGGGCGGACTCGCCGCTCGCCGGGCGTCCTGACCCGCGGTCAGGCCTTCTTGGTCTCCCAGAAGATCTTGTCGATCTCGGCGATGAGGTCGAGCAGCTTCTGGCCGGTCGCCGGGTCGGTCGAGGCCTTGGCGGCGCTCGCGGCCTTCAGGGCGTCGTTCACCAGCTGGTGGAGCTGCGGGTACTTCTCGAAGTGCGGCGGCTTGAAGTAGTCGCTCCACAGCACGGAGATGTGGTGCTTGGCGAGCTCCGCGCGCTCCTCCTTGATGACGGTCGCGCGGGTGCGGTAGTGGGGGTCGTCGTTGGCCTGGTACTTCTCCTGGATGGCCTTGACGGACTCGGCCTCGACACGGGCCTGGGCCGGGTCGTACACGCCGCAGGGCAGGTCGCAGTGGGCGCTGACCTTGACCGTCGGGGCGAACAGGCGGGAGAGCATGTAGCTGTCCTTCCTCGTGATCGTCTTCTCAGGTGGGACATTACTCCGTGAAGGCAGTCATGTGGCGAGTGCCCCAGCGGGCTTGGGACAAAAGTCCGAGTGAGGTCACGACGTGCGGAGGAAACGGACCGGGAGGTGCCGGATGCCCGAGGCCGGTCGGCGGCGGGAATACGAACACGGGCGCGAGCCGGGGCCGGTGCCCGGTCCGGCGGACGCCGGGGAGCGCCGGCCGCTGCTCCCGTACGGGCTGGCCGAGGTCGTCGGCCCGTCGATGCTGCCGGCCCTGCGGCCGGGCGACCGGCTGGTCGTCCGGTACGGGGCGCCGGTGCGGCCGGGGCACGTGGTGGTGCTGCGCCATCCGATGCAGCAGGACCTGCTGATCGTGAAGCGGGCGGCGGAGCGGCGCGGGGGCGGCTGGTGGGTGCTCGGGGACAATCCGGCCGCGGAGAGCGACAGCCGCGAGTTCGGGGCGGTGCCCGACGGACTGGTGCTGGCGCGGGCCCGATTGAGGCTGCGTCCGCCGCGCATGGTGCGGGTTCAGCGGTCGCCGGCGGCGCTGCTGTCGTGGATCGTCTCGGCGGTGCGGCCGGTTCCGTCCGCGCGGCCGTCGGCGGCGGCGCGGTCCGTGCGCGCGCTCTCCAGGCGTTTGCGGGCCCGGTAGGCGGCCACGTTCGCGCGGGTCGCGCAGCGGTCCGAGCAGTACCGCCGCGAGCGGTTGGTCGAGGTGTCCAGGTAGGCGTTGCGGCAGGGGGCGGCCCGGCAGATGCCCAGCCGGTCGGCGCCGTGCTCGGTGAGGTGGAAGGCCAGGCCCATGGAGGCGGTGGCGGCGTAGTCGGCGGTGGCGTTGGCCGCGTGGTCGGCGATGTGCAGATGCCAGTCGGGGCGTCCGTCGGCGTCGCGCAGGGCGTGCCCGGAGATCTGCGGGCTGACGGGGAACTCCATCAGCAGGGCGTTGAGGAGGCCCACCGCCAGGGCCTCGTCACCGGCGTCCGCCGCCTCGAAGACCGCGCGGAACCGGGCCCGCACCGACCGGAGCCGGGTGACGTCCGCCTCGTTCGCGCGGCGCGCCGTCTGCCGGCCGGGGCCGAACAGCGCGCGCACCGCCTCGACGGAGGTGAGCCCGTCCTTGCCGCGCGCCGGTTCCTCGGTGTTGACCAGGCGCACCGCGAAATCCGAGTAGTAGGCCAGTTCCACGGAATTCCTTAATGGTTGGGGCGGGGCGGGCGGTCCGGGACGGGGCAGGGGCGGGCGCCGGCCGCGCGGTGCCCCCGTGGCGGCCGGGCCCGGTCTCAGGCGGCCGCGGCCCTCCGGGCGGCCGTGGCGGGTGCCGCTGCCGCGCGGCAGTGGCCGGCCGTCCGGTCCGCGCGGTACGGGAAGTATCACGGACCCGCGCGCTCCGGCGGTCACGGCGCCTCTCCGGAGCCGGGGCGGGGCCATGGCCGGGGGAGCCGGCAGCGGACACGCGGAGGCGGTACGGACCCCCGGTCCGTACCGCCTCCGTCCGCTGTCCGCACTCCCGTGGAGCCCTTGCTCAGAGCACCTTGGAGAGGAAGGACTTGGTGCGCTCGTGCTGCGGGTTGGTCAGGACGTCGCGCGGGTTGCCGGACTCGACCACCACACCGTCGTCCATGAAGACGATCGAGTCGCCCACCTCGCGGGCGAAGCCCATCTCATGGGTGACGACGACCATCGTCATGCCCTCCTCGGCCAATCCCCGCATGACGTCGAGGACCTCGCCGACCAGCTCGGGGTCGAGCGCCGAGGTGGGCTCGTCGAAGAGCATCAGCTTGGGCTCCATGGCGAGCGCCCGGGCGATCGCCACCCGCTGCTGCTGTCCGCCGGAGAGCTGGGAGGGGTAGTTGCCGGTCTTGTCGCCGAGGCCGACCCGGTCCAGCAGCTTGCGCGCCCGCTCGCGGGCGACCGCCTTGGACTCCCGCTTGACCTGGACGGGCGCCTCCATGACGTTCTCCAGCGCCGTCATGTGCGGGAAGAGGTTGAAGCGCTGGAAGACCATGCCGATGTCGCGGCGCTGGGCGGCGACCTCGCGCTCCTTCAGCTCGTAGAGCTTGTCGCCCTTCTGGCGGTAGCCGACCAGCCGGCCGTCGACGTAGAGGCGGCCCGCGTTGATCTGCTCCAGGTGGTTGATGCAGCGCAGGAAGGTGGACTTGCCGGAGCCGGACGGGCCGACCAGGCAGAAGACCTCGCGCGGCGCCACCTCCAGGTCGATCCCCTTGAGCACATGGGTGTGCCCGAAGGACTTGTGGACCTGCTCGGCCTTCACCATCGGGTGCTTGTTCACGGCGGTGCTCATACGGTGGTACCCCCCACCCGGCTCGGTGTGCGGAAGGAGCCCAGGTTCTTCCTGATCTTCTGCAGCGGAGTGGGCGGCAGGGTGCGGGTCGAGCCGCGCTGGAAATACCGCTCCAGGTAGTACTGGCCGATGCTGAAGACCGTGGTCAGGGCCAGATACCAGAGGGTGGCGACGATCAGCAGCTCCATCACCGCGAGGTTGCGGGAGTAGATCGTGCTGGCCTCCTTGAGCAGCTCCGGGTACTGGATGGCGAATGCCAGCGACGAGGTCTTGAGCATGTTGATGAACTCGTTGCCGGTCGGTGGGATGATCACCCGCATGGCCTGCGGCAGCACGATCCGCCGCATGGTGCGGGGGCCGGTCATGCCGAGGGCGTGGGCCGCCTCGGTCTGGCCCTCGTCCACCGACTGGATGCCCGCACGGCTGATCTCGGCCATGTAGGCGGCCTCGTTCAGGCCCAGGCCCAGCAGGGCGGCGAGGAACGGCGTCATGACGTCGTTCATCTCGTCGCGGTAGAAGCCGAGGTCCAGGATCGGGAAGACCAGCGCGAGGTGGTACCAGAGCATGAGCTGGACGAGGACGGGCGTGCCGCGGAAGAACCAGATGTAGCCCCAGGCGACGGAGGACATCACGGGGTTCTTCGACAGGCGCATCACCGCGAGGAGCGTGCCGAGCACGACGCCCAGGAGCATCGCGAGCACGGTGATCTTCAGGGTGTTCCAAGCACCGGTGAGGATGGTCCGGTAGGTGAGGTAGTCCGGGACCGTGGGCCAGTGGATCTCGGCGTTCGCGAACGCCAGGCCCAGCAAGGCTAGCAGACCCAGCACGATCGCGGCGCTGATCCAGCGGCCGTAGTGGCGTACCGGGATGGCCTTGACGGCCTGGGGTGGGGTCGGGGAGCCGGCGGTGGCCGGTCCGCCGGAGCCGTCCCCGGCGGTGTCGTCCTTGGATATCGACACCGCCGGACCCGGCACCTTGTCATGGGGTTCTGACACGGAGGGTTACCTTTGCTGGGGAGCTGTGCGGTTCCGGAGGCTCACTTGCCGCCGTTGACGGTCGCCTCTTCCACCGCGCCGTTGGTGACTTCCCACTTCTCCAGGACCTTCTGGTACTCGCCGTTCTTGATGACGGCGTCGACGGCGGCCTTGATCGCGTCGCGCAGCTCGGTGTTCTTCTTGCTCACGGCGATGCCGTACGGGGCGGCGTCGATCTGCTCGCCGACGACCTCGAAGTCCTTGCCGCCCCCGGAGGTCTTCGCGTTGTACGCGGCCACCGGGAAGTCGTTGATGTCCGCGACGGCGCGGCCCTGCTTGACCTGCAGCAGCGCCTCGGTGTCCTTTTCGAAGTCGAGGATCTTGATCGGCTTGTCGCACTTCTTGCTCTGCGCCTTCGCCAGGTCCTCGTTGGCGGTGCCGCGCTGGAGGGCCACGGTCTCGCCGCAGAGGTCGTCCAGGGACTTGATGCCCTCCGGGTTGCCCTTCTTGACGAGGATGGAGGAGCCGGCCCGGAAGTAGTCGACGAAGTCGGCGCCGTCGCCGACCTTCTTGTCGCCGTCCTTGCCCTCCTGGCGCTCCTTGGTGTCCGTCATCGCCGACATGATGATGTCGTGGCGGCCGGAGTTGAGACCGGTGACCAGACCGTCGAAGGTGCCGTTCTCGAACTCGAACTCGACGCCGAGCTGCTTGCCGAGCGCCTCGGCGAGGTCCGGGTCGATCCCCGCGACCTGGTCCTTGTCGTCGTAGAACTCGACCGGGGCGTAGGCGATGTCCGAGCCGACCTTGATGACGCCCTTGTCCTGGATCTCCTTGGGGAGCTTGTCGAAGAGCGGGGCGTCGGATCCCTTGGTCTTCTTGTCGCCGCCGTCCGCGCCGTCGGTCTGGTCGCCGCAGGCGGTGAGGAGCAGGGCGCCCGCGACCGCTATCGCGCCGACGGCTGCTGTCCGTGATCTGCGGGCGGCCGGGCGGCGGGTGGGAGTAGCGGTCATGGTGGGATCCTCCTGCGAGTGAGGGATGGAACTGCGGCCGGGCATACTCCTGCGAGTGCTGCGACCGTGGCTGATTAGGGCATCTTGCCATCCGGACGGAACAGCACAGTCGGCAGTCGTGTCAAAATCGGATAACGGGCAATCCCCTTCGCGTACGGAATGGACACGGCCGAACACGCCGCCGTCGTGCGCCCAACGAGACCGGCATCACGGTTTCCCACCCCTGGCCGGTAAAAGCGCTGGTGAACGGCTTGATCCGGGCTTGACGACGCATCGTGCCGAGCCCAGATGCAAGGGAAGTCACTCGTATGAGCAACCGCTCGTCCGGTAGAAAAGACCCTTACACCCCTCACCCGGGGCTCAGGGCGCGTGTGCGGCGCGCCCGGCGTCCGTAACTCCCCCGCGCGCGGCTGCGGCCGCGGGCCGGCCAATCGCCGTCCGGGGCCGCGGACGCGGTGCCCGCTCGCGCCTCAACCCGGCGCGGCAACCCTCAACACTTTTCAGAATTAAGGGGTCAGAACAGTGGCAGCGGAGATCGTGAATCCTCGCAGCGACAGCGACACGGAGGGTGAAGAGCCCTTCGACCCGGCCTTCGCCCTGCACCGCGGCGGCAAGATGGCCGTGCAGGCGACCGTGCCCGTGCGCGACCGGGACGATCTGTCCCTCGCCTACACGCCCGGCGTCGCCAAGGTGTGCAGCGCCATCGCCGAGCAGCCGGAGCTGGTGTACGACTACACCTGGAAGTCGCAGGTCGTGGCGGTCGTCACCGACGGCAGCGCGGTCCTGGGGCTCGGTGACATCGGCCCGGAGGCGTCGCTGCCCGTGATGGAGGGCAAGGCGATCCTCTTCAAGCAGTTCGGCGGCGTGGACGCGGTGCCCATCGCCCTGGACTGCCGGGACGTGGACGAGATCGTCGACACCGTCGTCCGGTTCGCCCCCTCCTTCGGCGGCATCAACCTGGAGGACATCTCGGCCCCCCGCTGCTTCGAGGTGGAGCGCAGGCTGCAGGAGCGCCTCGACATCCCCGTCTTCCACGACGACCAGCACGGCACCGCCATCGTCACCCTGGCCGCCCTGCGCAACGCCGCGAAGCTCACCGGCCGGTCGCTCGGGCAGCTGCGCGCGGTCATCTCCGGTGCCGGAGCGGCCGGTGTCGCCATCGCGAAGATCCTCATCGAGGCGGGGATCGGCGATGTGGCGGTCTGCGACCGCAAGGGCATCGTCTCGGCGGACCGGGACGACCTGACCGACGTCAAGCGGGACGTGGCCGGCTTCACCAACAAGGCGGGGCTGAGCGGTTCGCTGGAGTCCGCCCTCGACGGCGCGGATGTCTTCATCGGGGTCTCCGGCGGCACGGTCGCGGAGGCGGCCGTCTCCAAGATGGCCGCGAACGCCATGATCTTCGCGATGGCCAACCCGGATCCGGAGATCCACCCGGAGATCGCGCACAAGTACGCGGCCGTGGTGGCCACCGGGCGCTCCGACTACCCGAACCAGATCAACAACGTGCTCGCCTTCCCCGGGATCTTCTCCGGCGCCCTCCAGGTGCGGGCCACGCGGATCACCGAGGGCATGAAGCTCGCGGCGGCCGAGGCGCTGGCCGCGGTGGTCGCGGACGAGCTCAGCGCCGACTGCGTGATCCCCTCGCCGTTCGACGAGCGGGTCGCCCCCGCCGTGACGGCCGCGGTGGCCGCGGCGGCCCGGGCCGAGGGCGTCGCCCGGCGCTAGGTCCTGTCCGGGCGGGCTCCAGCTCTCGGGGCCCGGACTTCTGTGCCGTGGTGCCGCCTCGGGGGTGGCGCCACGGCGCCGGTGTGCCCCGGCGGGGGCGCTGCCCGGCCGGGCCGGGCCGCCGGTGGAAGGACGCGGCACGCGTCACACCCGTGTGTGGTTCCGTGGCCTCGTCCCGGCGATCTAGGGTCGGATCATGTTCGCCGCCTACGCAGCTCGTATCGACCGTGACCAGCCGCTCAACGGACTGGAACTGGGTGAGCGCCCCGCGCCCACGGCCCGTTCCGGCTGGACGACCGTCAACGTCAAGGCCGCCTCGCTCAACCACCACGATCTGTGGTCCCTGCGCGGGGTCGGTCTCGGTGAGGAAGCCCTCCCCATGATCCTCGGCTGCGACGCGGCCGGGATCGACGAGGACGGCAACGAGGTGGTGATCCACTCCGTCATCGGCCAGAGCGGCCACGGGGTGGGCCCCAAGGAGCCGCGCTCCATCCTCACCGAGCGCTACCAGGGCACCTTCGCCGAGCAGGTCACCGTCCCCGCCTGGAACGTGCTGCCCAAGCCGAAGGAGCTCAGCTTCGAGGAGGCGGCCTGCCTGCCGACCGCCTGGCTGACCGCGTACCGGATGCTCTTCACCAACGCCGCTGTCCGCCCCGGCGACTCCGTCCTCGTGCAGGGCGCGGGCGGCGGTGTGGCCACGGCCGCGATCGTCCTCGGCCGGGCCGCCGGCCTGCGCGTCTACGCCACCAGCCGGGACGAGGCCAAGCGGGGGCGGGCGCTGGAGCTGGGCGCCCACGAGGCGTACGAGCCGGGCGCGCGGCTGCCGGAGCGGGTGGACGCGGTGATGGAGACGGTGGGCGCCGCCACCTGGTCGCACTCCGTCAAGTCCCTGAAGCCCGGCGGCACTCTCGTGATCTCCGGCGCGACCAGCGGGCCCAATCCGAAGAGCGCCGAGCTGACCCGGATCTTCTTCCTGGAGCTCAAGGTCGTCGGCTCGACGATGGGCAGCAAGGACGAGCTGGAGGACCTGCTCGCCTTCTGCGCCGGCGCGGGGGTGCGGCCCGTGATCGACTCCGTGCTGCCGCTGGACCGGGCGCGGGAGGGCTTCGAGAAGATGGCGGGCGGCGACCTCTTCGGCAAGATCGTGCTGACGGTCTGAACACGGCCGCTGTGGCCGGCCGGAAGGAACGGCGGGCCACAGCGGTCGGGGTGCTGCGGGTCAGCGACCGGAGACGTAGCCGATCACCGGGTCGCCGTGTACCTGGACGGCGCCGTTCGCGCCGTCACGTGCCACGGTCGCGAACTCCACGGCATTAGCGCTCCCCTCCGGGAAGTCGTAGTTGCACCAGGTGTTGCCGTTGTTCGCGCCGTCCGCGTCCTGGCACTCTCCCGTCCTCCCGTCCTGGGGGCCGCCGTGGAGCTGCCAGATGACGCCTACACGGAGTCCGTCAGCCACCAAGTCCGCGACCGAGAAGCGGTCACCGTCGGAGTAGAAGCACGCGAATCCCGCCGATCCCCTAGGCAGGCTGCAGAATTGGGTGGTGTCGGCCGGAGCAGCGGGACGGGCCTGGGCTGTCGGGGCGGTTCCCAGCACACCGATCGAGGCGATGACCGCTCCGGCCGTCCACAGTGCACGTGCTCTCATGTCGACTGTCCTCTCGTCTAGTTCGTGGTGTGGAGCTGTTCGGTGCAGGGCCGAGTGCCCGACGCAAGAGATCGAAACGAAAGGAACGAGCCATTACGCCGACCCCGCTGGAGGCTGGCGGGTGGTGACTTGTCGTCAGGATCGCGGTCTTCGTATGACACGCTCCGAGGCAGGTTTCGCTCCGGTGCTGTGCCGATCCGGTTCGGCTGGCCTCTGGCGCATACGGCGGCGGCCGGCCTCTTCAGCAGTCTGGAGAGGGCGGCCGCCGTGTCGTCCGTCGGCTGGGCGCGGTCAGGGGCCGGGGCGCAGGATGACTCCGATGCGGGCGGCCGCCGCGGAGAGATGGCGGCGGGCCTCCTTCAGCTGTTCCTCCGTCACACCGTGGTCGCGGGCCGCGTCGCGGATGTCGTCGCGGAAGCGGTCCAGCAGCCGCTCCAGATCGCGTGCGGGGTCCGCGGAGGGTTCCGGGGTCTCCCGGGCCCACTCGGGCTCCGGCGGGGCGGCGGTCTCCGAGACGGCGTCCGTACGCGGACTCGCGCCGCTCGGGCCCGTGCCGGGCGCCGTGGCCGCGCCGGTCCGCGGGCCCGTGCCGGGCGCCGCTTCCGCACCGGTGCCGGGCCGGCCGGGCGCGGAGCCCTCGGGGCCGCCGGGCCGGCCGCCCGAGAAGCGGTTGACCTCGCGGGTGATCTCCGCGAAGCCCTCCCGGACCGCGCGCTGCCAGTCGCCGGTCCGGATGTGCTCCTGCGTCTGGTCCTGGAGGCGGCGGGCGAGCCGCTGGATCTCCTCCACGACGAAGTCCTGGGCCTCCCGGGCCTGCCCGCCGGCGCGCCGGGCCCCCTGCTCGGCGCGGCGGCTCTCCTTCGCGGCGCGGTGCGCCTGCCGTTCCTTGGCGCGGCGGGTTTCCTCCTGCGCCCGCCGCCGGGCGTCCTGCGCGCCGGCCTTGCCGGGGCCGTCGGGGCCGTCGTCCCCGTACCCGCCGCCGTACTCGCCGTCGGTCGTGCGGCCGGTGCCGGAGGTGCGGGCCGTGCGGGCCCGTTCGGCCGCCGCGCGCATCTCGCGGCGCAGCTCGCTGGCCGAGCCCCGGACGTCCTCGCGGATCTCGGCGGCGAGGACCGCCACGGAGTCCCGGATCTCGCGCTCCAGGTCCGCCAGTTCCTCCTGGCGTCCGGCGAGTTCGTCCCGTCCGGCGCCGGTGAGGGTGTAGACCTTGCGGCCACCCTCGGTGGCGTGGCTGACGAGGCCCTCGCTCTCCAGCTTGGCGAGGCGCGGGTAGACGGTGCCGGCGGACGGCGCGTAAAGGCCCTGGAAGCGCTCCTCCAGGAGACGGATCACCTCGTAGCCGTGGCGCGGTGCCTCGTCCAGCAGCTTGAGCAGGTAGAGGCGGAGCCGGCCGTGGGCGAAGACGGGGGGCATGTCAGAGCACCTTCTTGTCGTCCGCTGTGTGTGCGGTGTGCGCACTCTGCGCGGTGTCCGTGCCGTCCGCCCCGTCCGCCCCGTCCGGACCGGGCGCGCCGGCGGCGTTCCCCAGGCCGTCGCGAGGGCCCGCCCCGGGGTCCCGGCGGGGCGGCCGCACCCGGGCCGGGACCGGGTCCTCCTCGGCCCCCGGCGGGCGGCGGAGCAGCGCCATGGCGCCGGAGACGCTGGTGGCCCTGAGCTTGCCGCGGCCGTCACCGAGCCGGCCTTTGATCTTCTTGGCGCCCCAGTGGTCGGCGATGTCGAGATCGTCGAAGGCACAGGAGACGGCTCCGCTCGCGGTGTGCGCGTCGACCGTGGTGTCGGCCCGCCGCGGGAGGCGGACGGCGACCTCGCCGGAGATGGTGCTCAGCCGGACGTCCGTCTCCCGGCCGGCGGTGGCGAGGTCGATGACCATGTTGCCGCTGACCGTGTCGGCGCGTACGGAGCGGCCGGAGCCCTCGATGACGGTGAGGTCGCCGGAGACCGAGTTGAAGCGCAGATCGCCGGTGACGGACAGCGCCTCGACCCGGCCGGAGACGGTCTCGGCGCGGACCGGGCCGGCCAGTCCGGCGAGGGTGGTGTCCCCGGAGACGCCCCGGAGGTCCGTACCGCCGGAGACCCCGGAGACGACGGTGCCGGCGCCGACCGTCCCGACCTTGACGCGGGTGCCGGCCGGGACGGTCACCGAGACGGTGGCCTCACGGTTCCGGCCCTTCCGGTCGAGCCACTTGAGGAAGCCCTGCCAGGGCAGGTCATCATAGGCGATGGTCAGGGTGGAGTCCTCGTGGACGACGGTGAGGGGCGGCCCGTGCAGCTCGTCGATGTGGAGCCGGGCGGGGCCGGAGCCGTCCGTGCCGACGATGTTGACGTTGCCGCCCACCACGCGGACGTGGACGGCGGTGACGGGTGCGTCGAGGACGAACTTGCGCGCCTCGGTGACGGACCACTGGGACCGGGCTGGCATGGGCCTGACCTGACCTTCCTCCGGGCGGACGGCAGCACGCAACATATCGCGTCTGTGGCAAGACACGATATATCGCGGATGGGGGAAGTCAACAGGCGCGAGCCACCGGCCGGCTACTCGTCGTCCTCGTCGTCGAGGCGGGCCAGCCAGGTCGCCAGGCGGTCCACCGGCACCTCGAAGTCCGGGTTGAGGTCGACGAACTCCCGGAGCCGCTCGGCCACCCAGGACAGCGGGACCTCCTCCTCGCCGCGCCGGTTCTCCAGCTCCTCGATACCGCGGTCGGTGAAATACAACGTGCACTCCGCCAGGACGATCGGTGGGATGGGGCGGGGCCAGGATATTCCTGTCCGGACGGGCGCCCTCCGCGGCCCTGTGGCTCAGGCGGCGAGCCGTGACGGGGCCGGGGTGCGGGAGGTGCCGGGAACGGCCGCGGGGCGGCCGGGAGGGCGCGTCCGGAGACGGCCGGCCGGGTGCCGCCTCCGGCCCCCGGCCTCCGGCCCCCGGCCTCCGGCCGTCGGCCGGCTTCCGGAGCCCGCCGGTGGCCGGCGGGGAGCACGGGCCGGTACGGAAGAGGGCCGGGCCCCCGCCGCGAGGGCGGGGGCCCGGCCCGTTCACCGTGCCGTGTCCGTTCCGGCGCGGGCGAGACGTCCGTCTCGGCCCGTGCGCCGGATCGGGCGCCGGTCAGGCGTCGAACACCTCGTTGACCAGCTGCTGCTGCTCCGCCTGGTGGCGCTTGGCCGAGCCGACCGCCGGGGAGGAGGAGTGCGGCCGGGAGACCCGGCGCAGCCGCTCGGCGGGCGGGAGGCCCGCGCCGACCGAGAGGTCCAGGTGGTCGATCAGGTTGAGGGCGATGAAGGGCCACGCGCCCTGGTTCGCCGGCTCCTCCTGCGCCCAGATGTACTTCTCGGTGCCGGTGTAGCGGGAGAGCTCCGCCTGGAGATCCTTGCCGGGCAGCGGGTACAGCCGCTCCAGCCGGACCAGCGCGGTGTCGTGGGCGCCGCGCTTCTCCCGCTCGGCGAGCAGGTCGTAGTAGACCTTGCCGGAGCAGAAGACGACCTTGCGGACGGCCGCCGGGTCCACCGTGTCGTCGCCGATCACCGGGCGGAAGCCGCCGGTGGTGAACTCCTCCGTCTTCGACGCCGCCGCCTTCAGCCGGAGCATCGACTTCGGGGTGAAGACGATCAGCGGCTTGTGGTGCGGGTTGTGCACCTGCCAGCGCAGCAGGTGGAAGTAGTTCGACGGCAGGGTCGGCATGGCGACCGTCATGCTGTTCTGCGCGCAGAGCTGGAGGAAGCGCTCGATCCGGGCCGAGGAGTGGTCCGGGCCCTGGCCCTCGTAACCGTGCGGCAGCAGCAGCGTGACGCCGGAGGTCTGGCTCCACTTCTGCTCGGCGGAGGAGATGAACTCGTCCACGATGGTCTGCGCGCCGTTGACGAAGTCGCCGAACTGCGCCTCCCACATCACCAGGGCGTCCGGGCGGGCCAGCGAGTAGCCGTACTCGAAGCCCATCGCCGCGTACTCGCTGAGCAGCGAGTCGTAGACGTTGAAGCGGGCCTGGTCCTCCGACAGGTAGAGCAGCGGGGTGTAGTCATCGCCGGTCTCGCGGTCGACGAGGACCGCGTGCCGCTGGCCGAAGGTGCCGCGGCGGGAGTCCTGGCCCGCGAGGCGGACCGGGGTGCCCTCCATCAGCAGCGAGCCGATGGCGAGGGTCTCGCCCATGCCCCAGTCGATCGTGCCGTCCTCGACCTGCGCCGCGCGGCGCTGGAGCTGCGGCAGCAGCCGCGGGTGGACGGTGATCCGGTCGGGGATGTTGACCTGCGACTCGGCGATGCGCTTGACGACCTCGTAGGAGATCGCCGTGTCGACCTTCACCGGGAACTCGGCCTGCGGCTCCGGGACCTCGGGGGCCATCGGCGCCGCCGTGGCGTCGCGGACCTCGGTGAAGACCTTCTCCAGCTGGCCCTGGTAGTCCTGGAGGGCCTGCTCGGCCTCCTCGACGGTGATGTCGCCCCGGCCGATCAGCGACTCGGTGTAGAGCTTGCGCACCGAGCGCTTCTTGTCGATCAGGTCGTACATCAGCGGCTGGGTGAAGCCCGGGTTGTCGGACTCGTTGTGGCCCCGGCGCCGGTAGCAGATCAGGTCGATGACGACGTCCTTGTTGAACGCCTGGCGGAACTCGAAGGCGAGCCGCGCCACGCGCACCACGGCCTCCGGGTCGTCACCGTTCACGTGGAAGATCGGCGCCTCGATCATGCGGGCCACGTCGGTGGCGTACATGGAGGAGCGGGCCGACTCCGGCGCGGCGGTGAAGCCGACCTGGTTGTTGATGACGACGTGGATGGTGCCGCCGCAGCGGTAGCCGCGGAGCTGCGACATGTTGAGCGTCTCGGCCACGACGCCCTGGCCCGCGAAGGCCGCGTCGCCGTGCAGCTGGACGGGGAGGACGGTGAAGTCCGTGCCGCCCTTGCCGATGATGTCCTGCTTGGCGCGGGCGACGCCCTCGACGACCGGGTCCACGGCCTCCAGGTGGGAGGGGTTGGCGGTGAGCGAGACCTTGATCTGCTCGCCGTCCAGGCCGGTGAAGGTGCCCTCGGCGCCCAGGTGGTACTTCACGTCGCCGGAGCCGTGCATCGACTTCGGGTCGAGGTTGCCCTCGAACTCCCGGAAGATCTGCGCGTAGGACTTGCCGACGATGTTGGCCAGGACGTTCAGCCGGCCGCGGTGGGCCATGCCGATGACGACCTCGTCCAGCCGCGACTCGGCGGCCGAGTCGAGGACCGCGTCCAGCAGCGGGATGACGGACTCGCCGCCCTCCAGCGAGAAGCGCTTCTGGCCGACGTACTTGGTCTGCAGGAAGGTCTCGAACGCCTCGGCGGCGTTGAGCCGGCGCAGGATGCGCAGCTGCTCCTCGCGCTCGGGGTGGGCCTGGCCGCGCTCCACGCGGTCCTGGATCCACTTGCGCTCCTTGGGGTCCTGGATGTGCATGAACTCGATGCCGGTGGTGCGGCAGTACGAGTCCCGGAGCACGCCCAGGATGTCGCGGAGCTTCATCATCGAGCGGCCCGCGAAGCCGCCGACGGCGAACTCGCGCTCCAGGTCCCACAGGGTGAGGCCGTGCTCGATGATGTCGAGGTCGGGGTGCTTGCGCTGCTGGTACTCCAGCGGGTCGGTGTCGGCCATGACGTGGCCGCGGACCCGGTAGGCGTGGATCAGGTCGAAGACCCGGGCGGCCTTGGTGACGTCGTCGTCGTGGGAGACGTCGATGTCGCGGAGCCAGCGGACCGGCTCGTAAGGGATGCGCAGCGACTTGAAGACGTCGTCGTAGAAGTCGTTCTCGCCGAGCAGCAGCTGGTTCATGATCCGCAGGAACTCGCCGGAGGCGGCGCCCTGGATCACACGGTGGTCATAGGTGCTCGTGAGCGTCATGACCTTGGAGATGCCGAGCTTGTTCAGGGTGTCCTGCGAGGTGCCCTGGAACTCCGCCGGGTACTCCATGGCGCCCACGCCGAGGATCAGGCCCTGCCCGGGCATCAGGCGCGGCACGGAGTGCACGGTGCCGATGCCGCCCGGGTTGGTGAGGGAGGCGGTGACCCCGGTGAAGTCCTCCATCGTCAGCTTGTTCGCGCGGGCGCGGCGGACGATGTCCTCGTACGCCTGCCAGAACTCGAAGAAGCCGAGCGTCTCGGCCTTCTTGATCGCCGCGACGACGAGCTGGCGGTCGCCGTTCGGCTTCACCAGGTCGATGGCCAGGCCCAGGTTGACGTGGTCGGGCTTGACCAGCGTCGGCTTGCCGTCCTTCTCGGTGAACGAGTAGTTCATCGAGGGCATGGCCTTGAGCGCCTGCACCATGGCGTACCCGATGAGGTGCGTGAAGGAGACCTTCCCGCCGCGGGCGCGCTTGAGGTGGTTGTTGATGACGATGCGGTTGTCGAACAGCAGCTTCACCGGGACCGCGCGGACGGAGGTGGCCGTCGGCAGTTCCAGCGAGGCGTTCATGTTCTTCGCCACGGCGGCCGACGGGCCGCGCAGCGTGACGTACTCCGGCCCCTCGGCGGGCGCCGCGGGCTCGGCGGCGGCCTTGGCGGGCGCCTTGGCCGGAGCCTTCTTCGCGGGCGCCGCGGCCGGCTTGGCCGCCGGCTGGGCCGGGGCCTTCGCCGCGGGGGCGGGGGCCGGCTTCGGCTCGGCGGGCTTCGCGGCCTGCTTCGGCCGCGCCGCGGGTGCGGCGGACTGTGCGGGTGCCGGTGCGGACGGAGACGGGGTGGCCGCCTCCCCGTTCGTCGCGGGGGCGGCCTTGGCCGGGGCGGCTGCCGCCGACCCGGTGTCCGCACCCGGCTTGTAGTCGGCGAAGAAGTCCCACCAGGCTCGGTCGACCGAGTTCGGGTCCTGGAGGTACTGCTGGTAGATCTCGTCGACGAGCCACTCGTTGGGACCGAAGGCGGCTGCGGGGTTGTTACCCCGTCCGTCCTGGTCGTTCGAGACGCTCGAAGTGTTGGGGGACTGTGGCGACACGGCGGCTACCGCCCTCTTCCGCTTCCTAAGGTGGTGGACAGCGGAAATAAAGGCTACGCCTCTTACCGCGTCCGGTGCAGGCCGGGCTGGTCAGTCGTCGCGCAAGTCACACTGGCCGACTGGTTTCGGGGCAGCGTGAGGCGGGAAAATCCCCGAGTTTCGGCTCTCCGCGGGCCACTGGGGATCGCCGCCGCCCGGCGACGGCCTCCCGCTGCCGCAACCCTCCGGTCGCGCGCCGCGGGCGGGATGCCGGGGCATCTCCTTCCGAACGGGCGCTTCCGCTTTCGCACCCTACGTCAACCCTGCTCTTGGCGGCTGCCCGGCAGGGTGACCTTTATGCGGCAGCCGCGGGACGATTCGGCCACGCCGATCGAGCCGCCGTGGAGATCCACCGCCCAGCGGGCGATGGCCAGCCCCAGCCCGGTGCCGCCGTCGCTGCCGGGGCCGTGCGGGGTGGAGACGCGGCCGCGGTTGAACCGCTCGAAGATCCGGGCCCGCTCCGGCTCCGGGATGCCCGGTCCCTCGTCCAGCACCTCCAGCACCACGCTCCCCGGCCCCTCGCCGTGTCGCGCGCGCAGCGTCACCCGGCCCTGCGGCGGGCTGTGCTTGACGGCGTTGTCGACGAGGTTGGCCACCACCTGGTGCAGCCGCTCGGCGTCCGCGTGCGCGGTCAGCTCCGGCGGTGAGACGTCCAGATGGAGATGGACGTCCGCCCGGCCCGGCACGCCCGTGGTGGCGGCCCGGCCGCGCGCCGCGTTGGTCATGCCGGCCTCCTTGATGATCCCGGAGAGATACGGCCAGACCTCGAAGCGCCGGGCGTGCAGCGGGACCACGCCGTTGTCGATGCGCGACAGGTCGAGCAGCGTCTCCACCAGCCGGCCGAGCCGCTCGGTCTGCCCGAGGGCCATCCGCATGGTCTCCGGATCGGCCTCCGAGACCCCGTCCACCACGTTCTCCAGCACGGCCCGCAGCCCCGCGATGGGGGTGCGCAGCTCGTGCGAGACATTGGCGACCAGCTCCTTGCGGTGCCGGTCCACGGCCTCCAGGTCGGCCGCCATGTGGTTGAACGTCCGCGCCAGCTCGCCCAGTTCGTCGCGGCGGTCCTCGCGGACCCGGCGGCTGTAGTCGCCGTTGGCCATGGCACGGGCGACGGTCTTCATCTCGTCCAGCGGCGAGGTCAGCCCGTGCGCCACGAACTGGGTGATCAGCATGGTGGCGATGATCGAGAAGATCGTGACGATGCGCAGTTCGGTGGCCGTGTTGAGCGCCATGATCACCAGCAGCGTGGTGATCGTCACGGAGCCGATGACCAGCGCGCCGAGCGCCGCCTTCACCGACCGGTACGGGTCCAGCGGCCGCAGGCCCTCCCAGAGGCGCGCCCACAGGCCCGGCTTCGCCTGCTCGGCCGGGCGGTTGTTCACGGAGCGGGGGCGGCCGGGGTCTCGAGCGCGTAGCCGACGCCGTGGACCGTACGGATGCGCTCCGCGCCGATCTTGCGGCGCAGGGCCTTGATGTGGCTGTCCACGGTGCGGGTGCCGGAGGCGTCCGCCCAGTCCCACACCTCGGCCAGCAGCTGCTCCCGGGAGAGCACCGCGCGGGGGGTGGCGGCCAGGCACACCAGCAGGTCGAACTCCGTCGGGGTGAGGTGGACGTCCTCGCCGTGCACCCGCACCCGCCGCTGCGCGTTGTCTATCTCCAGCTCGCCGAGGCGCAGGATGCCGCTGCGCGGCGTGTGCGCGGCGAGTGCCGCCCGCTCCACGCGACGCAGCAGGACGTGCACCCGGGCCGCCAGCTCGCGCATCGAGAAGGGCTTGGTCATGTAGTCGTCGGCGCCGACGCCGAGGCCCACGAGCATGTCGGTCTCGTCGTCGCGCGCGGTCAGCATCAGCACCGGGACCGGCCGCTGGGCCTGGACCCGGCGGCAGACCTCCAGCCCGTCGAAGCCCGGCAGCATGACGTCGAGGACGAGCAGGTCGGGCTGCCATGTCTGCGCCGCCTCGACGGCGGACGGGCCGTCGTGCGCGGTCTGCACCTGGAAGCCCTCGGCGCGCAACCGCACGGAGATCGCGTCCAGGATGGTGGTGTCGTCCTCGACGACGAGGACGCGGCGCTGGTTGCCGGTGGCGGCGCCCGCGGTGCCGGCCGCGCCGTTCTGTGTCTGATCCATGTCGGTCTGCCCCTGCTGTCCCCGTGCCTGGTGCCCCGTGTCTGCCGCGGCGCGTGCTGGCTAGCAGCGTAAAGGCACGGCGAGGGGCGCGGCTATGCGGGACCGCTGGCGAGGTGCACGGCGTCCGGGACGCCCCGGGCAACGGGGATCTCTTCCGTCCGTACCCGCAGGAACCCGGCATTCCGCAGGGCTTGTTCGAAAGCGGCGGAGGGCTGGGCGGACCAGACGGCGAGCACGCCGCCGGGGGTCAGCCGCTCGCGGCAGGCGGCCAGTCCGTCCGGGGTGTAGAGGCTGTCGTTGTCCTCGGTGACGGTCCAGTCGGGCCCGTTGTCGATGTCCAGGCAGAGCGCGTCGTAGGTCTCCCCGCGCGGCGCGGCCCGGAGGTGGCGGACGAGATCCGTGTGCAGGATCTCCGTCCGCGGATCGGCCAGCGCCGCGCCGGACACCGCCGCCAGCGGGCCGGATCGGTGCCAGTCGATCACCGCCTCCTCCCGCTCCACGACGGCGATCCGCCCCCAGCGCGGCTCGGCGGCGGCCCGCGCCAGGGAGAAGCCGACCCCGAGCCCTCCGATCAGCACCGACGGGCGGGGCCGGTCCGCGGGGAGCGCCGCCAGGGCCGCGTCGACGAGCAGGCGTTCGGAGCGGCCGTCGGACGTGTCCATGAGGAAGCAGCCGTTGGCGATGATCTCGTACCGCTCACCGCGCCGCCGCAGCACCACCTCGCCGTACGGGCCGCTCCGCCGGTCGACGACCACGGGCTCCCCGGCCGGGGACGGGACGGAGGGTGACGACGGGGACGGTGCGGGCTGCATGGGCGGGCGGGTCCTTCGCGGAGGGCCCCGGACCGGGGCCGGGGCGGCGGGCGGGCGGCGGGCGGTGCTTCCCGCGCGGCGCGCGGCGCGGGCCGGCGGGAGGCGCCGCCAAGGGTAGTGACCCCGCCGGCCGGCACGCCGGGACTTTCCTCTGCCGCTACCGCCGCTACCGCCGCTACCGCCGCTACGGCCGGGTGACGCGGTCCGGGTCGCAGGACCGGGCGGCGGCGAACCAGTCGGTGAACCAGGCCGCGCGTTCCGTACGGCTCATCGCGTCCAGGGCCTGCACCACGGGGGTGTCGAGCAGGCGGTCGTCCATGGCGCCGGGCCACTGACTGTGCGCCCACAGCAGCACCTCGTGGGACCACTCGGGGCGGATGCGCTCGCTCCGGCAGTCCCAGGCGAGCAGGGACTGGAGGACGGCGTCGCGCTGGAAGTAGTCGAGCCGCCGGTCGCTCCCGAGGTCGCCGCGGTGGACGATGCGGACCTCCACGGCGTCCGGACCGGCGGCGGAACGGCCGCCCGGCGCTCTCTCCTCGAATCGCGCGGGCGCGCCCGGTGCCCCCGCGGTCAGTCCGTACGCCCAGCGGACGGGGCCGGCCACCCGCTCGCGCATGCCCTCGTGCGCCCGGCGCATACAGATCTGCGGACGCTCCCCCTCGCAGACGAGGTCGGCGGCGGCCCGGTCGTACACCCACACCTTGCCGGGCTGCTGGAGCAGGGGCACCGCCCCGGCCACCGCCACCGCAAGCGGCAGCGCCACCAGCCATTTCCGGCGTGCCCCGGCAGCCAGCAGCATGGCCGCGGCCAGCCCGGCGAACCAGGCTGTGTGCGCGGCGTTCGCCCACAGGGCCGATTCCTGGCCGTCCCGGATGCCGAACGAGACGGGCAACAACTGTGCGAGGCCGCCGCTCGCCGGTGCGTTCCACGGGGCCAGGGCGGCGTAGCCGGCCACCGCGACCACCGGGGCCAGGGGCCACCACGGGACGTACCGGCCGAGGAGATGCCCGCCCGCGGCGAACGCCGCGATCGCGGCCAGGTCGGCGATCACGGGGCCGAGCTGCGGATGTCCGTACGCGGAGGCGTTCGGCCAGGTGAGCGCGGTCATGACCGCCCAGGTGACGAAATAGGCGGCCACGGCCGCCAGCCACACCGGGAGCAGACCGGCGGTCA
Source organism: Streptomyces albus subsp. albus (assembly GCF_000719865.1). Taxonomy (GTDB): domain Bacteria; phylum Actinomycetota; class Actinomycetes; order Streptomycetales; family Streptomycetaceae; genus Streptomyces; species Streptomyces albus_E. Next base: position 301,272 of record NZ_JOID01000015.1, read on the forward strand.
GCCGGTGGAGCACCGGCCGGGGCGTCGATCCGGCCCACTCGGCCGTGTGCCGGCGCCGTTCCCGCCCGGCCTCCCAGCAGGCGGCACTCGCCACCAATGGGCCCAGCAGGATGTGCAGCGTGCGCAGCGACTGCGCCATGGCCGGCCAGTCCGTCCGGTGCCTGTCGTGTCCGCCGAACACGGCGATCATCAGGGCCGCGAGGCAGACGGCGAAGGTCCACGGCGCGATGCCGCGGAGGCTCTCCGTGCGGAGGACGGCGAGAGCGGGGGAGGTCCGCGCGGAGACGTGGCCCGGCTCGGCGGGGGCCGCCGCGTCCGAGGCGTCGTCCGTCATGAGGGGGCTGGGGGTCATCGGAGCGCCGCCTTCCGCGTGTCCCGCGCGCCGCGGGTGTTCGTCTCGCGCCCGCGCTCGCGCCGGTGGCGCCGCAGTGCGCTGGTGTAGCCGCGTTCCAGTGGGTTGTCGCCGGGCGCGTCGGCGTCCGTCTCCGCGCACGCGGCCAGCTCGCCCGGCGTGCCCCGGAACGCGACGCGGCCCGTCTCCAGCAGCGTCACCTCCGCGCAGGCCGAGCCGACGTCCTCGACGAGATGTGTGGAGACCAGCACGGTCGCCTCGCGGCCCAGTTCGCGCAGCAGGGACCGGAACTCCACCCGGCGCTCCGGGTCCAGGCCTGCCGTCGGTTCGTCGAGGAGCAGCAGCTCCGGTCCCCCGAGGACGGCCTGGGCGATGCCGACCCTGCGGACCGCGCCGCCGGAGAGGGCGCCCAGTTTCCGGTCGAGGGAGGGCCCGAGCCCCACAAGTTCGGCCGCTTGTTCGACGGCGGCGGGCGCCTTCGCGCCGGGCAGCTCCTTCAGCCAGGCGAAATAGCCCAGGGTGTCGCGGACCGTGAAGGACGGGTAGTAGCCGAACTCCTGCGGGAGGTAGCCCAGCCGGCGGCGGATCTCCGTCCGCTCGCGGTGCGTTCCCGGGGAGAGGCCCAGCAGGCGGACCTCGCCGGCGGCCGGGCGGGCGACGGTGGCGAGCACCCGCAGCAGCGAGGTCTTGCCGGCACCGTTCGGTCCGAGCAGGCCGTGCACGCCCGTGCCGAGGGTGAGGTCAACCCCGTCCAGGGCGGTCGTGCGGCGGTGGCGGACGGTCAGGCCCCGGACGGTCAGGCCCCGGTCGGGGTTACGGGGCCCCCGGACGGGTTCCCGGTCGGCCGGGCCCCGCCCCTCCGGGGCGGGCGCCGGGTCGGATGAGGGGTTCACAGTCGCTCCAGACAGTCGAAGGAGGTGCGGCGCAGGGCGAGCAGTCCGCCGCACAGGAAGGCGGCGGCCGCCCAAGCGCTCTGGGCGGGCGCACTCGAGAAGGCGCCGAGGGACGCGGTCAGCAGGGCGGCCGGATCGGCCGGACCGGCCGGGCCCGCCCCGCCGGGGCCGGCCGCGGCGCCGGTGGCGGCGAGGAGCAGCAGCCATGCGGTGCCGGTGCCGGCGGCGGCGCGCAGGCAGCCCGCAGCGGAGGCGGCGAGCAGGGTCAGCAGGGTCAGCGCCAGGCCGGGGAGCAGCCAGGCGTGGGCGCCCGGTCCGCCGTCCGGCGCCGGCATCAGCAGCCCGGCCGCGGTGAGCAGGGGCACGCACACCGCGAGAACCCAGCCGGTGCGCACCAGCAGCAGCCGCAGCCCGGCGGCTGGGGTCGCGGCGGCGGCCTCGTACAGCGGATCGGCGTGGCGGCCGTACGAAACGGCGACCCCGGCGACCGGCAGCAGGGGCGCTACCGCCAGCAGCAGCGGCCGGGCGGCCGCGGTGCCGGACGTGCGCGCCAGCAGTACGGCGGCGGCCGTGACCAGGACCAGCGACAGCAGCCAGGACCGTCCGAGCGCGGGGCCCGCGGACCGGGCCGACCAGGCGAGACGGGCGGCGAGGGAGGGGCTCCGCGGGGGCGGGCCCGCGTCGCGGACCGGGGGCCTCGGCCGGAACAGCCGGTGCGGGAACAGCGGACCGGGGCGGGACGGCCGAGGCGGACGGGTCCGTTCTTCCCGGTCAGGTTGCCCGTGCTGGACCGCCCCGGTACCGGCCGCCCCGGAACCTGCCGCCCCGGGACCGGCCGCCCCGGGACCGGCCGCCCCGGGACCGGCCGTGGCCGCCGCGGCGGCGGTCCGCGGGATCGCGGGACGGGGAGCCGTCGGGCTCGGAAGCCGTCCGTCCGGCCCCCCGGTCGGACGGACCGCCTCCGGCCCCTCCGGCGCGGGGGCATGGCGGCGGGCGGCCACGGCGTGCGGGTCGGGCGGCGGGTCCACGGCGGCCGGCCCCCCGGCCGTCGCCCCGGCGACGCCCCCGGCTTCCTCCGGCGCGGCGGCGAGGACCGCCGCCAGCACCCCCGCCCGCACCTCCCGCAGCACGGGCCCGGCGGGGCCCGAGCGGGCCGCCGCGGAGACCAGCCGCGCACAGGAGGCACAGCTCTCCACATGCGACTCCAGCACCCATGCCTGCGGCTCGGGCAGCGTTCCCTCCGCGTAGGCGGACGCCCGGCCCGGGGTCACATGCCTGCCGGCGTCACGGCTCATACGGCACCTCCTACGGAATCGGGGGAGCGGACGCCGAGCCGGGAGAGGGCCTCCCGCAGTTCACGGCGCGCGCGCAGGGCCCGGGTCTTGACGGTGCCCTCCGGGATGCCGAGCAGCCCGGCAGCCTGGCGGGTGGACAGCCCGTCCACGACGGTGGCGCGCAGGACGGCCCGCAACTCGGGGGCGAGGTCGTCGAGGGCGGTACCGAGCTCCCCGAACTCCAGCCCGGACAGCACCCGTTCCTCCGCCGAGGGCGCGACGGCGCCGGCGGCGCCGTGCTCCTGCCGCGCGTGCGCCTCCTGCACCTCGGCGGTACGCGCCTGCGCGCGCCGGGCGTCCACCAGCCGGCGGGCGGCGATCACCCAGAGCCAGCCCCCCGCCTCACCGCCCCGGTGTCCGGCGGCGGACCGCCAGACGGTGACGAAGGTGTCCTGCAGGACTTCGCGCACGGTCTCGGGGTCGGCGCAGCGCCGCGTCAGCCGGGTGTGCAGCCAGCCGGCATGGCGGTCGTACAGCTCGGCGAGCGCCTCGGCGTCACCGGCCGCGACCGCGCGCAGCAATTCGGCGTCGCTCGGGTCGGCCCCCACGGGGCGGAACGGTCTCACACCCCTCTATCGCCCCCGCGTGCGCTTCCGGTTCACGGGCATGCGGAGGTTCCCCGGCGTGCGATACGGACAGGAGATATCCATGAGTGCCAAAACCGTCGCCCCCCTCGCTCATGTCCACCGCGTCCCGCACGAGCCTCCCGAGGACTGGGAGTACTCCCTGCAGCTTCCGCACGACCCCCGGGGCCCGCGCATAGCGCGCTCCACCGTCCGCACGGTGCTCGCCGAGCACGGGCTCGGGGATCTCGCCGACCGCGCCGAGCTGCTGACCTCCGAACTGGCCACCAACGCCTTCCGCTACTCCGACGGCCAGACGGCCGTCCGGCTCAAGTGGCGCGAGGGGATGCTGCGCGTCAGCGTCTGGGACACCTCGCCGAGCCGCCCGGCGCCCGTCATCGCCGGTCCGCAGAGCGAGAGCGGCCGCGGGCTGCTGCTGCTCTCCCTGATCGCGGACGACTGGGGCATCCTCGACCTGGAGAAGGGGCATCCGGCGGTCGGCGGCAAGGTCGTCTGGTTCACGCTGTGCCGCCCGGTGCTCAGAACCGGCACGCTGTAGGGCCCGCCGCCACGACTGCGCGCGACCGGTCAGGAATGAAGAAGCCGGGCCCGCCGCACCGCCCGTAGCGTGACCGCATGGACACCGAGAACTCCCAGCGCCCCCTTCCGCGACCGCGCCGTCCGCGGTCCGGCCGGAAACACGCCGTGCTCCAGCCGGCCCAGCCGGCCGTGAGCGACGGTCCCGTGAGCCGGCGATCCGCCGCCCGCGAGAGGGGGAGCCGATGAGCGGGGCCGGGACGACGGACGAGCGGCCGCCCGCGCCGCACACCGCCGACAGCCACGAGGTGATCCGCGTGCACGGCGCGCGCGAGAACAACCTCAAGGACGTCAGCATCGACATCCCCAAGCGCCGGCTGACGGTGTTCACCGGGGTCTCCGGCTCGGGCAAGAGCTCGCTGGTGTTCGGCACGATCGCCGCGGAGTCGCAGCGGCTGATCAACGAGACCTACAGCGCCTTCGTCCAGGGCTTCATGCCCACCCTGGCGCGGCCCGAGGTCGACGTCCTCGAAGGGCTGACGACGGCGATCATCGTCGACCAGCAGCGCATGGGGTCCGACCCCCGCTCCACCGTCGGCACGGCCACCGACGCCGGCGCGATGCTGCGCGTCCTCTTCAGCCGGCTCGGGCAGCCGCACATCGGCCCGCCCGGCGCGTTCGCCTTCAACGTCCCCTCGGTCCGGGCGAGCGGCGCGATCACCGTCGAGCGCGGCGGCAAGAAGACGCAGAAGGCGACCTTCACCCGCACCGGCGGCATGTGCCCGCGCTGCGAGGGCCGGGGGACGGTCACCGACATCGACCTCGCGCAGCTCTACGACGACTCCAAGTCGATCGCCGGGGGCGCGTTCACCATCCCCGGCTGGAAGTCGGACAGCTGGTGGACGGTGCGGCTCTACGCCGAGTCGGGCTTCCTCGACCCGGACAAGCCGATCCGCGACTTCACCGAGCGGGAGATGCGCGACTTCCTCCACCACGAACCGGTCAAGGTGAAGGTCCAGGGCGTCAACCTCACCTACGAGGGGCTGATCCCGAAGATCCGGAAGTCGTTCCTGGCCAAGGACCGGGAGGCGATGCAGCCGCACATCAGGGCGTTCGTGGACCGGGCGGTCACCTTCACCGCCTGCCCGGAGTGCGGCGGCACCCGGCTCAGCGAGGCGGCCAGGTCGTCCCGGGTCGCCGGGCTCAACATCGCCGACTGCTCGGCGATGCAGATCAGCGATCTGGCGGAGTGGGTCCGCGGGCTCGACGAGCCGGGGCTGGCGCCGCTGCTCACCGCGCTGGAGCGGACGCTCGACTCGTTCACGGAGATCGGCCTCGGCTATCTCTCGCTCGACCGGCCGGCGGGCACGCTGTCGGGTGGCGAGGCGCAGCGCGTCAAGATGGTCCGCCATCTCGGCTCCGCGCTCACCGACGTCACCTACGTGTTCGACGAGCCCACCATCGGCCTGCACCCGCACGACATCCAGCGGATGAACGACTTGCTGCTGCGGCTGCGGGACAAGGGCAACACGGTCCTCGTCGTGGAGCACAAGCCGGAGACGATCGCGATCGCCGACCATGTCGTCGATCTGGGGCCGGGTGCCGGTACGGCCGGCGGCACCGTCTGCTTCGAGGGCACCGTCGAGGAGCTGCGGTCCGGTGGCACGCTGACGGGACGGCACCTGGACGACCGGGCCGCCCTGAAGCCGTCGGTGCGGAAGCCGGCGGGCGTACTGGAGGTGCGCGGCGCCGGAGCCAACAATCTGCGGGACGTGGACGTCGACATCCCGCTCGGCGTGCTGTGCGTCGTCACGGGCGTCGCTGGGTCGGGCAAGAGTTCGCTGATCCACGGGTCGGTGGTGGCCGGTTCCGCGGCTGCGGACCACGGTGTGGTCGCGGTGGACCAGTCGGCGATCCGCGGTTCGCGGCGGAGCAACCCGGCGACGTACACGGGGCTGCTCGACCCGGTCCGCAAGGCGTTCGCCAAGGCCAACGGCGTCAAGCCGGCGCTGTTCAGCGCCAACTCCGAGGGCGCCTGCCCGAACTGCAACGGCGCCGGCGTGATCTACACCGATCTGGCGATGATGGCGGGCGTCGCCACCGTCTGCGAGGAGTGCGAGGGCAAGCGGTTCCAGGCCCACGTGCTGGAGTACCGTCTCGGCGGCCGCGACATCAGCGAGGTGCTCGCGATGCCGGTGACCGAGGCGGCGGAGTTCTTCGGCTCCGGTGAGGCGCGCACGCCGGCGGCGCACCGGGTCCTGCAGCGGCTGGAACAGGTGGGGCTGGGCTATCTCGGCCTCGGCCAGCCGCTCACCACGCTGTCCGGCGGCGAGCGCCAGCGGCTCAAACTGGCCACCCACATGGGCGAGAAGGGCGGCGTCTACGTCCTCGACGAGCCGACCACCGGCCTCCACCTCGCCGATGTCGAGCATCTGCTCGGCCTGCTCGACCGGCTCGTCGACTCCGGCAAGTCGGTCATCGTCATCGAGCACCACCAGGCCGTCATGGCGCACGCCGACTGGATCATCGACCTCGGTCCCGGGGCCGGGCACGACGGCGGCCGGGTCGTCTTCGAGGGCACCCCGGCCGACTTGGTGGCCTCCCGCTCCACCCTCACCGGCGAGCACCTCGCGGCGTACGTGGGCGGCTGACCGGGGCCTCGTCGCCCCGGTGGGGCCCTCGCGGACATCGCGCGGGCCCGGCGGGGGGTTGGCCCGCGCGGTCGTCACGGCCTCCCGGGCGGCGGGGACTTGGCCGTCCCTCGTCCCGTTCGCGTCATCGCGTTCGCTGCGAGCGAACAGGGGAGGGGGAACACCCGGGGCAGCAGAGACATTGAGTCTTTACAGCTCAACTTGCCTGCCGAAGGGGAGATCATGGCTTCGATGTCTACGTCACTCACCCTGCCGGTGCTGCCTCTTGACGACGAGGTGGTCCTGCCCGGCATGGTGGTGCCGCTGGACCTGTCCGACACGGATGTGCGGGCCGCGGTGGAAGCCGCGCAGGCCGCCGCGGGAAGCGGCGGGGGGAACGGGGGGACCGGGGAGAGCGGCGGCAAGCCGCAGGTGCTGCTGGTGCCGCGGATCGACGGCACGTACGCCGCCGTCGGCACGCTCGGCACCGTCGAACAGGTCGGCCGGCTCTCCGGCGGCGACCCGGGCGCGCTCATCCGGGGCGTGAGCCGGGTGCGGATCGGCGCGGGCACCACCGGGCCGGGGGCCGCGCTCTGGGTGGAGGGCCGCCCGGCCGACGAGCCGGGGCCCGACCCGGTGCCCGGTGCCGTCACCGAGCTGATGAAGGAGTACAAGGCCCTCGCCGCCAGCTGGCTGCGCAAGCGCGGCGCCTGGCAGGTCGTGGACCGCGTCCAGCAGATCGACGACGCCGGCCAGCTCGCCGACAACTCCGGCTACTCGCCGTTCCTCACCGCCGAGCAGCGCGTCGAACTGCTGGAGACCACCGACCCGGTGGCCCGGCTGAAGCTCGCCGTGAAGTGGCTGAGCGAACACCTGGCCGAGCAGGATGTCGCCGAGTCCATCGCCAAGGACGTCCAGGAGGGCGTCGACAAGCAGCAGCGCGAGTTCCTCCTGCGCCGCCAGCTGGAGGCCGTCCGCAAGGAGCTCCGCGAGCTCAACGGCGAACCGGAGGACGAGTCCGGCGACTACCGCGCCCGGGTCGAGGCCGCCGGCCTCCCGGAGAAGGTGCGCGAGGCGGCCCTCAAGGAGGTCGGCAAGCTCGAACGCGCCTCCGACCAGAGCCCCGAGGGCAGCTGGATCCGGACCTGGCTCGACACCGTCCTGGAGATGCCCTGGAACGAGCACACCGAGGACGCCTACGACATCCCCGGCGCCAAGGCCGTCCTCGACGCCGACCACGCCGGCCTCGCGGACGTCAAGGAACGCATCACCGAGTACCTCGCGGTGCGCAAGCGCCGGGCCGAGCGCGGCCTCGGGGTGGTCGGCGGGCGCCGGGGCGGCGCCGTCCTGGCGCTCGTCGGCCCGCCCGGCGTCGGGAAGACCTCGCTCGGCGAGTCCGTCGCCCGCGCGATGGGGCGGAAGTTCGTCCGGGTGGCGCTCGGCGGCGTCCGCGACGAGGCGGAGATCCGCGGCCACCGCCGCACCTACGTCGGCGCGCTGCCGGGCCGCATCGTGCGGGCGGTCAAGGAGGCCGGGTCGATGAACCCCGTCGTCCTCCTCGACGAGATCGACAAGGTCGGCTCCGACTTCCGGGGCGACCCGGCCGCCGCCCTGCTGGAAGTGCTCGACCCGGCGCAGAACCACACCTTCCGCGACCACTACCTGGAGGTCGAACTCGACCTCTCCGACGTGGTCTTCCTCGCCACCGCCAATGTCCTGGAGGCCATCCCGGAGGCGCTGCTCGACCGGATGGAACTCGTCCGGCTCGACGGCTACACCGAGGACGAGAAGGTCACCATCGCCCGCGACCACCTGCTGGCCCGGCAGCTCGAACGGGCCGGTCTGGCGGAGGGCGAGGTCGTCCTGGAGGAGGCCGCGCTGCGCAAGCTCGCCGGCGAGTACACCCGCGAGGCCGGGGTGCGGAACCTGGAGCGCGCCGTCGCCCGGCTGCTCCGCAAGGCCGCCGCCCGGCAGGAACTCGGCGAGCTGGAGCTGCCCGTCACCATCGGCCCGGACGACCTGCGCGACTACCTCGGCCGCCCGCACCACGTCCCCGAGTCCGCGCAGGACCCGCGGGAGCGGCGCACCGCCGTGCCGGGTGTGGCGACCGGACTGGCCGTCACGGGCGCGGGCGGCGACGTCCTCTACGTCGAGGCCTCGCTCGCCGACCGGGAGACCGGGGCCACCGGCCTCCAGATCACCGGCCAGCTCGGCGACGTGATGAAGGAGTCCGCGCAGATCGCCCTCTCCTTCCTGCGCAGCCGGGGCGCCGAACTGGAGCTCCCCGTGGGCGACTTCAACGACCGCGGTGTGCATCTGCACGTCCCGGCCGGCGCCGTGCCGAAGGACGGGCCCAGCGCCGGGGTCACCATGACGACGGCGCTCGCCTCCCTGCTCTCCGGCCGCCGGGTGCGCCCGGACGTGGCGATGACCGGCGAGGTGTCGCTGACGGGGCGGGTGCTGCCCGTCGGCGGCGTCAAGCAGAAGCTGCTCGCCGCGCACCGGGCCGGGATCACCACCGTCGTCATCCCCAAGCGGAACGAGGCCGATCTGGACGACGTGCCCGCCGAGGTGCTGGAGAAGCTGGAGGTGCACCCGGTCTCCGACGTCCGGCAGGTGCTGCGGCTGGCGCTGGAGCCGGCCGGCACGGGGCAGCGGGCGGACGGGAGCGGTCCGTCGGGCAGCGAGCCGGAACTGCCGCTCGCGGTCTGACCGGCGGGCGGGGGGCGGGGCGCTCCCGGCCCTCGGCGCGACGGGCCCGGCCCTCGTGACGCAGGGCCCGGGCGTCGGCTCCCGGCCCGCCCTTCCCCCCACTCGTCGCCGCTTCCCCTCTCCCCGCCCCAGGTTCTCCGCCCCCGTCCGTACGCGCCGCAGGGCGCACGGCACGGGGGCGGCGCGCGTCGCGGCGCGAGGGGGCAGCGGGGCCGGGGCGCCGGGCCTTGGCGATGGGGCGGTGCGGCCGTGCGGCTGTGCGGCTGTGCGGTGACGCGGCGCGGGAACCGCACGGGGGATCCCGGGGGAGCCGCACGGAGACGCCGGGGCGCCGTGAGGGGGGCGTGCGGGAGGCGCGAACCGGCACAGGGGGCGTGAAGGCGCAAAAAAGGAAGCGGCCGCTTCCCGCCGCTTCCCGTAGGCGCCGTGGGAGAGGCGGCCGGGAAGAGCGGCCGGTAAGGGGCCGGTTGCTGTCAGGGGACCGATCCTGCGAAATACTGGCGGGCACCGCGGCGGTACTCGCCGCCGAAAGCGAATTCCGTCCCGGAAACGACGGGAACGGAAAGCCGGGGGAGGACCCAGAGATGCGCCGGACCGAAGCCGGAGACGTCACCCGGGCCGCAGCGGCCGGAGATCCCCCGGAGCGGGATACGGCCGGTGGCACGCCCGGGGACAGCGCCTTTCTGGCGCTGGAACGGGAGTTGTCCGTCTTTCTGCGCCGGGCCCGCGCCTCCTCCGGCGAGGTGGCCCGCGAGGTCCATCCCGATCTGGAGCCCGCCGCCTACGGACTGCTGGTGCGGCTGTCGGAGGCGGGGGAGCAGCGGGCCACCGCACTCGCCGCGTACTTCGGTGTCGGCAAGGCCACCATGAGCCGCCAGCTCCGCGCCCTGGAGGAGCTGGGCATCGTCACCCGGCGGCCGGACCCGGCCGATGGACGCGCCTCGCTGGTGACCCTGACCGAGGAGGGCGCCGGCCGCTTCTCCGCCGTGCGCCGCGCCCGCCGTGAGCGCTACGCCCGCAAGCTGCGGAGCTGGGACCGGACGGAGATCGCCGAACTCGCGCGCCTGCTGCACCGGCTGAACGAGCTCGGCGGCGCGGAGGACTGAGCCGCCGGCCGGACGGCCCCGGCAGCGGCCGGCCCGGCGGTGCCGGGTGGCCCTTGCGGCCCGGCCGCCCGACCGCCCGCAAACCCTGGCGAGCCGCAGCCCGGGAGCCCTGCCGAGCCGCAGCCCGGAAGCCGGATGATCGGCTGGGGCCCGGCGGTCCGAGCCCGGAGGGGAACGGCTCCGGCGGGCCAGAGATTCTTCCGCACCCGCCGTCTCCTCAAACCTCCCTATTCGCAGGCCACTTGAGCGCGGGCACCCCGCCGCGTGCCGGCCCCGGGGCCATCCCGCGTCCTTCCGGAAGGCCCCCCGGCCCCGGTCCGGAGCACAGGACCCGCCGGCCTCCGGACCTGTAGGACCGCCGGACCCCCGGGCGTACACGCCGGGCGCACGCCCGGCACGCCCCCCGGCCCCGCCCTAGAACTCCGCGTGGACCGCCGTGGCGTCGTCGTGCCGCTTGCCCCGCGGGAAGGCGTTGCCCCGCGGGTCCGCGGTCTCCGCCGCCCGCACCCGCCGCAGCAGCCCGGCCGTCCCCTCCGCGCGGAGCAGCGCGGGGCAGTCGGCCCAGGTGCCCTGCCGGAAGACCTCGACCCAGCGCGTCGCGCCGTCCGTCAGCGCCGTCAGGGAGCGCACCTCCGCGCGCGGTACGGAGCCGGTGACGGCCCGGGCGGCGACCGCCGGATCGGCGGCGGCGGTGAAGAACCCGCCCTCCGCGTTGCGCAGGGCCTCCACCGCGCGGACGTACTCGGCGGCCCGCGCCGCGCGTGCGGCGGAGCCGGGCGGCAGGGCCCGTACGGCGGCGCGCAGCTCCGGCACGTGGGGCGGCAGCCGGGACAGCCGGTCGTCCCGTTCCGCGGTGACCCGGCCGTCCCGCCGTTCGATGAGCAGGACGGAGTCGGAGAGCACCAGATGCTCGACGCTCCGCTCGTCCCAGCGGGCGGCCACGACCGTCGCCTGCGGTGTTTGAACGTGAGAAAGCTCACAGGCTGATCCGTGGGCATCGGCGGTGCGTTCGATTGCTTCCGCGAGGCATTCCCGGAGGGTCATATCCCGCCGCGAACCGGACAGTTCGAGCAGGGCCCCGCCGAGCCGCGCGGTGAACCACGGCACTCCGTGTACGCACCCGCCGCCGTCCTCGGGGGGCGTGACACCGTCCAGGACGACCAGTGAGCCACCCGCGCCGGACGCGGGCAGGGCCACCGACGCGTAGTCCTCGTTGGGGATGCGGGGATCGCCCGGCTCCGTGGTGAGGTCGATGCGCATGCGGTCAGTCTGCCGGACCGCGGCCCGCGCTCCCGCGGCCGTGGTGACCTGCGGTGACGGCCGGTGCGTCGGCCGGGAAACGGCCGAGGTGCCGGAATTTCCCGTAAATCACCGGCCGGTGGAATGTGCGGGCGCACATCCTGCCAGCACCGGCCGGCGTTTTCCAACCGGCGCCCCGGGCGGCGGCGCCGCGGTGCCGCACCGGGGTTGTTCGCCAACTCCGGATTGATGTTCACTCGTTCGGGTGGCCAGGCGGGCGATGGGCGGCCCCATTCACACGGTCGGTGGAATCGTCGAATTCCGTTGCCGGTACGGGGAGAACGCGCCCGTCGGCGCTCCGCGCCCCAGGGGCACGAGGAATGCGAGCGGATCGCCGGAGCCTCGGCCCTGCGGAGACGAGACAAGATTGCGAGCACCGGTGCGAAGAATGCGGCCTCGGGGCAAGGAACGTGAGTCGGCACAGACCGGGGGAGCGGCCTCCGCACCGCCCGGGAAGCGCACGGCCAAGGTCCGCAACCGGCTCGTGATCTCGGTGGCCGTGGTCGCCGCGGCCGTCGCCGGGGCCGGTGCGCCCGCCGTCATCGCGGCCTCCTCCGACCTCAACGACTCCCAGCGGCTGGTCACGCTCTCCGAGCTGAACGCCCAGGCCGTGGTGCTGGCCCACTCGCTGGCCGACGAGCGCGACACGATGACGCGCTTCGTCGCCGCGGGCCGTGCCGCCGGCTCGGGCAGCGCCACGGGCATCTCCGAGAAGCGGCGCGCCGGCGTCGACCGCCGGCTGGAGGAGATCCGGGAGAACGCCCCCGACGCCCTGGACCGCAAGCTCGCGGAGCTTCCGGCCATCCGGCAGTCGGCGCTGACCGGCTCCGGTCCGGCCTCCGAGACCTTCGCCCGCTACACCCAGCTGGTGCAGGCGCTGCACGGGGTCTCCGCCGACCTCGCGCGCCGCATCCCGCCGCGCGCCGCCGACGGCCCCGCCGACGCGCTGTCCGGCCTGGGCCGCGCCGTGGAGCAGGCCGCCGCCACCCGCACCCTGCTGCTCGGCGCACTGGCCGCCGGCGGCGAGGGCGAACTGACCGCCACCGCCCAGCGCACCCGCGTCCAGGAGCTCGCGGCGGTCGCCGACTTCCGGCAGACGGCCCCGGCCGCCGCCAAGGACCGCTACGACGGCACCGTCACCGGCGACGAGGCGAACCGGGCGGAGCGCTATCTCAAGACCCTCACCGACCAGCCGCAGCTGTCCCCGGCCGAACTGGCCCTGAATCAGAAGCGCGTGGACACCGCGCTGTCCGGCCGGATCGATCTGATGCGCGCCGCCGAGTCCGCCCTCACCACCGAGGAGTCCGCCCGGCTCGCCGCTCTCCGCGACGACGACGTGCGGTCCCTGGAGCTGGCCGTCGGACTGCTCGCCGCCTGCGTGCTGATCGCCGTCGGCGCCGGCACGTCCGCGGCCCGTTCCATGACCCGGCCCCTGGCCGTGCTGCGGCTCGGCGCCCGGCGCGTCGCCGCCGACCCGGTCGGCGAGGAGCCGGTGAGGTTCACCGGCCGCAACGACGAGTACGCCGAGGCCGTGCGCGCCGTCAACGAACTGCGCGCCAAGGCGGAGGGCTTCCACCAGGAGCTGGAGAAGCTCCGCGCCGAGCGCGGCGGTCTGATCCGCGAGCGGCAGAAGCTCGCCGACAAGCGCGACGAACTGGCCCGGCAGAAGAGCGATCTCGCGGAGCGGCTCAGCGGCCTCCAGGACCGGGTGCACAGCAGCTTCGTCAATCTGTCGCTGCGCACCCTCGGCCTCGTCGAACGCCAGCTCGGCCTCATCGAGGGCCTGGAGGAGCGGGCGCGCGAGCCCGAGCACCTCGAAGCGCTGTACAAGCTCGACCACCTCGCCACCCGGATGCGGCGGCACAGCGAGAACCTGCTGGTCCTCTCGGGCGCCGAGCACACCACCACGCACAGCGCCTCCGTTCCCCTGCTCGACGTGCTGCGTGCCTCGGTCAGCGAGATCGAGCGCTATGAGCGGGTCCGCATCCAGTCGCTCCCCCCGCACGCGCGGGTCGCCGGATTCGCCGCCGACGCCCTCAGCCACCTCGTCGCCGAACTGCTGGAGAACGCCGCCGCTTTCTCCCCGCCGGAGGACGAGGTCGAGCTCTCCGGCTGGCAGATGGAGCAGGGCGAGGTGATGCTCTCCGTCGAGGACCGGGGCATCGGCATGACGGAGGAGCGGCTGGCCGAGGTCAACGCCCGGCTCGCCGACCCCGACGGCGAGGCCGCCGGCGCCGACGAGGACGCCTTGGGCCTCGGCCTGTACGTGGTCGCGCGGCTCGCCGCGCGGCACGGCATCCGGGTCGAGCTGCGCGACCGGGCGCAGGGCGGGGTGACGGCCGTCGTCGTGCTGCCGACCTCCCTCCTGCCGACCCGGCCGGAGCCCTCCCACGTGAAGTCCGGTGAGACCAGGGCCACGGGTGTCTCGCTGCCCGGCTCGGTCGCCGAGGCCAACTCGAACGCCCTGCCGCACCGCCGCGGCGGCTCCCTGCCCCGGCGCGGGGACGCCTCGGCGAGCGAGGCCGGCGCGGCCGGCGAGGACACCACGGAGGCCGGTGCGGACACCGGCACGGCCGCCGGGGCGGCGGACGGAACGGACACAGCCCCGGCCGGTGCGGGAGCACGGCCCGATGCCGCGGACCCTGCCGCGTCCTCCCCGGCGGACGCCTCCGGCCCGGGACCCGCCGGGAAGAGCCCGGCCCCGGCCGCGTCATATCCCGTGGCGGACCAGCCCGTTACGGTTCCGGAGCCCGCCCCCGCCCCGCTCGCGGACCCGGTGGCGGACGAACCCGGAACCCCTGCGGTGTCCCTCGCCGCGGACACTGACACGGACACGGACACCGGCACGGACGCGGGTACGGACGCCGTCGGCTCCGGCTCGGACGAGGCTGTCCTCCCGGGCCTGCCCGCCGCCGGCACCCCGGCGGAGGAACCCGGCGCGGAGCCCGCCCCCGGGCCCGTCCCCGGGCCCGTCCCGGCGGACGCGGACCCGGACGAGGACGCGCCAGTCGCCGGAACCCCGGACGATCCCGGCGCTTATGCCGGGCTCGCCCGGAGCGCGGAGCACGACCCCCTGGTCGCGGCCGCCGAGGAGGCCCTGCGGGCCGCGCGGGCGGAAGAGGGGACCCCGGACACCCGCCCCGCCGGGGACGCGGGTACGGCGGCCGCCGATGACGACCCGTACGGCATCCGGCGCGCCGAATCCGGCGAGGAGCAGCACGCGCGGGCCGCGGATGACGCGGACCTGGGCGGCGCCGACCTGACCGGCATCGACGAGCCGACCCAGTCCTTCCGGCTGCCCCCGCCGCTGCCCCGGCCGGCGGCCGAACCCGCCGGAACCCCGCCCGCCTCGGCCACGGAGCCGGCGACGGGGACGACGGGGACGGAGACCGGCCGGACGGAGCAGGGCACCACGGCGTCCGGCGCGGAGCACCCGGCCGGCCACGCCGAGCCGCCCGCCGCCGCCGAGCCCCCCGCCGCCGAGCCGCCCGTCGCCGGCCAGCCGCCCGCCGACCAGCCGCCCGCCCCCGGCAAGCGGCTGACCGACAAGGGTCTGCCCAAGCGGACGCCCAAGACCGTGGCGGCACGGACCGGCCCCGTGCGGGCGAGAGCGAGAAGCGTGGACGCGGAGGCCCTGCGCCGCAAGCTCGGCGGCTTCCAGCAGGGGGCGCAGCACGGACGGCGCGACGCCGACGCGGAGATCGCCGAGAAGACCGGAGAGCACCGCGCCGGGGGACTGGACGACGGTGGCACAGTCGAGGAGGCACGCGGTTGAACGCGTATACGAAGGCCGGCTCGGAGCCGCACGGTGCGCACGGGCTCAGCAGTGAGGCCCGCAATCTGCACTGGCTTCTGACGAACCTGGTCGAGGAGGTGCCGGGGGTCCACTCGGTGGCCGTGGTCTCCTCCGACGGCCTGCTGCTGCTCAGCTCCGACCCGGGCATGGGGACGGGCGCGGAGGCGGGCGCGGAAGCCGGATCCGGAGCCGGGGACGGCAGCGGCCCCAGGGGCTCCAGCGCCGACCTCGCCACCATCGTCTCCGGGGTCGGGGCGCTGACCCATGGCGCCTCCAAGCTGATGGACGCCGGCCCGGTGAAGCAGACGATGATCGCCATGGACGAGGGCAGCGTCTTCGTCATGGCGATCAGCGACGGTTCGCTGCTCGGCGTGCACGCCACCCCCGACTGCGACATGAGCGTGGTCGCCTATCACATGGCGCTGTTCGTCGGCCGGGCCGGACACGTGCTCACCCCGGAAGTCCGCAACGAACTCCGCCAGTCCCAGGAGAGCCGCACGTGACCTCCCCGAAACTCCCGGTCCGCACCGCGGACCGCGGCCAGCAGCGCAAACCGGCCCGGGTCCGCCCGTATTCGCTGACCGGCGGCCGGACCCGCTTCGGGCACGTCCTGCTCGTCGAGACCTTCGTCGCGGCCATCGAGGCCCCGGAGGACCGCCCGGAGCTGACGGCCGGCAACTGGGCCGACCGCGTGATGCCCGAGATGCGGGCCATCGTCGAGCTCTGCCGCAAGATGCGCTCCGTCGCCGAGATCTCCGCGCTGCTCCACATCCCGCTGGGTGTGGTCCGTGTGCTGCTCAGCGACTTGGCCGACCAGGGAAAGATCCGCGTTTACGGAAACGGCGCCGGCACCGAGTCCGGCCGCCCGGACCGCGCACTGCTCGAAAGGGTCCTGAGTGGACTTCGCAGGCTCTGACACCATGACCCCCGCGGGAGCCACCACCGCGGCGCCGCCCGTCGCGGACGAGAACATCCAGAGCTGGCAGACCGGGCGTGACCGCGCCCCCGTCTCCACCAAGATCGTGGTGGCGGGCGGGTTCGGCGTGGGCAAGACCACCTTCGTCGGCTCGGTCTCCGAGATCACCCCCCTCACCACCGAGGCGGTGATGACCCAGGCCAGCGAGGACGTCGACGACATCGCGGCGACCCCGGAGAAGACCACGACGACCGTGGCGATGGACTTCGGCCGGATCACCCTCGACGCCGAGCTGGTGCTCTACCTCTTCGGCACGCCCGGCCAGAAGCGCTTCTGGTTCATGTGGGACGACCTGGTGCGCGGCGCGATCGGCGCGGTCGTCATGGCCGACACCCGGCGGCTGGAGGACTGCTTCCCGGCCCTCGACTACTTCGAGAGCTGCGGGCTGCCGTATGTCGTGGCCGTCAACCACTTCGAGGGCACCGAGTCCTACGAGGCGGAGGACGTGCGCGAGGCGCTGTCCGTGCCGGACCACGTGCCGGTCGAGATCATGGACGCCCGCGACCGGGTGACCGTGATCCGCTCGCTGCTCGCCCTCGTGGCCCACGCCCTTGACGTGACACCCGAGTGACGTAACCTCACCCCCGGCCCCGGAAGGGGCAGTTGCGCAGCTCAGAGCCCCGGTGTCCGCGGTCGCGGTCATGCGGCCGGTGGCCGCGGGGCCGCGGGGCTCCGGCACCCCGGAGCCGCGTCACCCCGGAGGCCGGCCACCCCGGCCTCCGACCTCCCGGCGCCCCTGCCGTTCCGCGGTACCGCCCGTGTTCCTCACCGCGAAAGAGAGCCCACCGCCATGCGGAAGATACTCGTCGTCGGAGCCGGCCAGTCCGGCCTCCAACTCGCCCTCGGCCTGCAGCAGCACGGCTACGAGGTCACCCTGATGTCGAACCGCACGGCGGACGAGATCCGCTCCGGCCGGGTCATGTCCACCCAGTGCATGTTCCACACCGCCCTGCAGCACGAGCGGGACCTGGGCCTCAACTTCTGGGAGAGCCAGGCCCCGCGGATCGAGGGCCTCGGCATCTCCGTCGCCGGCCCCGACGGCAGCCGGGCCGTCGACTGGGTCGGCAAGCTGGACGGCTACGCCCAGTCCGTCGACCAGCGGGTGAAGATGGCCGGCTGGATGGAGACCTTCGCGCAGCGCGGCGGGCAGCTCGTCATCCACGGCGCCGCCGTCTCCGACCTGGACTACTTCGCCCGTTCCTACGACCTGGTGCTGATCTCGGCCGGCAAGGGCGAGCTCGTCTCGATGTTCGGCCGGGACGCCTCCCGCTCCCCGTACGACAAGCCGCAGCGCGCGCTGGCCGTGGCGTACGTGCACGGGCTCGGCCCGCGCCCGGAGCACCCCGACTTCGACGCCGTGCGCTGCAACCTCGTGCCGGGCGTCGGCGAGATGTTCGTCATGCCGACCCACACCCTCTCCGGCCGGGCCGACATCCTCTTCTGGGAGGGCATCCCCGGCGGCCCGCTGGACGTCTTCGACTCCATCAAGGACCCCGGCGAGCACCTCGACGTGACGCTCGACCTGATGAAGCGGTTCCTGCCCTGGGAGTACGACCGCGCCGGCAAGGTCGAGCTGACCGACGCGGGCGGCACCCTCGCCGGCCGCTACGCCCCGACCGTGCGCAAGCCGATCGGCCGGCTGCCGTCGGGCGGGCTGGTGCTGGGCGTCGCGGACGTCGTCGTCGCCAACGACCCGCTGACCGGCCAGGGCTCCAACTCGGCCGCCAAGTGCGCCGCCTCGTATCTGGCGAGCATCCTGGAGCGGGGCGACCAGCCGTTCGACGCGGAGTGGATGCAGTCCACCTTCGACCGCTACTGGGAGACCGCCCGGCACGTCGTCAAGTGGACGAACGCGATGCTGGCCCCGCCGCCGGAGCACGTCCTGAACCTGATCGGCGCGGGCGGGCAGATCCAGCCGGTCGCCGACCGCTTCGCCAACGCCTTCGACAACCCGGCGGACCTGGAGAACTTCTTCTTCGAGCCGGAGAAGACGGAGCGCTACCTCGTCGAGGCCGCGGGCGCCCGGTAGGCCCGCACACGGGACCGGACGGGCCCCGGCGCGCCGGTTCAGGCGCCGGGGCTCCGCCGGGTCCAGGGCCAGTTGGGGCCGGTGGCGGGCCGGCCCTCCGGGTCGTGGACGTACTTCCAGCCCAGCGGCAGCCCGAGCCGCTTGCTGTGGCCGCGGATCTCGCGCCGGTAGACGTGGACCACGGGCCGGCCGCCGTCCGGCTGGGGCACCGGGATCTCGTAGACCTTCGGCGGCTTTCCGGTCGCTCCCGTCAGCACCGGCAGGACCCGGCCGTCCAGCGGCCCGCCCTCGAAGGGCGTCTCCTCGCTCCTCACGACGCGCCCACCCCCGGGCCGTCGGCCGCGCCGCCTGCCGGGCCGTCCGCCGTGGCCCCGCCGGGACCCGCGGCGCCGGGGCCGCCCGGTTCCACCAGGTGCCCCGCCCGCGCCAGCAGCGGCAGCAGCCGCCGGGCGAGTTCGCCCGCCGGGCCGTCCGCCCGCTCCGCCGTCAGCGTCTCCTTGAGCACGCCCGCCGTCTGCGGGTCGTGCGCCGCGGTGGCGGTGAGGAGGGCGAGGAAGTGGTCGAGCAGCCAGTCGCGCAGCTCGCCGGCGGGCGGCTGCTTCTCCTCGTCCAGCCAGATCAGCGAGGCGGCCTCGACCGCCGCGATCCAGGTGCGGACGGCCGTGCGCAGCCGCAGTCCCGGCCGGGTGACGCCCAGATGGACGAGGATCTGCTCGGCGGCGGCCCGCCGGACCTCGTCGACGATGGCCGAGGTGCGCGAGGTCTCGGCGACGCTGCCGCCCTGGAGCAGGGCGCTGAAGCCGGCGTCGTACTCGTCGACGAAGGCGAGATAGCGGTCCAGGGCGCGGGCCAGCCGGTGGGTCATCGGGCCGGTCTGGGGCTCGGCGAAGCACAGCTCCATCCGGTCGGCGGCGCTGCGCAGCGCGGCTTCGTACAACTGCGGCTTGCCGCCAGGGAAGTAGCGGTAGACGAGCGGGCGCGAGACCTCGGCGGCGTGGGCCACGTCGTCCAGGGAGACGTCCTCCGGGGCCCGCTCCGCGAAGAGCGCGAGGGCCGCGTCCAGCAGCTGGCGCCGCCGCTGCTCGACGGAGAGCCGCCGGTACGCGGCGCCGGGGCCGGACCGGCGGCCGGACGATGCTGTCCCGGACGATGCTGTCGGGGCGGTGCCGCTGCCGTTCATGCCCGCAGGGTAACCGGCCCGGCGGGACGGCCGCCCCGCGCGTGCTCCGTACCGGGGGCCTGGCCGGGGCCTGCCGGGATCCGGGCGCCGGACCAGGGGCACTCCGGCCGGCGGGGCAGGGCGGCGGGGGACGATGCGGGGC
>NZ_JOID01000016.1 GCF_000719865.1 Streptomyces albus subsp. albus
CCCCTGGTCGACACGGTTGCGCTTGTCGACGTGGCCGCACTCGGCGCACGTCTGCGACGTGTACGCGGGATCAACGAAGACCAGAGGCACACCGGCCCGCCTGGCCTTGTAGACGATGAAGGCTCCGAGCTGGGCGAAGGCCCAGGAGTGGAGTGCGACCCGTTGGGGCTTGCGGAGCCGTACCCTCTGCCGGATGCCCTTGAGTTCTTCCAGGGACAGGCCGCGCCCGGTGCGTTCAGCCTCGGTCACGATCGTCTTGGAGATGATGTGGTTGGTGTTCGCGGCGTGCCGCGCTTCCTTGCGGGCACGGGCCTTGAGCCGGCGTATGGCGCTCTTGGTGCGCTTCTTCTGGAGCTTGGCCCGCAGGGCAAGCTGTCGCTCGCGGTACCGGTTGAGCCCCCGCCCGGCGGCGAGGTAGCCGGTGGAGGCGGTGGCGATGTTCTCGATGCCGAGGTCCACGCCGATGAAGCCGTCCGGCTCGTACCTCTCGGCCTCGGGCACGTCGCAGGTGGCGACGAGGTAGAACACGCCGTCGCGCTCGATCAGGCCGGATTCGCCCTGCCGGTGCGTCTGGAGCATCTTGAGCGCGTCGGCGGAACAGGCGAAGCGGATGTTCTTGACCCGGCCGTCCACGGTCCAGATGGACACGGTCCGCTGGTCGTACTGCCAGCTCAGGCACCGGTCGTCATACGGCTGGGCGGCCTCGGGGCGAAAGGTGATGGGCTTGGACTCGGCCTTGCGGCGACGCCTGGAGCCTTGGCTGCCGAGGTTGCCGGCCCGGATGTTGGCCTGGAGCGTGGTGCAGGAGTCGCGCACCTTCTTGATGACGTGCTGCGCGGCCTGCGCTCCCAGCCCACGGGTTTTGAGTTCGGTGTAGGTGTGCTTGCGCAGTTCGTACTCACGCGGCACGCCGTGCTCGAACGCCACCGCCGACACCCAGTTCGCGGCGTCATTGACCGTGCGCAGGGTGCGCTCAAGCGCGGATGCCTGCGCGGCGTCCGGCATGAGTTTGACCTGTGTCACGATCTTCACGGGCGTGATCGTAGCATTGATCTATGTCACCACGCTGGGAATCAAACTCCGCTATCCGCAGGGGGCGTAGCGTTGTCCACACCCTGCACGCGCACTTGGTCTTCATCCCCAGTACCGGCGCGGACCGTTCACCGACGAGATCCTTCGGCGCTGCGAAGAGGTCATGCGCGACGTGTGCACCGACTTCGGCGCGGAGCTGCGGGAGTTCAACGGCGAACGCGATCACGTCCACCTGCTCGTGCACTACCCGCCCGAGGCCGCCATCTCCCGACTCGTCGGCTCCCTCAAAGGCGTCTCCGCCCGGCGCCTGCGGCTGGGGGCACCTCCCGGCCGAAGGCGGGGGGAGAGGTCCCCGGCCACATCCGCGAGTACCTGTGGGGTGAGCACTTCTGGTCGCCGTCCTACTTCGCCGCCCCGTGCGGCGGCGCCCCGCTCGCCGTCATCAAGGAATACATCGAGAACCAGAAACGTCCAGGCTGAGGTCAACAGCACAGACCCGTGCACCCGCACAGGTCAGAGCGCCCGCGCCCAGCAGGTCTTTCACGGGCTCGGGCTGTACTGCTGGAGCCGGCCCAGCAGCATGAACGGGCGCGCTCTGCCTGGGCACTTGAACCACTCGACCCGCCGGCCCATGGCCCGGACGCTGCCCATGGCGTGCCCGCCGCGTGCGGGCCGCGGTCAACGGGACCGCGCCGGGCGGTAGTCCGGCATGGCGGCCCGGTGTCCCGGACGGCATGATGTCCCGATGACCGATCATCAGAGGACCGGCCCGCCGCCGGTCGACGGCGAGCGGGCCACGCTCAGCGGATATGTGCAGTACCAGCGGGACACGCTCGCCATGAAGTGCGCCGGGCTCTCCGCCGAGCAGTTGAGGGAGCGGGCCGTGCCGCCGTCGCCGATCTCCCTGCTCGGGCTGGTGCGGCACATGGCCGATGTCGAACGCGGCTGGTTCCGCAACGTGGTGAACGGCGAGAGCGTCTCCCGCTACTGGCCGCGCGAGGACGGTACGGACGGCGCCTTCGACGTCGACGCCGCCGACCCGGAGGAGGCGTTCCGCGTCTGGCGGGAGGCGTGCGCGCGGTCCCGCGCCATCGTGGAGGCCGCCGAGTCCCTCGACGTCACGGGCCGCCACCACGGCGAGGTCGTCTCGCTCCGCTACATCCTCGCCCACATGATCGAGGAGTACGCCCGCCACAACGGCCACGCCGATTTCCTGCGCGAGCGGATCGACGGAGCGGTCGGCGAGTAGCACCGGGGCCGGGGCCCTGCCGGCCCGGTGCTCAGTGCCGGTCCGGCCGGCCCCCCAGGAGGTTCCCCGCCTTCGCGCCGGCGCGGCCCCAGCGCGCGTCGTGCTTCCGCGCCCGCTCGGTGGCCCGGCGCCGGCGGCGTGAGCCCTCGGCGTAGAAGCGGCGGGCCCAGGGGGAGCCGGGGCGGGCGAGGCGTACGGCGGCGGCCCAGGCCACCGGCGGCAGGAAGACCCCGATCACCCCGAGCCGCAGCTTCCCCTTGGCGAAGGCCGTCACGACGATCAGAAAGTGCAGGGTCACGGTCAGGGCAAGCCCCGCCCGGTTGTCCTGCTCCGACTCGCTGACGTCGTCCACGCCCACCGGCAGCGCGCCGAGCAGCACCATGCCGACGGCGGCCGCGGTGAGGGTGACCGCCTCGACGGAGGCGCGGCCCTGCTGGGACCAGTAGACGTCGCTGAGGTAGAGCATCAGCGCGAACTCGTCCATGACGAGGCCCATTCCGGCACCGAAGACCAGGGCCATCGCCGCCGCGCCACCGCTCTCGTCCGCCATGGCCGCCATCCCGAAGCCCCCGATGGCGGCCAGCACGATCCCGGGCACCATGTGGTGGATGTGCACCCGGCCGGTGCTGACGTTCCGGAACGGGCCGCGGCCGGCCCGGATACTCCGGGTGATCCCGCGGGTGATGAGGAAGACGGTCACGAACCCGGCCAGGCTGAGCAGCAGGGGCAGCTTGCCCGGTTCCACGATGTTGCGATACCACCAGTCCCCCATGGGGCCGCCCTGTTCCGCTGTGCCGCTTTTCCGGCGGTTCGATCCGGTCGGCGCTCACGATAATCCGCGGCGGGCCCGGGCGGCGTCCGGCGCGCAAGCCCGTCGGCGCGGAAGCCGGTGACCGGTCCGCCCGGGGCGGGCCGGCCGCTGCCGCGCTCCGGCCCGGGGGACTCAGGTCAGCAGCAGGAGGCCGGCCCCGAGCAGCAGCGCCGCGAACGCCGCCGCGGCGAGGAGGAGGACGGTGCGCCGGCCGGCCCCGCGAAGGCGCAGAGCGAAGGCCGGCGGGCCCACCGGGGTGGTCTTGTCGTTCACGGCTGTCTCCTTGATCGGTGATCTCGGTGAAGGGAGGGAAGGCGGGGTGGGCCGGGGCTCAGGACGTGTCCCGCCGCAGAGCTGCCCGCAGTCCGAGCAGGGCGCGGCGGCGCGATCGGGCCCGGGCCAGGGCGAGCCCCGCGGCGGTGACGAGGAGGACGCCGGCCAGGGCGGTGACCAGTGCTCCGGCCGTGCCGGCGCGCACCGCGGCCAGCGCCGTCCCCGCCGCGCCGGTCGCGGCGGCGGCCACGAGCGCGAGCCGGGCCGCCAGCACCCGGTCCCGGGCATAGAGAGGCCGCCGTCTGCTCAGCACCCAGCCGGCGAAGACCGCCCAGGCCAGCCCGATGGCGATCAGCCCGGCGAAGGCGGCCCGGGTGCGCACGGGAAGCGGATGCGGCTCGGTGGCCCACAGCACCGCGATCAGTGCGGCGCCGCACCCTCCGGCCAGTCCCACGGCCACGTGGCGGATCCGGGAACCCAGCGATACCTCCGCGGCGAGCGCGCGCCGCAGTTCCCCGGGCACCCCCCGCCGGGCCGCGGGGTTCGGTTCCCTCATGTCTCGTGTCCCCTTTCGGCGAGGCCGGCCCGCAACATGCGGCGCGCGCGGTGCAGCCTGCTCTTGACCGTGCCGGCCGGTACGCCGAGGACCTCCGCGCAGGCGGCCAGCGGCAGGTCCTGCAGGTGGAACAGGACCAGCACTTCACGCTCCAGGGGCGGCAGCCCGCCCAGGCCCGCCTCCACCTGCATCGTCGTGAGCAGGCCGCCGGGAAAGTCGTCGGCGGCGGCTCCGGCGTCCGCTTCCTCCGTGAAGGTCTCCGGCGCCCGGTACGCCTGCCGCAGATGGTCGGTCACCGCGCGCCGCGCGATGGTGAACAGCCACGGGGCGAACCGCTCCGGCTGCCGCAGCCGCGGCAGTCCGCGCACCACGGCGACCCAGACCTCCTGGGCGAGATCGTCCGCGAGGTGCGGATCGCCGGTCATGCCCCGCACGTAGCGCCACAACGGGGCGTGCCAGGCACGCACCAGTTCGGGAAACGCCTCCCGCTCCCCGAGCTGGCAGCGCACCACCAGCAGCCCGTCACGCCGCTCGTCGCCGCTCACCGCACCTCCCCTTCCGGTTCCGCGTCTCACCGCAACAGTCGGTACGCGGGGCGGAAAGGTTCACGGGATCCCGGGCGAGGGGCCGGGGTCCCGCGCCCCGGTGTCTCTCCCCGCGTGCCCTCGTGATGAACGCGCGGAAGGAACGGGATCCGGGCCGGCCGGGGACGGCGCCCACCGCGGCCCCGCCGGCTCAGCTCAGGGCGGCGATGACCCGGAACGAGGAGTCCTGTTTGAAGAGGTCCGAGCCGTCGGGGCGGTCGAGCCGCAGCTTGAAGTCGTGGTGGCGCAGGAAGCGGCCGGGGAAGTTGTACGACTCGAAGCTGGTGGCGCCGGCGACCATGCCCTCGGTGGCGCAGAAGGTGGCGTCCTGGCGGAAGAGGCCCGTCTCCTGCATGGCGGAGACTCGGATGCGGAAATCCTGCTGGCGCAGATACCGCCCGTTCGCGGTCTTGAACGAGTAGCACTTGTCGTCGGCGAGGCCCGGCGTCACGGTGAAGGTGGCGTCCTTGGCGTCGGCCTCGGCGGCCGGGCCGGAGCTGACCGGGTCGAGGAAGACGGCGCCGTTGCGCTGGCGGAGGTAGCGGCTGGGGTAGTTGACCGACTGGAGCGAGCGGTTCGCCGTCGCCCCCTCCGCGGGCAACCCGCCCTTCCCGGACGGGCCCGGGCCCGGCGCGTTGGGCAGGGACGGGGTGGGCCGCGGGGGGGCTCCGGGCGGTGCCGAGGTGCCGGGCGCCGCGCCTCCGCCGCCCGCCGGGCCGTCGTCGCCGTCCGCGCCCATCATGTCCATCCCGAAGAACCACACCGTGCCCGCCAGCGAGGCGGCCAGCAGGCCGGCCAGCAGGAGGATCGGGTTCAGCGGCCAGTCGCGGAGACGCCATCCGATGCGGCGGGCCCGGCGAGGGGGCCGGGCGCCGGTGCCGGTGCCGCCGCCGTCGTCCGGCAGCGGGAGGCCGTACTCCGAGAGGTTCGGCGGCGGACCGCCCGCCCTGCCGGTGTCCTTCCTGCGGCGCCGGCCGCGGGTCGCGGGAGGCGGGGGCGGCGGGGGCATCAGGGGTCCGGAACCGTAGAAGGACCCGGAGGCGGCTCCCACCAGGTCGTCGGCGCCCGGCGCGGCGCCCGGCCCTCCGGCCGCTGCCGGGAACGCGCCGGTGTAGCCACCGGAGGGCAGCTCAGCTCCGTCCTCCCAGTAGGGAGGGGTCCATACGGTCGGGTCCTGCGCCGGGCCGTCGTCACGCGGCGTGTCGGCTGTCATCCCGGGTCCTCCCAAGACTTTCTCTGACCAGCGCACAGCCCTTGGGGCGGCAGCCTCCGACCGGTGGCGGTACCCCGGGAGGCGCGGGCGAACGCGCGTCACAGTAGCCCAAATGACCTTCGCCGCAACACGTTTCGCCTCCTATAACTGCAGTAAGCAGCGCTGATGGCGCGGAGCGGCAGCCTGGCGGCGCTCAGCCGAGAAAGGGTGCCGCTCAGCCGAGGGGCGCGGTGAGCTGGAAGGAGATGTCGGCCCGGTAGAGCCCCGAGTTCTCCCACCGCTCGAGCCGGAGCTCGAAGTTGCGGTGGCGCAGGAAGTGGCCGGGGTGGTTGACCGCCTCGAAGGAGACCGATCCCTGCCCGGCGGCCCCCTGGCGCATGCAGAAGGTCGCGTCCTCGCGGAACAGCCGGGAGCCGTCGTTTCCCGCCACCACCGCCCGGAAGTCGCGGTGCCGCAGGTAGCGGCCGTCGAGTGTCCGGAAGGAGTGGCAGCGGCCGTCGGCGAGGCCGGGGACGAGGGAGAAGGTGGCGTCCCGGGCGGCGCCGGAGGAACCGACGGGGTCGAGGAAGACCCGGCCGTCGCGGTGACGCAGGTACCGGTCCGGGTAGTTGACCGCGCGCAGCGACCGTTCCGATCCGGTCCGGGAGGTGCCGCCGCCGCTGATGCTGCCGCGCTCCTCCTTCGCACCGCCCCCGCCGTCCGCACCGGCGCGGGAGCCGGAGGACGGGGCGGCGGTACGGGACGCGGAGGCCTCCGGGCGCGACGCGGAGGTGCGCGACGCGCTGGGCGAGGGGGAGGCGGTCTTCTCCGTCCCGGACGGGGAGTTCGAGGGTTCCTCCAGGGAGCCGCCCGGCAGGGACGGGGTGGGCCGGGGGCCGGCGTGCCAGGACGGGGTGACTCCGGAGCCCGCCTCCGCGTCCTCGGGGCCGTCGCCGCCGCCGAACCACAGCGCCAGGGCCAGCACCGAGCCGATGACGAGGCCGGAGACGGCCACCACCGGGACCATCGGCCGGGACCGCGGCCGCGGGTCGTCCGGAGGGACGAACGCCGAGCGGAACACCGGGTCCTCCGCGGCGGGCGGCGGCCCGGAGGGCCGGTCCCGCCGCCACGGCGGGGGCGCGACCAGCGGCCGGTCGGCGGCCGAGGCCGAGCCGGCGCGCGGTGCCGACGGCGCGGCCGGGACCGGGACCGGGCCGACCGGTGCGGCCGGACCGAGGCGCAGGCCGGCCGACGCGCCGGGGTCCGCCTGCCGGTCGGCCGGCGTCGCGGAACCCGCCTGCCGGTCAGCCGTCGTGGCGGGGCCGGTGCGCGGCACGGCCGGGCTGGGGGCTGGGTCCGCCGGCGCGGCCGGGACCGGGCTCGGGTTTGCCGGCGCGGCGGAGCCGGCGTGCCGGTCGGCCGGTGCGGCCGGGCCGGTGTGCGGCGCGGGCGAACCGGCGCGCGGCGTCAACAGGGCGGCCCCGGGGCTTGGTTCGGCCGGCGCGGCGGGGTCTGCGTGCCCGTCGGCAGTCGCGGCCGGGCCGCCCTGCCCGTCGGCGCCCGCGGCGGGGCCGGCCTGCGGCGCAGCCGGGCCGGGGCCCGGGTCTGCCGGTTCTCCGGACTGCCGTCCCGTCGCCGGCGCGCTCCCGCTGCCGGACGGGGCGCCGTCACTCGGCGAGGCACCGTTACCCGACGAGGCGCCGTCACCGGGGCCGTCGCCCCGGCCATCGCCGGTGCCGGAACTCGCGTCGGCCCCCGCATCGGAACCCGGGTCGGCACCCGGGCCCGCCGGCTGCTCCGCGTTCCCCTCGTCCTCTTCGAGGTACGGCGGTATCCGTACGTCCTGGTCCGGTCCCGGAGTGCCCGGTTCGGGTGCGTCCCGCTCCGGCTCCGTGCCGTCATGGCGTGCTTGGCGGCCGTCTGCCAACGGTGGTTCCTCTCTCGAACCTTCCGGCGAGCGCACAGCGCGAGGCAGCCCGGATACGGGCTGGTGGGGGGCGCCTGTGGGAGCGCGCGCCACAGTAGCCGAAAGGGCCCCGGGAGCAACACAGTTCGCGGAGAGGAAGATCCGCCATCGCTTTGCCCGATGGCACCGGCGGGCGCCGCGGCGGGATCAGGGCGCGGGTTCCGGTCCCGGACGGGCCCGGCTCGGGCGCGGAGTGTTACGGAAGGGGTGGCCGCGGACGACACGGAGCCGCCCGGCCCGGCGGCAGGCCCAGCAGGAGCAACGGAGGCGGGGCATGGGCAGGGAAACACTCACAGGGAACGCCAACGGGGCACGGGGCGCCCTGGTCTGCGCGTGGGCGTGGCACCCACGGCCCGGGCGGGACGCGGACCGGCGCGGCGGGAGGCGCGCCCACGGCGGTGCGCGACGGCCGGAGCCCAACGGGACGCCACAGCGCGCCGCAACCACCGCCCCGCGCCCCAACTGCTCAGCCGCCCGCCGCCCTCCGCGCCGGGCCCGTCGAGCCGCGGACGACCAGGTCCGGCTGGAAGACGAACTCCGTGCGCTGCACCGGGTTGCCCTCGATCTCCTCCAGCAGGGCACCGACCGCCGCCGTCGCCATCGACTGCACCGGCTGCCGCACCGTGGTCAGCGGCGGGTCGGTGAAGGCGATCAGCGGGGTGTCGTCGAAGCCGACCACGGAGATGTCGCCGGGCACGTCCAGCCCGCGCTGCCAGGCGGCCCGGATCACGCCGAGCGCCATCAGGTCGCTGCCGCACACCACGCCCGTGCAGCCCTCGTCGATCAGCGCGCCCGCCGCGGCCTGGCCGCCCTCCAGGCCGAACAGCGTGTGCTGGACGCGCCGTTCGGCCTCCTCGCGGGACTGCCCCAGCGCTTCGCGCAGCTCCGCGACAAATCCCTCGGCCTTGCGCCGGGAGGGGACGAAGCGCTGCGGGCCGACGGCCAGACCGATCCGTTCGTGGCCCAGCTCCACCAGGTGCCGTACGGCCATGCGGGCCGCCGAGCGGTCGTCGGGCGAGACGAAGGGCGCGGCGATGTGCTCGTTGTAGCCGTTGATGAGGACGAACGGCACGCCGCGCGCCGTCAGCCGGGTGTAGCGGGCGGGGTCGGTGGTGGTGTCGGCGTGCAGCCCGGACATGAAGATGATGCCGGTGACGCCGCGCTCCTCCAGTTGCTCCACCAGTTCGTCCTCGGTGGCGCCGCCGGGCATCTGGGTGCAGAGCACGGGCGTGTAGCCGTACCCGGCCAGGGACTGCTCGATGACCTGGGCGAAGGCCGGGAAGATCGGGTTGGTCAGCTCGGGGATCACGAGTCCGACGAGCCCGGCGCTGCGCTGCCGCAGCCGCACCGGGCGTTCGTAGCCGAGGACGTCGAGCGCGGCGAGCACCCGCTGCCGGGTGGCACCGGCCACGCCCGCCTTGCCGTTGAGCACCCGGCTGACGGTCGCCTCGCTGACGGCCGCCTGGGCGGCGATGTCCGCGAGCCGCGGGGCGGCGGGTTCGCCGCCGCCCCGCGGCATGGCCATGGTCACGTCGTCCACCAGACGGCGGAGTCGGCGGGCAGGACGGCCTCGCCGTTCTCGGTGACCGCGCCGTCACTGGCCAGCAGCACCCGGCCGGGCGCGGGGAGGCGGACGGGCTCGCCGGTGGTGTTGACGGTGCAGACGAAGGCGCCCTCCGGAGCACTGCCGGCCGCACCGGCAGACCCCGGCGCACCGGCCGTGTCCACCGGGATGCGGCGGAAGGCGAGGACGCCCTCGGGCGCGTCCAGCCACTCCACGGCCTCCCCCGCGCCGAGCGCCGGGTGCTCACGGCGCAGGGCTATCGCGCCGCGGTACAGCTCCAGCGTGGAGGTCGGGTCGCCGGCCTGCGCCTCGACGCTGTACTTGGCCCAGACGTCGGGCTGCGGCAGCCAGCTCGGGCCGCCGGGCTCGGGCCCGAAGCCGTACGGGGCCTCGGTGCCGGACCACGGGATCGGCACCCGGCAGCCGTCGCGCAGGCCGTCCTGGCCGTTCTCCTTGAAGAAGGAGGGGTCCTGGCGGACCTCGTCGGGCAGGTCGGTGACCTCCGGCAGCCCCAGTTCCTCCCCCTGGTAGACGTACGCGGAGCCGGGCAGCGCCAGCATCAGCAGGGCGGCGGCCCGGGCCCGGCGCAGACCGCGCTCCGGGTCCCCGTCCGCGTAGCGGGTGGTGTGCCGCACGACGTCGTGGTTGGAGAGCACCCAGGTGGTGGGCGCGCCCACGGGACGCATGGCGTCGAGCGAGTCGTCGACGGCCTCGCGCAGTTCGGCGGCGTCCCATCCGGCGCCCAGGTAGTGGAAGTTGAACGCCTGGTGGAGCTCGTCGGGGCGCAGGTAGAGGGCGGTGCGGTCGGCGCTGGGGGTCCAGGCCTCGGCGACGCCGATCCGCTCGCCCGCGTACTCGTCGAGGACCTTGCGCCAGGAGCGGTAGATCTCGTGGACGCCGTCCTGGTCGAAGAACGGCAGCTTCTGGCTGCCGAGGAGCTTCAGCTGCTCGCCGTGGCCCATGTCGGGAAGCCCGTCGGCCTTGACGAGGCCGTGGGCCACGTCGATGCGGAAGCCGTCGGTGCCGAGGTCGAGCCAGAAGCGGAGGATGGAGCGGAACTCGTCGTGGACGGCCGGGTGCTCCCAGTTGAAGTCGGGCTGCTCCGGGGCGAAGAGGTGCAGGTACCACTCGCCCGGGGTGCCGTCCGGGTTGGCGGTGCGGGTCCAGGCGGGGCCACCGAAGATGGACTCCCAGTCGTTGGGCGGGAGTTCGCCGTCCGCGCCCTTGCCGGGACGGAAGTGGAACCGCTCGCGCAGCGGTGAGCCGGGGCCCTCGCGCAGCGCCTGCCGGAACCAGACGTGCTGGTCCGAGCAGTGGTTGGGGACGAGGTCCACGATGATCCGCAGGCCCAGGGCGTGGGCCTCGCGGATGACCGCGGCGGCGTCGTCGAGGGTGCCGAACATCGGGTCGATGGCGCGGTAGTCGGCCACGTCGTAGCCGGCGTCGGCCTGCGGGGAGGCGTAGAAGGGGCTGAGCCAGACCGCGTCCACGCCCAGCCCGGCGAGGTACGGCAGACGGGTGCGCACCCCTTCCAGATCGCCCATGCCGTCGCCGTTGCCGTCGGCGAAGCTGCGCGGGTACACCTGGTAGATCACCGCGTCACGCCACCAGCCGGTGCGCTGTTCCGCGGTGGGGGCGGCGGAGCCGGACGGGGACGTGCCGGTGAGGTCGTGGGTCATGTCATCCCTGAATCTCGGGGAGCGCGGCGGCCGCGGCGGGGGTGTGGCCGCGGCGGCCGCCGGGTGGCAGGTGGGGGTGGGTAAGCGGCCGGTCCCGGTCACGACTTGGTGGCGCCCGCGGTCAGCCCGGCGACGAGGTGGCGCTGGGCGAAACCGAAGACGATCATGGCGGGTACGGCGATGATCACGGCGGCGGCCGTCATCGATCCCCAGTCGTTCGTGTACTGGTTGACGAAGGTCTGCAGGCCGCCGGCCAGGGTGAGGTTCTCCTCGCCGGTCATGAAGGCCGACGCGTAGGCGACCTCGGCCCAGGCGGTCACGAAGCTGTAGAAGCCGGTGACGGCGATGCCGGGCTTGGCCAGCGGCAGGATCAGCCGCCAGAAGGTGCCGAAGGGGTTGAGTCCGTCGACGCGTCCCGACTCGTCGATGGCGACGGGGATGGTGTCGAAGAAGCCCTTCATCATCCAGGCGCAGAACGGCACGGCGATCGTCAGATAGGTGATGATCAGGCCGATGGGCTGGTTGAGCAGCCCGAGCTGTGCCATGAGGTTGTAGAGCGGCACGATCAGGATCGCCATCGGGAACATCTGCGTGATCAGCAGGGTCCACATCAGCGGGCGCATACCCGGGAAGCGGAAGCGGCTGACGGCGTAACCGGTGGTGGCCGAGATGAACACGCCCAGGACGGTGGTCACCAGGACGACCAGCACCGAGTTCCCGAACCAGGTCAGGAACTCCGTGTCGTTCAGGACGTGGTCGTAGTTGGCGAAGGTGAAGTTCTCCACCAGCGAGGTGGTGAAGGCGTCGCTCTTGGGCTTGAAGGACGTCACCAGCAGCCACAGCGGCGGGAAGACGGCGACGACGGCGGCCAGCAGCAGGCCGGCGTGCAGCCCGAGGGAGGCCAGCGGTCCGCGCTCGCCGCGCCCGCGGACGCGGCGGGCGCCGCCCGGGCCGGTGCCCCCGCCGCCCTTGCGGACGGCGGCCGGCACGGGGCCGGTGGTGACGGGGTCGGGCGTCGTGGTGCCCGTGGTGGTTCCGGTGCTCTTCATGATCGTCACCACACCTCTCCCTGCTTGCGGAGCGAACGGCGGTAGACCACCGCGAAGGCCGACAGGAGCAGCAGGATGAGCACGCCCCAGGCCGCGGAGGACGCGAAGTCGCGCGGGCTGACGAGGAAGGACAGCCGGTAGGCGTAGGTCACCAGGATCTCGGTGGAGTCGCCCGGGCCGCCCCGGGTGAGCAGGAAGATCACCGGGAACATGTTGAAGGTCCAGATGGTGCTCAGCAGGATCACCGTGCTGCTGACCGAGCGGATGCCGGGCAGCACGACGTTTCGGAACCGCTGCCAGGCGTTCGCCCCGTCCATCTCGGCGGCCTCCAGCAGTTCGGCGGGGATGCCCTGCATGGCGCCCAGCATGGCGACGAGCATGAACGGCACGCCGAGCCAGACGTTCACCGCGATCACGGAGATCTTGGCCCAGGTCGGGTCGCCCAGCCACGGGACGCCGTCGATGCCGCCGCCGGCCAGGAGCTGGTTGAGGATGCCGTTCTTCTCGTTGTAGAGCATCCGCCAGGCGAAGACGGACACGAAGGCGGGGATGCCCCAGGGGAGGATCAGCGCCATCCGGTAGGCGGTCCGGCCGCGCACCTTGCGGTTGAGCATGGACGCCAGCATCAGGCCGAGGAGGAAGGTGATGCCGACGCAGGCCACCGTCCACAGGACGGTCCAGCCGAGCCGGTCCCAGAAGACGCCGTCCGTGAGGATGGCCTGGTAGTTGTCGAGGCCGACGAACTCGTAGCTCGCCTCGATCTCGTTGACGCCGATGGTGCGGGCGACGTTGGCCTCGTCCGCGTCGGTCAGCGACAGATAGATGCCGCGGACCAGCGGATAGCCGATGATCACCGCGATGACGGTCACCACGGGGGCCACCATGGCCCAGGCGTACCAGTGGGTGGCCAGGGCGCGGCGCAGCGGGCCCTGGGTCTTTCCGGTTCCGCGGCCGCGGCCGCGGGCGTCTCCGCCCGCGGCCGGTGCCACCGACCGGCCTGTCTCGACAGCCATGGTCGTCGGTCAGCCTCTCCCTGAGTTCTCCGCCGGTCCTACTTGTAGTCGCCCTTCTTGAGGAGCTTGGCGTACTCGTCGCCGATCTCCTTGGCGGCGGCCTCGGGCTCGGTCTTGCCGGTCAGCACGTCGGCGAGCTGGACGCGGATGGGCTCGAAGAGGGAGTTGCCCTCGGCGATCCACGGGCGCTCGACGGCCTTGTCCACGGCGGGCTTGAAGAACTGGACCATCGTGTTGTCCTTGACGGTCTTCTCCTCGTACACCGAGGTGCGGGTCGGGAGCAGGCTCAGCTCCTCGGTGGTGGCCTTCTGGACCTCGGCGGAGCTCATGTACTTGGCGAACTCGTAGGAGGCGTCCAGGTTCTTGGAGCCCGCGTAGACCGAGAGGTTGTGGCCGCCCTGCGGGGCGCCCTGGGCCTCGCTGCCGGCCGGGACCGGGGCGACGCCGAGGTTGTCCTCGTTGCCCTTGAACTCCTTGCCGGCCAGGGTGTCCTCAATGGCCCAGGGGCCGTTGAGCATCATGGCCACCTTGCCGTCCTTGAAGGACTTCTGCATGTTCTCCCAGCCGTCGGTGATGTCCGTCGTCGCGGCCTTGGAGTCCACCAGGTCCTTGATCGTCTCGAACGCCTTGGCGCCGGCGCCGTCGTCGATCGTGATCTTCTTCGCCTCGGCGTCGACCATGTCGCCGCCCTCGCCGTAGAGGAAGGGCAGGAACCAGTAGGCGTCGTCACCGCGCATGTAGAAGGGGGTGACGTCCTCGCCCTTGAACTTCTTGGTGGAGTTCTTGATGTCCTCGACGGACTCGGGGACCTCGACGCCGGCCTTCTTCAGCAGGTCCTTGTTGTAGAAGAGGGCGAGGGTGTCGATGACCTGCGGCACGCCGTAGGTCTTGCCCTCGAACTGGGTGCTGCCCCAGGCCTGGTCGAGGTAGTCGTCCTTGTTGTCGACGGCCGCGGTGTCGTCCAGCGGGGCCAGGTAGCCGAGGTTGGCGAAGTCGGCGACCCAGGCGACCTCGGTGCGCATCACGTCGGGGGCGCCGGAGCCGCCGCCCGCGGCGTTCTTGAACTTGTTGCTCGCCTCGCCGAAGGGGACGCTGACGTACTTGACGTCGACCTTGGGGTGCTTCTTCTCGAAGCCCTCGGCGGTCTTCTTGAAGAACGCCTTCTCGGCCTCGTTCGAGGTGTCCCAGAAGGTGACGGTGCCGGAGAGCTCGCCCGAGCCCTTCTTCTCGCCGCTGTCGCCGCTGTCGCTGTCCCCGCCGCACGCGGTCGCCGCCAGGGAGAGCGTCGCGACCAGCGCGGTGGCCGCTATGCCACGCCGCATGGTGTTACTCCTTCATGAGAGCCCGTGATGGCCAGAGGTCCCGGGGGACCTCCTGCCCTGACCGCGCCATCGCGGCGCCGGGTGTACCGCGAACGTAACAGGGATGCAATGTGGCCGAAAGTCTTTGCGGCAACTTTCTGCAAGGCAGCCGTATCGTTACAGCGGCGTGTCTGAAACAGTTGTCACTCCACCCCTTGACGGTACTGGCCGGGGGACTTTCGGCCCTGCCGCAAGAAACTGCCGATGCTTCCGCAAGAGCTTGCAGAGCTGTTACGTTCCAGACGTCAACCACGGGGGGCCGCGGCGCGTTGTCCTCTCTGGCGTCCGTGCCGAGCGTCACACCGGCTACCGAAGGGGAACGACGATGACTCAGGAGCTCACGCCCGCCCTCCACGACCGGCCCGCCCCCGCCCCCGCCGCCGACGCCGGGCCCGCCCCGCGCGGTGGCTCCGGCCCCGCGACGCACTGGTGGCGGGACGCCGTGATCTACCAGATCTACGTCCGCTCCTTCGCCGACGGCGACGGCGACGGCATCGGCGACCTGCGCGGCGCCCGGGAGCGGCTGCCGCACCTGGCCCGGCTGGGCGTGGACGCGGTCTGGCTCACCCCCTTCTACCTCTCCCCGCAGGCCGACGGCGGCTACGACGTCACCGACTACCGCGCCGTCGACCCGCTCTTCGGCGACCTCGACGACGCCCGGGAACTGATCGGCGCCGCCCACGGGCTGGGCCTGCGCGTGATCATGGACATCG
Organism: Streptomyces albus subsp. albus; assembly: GCF_000719865.1. GTDB lineage: Bacteria > Actinomycetota > Actinomycetes > Streptomycetales > Streptomycetaceae > Streptomyces > Streptomyces albus_E. The sequence continues at coordinate 15,043 of NZ_JOID01000016.1, forward strand.
TCCCCAACCACACCTCCGACCGGCACGCCTGGTTCCAGCAGGCGCTGCGCGAGGGCCCCGGCTCCCCCGCCCGCGACCGCTACTGGTTCCGCCCCGGCCGCGGCGCCGACGGCGAGCTGCCGCCCAACGACTGGGAGTCCGTCTTCGGCGGCCCCGCCTGGACCCGCACCACCGACCCGGACGGCACCCCGGGCGAGTGGTACCTGCACCTCTTCGCCCCCGAGCAGCCCGACCTCAACTGGGAGCACCCGGAGGTCCGCCGCGAGTTCGACGCCATCCTCCGCTTCTGGCTGGACCTGGGCGTGGACGGCTTCCGCATCGACGTGGCCCACGGCCTCGTCAAGGCCGAGGGCCTCCCGGACATCGGCCACGGGCAGCAGGCCAGCCTCATCGGCACCCAGAAGCTGCCGTTCTTCGACCAGGATGGCGTGCACGGGATCCACCGCCACTGGCGCCGGCTGCTGGACTCCTACGACGGCGAACGGATCGGCGTCGCCGAGGCCTGGGCCCCCACCTCCGAGCGGCTCGCCCTCTACGTCCGCCCCGACGAGATGCATCAGGCGTTCAACTTCCAGTTCCTGCGCAGCGGCTGGGACGCGGCCGAGATGCGTACGGTGATCGACACCTCCCTCGCCGCCACCGCCTCCGTGGGCGCGCCCACCACCTGGGTGCTCTCCAACCACGACGTCGTGCGGCACACCACCCGCTACGCGGACGGGGACCCGGAGCGCGGGATGCGCCGGGCCCGGGCCGCCGCCCTGCTGATGCTGGCGCTGCCCGGCTCCGTCTACGTCTACCAGGGCGAGGAGCTGGGGCTGCCCGAGGTCACCGACCTGCCCGACGAGGTCCGCCAGGACCCCTCCTTCCTCCGCGCCGACGGACAGGACGGCTTCCGCGACGGCTGCCGCGTCCCGATCCCGTGGTCCGGCACCGGGGCCCCGTACGGCTTCGGACCCGAACCCGGCGGCCCGAGCTGGCTGCCGCAGCCCGACGTCTGGGCCAAGTACAGCGTCGAGGCGCAGACCGGGAACCCTTCCTCGACCCTGGAGCTCTACCGCGCCGCGATCGCCCTGCGCCGCGAGCACCCGGTGCTCGGCGCGGGCGAGACCGTGGAGTGGCTGGACGCGCCCGAGGGCGTCCTCGCCTTCCGCCGCACGCCCCCTCCGGCGCCGACGCCGGCGCCGTCCGGCGGGGCCGGGCAGGGAGACGCCGCGGACGGGGCCCGGGGCCCGGTGGTCTGCGTGCTCAACACCCTCGACCGCCCCGTCACCCTGCCCCGGCCCGGCCGCCCCCTGCTCAGCAGCGTCCCGCTGACCGCCCCCGCCCCGCGCGAGGACGGCGGAACCGTCCGCATTCCGGCCGAATCCTGTGCGTGGTGGGCAATCTGACATGCGACCGGTACAGTCCACCTCTATGACCGCACGGCTTGCCGACATCGCAGCCCAGGCGGGGGTCAGCGAAGCGACAGTCAGCCGCGTGCTCAACGGCAAGCCGGGGGTGGCCGCGGCCACCCGCGAATCCGTCCTCGCCGCGCTCGACGTCCTGGGCTACGAACGCCCGGTGCGGCTGCGGCGGCGCAGCGCCGGACTCGTCGGGCTGATCACCCCGGAGCTGGACAACCCCATCTTCCCGGCGCTCGCGCAGGTCATCGGGCAGAACCTGACCCGCCAGGGCTACACCCCGGTGCTCGCCACCCAGACCCCCGGCGGCTCCACCGAGGACGAGCTCACCGAGATGCTGGTGGAGCGCGGGGTCTCCGGCATCATCTACGTCTCCGGGCTGCACGCGGACACCTCCGCGGACATGCAGCGCTACGACCAGCTCCGCGGGCAGGGCGTGCCCTTCGTCCTCGTCAACGGCTTCTCGCCGAAGGTGCGCGCGCCCTTCGTCTCGCCCGACGACCGCGCGGCGATGCGGCTGGCCGTGACGCATCTCGTGGCCCTCGGCCACACCCGGATAGGGCTCGCGGTCGGCCCCCAGCGGTTCGTCCCCGTGCTGCGGAAGATCGAGGGCTTCCGGCAGGGGATGCGCGAGCAGCTCGGGATGTCCCCGGAGCAGTGCGACGAGCTGATCGAGCACTCCCTCTACACCCTGGAGGGCGGGCAGGCCGCGGCCGACGCGCTGATCCGGCGCGGCTGCACGGCCGTGATCTGCGCCAGCGACATGATGGCGCTCGGCGCCATCCGCGCCGCCCGGCAGCAGGGCCTCGCCGTCCCCCGCGACGTCTCGGTCGTCGGCTTCGACGACTCCCCGCTGATCGCGTTCACCGACCCGCCGCTGACCACCATCCGTCAGCCGGTCCAGGCCATGGGCCAGGCGGCGGTGCGCGCGCTGCTGGAGGAGATCGGCGGGACCCCGGCCCCGCACAGCGAGTTCATCTTCCTGCCCGAACTGGTGGTCCGCGGATCGACCGCCGCAGGTCCGCAAGGACAGTCCTCACCGGCCCGGAGGGCACCGGACGACGTCCCGGCCCGAGGGTGATCGGGAACACGCCGGGGTCTGGCAGACTGTGGCGCGTGGGTGACGTGACTGTGAGGACTCTGGAGAAATCACCGGCCGACACACGGCCAGAGGCCCAGCCCGGGGGGGAACGCCTTTCGATCGGACGGCTCAGACTGCCGCGACGCCCACGGCTGCGATTCGAGATCCTGCTCATCGCGGTGAGCTACTGGATCTACTCGGTGATCCGCAACGCCGTCCCGGAGCAGAAGACCGCGGCCCTGCGCAACGCGGACTGGATATGGCGGGCGGAGCAGGCGGTGGGCATCGCCGTCGAGCAGACCGTCAACCACGCGGTGAACTCGGTGACCTGGCTCATCGTGGGCATGAACTACTACTACGCCACCCTGCACTTCATCGTGACCATCGGGGTGCTGGTATGGCTCTACCGCTGGCATCCGGGCCGCTACGCCGCGACCCGGCTGGTGCTCTTCCTGACCACCGGGATCGCGCTGCTCGGCTACTACCTCTATCCGCTGGCCCCGCCCCGGCTGGTGCCGGGCGGGGGTTTCGTCGACACGGTCGTCGTCCACGACACCTGGGGCTCGATGGCCTCCGGCAACCTCGCGAGCATGTCCAACCAGTACGCGGCGATGCCGTCCATGCACATCGGCTGGTCGGTGTGGTGCGGGATCACCATCGTGATGCTGGCGCCGGCGCTGTGGGCCAAGGTGCTGGGCTGGCTCTATCCGCCGCTGACCCTGCTCGTGATCGTGGCGACCGCCAACCACTTCTGGCTGGACGCCGTCGGCGGTGTGCTCTGCCTGGGCGCCGGTTACGGGCTCTCCTACTTCTGGTACCGCTCGGTCTCCTACCGGCTCCCCCGGCACGTGACCCCGCTCCATGCGGCCTGAGCCCACCGGCGCGCGGCCCGGGCCCCGCGACGGGAGCGCGCTGCCGTACCGGGTGGTGGCCACCGATCTCGACGGCACCCTCCTCCGCAGCGACCTCACCTTCTCGCTCCGCACCCGGCAGGCGCTCAAGCTGGCCACCGGCGCCGGTGCGCGGCACCTCGTCGTCACCGGCCGGCCCGCCTCCTCCTGCCTCCCGTTCCTGCTGGACCTCGGGTACGCGGGCCTGGCCGTCTGCGGACAGGGCGCCCAGCTCTACGACGCCACCACCGGCCGGCTGCTGAGGACGGCCTCCCTCGACCGGGGGCCGGCCCGTGCCCTGGTCGCCGCGGTGGAGCGGGAACTCGGGCCGCTGGAGCTGGGCGTGGTCACGGCGGCGCCGGAGAACCGGTGCGTGAGCACGGCCGGCTTCTTCGCCCCGCCGCCGCCCGGCAGCGAGACGGTGGCCGACCGGGCCCTGCTGTGGGCGGAGCCGATCGAGAAGGTCCTGCTGCGCCACCGGGAGCTGCCCGACGGCGCCGTCGCCGAGGCCGCCGGGCGGCTGGCGGGGGACGCGATGACGGTGGTCCACTCCCAGCCGGGCATGGTCGAACTGCTGCCGGCCGGTACGACGAAGGCGGCTGGGCTGGCGGCTGCCGCCGAGCTGCTGGGGTTCACCGCCGAGGACACCATCGCCTTCGGCGACATGCCCAACGACCTGCCGATGCTGGCCTGGGCCGGATACGGCGTGGCGATGGCCGGCGGCCATCCGGAGCTGCTCGCGGCCGCCGACGAGACCGCTCCGGGGAACGACGCGGACGGTGTGGCGGTGGTCCTTGAGCGCCTGTTCGGGCCCTGCGGGGACGGGGACGGATTCGGGCAGAGCACAGGCCCCGCCGTGCTGCCGGGCCCGCGCGGGGCGGCGCCGCCCGGCGTGGCGGCTCACCGGCGGGGCGGGTCCCCGGCGCCACCGGTGTACCGGGACTGACGGGGCGGCGGGCCCGCCGGGCCCCGTACGGTTTCCGTTCCCCGGCCCCGGCCGGCCGGGGCCGGCGGACGCGGCCCGGTCAGCCCTCGTCGTCGTAGAAGAGGCGTTCCATCACGCCGCGGGCGCGGCGGGTCACGCGGCGGTAGTCGTCCAGGAGTTCGCCGCTGCTGCCGATCTCGTAGCCGAGGTAGCGGCCCACGGCGGCCCGCTCCCGCACCTCGGCGGGGAACGTGTCGCCCGGGCGGCCGCGCACGAGCATGACGGCGTTGCGGAGCCGGGTCGCCAGCAGCCACGCCTCGTCCAGGATCTCCGCGTCCTCCGTCCCGATGAGCCCGGCCGCGTGCGCGGCGGCCAGCGCCTCCCGGGTGCGGGTGGTGCGCAGGCCCGGCTCCGACCAGGCGTGCCGGAGCTGGATCAGCTGGACGGTCCACTCGACGTCGGAGAGCCCGCCCCGGCCGAGCTTGGCGTGGGCCGTGCGGTCGGCGCCGCGCGGCATCCGCTCCTTCTCCATCCGGGCCTTGAGCCGGCGGATCTCGCGGACCATGTGCTCGTCCGGGCCCTCGGCCGGATAGCGGAGCGGGTCGATCAGTTCGATGAACCGCTCCCCCAGCCCGGCGTCGCCCGCGACCGGCGTCGCGCGGAGCAGCGCCTGGCTCTCCCAGGGCTGCCCCCAGCGCCGGTAGTAGGCGGCGTAGGAGGAGAGGCTGCGCACCAGCGGGCCGCTCTTGCCCTCCGGGCGCAGATCGGCGTCGATGAGCAGCGGCGGGTCGGCGGAGGGCAGTTGCAGCAGCCGGCGCATCTCGTTGGCGACGGCGAAGGCGGCGCGGGCGGCCTCCTCCTCGGGCACGCCCTCGCGCGGCTCGTGGACGAAGAGGACGTCGGCGTCGGAGCCGTAGTTGAGCTCCTGGCCGCCGAAGCGGCCCATGCCGATGACGGCGAAGCGGGTCGGCAGGGTGTCGCCCCACTGGGCGCGGACGGCGGCTCGCAGCGCGCCGGCGATGGTAGCGGCGTTGAGGTCGGTGAGGGCGGTGCCGACCCGGTCCACCGCGCTGCCGGGGTCGTGCTGGGCGGGGCTCTCCTCGGTGCCGTACGCACCGATGAGGTCGGCCGCGGCGGTGCGGAACATCTCGCGGCGGCGCACGCCGCGGGCGGCCGTGACCGCCTGCTCGGGACCGTCGGCGCGGCCCACCGCGGCCAGCACCTCCTGCTCCAGGGCGGCGCGGCCGCGCGGGCGCAGCCCGTCGGGGGCGCCGAGCAGGGCGACGGCCTCCGGGGCGCGCATCAGCAGGTCGGGGGCGAGCCGGCCGCCGGAGAGGACCCGGGCGAGGTTCTCGGCGGCGGCGCCCTCGTCGCGCAGCAGCCGCAGATACCAGGGGGTGCCGCCCAGGGCGTCGGAGACCTTGCGGAAGTTGAGGAGCCCGGCGTCGGGGTCGGCCGAGTCGGCGAACCAGCCGAGCAGCACCGGCAGCAGGGTCCGCTGGATGGCGGCCTTGCGGCTGACACCGGAGGCCAGCGCCTCCAGATGGCGGAGGGCGGCGGCGGGGTCCGCGTAGCCGAGGGCCACCAGGCGCTCCCGGGCCGCCGTCGTGCTGAGCCGGACGGCGCCGGGCTCCAGCTGCGCGACGGCGTCCAGCAGCGGCCGGTAGAACAGCTTCTCGTGCAGCCGGCGCACCTCGCGGCTGTGCCGCTTCCACTCCCGGCGGAGCGTCACCACCGCTTCCGTACCGCGGTCCCAGTGGAAGGCCGTGGCCAGTGAGCGGCCGAGGCGGCGGAGGTCGGCCTCGTCCTCGGGGACGAGGTGGGTGCGGCGCAGCCGGTGGAGCTGGATGCGGTGCTCCATCGCGCGCAGGAAGCGGTACGCCTCGTCGAGGGCGGCGGCGTCGGCCCGGCCCACGTAGCCCCCGGCGGCCAGCGCGGCCAGGGCCTCCAGGGTGGAGCCGCTGCGCAGGCCGGTGTCGGCGCGGCCGTGGACGAGCTGCAGCAGCTGGACGGCGAACTCGACGTCGCGCAGGCCGCCGGGGCCGAGCTTGAGCTCGCGGTCGATCTGCGCGGCGGGGATGTTCTCCACCACGCGGCGGCGCATCTGCTGCACGTCGGCGACGAAGTTCTCACGCTCGGCGGCCTGCCAGACCATGGGGGCGACGGCGTCGCAGTACTCCCGGCCGAGGGCGGCGTCCCCGGCGACCGGGCGGGCCTTGAGGAGGGCCTGGAACTCCCAGGTCTTGGCCCAGCGCTGGTAGTAGGCGAGGTGGCTGGAGAGGGTGCGGACCAGGGGGCCGTTGCGGCCCTCGGGGCGGAGGTTGGCGTCGACGGGCCAGATGGTGCCCTCGGCAGTGGTGTCGGAGCAGAGCCGCATCATGTGCGAGGCGAGCCGGGTGGCGGCGCGCAGGGCCTCCGTCTCCTCCTCGGCGGAGGCCCGGTCGCCGGCGGCCGCCCCCGCCACGAAGATCACGTCCACGTCGGAGACGTAGTTGAGTTCCTGGCCGCCGCACTTGCCCATGGCGATGACGGCCAGCCGGCAGACGGCCGCGTCAGCGGGGGCGGCGGCCCCGGCGATGCGGAGGGCGGCGCGGAGGGTGGCGGTGGCGAGGTCGGCCAGCTCGGCGGCGGCCTCGGCGACGTCGATGGTGCCGCAGACGTCGCGGGCCGCGATGGTGAGCAGGGAGCGGCGGTAGGCGGCGCGGAGGCTGTCGGCGTCCTCCGCGCCGGACAGGTCCTGCTCGAACTCGGCCAGGCCGGGGTGGAGGTCGCCGGAGTCGTAGGTGACGAGGGTCTGCCAGTCGAGCGGATGCCGCACCAAGTGGTCGCCGAGCGCCTCGGAGACGCCGAGGACGCGCAGCAGGCGGTCGCGGAACGGCTTGGCGGTGACGAGGGTGTCGAGCAGCGCCCGGGTCCGGGGACCGGGCGCGGGGGCGCGGGTCTCCGGGGGCTCGTCCCCGGCGGGGGGCGTGCCCGGGCTCGTTCCGGGCGCGCCGGGCGGGGTGGGCGGGGCCTCGTGTGCGTCGCGCGCGGCCAGCGCCTCGGCCAGGCGGACCAGGGCCCGCAGGGCAAGGTCCGGGTCGGCGGTGGCGCCGAGGGCGTCGAGGAGGAGCGGGTCGTGCCGCACACCGGCGAGTTCGGGCGCGTCGAGCAGCCGTTCGGCCGCGGCCGGGTCGGTGAACCCGTTCCGCAACAGCCGGGCGTGGTTACTGTTCCGGCGTCCGCTCGACAGAGTCATCTGGCCTCCGGTGCTGTTCAGGAATGGTCCAGAGCCTATGCCCGACGGGGCGGCCGGGGGCTTTCGGGGGCGCACGCGCGCGGCTTTCGTGGATGACAATTCCCCGGCGCCTGGGCTCGGTGCTCTCTCTACGCTCCTCATCAGCAGTGCCGGCCTGCCGAGTGGGAGGAGAGTGATCGGTGACCGAGCCGGGGACTGAGAAGCTGCCGTGCAGCCGCAGCCGAGTGCGGATGGCTCCAGCCGGCGTCGGGCTGCGGGGATACCTCATTCGGCCCCATCGTGACGTTCCAGTCACTTAGAGTTGCAGCTACATCCAGAAAGCCTTGGAGTTGCATGCCTCCGCTGCCGCCGTTCGAAACGGACACACAGTGCCCGCCGCCGGGGCGCTACCTTCTCACCTGGGACGATGTGCGAGATTCCTTGGTGCTGTCGGAAGCCTTCAACAAGTCGGCGACGAGGCCCGCCCTCTGGAAAGAGCTTGAGGTCCATCGGGCGATGACGGAGTGCCTCACTGGGTCCGTGAGCCGCATGTGGCTCGCCGGCAGCTTCGTCAGCGGCAAGCTGCACCCCTCCGACGTCGACGTCACCTATCTGCTTGAGGCAGACGTGTACAGGGCAATACCCGAGGGAGGCGACGTTGAAGACCTGGATAACCTCATGGACCGTGAGTGGTGTATCAGGAACGGCATGCGTATCGATGCCTACGTCCTGAGCCTGCCCGCGACAGTGGACTTTCGGGACCTTGGTGTAACCGGCGCCATGACGCCGGAAGACGCTGAGGTTTTTCAGCTACTTGGCCTGTATGACGAGATCTGGCGGCGTTGCCGAGAGGGAAACGGTCGACGAAGGGGCTACGTGGAGGTATCACCATGAACACTCCCCAAGCGTGGCCTGCGTTGAACGACAAGACCGCGCTGCGCCAGTGGATGGCCGCCAGACGCAACGATGGCGACAACCCGCCTGCGCGAACCAAGGCCGGGTTGCGCGCACGCCAGCTACAGAAGCTCAGTTACGTCATGCGAGGCTCAGAGGACCATGAGTCACTTGAGCGCCCTGCGCGCCCGATCTTGCGGTTTGCCCTGGACGGTGAACCTGTTCCCGGGCACAAAGTGGAAGTCGGCGTGCTCGGCAATTGGCTGCAAGCACTGCAGACTGCCGTTCACTCCGTCGCATACGCACTCGATGAGATGCGTCCGACGCGTGAGGCCGGACCTGTACCCAAGGGCATCCAAGGAGTAACCAAACTGCTGTCTGGGCCGGTCTTCGCCTCTTCCTACGGCATGATCCTCGAAGGCTCCCCGGCACCAGGGCAGGACGAGCTACCGGGCACAGGCACTGACCTGCTGGATCGCACGATCAACAAAATCTTGGACGTAACCGATCAAGCAGGTTCCGCTTCGGGGCCGGAGGACGCGGTGCTGGACGCCGCCTTGCCGCTTGGGCGCCGCGCAATCAGCCATCTATCCGAGCTCTCGGCGGTCCTTGCTTCCACAGGCGCAAACGTGACTCTCACCTGGGAATCCAAGATCACCGAGCGGCGCGTCTCTCGTCTGACAAGCATGGACGCCGAACGATGCCGAAAAGCGCTCAAGTCAGCCCGTGTTGAAGGCAGCGATGACCGGCTGATCGGGACGGTAGTGGGGGAAGCAAGCTGAGGGGCGTCGTCGAACTGGAGACGCCTGATGGGCGCGTGGTCGTGATCCGCACGGAGAAGGAGAACGTAACGGGGATCGTGGCTGCGTACGCAGAACGTCAAGTTGCCGCTGACGTGCATGTGCTGACAGCTCGCTCACCTGGTGGGCGAGAGCACCACAGCTACCTGCTCCTGGGGCTCTCGATCGCCGAGCAAGGTGCAGGCGGCTGAGCATGCTCATGGCGGGCCGGCCCGAGCCGACCCGGTCACTCACATCCTCGGTTTTTGCCCGCGCCTCATGCCGAGCAGCGACGCGCGGGCCCGGAAGGCGGTGGACGGCCTGTACGAGGGCATTGATCCGGCGCCGGACGGCCCAGAGACGGCCCAGGGTCTGTGAGACGCCGTGGGGCCGACGGTCCGTGACCGTCGGCCCCACTCGCCGAATCAGCGGGGAACCCGCTCTGACCTGCCCTTACAGCACCGGCAGCATCTTGCGGAGTTCGAAGGCCGTGACCTCGGAGCGGTACTCCTCCCACTCCTGCTTCTTGTTGCGCAGAAAGAAGTCGAAGACGTGCTCGCCGAGGGTCTCGGCGACGAGTTCGCTGCGCTCCATCAGGTCGATGGCCTCGCCCAGGTTCTGCGGGAGCGGCTCGATGCCCATGGCGCGGCGCTCGGAGTCGGAGAGCGCCCAGACGTCGTCCTCGGCGCCGGCCGGGAGTTCGTACCCCTCCTCGATGCCCTTGAGGCCCGCCGCCAGCAGCACGGCGTAGGTGAGGTACGGGTTGGCGCCGGAGTCGATGGAGCGGACCTCGACGCGGGTGGAGCCGGTCTTGCCCGGCTTGTACATCGGAACCCGGATGAGCGCCGAGCGGTTGTTGTGGCCCCAGCAGATGTACGAGGGGGCCTCGCCGCCCGCGCCCGCCGTGCGCTGCGAGCCGCCCCAGATGCGCTTGTAGGAGTTGACCCACTGGTTGGTGACAGCGGAGATCTCGGCGGAGTGCTTGAGCAGGCCCGCGATGAAGGACCGGCCGACCTTGGAGAGCTGGTACTCGGCGCCGGACTCGTGGAAAGCGTTGCGGTCGCCCTCGAAGAGCGAGAGGTGGGTGTGCATGCCGGAGCCCGGGTACTCCGAGAACGGCTTGGGCATGAACGTGGCCTGCACGCCCTGTTCCAGCGCCACCTGCTTCATGATCAGCCGGAACGTCATGATGTTGTCGGCGGTGGAGAGCGCGTCGGCGTAGCGGAGGTCGATCTCCTGCTGGCCGGGGGCGCCCTCGTGGTGGGAGAACTCCACGGAGATGCCCATGGATTCCAGCATGGTGATGGCCTGGCGGCGGAAGTCCATGCCGACGTTCTGCGGGGTGTGGTCGAAGTAGCCGGAGCTGTCGGCGGGGACGGGGCGCGTGCCGTCCACCGGCTTGTTCTTCAGCAGGAAGAACTCGATCTCGGGGTGGGTGTAGAAGGTGAAGCCCAGGTCCGAGGTCTTGGCCAGGATGCGCTTGAGGACGTAGCGCGGGTCGGCGAAGGACGGGGAGCCGTCCGGCATCAGGATGTCGCAGAACATGCGGGCGGTGCCGGGGGCCTCGGCGCGCCAGGGCAGGATTTGGAAGGTGCCCGGGTCGGGCTTGGCGATCATGTCGGACTCGTACACCCGGGCGAAGCCCTCGATGGCGGAGCCGTCGAAACCGATCCCCTCGTCGAAGGCCTGTTCAAGCTCGGCGGGCGCGACGGCGACGGACTTCAGGAAGCCGAGCACGTCGGTGAACCACAGCCGCACGAACCGGATGTCGCGCTCCTCCAGCGTACGGAGCACGAACTCCTGCTGCTTGTCCATCTCTCTCCTTGCGTGGGGATTCCCGGCCGGGGGAGGCCGGGAGGGAACGCGTCCTCCGCCCTGGGAGCCACGAGCAGCGTAGTACGCCGGGGCCCCGCCCTCGGGCAGCGGTCGGGACCCGGCCGGCGTACGGCTCCGCGGAGCGGGGCGGAAGGGCCGTCCCCCTGCCGGATGGAGGCGTCACACGAGCCATCCTCGCAGGTCGGACACCGTTCCACGAGTCTCCCGCGCGACGGCTCGAACACCAGTATCGCAACCGGGGATTACCAAGGCGTTTCGCGGGCTCACCGCCCCCGCGCACGGTGCTGTGAGGACGCCCCCGGCACGCCCCGCACCCCCGGCACACACCGACAGCCCGCCGATGGGGGAAGTCGGCGGGCTGTCGGCCTCACAGTGGTTCAGGGGGTGCCGGGACGGACGGCACAGCGGGCCGGTCCCGGCGGACCGGGACCGGGACCGGGGATCAGTGGAAGCTGTGCTCCGCCGCCGGGTACGCGCCGCCGACGACGTCCTCGGCGAACGCCCTGGCCGCGCCGCCCAGCGCCTCGCGCAGTTGCGCGTACTGCTTGACGAAGCGCGGCACCCGGCCGGACGTCATGCCGGCCATGTCCGTCCACACCAGCACCTGCGCGTCGCAGTCGGGGCCCGCCCCGATGCCGACGGTCGGGATGTGCAGGGAGCGGGTGACCTCGGCGGCGAGCTCGGCCGGCACCAGTTCGAGGACGACCGCGAAGGCGCCCGCGTTCTGCACCGCCTTGGCGTCGCGCAGGAGCTGCTGCGCCGCCTCCTCGCCGCGGCCCTGGACCGGGTAGCCGCCGTAGGCGTTGACGGACTGCGGGGTGAGGCCGATGTGCGCCATGACGGGGATGCCGGACTGGACCAGCAGTTCGATCTGGTCGGCCGAGCGCTCGCCGCCCTCCAGCTTCACCGCGCCCACGCCGGCCTCCTTGACCAGCCGGGTCGCGCTGCGCAGCGCCTGGACGGGACCCTCCTGGTAGGAGCCGAACGGCAGGTCGCCGACGATCAGCGCCCGCTTGGTGCCGCGTACGACGGCGGCGGACAGCAGGGTGATCTCGTCCATGGTCACCGGCACCGTGGACTCGTAGCCGAGGTGGCAGTTGCCCATCGAGTCGCCGACGAGCATGACGGGGATGCCGGACTCGTCGAACACGGAGGCGGTCATGGCGTCGTAGGCGGTGAGCATGGGCCACTTCTCACCGCGCTGCTTGGCGGCGGCGATGTCGCGGACGGTGATACGCCGGTTTCCCGTGCCGCCGTACAGCGTCTTCCCGCTGTCGGCCGCGGGCTGCTTCGGGGCAGGCGCAGGCGAAACGTGCGTCATGGCTTCGGCTCCTTGTCGTCTCGAGGCGCCCTGACGGCGTCCCCGGATCACCTCCCATGGTGGCACCGGCCGGGCGATCCGGAAAGTGGCGTGCCCCACACCTCGCGCCGCGGGGCCGGATCGCCGGGAAAACCCGCGGCGGGCGGGGGCGATCGGCGCCGGATGTCCTGTTTCCGTCACAGCGGCGGGGGCACCGGTACGGTCCGGAACCCCGCGCGCCGCCCCGGACGTCCCCGTAGCGGAAGGCCGCCGCGCACGGCGGGCAGTACACGCTGATCCCCTAGGGTGCGTACGGCGGGACCAGCGCGAACGAGGCACGAAGGGCAGCACATGGCGCAGGCGTACATGACGGAGTCGGGACCCGGCGGCCCGGACCCGGACCGGACCGGTTCCCGGTTCCGGCGTCTGACCGCCGCGCGGTTCGGTCCGGGCACCTGGCGGCGCGGAATCCTGCTGGCGCTCTGCTCCGTCCTGGTGGCGCTGGTGATGGCCTTCCACTCCGAGGTACCCAACCGCGTCGGCAACCTGGGCAGCCTGCTGGAGACCTTCCTGCCCTGGCTGGGGCTGGCCCTGCCGGTGCTGCTCGCCCTGGGGCTGCTGCGGCGCTCGGCGACGGCGCTGATCGCGCTGCTGCTGCCGCTGACCGTCTGGCTCAACCTCTTCGGCGGCCTCGTCACCGGCAAAGCGGGCACCGGCGGCGGACTGACGGTGGTCACGCACAACGTCAACGCCGACAACGCCGATCCGGCGGGCACCTCGCGGGCGATCGCCGGCTCGGGCGCCGACGTGGTGGCGCTGCAGGAGCTGAAGCAGGGGGCGGTCCCGGCGTACGAGAAGGGACTGGCCGCGGAGTATCCGCACCACGCGGTGAAGGGCACGGTCGGCCTCTGGAGCAAGTACCCGCTGACGAGCGTCCGCGGTGTCGACATCGACATGGGCTGGACCCGGGCGATGCGCGGCACCGTCAGCGCGCCGGGCGGTCCCATCGCCGTCTACGTGGCGCATCTGCCGTCGGTACGGGTGAAGCTGGACGCGGGGTTCACCGCCGGGCAGCGGGACGGCAGCGCAGAGGCCCTGGGCGTGGCCATCCGGGACGAGCCGCAGGACCGGGTGGTCCTGCTGGGCGATCTGAACGGCACGATGAACGACCGCGCGCTGTCGCCGGTCACCTCGCAGATGCGGTCGACGCAGGGCGCGGCGGGCGACGGCTTCGGGTTCAGCTGGCCCGCGTCGTTCCCCATGGCGCGGATCGACCAGATCATGGTGCGCGGGGTGGAGCCGGTCGCGTCCTGGTCGCTGCCGAGGACGGGCAGCGACCATCTGCCGGTCGCGGCCTCCGTGGACTTCTGACCGGGGCGGCCGCGCCGCGCGGACGACAGTGGCCCCGCACCCGGGCACCGGGTGCGGGGCCACTGTGCGGCGGTGATACGGGGCCGGGTCCCGCCGGGTCCCGCCGGGCCACGGTGGGACCCGGCGCGGTACGGGTCCGTCCGGGTCCTTGCCGGGGGCGGGGCGGGCCGGGTAGTCGGCGGGGCGGGGACGGGAATCCGAACCCGGGCGCAGGCCCGGGGAGGGCCCGCCCGGCTCAGCCCGTCTCCTCGCGCCAGCGGTTCGTGATCGGCAGCCGCCGGTCCTTGCCGAAGCCCTTCGCGGAGATCTTCGTGCCCGGCGGGTACTGGCGCCGCTTGTACTCCGCCGTGTCCACCATCCGCAGCACCCGGGCGACCAGCTCCGCGTCGAAGCCCGCGGCGACGATCTCCTCGCGGCCCTTGTCCCGGTCGACGTAGAGCTCCAGGATCCGGTCGAGGACGTCGTAGTCCGGGAGGGAGTCGGTGTCCACCTGGCCGGGGCGCAGCTCGGCGCTCGGCGGCTTGCTGATCGTGTGCTCCGGGATCGGCGGGGTCTGGCCGCGCGCCTCGGCGGCCCGGTTGCGCCAGCGCGCGAGGCGGAAGATCCCGGTCTTGTAGACGTCCTTGATCGGGCCGTAGGCGCCGACGGAGTCGCCGTAGAGGGTGGAGTAGCCGCAGGCCAGCTCGGACTTGTTGCCGGGCGCCAGGACGAGGTGGCCCTCCTGGTTGGAGAGCGCCATCAGCAGGGTGCCGCGCAGCCGGGCCTGGAGGTTCTCCTCGGCGAGGCCGGTGAGCCCCAGCGACTCCATGTAGGCGTCGAACATCGGGCCGATCGGGACGGTGCGGAAGTTGAGCCCCGTGCGCTCCGCCAGATCGGCCGCGTCGCCCTTGGAGTGCTCGGAGGAGTAGCGGGACGGCATCGACACGGCGTGGACGTTGGCGGCGCCGAGGGCGTCGCAGGCGATGGCCGCGACGAGCGCGGAGTCGATGCCGCCGGAGAGCCCGAGGATGACGCTGCGGAAGCCGTTCTTGGCGACGTAGGCGCGCAGGCCGACGACGAGGGCCGAGTAGACCTCCTCGTCGTCGTCGAGGCGGTCGGCGTAGCCGGCGGTCAGCTCGGCCTCGTAGGGCGGCAGCGGGTCCTCGCTGATGACCACGTGCTCCACCCGCAGCCCGTCCCCGGCGGTGCCGGAGGGGATCTCGCCGGCGGCGGGCAGGTCGAGGTCGACGAGCACACAGCCCTCGGAGAACTGCGGGGCGCGGACGATCACTTCGCCGCGGGCGTCCACCACGATCGAGTCGCCGTCGAACACCAGGTCGTCCTGGCCGCCGATCATCGCCAGATAGGCGGTGGTGCAGCCGGCCTCCTGGGCGCGCTTGCGGACCAGCTCCAGCCGGGTGTCGTCCTTCTCCCGCTCGTACGGGGAGGCGTTGATCGAGAGCAGCAGACCGGCGCCGACGGCGCGGGTGGCGGGGACCCGGCCGCCGTCCTGCCAGAGGTCCTCGCAGATGGCGAGGGCCACGTCGATGCCGTGCACACGGATGACGGGCAGGGTCTCGCCGGGCACGAAGTAGCGGAACTCGTCGAAGACGCCGTAGTTGGGAAGGTGGTGCTTGGCGTAGGTCAGCACGATCTCGCCGCGGTGCAGCACGGCGGCGGCGTTCCGCGGGGCGCCGGCGGGCTGCCCGTAGCGTGGCTGCGCGTGCTCGGAGCGGTCGAGGTAGCCGACGACGACGGGCACCTCGCCGAGCCCCTCGTCGCGCAGCCGGGCGGCGAGCGAGGCGAGGGCGGCGCGGCTGGCCTCGACGAACGAGCGGCGCAGCGCCAGGTCCTCGACGGGGTAGCCGGTCAGCGCCATCTCCGGGAACGCCACGAGGTGGGCGCCCTGCTCGACGGAGTGCCGGGTCCAGTTGAGGATCGACTCGGCGTTCGCGGCGAGGTCGCCGACGGTCGAGTCGATCTGATTCAGTGCGAGGCGAAGTTGGGGCACGGCCGCCAGTCTAGTCACGGTAATCGTCTCTCTGACGCGATACGGGGCGGAGGGGCGCTCTCCCCACCCCTCCCGGCCGCCGTCTACCCGGCCCGGGCCGCTCCAGTACGGTCGGCCCATGAGCACCCCGGCAGTCCCGCGCCACAACCGGGTCAGTCCCGTCTTCCTCGCACTGGCCGCCGTCATGGCCGCCTCGGGCTGGGCGATGTGGGTTCAGGGGGAGCTTCCGGTGAGCGCCGGCCTCCTCGTGTTCCTCTTCGTCCTCTCGGGCTGGATCGTCTCGCTCTCCCTGCACGAGTACGCCCATGCCCGGACGGCCCTGCACAGCGGCGACATCTCCGTCGGCGCCAAGGGCTATCTCACGCTCAACCCGCTGAAGTACAGCCATGCCCTGCTGAGCATCGTGCTGCCGGTGCTCTTCGTGATCGCGGGCGGGATCGGCCTGCCGGGCGGCGCGGTCTTCATCGAGCGGGGCCGGATCCCGGGGCGGTTGCGGCACAGCCTGATCTCGGCGGCCGGGCCGCTCACCAACGCGCTCTTCGCGGTGGTGCTGACCGCCCCGTTCTGGCTGGACGCGCTGAGCGGCGTACCGCTCGCCTTCCGCTGCGCCCTGGCCTTCCTGGCGCTGCTCCAGGTGACGGCCGCCACCCTCAACTTCCTGCCGGTACCGGGCCTGGACGGCTACGGCGTCATCGAGCCCTGGCTGTCGCGGGGAGCCCGGCGGCAGCTGGACCAGGTCGCGCCGTTCGGGCTGCTGCTGGTGTTCGCCCTGCTGTGGGTGCCGGAGGTGAACCGGGTCTTCTTCGGCGGGGTGGACGCTCTGCTGGCCGCGCTCGGCGTGAGCGAGTTCGAGACGGCGCTCGGCCTGGAGTGGTTCCGCTTCTGGCAGGGCGAACCGGACAGCGGCTGGTTCCGCTATGAGGACGTCGCGCCCCTCCTGTAGCCGGCCGGTGAGCCGGGGGACGGCCTCGCCGGGCCGCAGCCGTCACGACGCCGCTTCCGGCGCAGAGCGGCGGCGCGCTCCCGGGCGGCCTCCGCCTCACGGTCGGCCTCCCGCAAGTCGAGGATCTCTCCGTCGGCTCCGGCCCCGATCTCGGGGGCGATCGCGACGTCGAACGAGTCCTCGGGGACGCCGATGAGCGTCGCCACGTAGTCGCGGACCATGCCTTCCGCGTCGAGCAGTGTCCTGGACTGGGTGACGCCCACCCCGCCGATGTGCAGATCCCACCCGCGCTTTCAGCGCTTCGTGACGACCTCGTACGTCTTCCGTTCGGTCATGCGATCCATCCCTTCGGCAGGTGAGGCCGTTTCCGGACCGCGGGGGGTCAGGCGGCGGGGTGGTGTGTCGCCGCTCGCTGGGCCTTGGCCTTGCGGAAGTGGAACCAGGCCATGTTCGAGGAGACGCCCGCCATCATGACCCAGAGGATGCCCAGCCAGTTCCCCTCGACGAAGGAGACCACCGCCGCGGCGGTGGCGAGCAGGCAGACGGCGAGCGAGAAGAGGGCGAGGCGGGGCATGGCGGTCGGCTCCTCGGAGAGGCGGGTGCGACGGTACCCGGCCATTGTCCCCCAGCCCGCTCCGGATCTCTTCTCCCCCACCCCCCTCACGGACGGCCGGGCCGGAACACGGGACGGGACGGCCGCCGGCGCTCAGATGTCGGTGATCCGCAGACCGGCGTGGGCCTTGTACCGGCGGTTCACGGAGATCAGGTTGGCGACCAGCGACTCCACCTGGTGGGCGTTGCGCAGCCGGCCCGCGAAGACGCCGCGCATGCCGGGGATGCGTCCGGCCAGGGCCTGCACGATCTCGCAGTCGGCCCGCATCTCGCCGAGCACCATCACATCGGTGTCGATCTTCTCGATCGCCGGGTCCTTCAGCAGGACGGCCGAGAGGTGGTGGAAGGCCGCGGTGACCCGCGACTCCGGGAGGAGAGCGGCCGCCTGCTCGGCCGCGCTGCCCTCCTCGGGCCGGATCGCGTAGGCGCCCTTCTTGTCGAAGCCGAGCGGGTTGACGCAGTCCACGACGAGCTTGCCCGCGAGGTCGTCGCGGAGGTCTTCCAGGGTCGCGGCGTGGCCGTCCCACGGCACCGCGACGATCACGATGTCACTGCGCCGGGCGCACTCGGCGTTGTCCGCGCCCTCGACACCGTGGCCGAGCTCACGGGCCGCGGTCTCCGCCCGCTCGGCGGACCGCGAGCCGATGACGACCCGCTGTCCGGCCCGGGCCAGCCGGTAGGCGAGACCCCGGCCCTGGTCACCGGTACCGCCCAGGACGCCGACCACCAGGCCGGTCACGTCGGGGAGCTGCCAGGGGTCCTTGGCGGGGGCCTTCTGCGCTGCGTCGGTGGAAGTCATGACAGTGATCCTGTCATAGCCGCCCCGGCGCTCCGGCAGCTCCGGAGCGTTCTCCGGGGTCCGGGGAACCGCCCGTGGAAACCGCCCGCGGGAAGCGCCGGTGGGAAGCGCCGGGCCGGGCCACCATTTCGGGGGAAGTCCGCCCGTCCGGCGGGCGGACGGCTGCGCGGCTGGTACAGGATGCGCGCCATGGACGCCGTACGCGTGGCCCTGCTCCGCGAAGTGCTCGCCGGGACCGCCTGGCTGGACGCCACCCGGCGGTTCGCCGGGGCGCTGCGCCACTGTGTCGATCCGCGCGGCGGCGGGCTGCTGCTGGTGGGGAGCCCGGAGTACGAGCCCTGGCATCTGGCCGCCCACCTCGACGACGAGGCCGCCTGGTCCGGCCTGCCGCAGCTCTCCCCCACGCTGGTGCGGCACCGGGTGCGGCCGGGAGAGCCCGCGCACCTGGCGGTCGGGCCGGCCCGGCTGGAGGCGGTGCGGCGGGGCGAGACCCTGCTGGTCGTCACGCCGGACGCACCGGGGGAACAGCTGCTGGAACGGGTGCGCGGCGCCCGCCGCGCCGGGGCGACCGTCCTGGCCATCGACGGCGGCGACCGGGACCTGCGGTCCCTGGCGCACGAGACGCTGACCGCCCCGGAGACGGGGGCGGGGGCGGCGGGGGCGGCGGGGGCGGCGCCGGCCGCGGTGCTCGGCCTCGACACCGCGCAGCACCTGGTGAGCGCGGCGGCCGGGGAGAACGGCCTCCCCGGGCCGCGCGGCCGGCGCCGCTTCCGGGACCGGCTCTCCCGGCTGGCCGAGGAGCTGATGACTCCGCCGCCGGCCGGCTGGTAGACCGCCCGGGCGCCGTCCGCGCCGCGACCGCGGCGTCCGCACCCGTCGCGCCGTCCGTACCGTCCGGCCCCGGTTCGGCCCCGGTTCGGCCCCGGTTCAGCCCCGGCTCAGCCCCGGCCGCTGCCCGGGCCGTTCGCCGTCCCGTCGCCGTCGTGCCAGCGGGGGTCGGTCTCCCACTCGGCGTTGCGCTCCGCCGCCGTCTCCATCGCGTGCTCGGCCTCGGGCCGGGTCGCGTACGGGCCCATACGGTCCTTGGCCGGGCACTCGGGCCCCTCCTCGACCTTCCCGTGCTTCAGGCAGTAGTACCACTCCCCCGCCTTGCCGGCCGGACGGTTCCTGCTGAACAGCGCCATCGAAGGGCTCCTCTCCTCGCGGCGGCTCCCGGCCGCCGCCGGCGGCCGTCGGGCCGCTCTGCCGCTCATGTTGCCCGAGCGACCGCGGATACACTCGCGGCATGTCTGGCCAGTCGCTGCTTGTCCCCGGGACGCTGTCCCCCCGCCGCTCCGTACCCGCCTCCATTCCGCGCCCCGAGTACGTGGGCAAGGACGCCCCCACCCCGTACACGGGCTCCGAGGTGCAGGACGCCGAAACGATCGAGCGCATGCGGATCGCCGGGCGCATCGCGGCCCGCGCGATGGAGGAGGCCGCGAAGCACATCGCGCCGGGCGTCACCACCGACGAACTGGACCGCGTGGCGCACGAGTACATGTGCGACCACGGCGCCTACCCCTCGACCCTCGGCTACCGGGGCTACCCCAAGTCGCTCTGCGCGTCCGTCAACGAGGTCATCTGCCACGGCATCCCCGACTCGACCGTGCTGCGGGACGGGGACATCGTCAACCTCGACGTCACGGCCTACATCGGCGGCGTGCACGGCGACAACAACGCCACCTACCTCTGCGGCGACGTGGACGAGGAGTCCCGGCTGCTGGTCGAGCGGACCCGGGAGGCGCTGAACCGCGCGATCAAGGCGGTGCGGCCGGGCCGGCAGATCAACGTCGTCGGGCGGGTCATCGAGTCGTACGCCAAGCGCTTCGGCTACGGCGTGGTCCGGGACTTCACCGGGCACGGCATCAACAGCTCGTTCCACTCCGGCTTGATCGTCCCGCACTACGACAGCCCGCACGCGACCACGGTGATGCGGCCGGGGATGACCTTCACCATCGAGCCGATGCTGACGCTCGGCACCCACGAGTACGACATGTGGGAGGACGGCTGGACCGTGGTCACCAAGGACCGGAAGCGGACAGCCCAGTTCGAGCACACGCTCGTGGTGACGGAGTCCGGCGCGGAGATACTGACGCTGCCCTGACCGTGTGCCCCGGCCCGGGGCCCGCCGTGGCACGGCCCACCGGCGCCGCCGCCCACCGACCGCCGCCTTCACCGCCCGCCCGGAGAGCGCCGGGCGGGCGGTGGCTCCGTTTGCGCAGTTGCGGCGGTTACGGCGGCCGCGGCGGTCTGCGGCGGGCCGGCGCGGGCCGCGTATCGGACAGTGGGACGACCGGCGGAACGGCCGGCAGGACGGCCGGAAGTGACCGCGGGCGGACCCGCGGATTTCCCGACAGCCCGTCGGGAAACGGTAGACTCGGCCCCCGGGCCGGCGCGGAAGCGGGCCCGGAGCAGACCCGAGCAGACGCCAGCCGGCGCCCGCGCCTCCGCCGCACCCGCGCGGAGGGGCCACGGCGCACCGACCCGCCCGCACCGGTCCCCGGAGGCCCGCCATCGACGCCCCCAGCAGCATCCCGTTCTCGGCCCTGATCCGCAGCGCCTCGCAGGCGCAGCACACCGAGGCCGAGAACTCCTCCTTCGTCGGTGACATGCTCGCCGGCCGGCTGGGCGTGGAGGCATACGCCCTTTACACCGAGCAGTTGTGGTTCGTCTACCGGGCCCTGGAGGAGCCGGCGGACGCGCTCGCCGGCGACCCGGTCGCAGGACCGTTTCTCCGCACGGAGCTGCGGCGGGTACCCGAGCTGGAACGCGACCTCGACCACCTCGGGGGCCCCGGCCGGCGCGCCGCCGCCGTTCCCCTGCCCGCCACCGCCGCCTACGCCGCGCGGATCACCGAGGTCGCGCGGGAGTGGCCCGCGGGCTATGTGGCCCACCACTACACCCGCTACCTCGGCGATCTCAGCGGCGGCCAGATCATCCGCTCCGCCGCGGAGAAGACCTGGGGTTTCGCGCGCAAGGGCGACGGCGTGCGGTTCTACGTCTTCGAGGGGATCGGCAATCCGGCCGCCTTCAAGCGGGAGTACCGGGAACTGCTGGACGCCCTGCCCGTGGACGACGCGGAGAAGGAGCGCGTGGTGGACGAGTGCCGGCTCGCCTTCACCCTGAACACGGCGCTCTTCCGGGAGCTGGGTGACCACTTCGCGCGGCGCGCGGAGGACTCGCTCAGCGCGTGAGCCCCGCGCCGGCGGGCGCACTCAAGCCGGGCCTCCGCGCCCCTATATCATTTCCGGCGCTGTGACGGCAGCGCAGGGTGGGTCTTCACGCCAAGAAGTGAATTTCAGGGATATCCCCGAGCAAAGTTCTTCAAACGGCAGCGGACGTACAGACGTTTGCCATACGGTCAGTCGTACGCAGGCGTGTGGCCTTTGGGGAAGGGTACGCGCGCCGTCACGGTCGCGTTGCCAGGGGGGTTCATGCGGCATATTGGTGTGTCCAAGACCAGATCGGCGCCAACCTCCGGCGTCCGCGAAGGGGGGTCACCGCACCGTCCGCGCAGCGGCAAGGCGCGGTGGTACTTACCCGCGGCGCTGGCCACCGACATCCTGGGGGCCGCGCTTCCCGTGACCCTCGTCTTCGCCGGTACGGGGCAGCCGCATCCCGTACCGGCGGCTCTCGTCGCGGCGGCTCTGTGGACCGTGGTCCGCGCCGCCCGCCACCGCTATGGCTCCGAGGCCCTCGGCGAATCGCGCGGCGTGATACCCGCGCTCCACGACTGGCTGACGCTGCTCGGCCTGCTGGCGGTGGTCCGCATCGCGGCCGGCGAGACCTCCGATCCCATGACGGCCCTGGCGGCGCTCTCCGCGGCCCCGCTGCTGGCCACCCTCTGCGGCAGGGCAACCCACCGGCATCTGACGCGGCAGCGCCGCTCCGCGCAGTCGGTGCACCGGGTGCTGGTGATCGGTGAACCGGCCGCCGCCGACGAGGTGGTGGAGCGGCTCGCCTCCCGTACCGACCACGCCTATGTGGTGACCGGGGTGGTCCCGGTCGGGGGCGCTCTGCTGACCTCCGGGGTGCCCGCGCCGGCCCGGATCGGCTCCGCGCCGCCCGCGCGGGGCGAGCAGGACTGGGTTCCGGTCCTGGGCGCCGCCGAGCAACTGGCCGCGGATCTCGTGCTGGTGGCGCCCGGCCCGCGGATCAGCGGGGAGCGGCTGCGCCGGCTGTCCTGGGCACTGCAGGACGCGGGGCTGCCGCTGGCCCTGGCGCCGGGGCTGACGGATGTGGCGCCGCGGCGCCTGCGGACCAGCACGGTCGCCGGGCTGTCGCTGCTGCACATCGCCCCGCCGCACCGCCGGGGCCCGCAGACGGCGCTCAAGGCGGCGCTGGACCGCGCCGGCGCGGCGCTCGGCCTGCTGCTGCTCGCACCGGTGTACGGACTGCTGGCCCTGGTGATACGGCTGGACTCCCGGGGGCCGGTGCTGCACCGGCAGACCCGGACCGGTCTGGACGGCAAGCCGTTCACCATGTGGAAGTTCCGCACCATGGTCGCGGACGCCGAGCAGCGGCGGGCGGAGCTGTCCGCCGCCAACGAGCAGGACGGCCCGCTGTTCAAGATGCGCCGCGACCCCCGGGTGACCCGGGTGGGCCGGTGGCTGCGGCGCAGCTCGCTGGACGAGCTGCCGCAGCTGGTGAACGTGCTGCGCGGCGAGATGTCGCTGGTCGGCCCGCGTCCGCCGCTGCCCGACGAGGTGGCGCAGTACGACGAGGTGGCGATGCGGCGGCTGGCGGTCAAGCCGGGGCTCACCGGCCTCTGGCAGATCAGCGGCCGGTCCGACCTGTCCTGGGACGAGAGCGTGGCGCTGGATCTGCGCTACGCCGACAACTGGTCCCTCCGCGGCGATCTCGATCTGCTCGCCCGTACGTTCCGCGCCGTCGTCGACGGACGCGGAGCGTACTGAGCGAAGGGGTGCCGGGAGTGCGCGAGGTGAGCAGCGGGTGAGGGGCCGGCCGGGCGGGGAGCATCGCACGGGCCGGGGACGCCGGGGCTCAGGCCGCGGCGCCGGCGCGCCAGTCGGCGTAGACGGCCGCGATGCCGTCGCGGAGCGGGATGCGCGGCTTCCAGCCGAGGGCGGAGATCCGGGAGATGTCGAGGAGCTTGCGCGGGGTGCCGTCGGGCTTGCCGGCGTCGAAGGCGATACGGCCCGGGTAGCCGGTCACCTCCCGGACGGTCTCGGCGAGTTCTCGGATCGTCAGGTCCTCGCCGCAGCCGACGTTGACGGGGTCGTCGCCGTCGTAGGAGCGCAGCAGCACCGCGCAGGCGGCGGCGAGATCGTCCACGTGCAGGAACTCGCGGCGCGGGGTGCCGGTGCCCCAGAGGGTGACCTCGGGAGCGCCGGTCTCCTTCGCCTCGTGGAAGCGGCGGATCAGGGCGGGCAGGACGTGCGAGGTCTCCAGGTCGAAGTTGTCGCCGGGGCCGTAGAGGTTGGTCGGCATGGCGGAGATGTAGGAGGCCCCGTACTGCCGCCGGTAGGACCGGATCTGGGTGATCCCGGCGATCTTGGCGAGGGCGTACGGCTCGTTGGTCGGCTCCAGCGGGCCGGTGAGCAGGGCGTCCTCCCGGATCGGCTGGGGGGCGAGCTTCGGATAGATGCAGGAGGAGCCGAGGAAGAGCAGCCGGCCGGTGCCCGCCGCGTGGGCGCCCGCGATGACGCTGAGCTGGATGCGGAGGTTGTCCTCCAGGAACTGCACCGGATAGGTGCTGTTGGCCATGATGCCGCCGACCTTGGCGGCGGCCAGCACCACGGCGTCCGGCCGGATGTCGCGCAGAAAGCGTTCGGTGCGCGCGGCGTCGCGCAGATCGAGTCGGTCCCGGTCGCGGGTGACGACCTCGTGGCCGTCGGCGGTGAGGCGGCGCGCCACCGCCGATCCGACCAGGCCGCGGTGGCCCGCCACGAATATCCGGGCCGTCGCCGGCAGCAGCTCATGCGTCTGGGTCATGTCCCGGATTCTGCCAGGGCATTCGGCGCGTAGCACACCAAACCAGGAAACCGCGCACGGCACACGGGCACCGGGCCCCGCGCCGACCAGAGGGGCCGTACCGCCGTACGGCCCCGTCCCGAGGGGGAGAAGACCGTTGAGCGAGAACGAGAACGACACCGGCACCGGCACGGGCACCGGCACATCGCGGCGCGGGGGCAGAACCGCGCTGATCACCGGCGTCACCGGGCAGGACGGCTCGTATCTGGCCGAACTGCTGCTGTCGAAGGGCTACACCGTCCACGGCCTGATCCGCCGGTCCTCGTCCTTCAACACCGAGCGTCTGGACCACATCTACCAGGGCCCGCAGGAGCCGGGCCGCACCCTCGTCCTGCACCACGCGGACCTGTCGGACGGGGTGGCGCTCGTCAACCTGCTCCGCGATCTGCGGCCGGACGAGGTCTACAACCTGGGCGCGCAGTCGCACGTGCGGGTCTCCTTCGACGCCCCGCTCTACACCGGCGACGTGACGGGCATGGGCTCCCTGCGGCTGCTGGAGGCCATCCGCGCCAGCGGCATCGACACGCGGATCTACCAGGCCTCCTCCTCGGAGATGTTCGGCTCCGCCCCGCCGCCGCAGAACGAGCGGACGCCGTTCCACCCGCGCAGCCCGTACGGCTGCGCCAAGGTCTTCGGCTACTGGGCGACCGTCAACTACCGCGAGGCGTACGGCCTCTACGCGGTCAACGGCATCCTCTTCAACCACGAGTCGCCGCGCCGGGGCGAGACCTTCGTGACCCGCAAGATCACCCGCGCGGTCGCCCGGATCAAGGCTGGCCTGCAGGACCGGCTCTACCTCGGCAATCTCGACGCGGTGCGGGACTGGGGCTACGCCCCGGAGTACGTCGAGGCGATGTGGCGGATGCTCCAGCGCGACGAGCCGGACGACTACGTGGTGGCGACCGGGCAGGCCGGCAGCGTGCGGGAGTTCACGGAGACGGCGTTCGCCGCCGCCGGGCTGGACTGGTCCGAGCACGTCCGCTTCGACCCCAAGTACGAACGGCCGAGCGAGGTCGACGCGCTCATCGGGGACGCCTCCAAGGCCGAGTCGCTGCTGGGGTGGAAGCCGCGGGTGATGTGGCCGGAACTCGCCGGGATCATGGTGGACGCCGACCGGACCCAGCTGGAGTCGGAGCTCTCCGGCACCGCCGTGCGGATCGACCGCTGACATGACGGGCCGCCGGCCGGGCGCGGGCCGGAGTCCGGCCGTCGGGCTTCCCCGGCCCGGCGCCGGCCCGGCCGTGGCGCGCCCCGGGATGTGCAACGGCCAACAAACGGCAATGAGTTCAACCGAAGTGGTGACCGGTGCGACGCCAACGGCTTACTCTCGCCAGCTAAGGCGGCCGCTGGGCCGCGTCGGGGAATGCACGGAATGCACAGCCCGGGGGGGGCACATGCGCACAGTGGGGGTCTACACGGCTGCCTTGTCTTTGGCGGCCGCATCACTGACGGGACTGGGAACGGTGGCGGCGGCGCCGGCGGCCGCCCTCACCCCGCCCGTCGGCATCACCGCCGACGAGCTGCCGACGTGGCAGACGAACGGCATCGTCTGGGCGATGGCCGAGGCGGGCGGGGTGGTCTTCGCCGGCGGTACGTTCTCGACCGTCAGACCGCCCGGCACGCCCGCCGGCAGCAGCCAGCAGCGGTCGGCGGTGAACTTCACCGCCCTCGACGCCGCGACCGGCGCGCCGACGGACTGCGAGCTGTCCTTCACGGTCGGCTCCGGCAGCGCGACCGTCCGGGCGCTGGCCGTGTCACCGGACGAGGAGACGCTCTACGCGGGTGGCTTCTTCGGCGCGGTCAACGGCGTCCCGGTCAGCAGCCTGGCCGCGATCGACATCGACACCTGCACCCCCCGGACCGACTTCAAGCCCTCGGTCAACGCCACCGTCCGGGCCCTGGCCGCCACGGACGGCGCCGTCTACCTCGGCGGGGACTTCCAGACCGTCGGCGGCCAGTCGCGGAGCCGCTTCGCCGCCGTCTCCACCGGCGGGGACGTCCTGCCCTGGCGGGCCGACGCGGACGAGCCCGGCCGGGCCGTCGAGGTCACCCCGGACGGTGGGACCGTCATGCTCGGCGGCGACTTCTTCACCGTCAACGACGAGGACTCGCACGCGCTGGCGGCCGTGGACGCCGCCACCGGCGCGGTCGAGAAGAGCTACCCGCTCGGCTTCTTTCCGCAGACCTCCGTGGTGAAGGACATCTTCGCCGACGCCTCGGGCGTCTACTCGGCCAGCGAGGGCAACGGCGGCGGCGTCTTCGACGGACGCGTCGCCTACGATCCCGTCACCCTGGACCAGCGCTGGCGGGACACCTGCCTGGGCGCGACCCAGTCCGTCCAGACCCACGGGGACGTCCTCTACAGCGGCTCACACGCGCACGACTGCAGCAGCATGGGCGCCTTCCCCAACCAGGAGCGCTACCACCTGCTGGCCCAGTCGGTGAACGACCCGGAGCTGCTCGGCTGGTTCCCGGACACCAACGACGGCCTCGGCGAGATGATCGGGCCGCGCACCATGGCCCTCTCCTCGGCCGGCGGCCGGGACTACCTCTGGGTCGGCGGCGAGTTCACCACCGTCAACGGCGACGGCCAGCAGGGTCTGACCCGCTTCGCCGACAGCCCCGACACGGGCGCGCCGCCGGTGCCGCAGACCGAGGCGTCGAGCACGGCGCCGGGCTCGGTCACGGTGCGCTGGCAGCCGAGCGTCGACCTCGACGACAGCGAACTGACCTACCGGGTCTACCGCAACGGCTCGTCCACGCCGGTGCACACCGTCAGCGCCTCCTCCAAGCCGTGGTCGCAGCCGCAGCTGACCTTCACCGACACCGACGTCGTCCCGGGCTCCACCTACACCTACCGGGTCAGCGCGAGCGACGGCACCAACACCAGCGCCCAGTCCCCGCCGCGGTCGGCCACCCCGGCCCTGACCGCCGAGGCGTACGCGGAGAAGGTGCGGACCGACGGCGCCGAGCTGTACTGGCGCTACGACGAGCCGTCCGGCACGTTCGCCGCCGACTCCTCCGACGCCGCGCAGAGCGCCGGCATCCACCGCGGCGGCCCGGCCCGCGCCGTCAACCCGGGGGCCGTCCCCGGCACCGGCACGGCCGTCGGCCACGACGGCATCGACTCGTACACCTACAGCGACAAGCGGCGGCCCCGGCCGGCGGCGTACTCCATCGAGACCTGGTTCAGGACGGACACCACGGCCGGCGGCATGCTCGCCGGGTTCGGCGACCGGATCCTGCAGAACAGCTCGCGGCACGACAAGCACGTCTACATGACCGACTCCGGTCGGCTGACCTTCGGCGTCACCAGCGGCTGGACGCGGACCATCACGACCCCCGGCTCGTACAACGACGGCGAATGGCACCACGTCGTCGCCACCCAGGGCAGCAACGGCATGCGCCTCTACGTGGACGGACAGCTGCGGGCCAGCAATCTGCTGGTCGTCAGCAGCCGGGACTTCGAGGGCTACTGGCGCTTCGGGGGCGACAACCTGCGCGGCTGGCCGAGCCGCCCGAGCAGCGACTACTTCGCCGGGCAGCTCGACGAGTCCGCCGTCTACCCGAGTGTGCTGAGCTCCGCGCAGGTCGAGGACCACCACGAGCTGGGCACCGCGCCCTCGGACACCGTGACGGCGGTGCAGCCGTCGGCCGACACCTACGTCAACCAGCAGGCGGCGGGCACCAATTACGGCACCACCGGGCAGCTCGCGGTGCGCGGCTCCACGGCGTACGAGGCGTATCTGCGCTTCCCGCTGCCGGAGGCGCCGGCGGGCCAGGTGCTCAAGAGCGCCGCGCTGCGGGTGCAGCTCACCTCGGACTCCTTCGCCGGCTCGGGGGACGCCACGCGGATCGTCCCCGTCACCGGCGCGTGGACGGAGACCGGCACCACCTACACCGGCAAGCCCGAGCTCTCCTCGACGGTGCTGGGCACACTGACCGGGGCCACCGCCTCGCAGGGCACCTACTCCACCCTGCTGGACACGGCCGCACTGGCCTCCCGGCTCGGCCAGGACATGGACGTCGCGCTGACCGGGGACGGCACCGACAGCCTGTGGCTCTCCTCCCGGGAGGCCCCGGGGACGGCCGGCGACCCCACCCTGCTGCTGACCTTCGGGGCACCGTGAAGCGCCACGGTGCCCGCCGCGGCGCGGCCGTCACGCTGGTGACGGCCGCCGCCGTGCTGCTCGCGGGCTGCGGCGGGGACGGCGGCAGCGGCTCCGGGGACGGCCGGGACGGCAAGGACGGCCGGGCGGGGAAGGAGCGGTCCGGCGCGGCCGCCGCCCCCTCGGCCCCGGCGGAGGACGACCGGGGCCCGGACGCGGGCGGTGTCCCGCCCGGCCCCAAGGAGCCGGAGGCGGACCTCACTCCCGCCACCGGGTCGTTCGGCAAGAAGGAGAAGAAGTACCTCATCGGGCGGGTGCCCGAGGGGCAGGACCCGGCGGCCGTCCTGGAGGGCGGTCAGGAGGCCTGCGACCGGCTGGCGTTCCTGGAGCGGCGGAACGAGGACATGGCGGTCAGCGCGCTCATCCTCGGTGAGATCCGGGGCGCCCGCGATGCCGTCACCCACCTCTGCCCGCGGCGGATGCCGCTGGTCGAGGCCGCCGACCAAGGCTTCCCCGACGGCGAGTTCGCGGTCGGCGAGCGGCGGAAGGCGGGGCGCGTCATCGTCCCCGGCCGCTACCGCTCCCCCGGGCCGGGCCCGTCCGCCGCGGACGCCGGACGGGGCGGGGATGGCGGCGGCGAGGAGTGCGTCTGGCGGATCACCGGAGCCGGCGGCAAGAAGCTGGACTCCGGCTCCGGCCGGTCCCAGGGCGGGGACATCGAGATCACCATCCCGGCGTCGGCCCGCGGCTTCGGTTCCACGGGCTGCCACAGCTGGCTGAACTCAGGAGGCACAGGGTGAGCGCCAAACTCCCCATCGTCGTGGCGATCCCGACCAAGAACGAGGCGGAGAACATCGCCGCGGCGGTCGGTTCCGTCATGGGCCACTTCGAGGCGGTGGTCGTCGTCGACTCGGACAGCACCGACGACACCCGCAAGATCGCCTCGGAACTCGGCGCGGAGATCGTGCCGTACGAGTGGGACGGCAAGTACCCCAAGAAGAAGCAGTGGTGTCTGGACCACGTCCGCCCGGAGATCCCGTGGATGCTCTTCCTGGACGGTGACGAGACGCCGAGCCCGGCGCTGCTGGCGGAGCTGCGGCAGGTCTTCTCCGGGCCGGTGGAGGAGGCGGCCTTCGACATACCGCTGGGCTACTGGTTCGCGGGGCAGCGGCTGCGGCACGGCTACACCATCGTCAAGCGGGCCCTGATGGACCGGGGCCGCTGCTACTTCCCCGTGCTCGGCGATCTCGACGCGCCGGGCATGGGCGAGCAGGAGGGCCACTACCAGCCGATCGCCGAGTCGGTGCGGCGGCTGCGCTCCCCCATCGAGCACGAGGACCTGGACCCGGTGCGCACCTGGTTCGACCGGCACAACCGGTACTCGGACTGGGAGGCCTGGCTGGAGCTCCACCCGGAGGTGCGGGAGGAGATCCGGCTGGCCAAGACCCGGCAGGGGCAGCTCTTCCACAAGGCGCCGTTCAAGCCGCTGGTGTCCTTCGGCTACGCCTACTTCTACAAGCTCGGCTTCCTCGACGGGCGGGCCGGTCTGGACTACGCCCTGGCCATGAGCTTCTACCGGTGGCAGATCGGGCTCAAGACCCGGGAGGGACGGCGGACCGGGCGCATCGGCTGACCACCCGGCTCCCCCTCGCGTTCCCTCCGGGCCGGCCGGAGGGGACGCGAGGGGCCGGGGTCAGCGCCCGTGCCGGGCGATGACCTTCTCGTACACCCCGTGCAGGTCCTCGACGACCGCGTCGATGGAGAACTTGTCGCGGATCAGGCGGTGTGCGGCCCCGGACGCCTCGGCGTTGGCGGCCGGGTCCAGCAGTTCGAGGATCGCCTGGCCGACCAGCGGCCCGTTGTCGGCGTCGGGACGGCTGTCCACGACCCGCCCGGCGCCCGCCGCCTCCACGTCCGGCGACAGCCCGCCGGTCTTCGTGACGACCACGGGGAGCCCCACGGACATGGCCTCCAGGATGGAGACGGCGAAGGGCTCGACCACGGACGGCAGGACGTAGACGTCGGAGCGGCGCAGTTGCTCCAGCACCTCGGTGTGGCCGAGCGGGCCCACGTACTCCACCGAGTCGGCCACTCCGAGGCGGGCCGCCAGGGCCAGCATCTCGTCGGCGAGCGGACCGGTGTCGGGCCCGGCGAGCACGAAGCGCGCCCCGGGGTACTTGGCGAGGACCACGGGCATCGCGGAGATGAAGTCCTCCGGCCGCTTGCGGGCCTGGACGCGGGCCAGGTACAGCACGGTCGGCGGCCTGTCCCCGGTGGTGGCGGGGCGGGGCTCCTGCGGCTGGACGCCGTTCACCAGCCGGTGGGTGAACCGCAGCGGGTCGGGGGCGATGACCTCGGCCACGTCCTCCCGCTCCATCTCCGTCAGATGCAGCACGGCGTCGGCCTCGCGCAGCACCTTGCGCAGCCCGAGGACATCGACGAGCTGGGCCACGCGCTTCTCGGTCGGGTCGATCATGCCGTGCGTCTGCAGGACCAGCGGGACGCCGCAGCGCAGCGCGGTCAGCGCGATGGGCAGCGTCACCAGATCCCGCATCAGATGGACGTGGACGACATCGGCGCCCTTCACCATGCGGTGCGCGCGGGCGAGCATCGCCGGTGAGGTGATGCCGCTGACCTCGAAGGCCGGCAGCACGTGCCGGGCCTGGTACAGCCAGGTGGGCACCCCCTCGACGGAGTCGGGCAGCGGGCCGTCGAAGCGGTCGCCGAGCGCGGTGATCCGGGCGTCCACGCCGCGCCGCCGCAGCCCTCGCGAGAGGTTCAGCGCGACGCGGGTGGGACCGCCGAAGTCGTTGGTCGGTGTGTGCAGCGTGACCGCGTGCAGAACCTTCACGAAGTCTTCCTCCCCCCGATGCCCCCCGGCATCGTGCCGTCAGCGTATCGGCGGCGCGCGGCCGCCCGCAGGCTTATCGAACGAAGTGGCGGACGGTGTGCGGGGACGCTCCTAGACTGCGGGGCGGGGGCGGCTGCCGTGCCGCTCCGGGGGCGAACTCGCTTGCATCTGGGGGGACATGGCAGTCGATCTGCCGACGGGACCGGCCGGCGCCGCGGGACGGGCCGGGCCGGGGGAAGCCGCACCGGGGGACGGCCCACGCGGCGGTCCGGGGGGCGGTCGCGGGGACGGTTCCGGGGGCCCGACCGCGCCCGGCGGCCTGCCCGCGCCCGTCCCGCCCGTGCCCGTGACCCCGCCCGCCGCCGAGTCCGCGCCGCGCGCCGTGCTCTCCCGGGCGCTGTCCGTCCCGCTGATCCTCGGGCTGGTCGGCGGCCTGCCCGCCGTGGTCTCCGCCCAGTACGGCGAGGGGGTGCGCGACGCGGCGTACTGGCTGCAGCTGGTGCTGACCTGCTACGCCGGTGCCCGGCTCGCCGCGATGGTGCTGACGGCCCGGCGCCGGCTGATCCAGGGCTCCTTCTGGCTGTTCTGCTACATCGCCATGGGGGTGGCCCCGCTCGCGCAGGCCGTACTCGGCCGCACGCCCACCCCGGTGGTCGGCCCCCGCTCGGACACGGTGCTCGCCATCGCGCTGGTGCTGCTGGGCTGCGTCGCGTTCGACGTGGGCGTGCTGCTGGCCCGGCACCGCCCGGCGCTCCGCATCCGCTGGACGCCGCCCGCGGCCTCGGTGGGCCGCCGGCGGCTCTATCTGCTGATCCTGCTCGCCTACGCGGGCAGCGGGCTGTTCATCGCCCAGCTCGGCGGTCCCGCCGTCTTCTTCGAGAGCCGCCAGGAGATTAGCGAGTCCATCGGGGCCAGCGGGGCGGGCGGCGGGGACGGCAACGTGGGCTCGGCCTTCCTGCGCGGCTTCGGCACCGTACCGGCGCTGCTGGCGCTGCTCTTCGTGCTGCGCTGGATGGTCACGTCCAAGGTGCCGCGGCGCAGCCCGATGGTCCTGCTGCTCCTGGCGGGGCTGGTGGTCGTCAACATCGTCGTCAACAACCCGATCTCCAACCCGCGGTACTGGTTCCTCACCGTCGCCTTCGCGATCCTCTTCACCGCCTTCCCGAAGAGCCCGGTGATGTACCGGGCCTCGCTGGCCCTCGGGGTGATCGCGGCGCTGCTGCTGTTCCCCTTCATGGACCGCTTCCGGTACGACGAGGAGGGCCGCAAGGCCGTGGAGTCCACCTCCTTCGTGGAGCCCCTGACGCTCAAGGACTACGACCAGATCGGCATGTTCGCCAACACCATCACCTTCGTCGAGTCGGGGGCGGGCCACTCCTACGGGCGGCAGCTGGCCGGGACCACGTTCTTCTTCGTGCCCCGCTCGGTCTGGGACGGCAAGCCCCTGGACTCGGGGGTGCGGGTCGGCCAGTGGATGGGCATGACCAACACCAATCTCTCCTCACCGCTCTGGGCCGAGCTGTGGCTCGACTTCGGCTCCGGCGGCATGGTGGCCGGTTTCCTGGGGCTCGGCTATCTCTGCGCCCGCGGCGACCGCCGGTACACCCTGCGCACGGTGGAGGACGAACGGCCGGGCAACATCACCGCGGCCGTGATCCCGCTGATCGCCGGCTACTCCTTCATCCTGCTCCGCGGACCGCTGCTGCAGGCGGCCGGGCGCATCGGGATCGCGCTGTTCTGCCTGGCCCTGGTGACGACGTTCCGTTCGGACGCCCGGAGGCTGCTGCGGTAACGGGTGGGGCCGGGGGCGCCCGCCGCGCACGGACACCCGCCCGTGAGCCGATCGGCCGGTGCGGGCAGCACGCGCCCCGTCGCGGCGGCTGCCCCAAGCTCTCCGAGCCGTGGGTGCCCCCACGCGCCACACCTGGCGCCGCTTCCCGGCGGGCGGACGGTGCCTGCCGGCCGCTTGACTAGCGGCCGCCGGCCCCGGGCGTCCCCGCCTCCGCCGGGGCGCCGGGAGGCCGGGCCGCGCCGGTTCCCCGCGCCGCCCCGCGCCCGAGGAGAAGCGTGCGGGTCCAGGCCGCCGCCGCCTTGAGGGCAGAGCCGAGGCAGAGACCCCAGGCCGCGCCGAGGACGCCGCCGAGGACGTAGCCGCCGAGGAGGAGGGCCACCGCGAGCAGCGAGAAGACCACCTGGATCGGCAGGGTGCTCCGGGGGCTGAGCACGCGCAGGGTCAGCAGGGCGCAGGTGCCCAGCGCGATGGCCGTGTACTGCGCCCCGGTGGCGGGGAGCAGGGCGGAGGCGGACTCCCAGGTGGCGCCGAGGAGTTCGCGTCCCACCCGGCCGGGCAGCAGGCTGAGGACACTGGCCCAGAGGGCGGCGGTGCCCGCGAGGACTAGGGCCAGGACGGCCGTGGCGCGGATGCGGCGGCCGGTGCCGGAGACGCGGTTCAGCAGCGGCGGGCCGAACGAGGTCGCCGCGTTGAAGAGGACGTTCATCGGGCCGAAGAGGGCCACGGCGCCGCGGAGCGCGCCGACGGCGAGCTGGTTGGCGAAGAGGCCGAGCCCGACGATCGCGAGCTGGCTCGACGCGTTGCCGACGGCGAACTCCAGCACGAAGCGCCGCCCCAGATGGCCCCGGCGCAGAAAGCGGCGCGGGTCGCCCGGGACACCGCGCAGCCGCGGCCACAGCAGCGCGGCGCCGAGCAGGAGGGCGGGGAGGGCGGACAGGCCCCAGACCGCGATGAGCCGGCTCGGCCCGCTGCCCTGCGGCTGAAGCGCGAGGGCGGGGGCGACGGCGGCGAGCCGCAGCAGGTCGGCGGCGAGCGCCAGATGCGGCAGCCGGAGGGTGGAGCAGCAGTAGCGGACGGCGTCCTGGGTGAGGACGACCGGCAGGACGAGCCCGAGGACGGCGAGTCCGCGCGCCGTCTCCCCGGGCACGAACGCGAGCACGGCGGCCATGGCGGCGCCGGTCACGGCGGAGGCCGCGGCGGTGAAGACGACCGCGGAGCGGCAGGCGGAGCGGACGGCGGCCGGCTCCCCGCGCTCCAGCACGAGGGCCTGGCCGACGTAGGAGACGCAGAGGCCGAGCAGGACGGTGAAGACGGTGTAGACGATGGAGAAGACCGAGAAGCCGGCGGCGGTGGAGAGCCGGGCGGCCACGATGAGCACGACGATATTGGTGAGCGCGGAGACGCCCTGGTCGGCGACGGAACAGACCACGGCGGCCCGCGTCCGCAACCCCCCGGCCCCGGTACCGCCACCGTCCCGTGCCCCGGGTTCCCCCGGTCCGTGCGGCCCGGCCCCGGGCTTGCCGGCCGCAGGCTCCGCGGCCCGGCGCCGCACGGGCTCCTCGGCCCCGGGTTCTTCGGCTGCCGCGCCGGCGGGCCGGGTCCCGGCGTCCGGGTCCGGGGTGCCGTCCGACGGGCCGTGCGTCACCGGCGGGCGGGGCGGGCCGGGTCCGCGGTGCGGTCGTCCTCCTCGCCCGTGCCGCCGGAAGCCTCCCCGGCGGCCGGCCAGGAGACCCGGCGTTCCGGGCCGCCCGACGCGGGCCCGCCCCCGGCTCCGGTCCCCGGTGCGGGCTCCGGTGCCGTGTCGTGCGCGGCGCCCGGGTCGCCGGCGTCCGCGGCCGGGCGGGACCGCGCCGCGTCGCGCCCGCGGCGGCGGAGGGCCGGCAGGCGGCCGCGCCGGGCGGAGTCCTCGGAGTGCAGCAGCGCCCCGAGGACCTTGCCGCCCGCGCCGCCGACGAGTTCGCGGACCCGGGCGAGGTCGTCGCGCCGCACCTCGCGCGGGTCGCAGACCACGAGCACCCCGTCGACGCGGTCGGCGAGCGCGATCGCGTCGGCGTACGAGAGCACGGCGGGCGCGAGGACGACGACCACGGTTCCGGGGGAGTCCGCCTCGGCGAACAGCCGGGTGGCGGGCCCGGAGGTGAGCGCGCGGGCGACGTTGCGCACCTTGCCGCCGGGCACCAGGTCGAAGGCGCCCGACTCCCCGGCGTCGATGGGTATTTGCAGGCCGGTGGGCCAGCCGTTGTCGCCGCGGGACGGGGTGCGGGCCCAGCCGGGCCGTATGCCCTCGGCCGAGCGCAGCTTGTGGGCGAGGCCGGGGGTGCGCAGATCGGCCTCGACGAGGAGGACGTCCCGGCCCATCTCCACGAACGAGGCGGCGAGGTTGACGGAGGCCTCGGCGGCGGTGTCGATGGGGCCGCGCGGGGCGACGACGAGCAGCCGCCGCCGTTCGGCGAAGTCCTGGTCGTAGGCGAGGCGGAAGGCGATCGAGCGGTACTCCTCGGCGACCCGGCCCTGGGCCAGCAGCCGGCGGGGCTGCTTCCGCCGCGGCCGGGGCAGCGTGCCCAGCACGGGCGCGCGCAGGGCACGGACCACGTCGCTCTGGGAACGGGCGGTGGGGTCGAAGACCAGCCGCACCCAGGCGGCGACCAGGCCGATGCCGATGCCGACGGCCCCGCCGAGACCGAGGAGCAGTGGCAGCCCCGGCCCGGAGGGGCCGGCCGGCGGGGTGGCGGTGCGGACCACGAAGCCGGGGGTGGTGTCCACCGCCTTCAGCTTGGTGATGCTGCTGTTGAGCTCGGAGATCCGGCCGATGACGCCGGACTGCACGGAGAGCGTCGTGTCCAGGGCCCGGCCGTCGCCGAGCCCGTCGATCTGTTCGGCGAGCTTGTCGCGCTGCTTCTTCAGCGGTTCGAGCTGCTCCTCGTAGCCCTTGATCATGTTGTCGATCACGGACCGGGTCTGGTCGCGCCGGTTGTCCAGATAGGCCTGGGTGAGGGCGTTGGCGGCCGTCGCGGCGGTGCGCGGGGAGCCGTCGGTGTAGGAGAAGCGCAGGACGAGGGTGTTGGGCGGGTTGGTGACCTGGAGGCCGTCCTGCAGCCGGTCGACGCGGTCGGGGTCGCCGAGTTCCTTCGCGGCGCGGGCGGCGACGGCGTTGCTGAGCGCCGTCTGCCGCTCGGAGCCCATGCTGACCTCCTTCTCGGGGCTGCCGCCGCCGGGCGAGAAGGGGTCGAAGCTGGCCGAGCGCACGGTCACCTCGCTGGTGGCCGTGTAGGCGGGGCCGCCGGCGAGGGCGGTCCAGGCCCCGCCGAGCAGGCCGAGGACGACACCGGCCACGATCAGCGCGCGGTAGCGCAGCAGCTGGCGGAACTGGTCGCGCAGCAGGTCCGGCTCGTCGGACCCCTGCTGGGCGCCGTGCTGTACCACCGTCATCAGCGGGGTCCCCTCGGGCTCGGGTGGGTTTCCAGTGCCTCGTCGAGGAGCCCGGTGATCCGGGCCAGCCCCGCCTCGCGGCTGAGGTGGGCGTCGACGTAGGCGGGGCCGCGGGCGCCGAGCGCGTCGGCCGCGGCGGGGTCGGCTGCCAGTTTCCGGACCGCGTCCAGCAGCGCCTCCGGATCCTCCGGGGGGACGAGGACGCCCGCCCCGGAGCGCCGTACCTCCCCGGCGGTGCCGCCCTCCTCCGCGACGGAGGCGATCACGGGCCGGCCGGCGGCGAAGTAGGAGGTGAGCTTGGACGGGATGCTCATGTCCAGGACGGAGGCGCGCTGGGTGACGGCCAGGACGTCGGCCGCGGCGAGGACGTCGGGGAACTCGGCCTCCTCGGCCGGCGGGAGGAAGCGCAGGTTCGGCAGCCCCCGGCCCAGGTCCTGGAGCCGTTCGCGCTGGTTGCCGTCGCCCATGAGGACGATGTCGACGCCCGGTTCGGCGCGGGCGGCGCCGACGAGCACCTCCAGCCCCTGCTTGAGGCCCATGTTGCCGGAGTGCAGCACGACGGTGCGCTCCGCGCTCCAGCCGAGGCGGGCGCGGGTCTCGGCCCGGGGCCGCGAAGGGCGGGCGACGTGCGACCAGTTGGGGACCAGCCGGATACGGCCCGGGTCCACCCCCATGGCGGCCACCTTGTCGGTGAACGTCTCGTGGATGACGCCGACCAGGGTCGCCCGGCGCAGCACACGGCGCTCGACCGCGGCGGCCGCGGCGGCGGCGCGGTCACCGCCGCGGATGCCGCTCTGCGCGGCGGCGGCGCCCATGAGGTCCTGGACCACGGGGACGTACGGGACGCCGTGCCGGCGGGCGATCCGGGCGCCGAGGACGCCGCCGGCGAGGCTCGGCAGCTGGGCGATCACGGCGTCGGGCCGGCCCATCCGGGGCGGGGCGAGCAGTCCTCCGGCGAGGATGGACGCCTCGTACAGGGCCCGGCGCACGGCGGTCTGACGGGGCGGCACGGTGTGCCGGCGGCGGTGGACCCGGACGCCGGCACGCGTCTCCTCGCGGCGCCACACGCCGCGGTAGGCCGGATCGGCCCGCCAGGCGGGGTAGTGCGGGATGCCCGCGAGGACATGGGTCTCGATCCGCCCGCCGGCGGCCCAGTGTTCGGCGATCTGCGTGGCGTACGGCCCTATTCCGGCCTGCTCTGGCGCGTAGTTGGTGGAGACGAGCAGAACCCGTCCCGCCGCGGCCGTACCGGTCTCCGGCATGGCACGCTCCTCCCCCCGGAGTCGAATGGCAGCAACCCTAGCCGTTCATTACTGCAACATGGCTTTCTTCTCTGTTAGTTGGCCTTTCGCAATCGACCGTGGAGCGCCCCGCATCCGGCTATCGTCGACAGCGGCGCGCTGGGGAGCGCGCTGTGAAGGGGGGTACCACCGCATGACGCACACCGTCGGTTATGCGCCGGGGGTCTACGACCTGTTCCACGTGGGTCACCTCAACATCCTGAGACACGCCCGCGCCCGGTGCGACTATCTCATCGCGGGAGT
Source organism: Streptomyces albus subsp. albus (assembly GCF_000719865.1). Lineage (GTDB taxonomy): Bacteria > Actinomycetota > Actinomycetes > Streptomycetales > Streptomycetaceae > Streptomyces > Streptomyces albus_E. The sequence goes on from NZ_JOID01000016.1 coordinate 52,838, forward strand.
GGTGTCGGACGAGATGGCGGAACTGGCCAAAGGCCGGAAGCCCGTGGTCCCGCTGGTGGAGCGGCTGGAGATCATCCGCTCCATCCGGTTCGTGGACGCCGCGTTCGTCGAGACCGTGCCGGACAAGCTGGAGACCTGGCAGCAGGTCCGCTTCGACAAGATCTTCAAGGGCGACGACTGGCGCGGCACGCCCAAGGGCGACCAACTGGAGCGGAAGTTCGCCACCGTGGGAGTGGAGGTCGTCTACTTCCCGTACACCGTCCACACCTCCAGCACCCAACTGCGGCGCGCCCTCGACGCCCTGGCGCCGCCCGTCACGCCGGGCGTATCGCGTTCAGCTCCCGGAACCACTTCGCCATGAAGGCCACCAGAAAGAGCGCGTGCACGGCGAACAGGGCGGTATAGGCGGCCAGGAAGACCGTCTCGCTGCCGAGCAGCAGGAACACCGCGCAGAAGACGCCGTAGTCCACCGGCAGCAACGCCACCGCCCGCAGCCGCGAGAGGGGCTGCGCGGGCTGAGCGGAGGCACCGGCCGCCGTGCCCCTCGGCTTGAGCTTGTCGGCCAGCAGCCCGCCCGTGAAGATCAGCAGAGCGGCGAACTGGAAGCCCAGCGGCACCAGCAGCCAGCCCGGGCCGGGCAGTTCGAAGAATCTGTGGAAGGAGACCAGCACGGCGGCGTGCAGCGCGGTGATCTTCGCCGCGTCCACCACATGGTCGAGCCACTCCCCCGCCGGGCTGCTCTCCTTGCGCAGCCGGGCCAGCTGGCCGTCCGCCGAGTCGAGCGCGAAGCCGGCGAACAGCGCCGCCCAGACGGCCGCGGCCAGCCACCAGGAGGGCCGGGCCAGAGCGAGCGCCGCCACCCCGGCGAAGCTCAACGCGCCGCTGATCAATGTGACCTGATTTGGCGTCAGCCCGATCCGGTACGCCGCCGCGGCGAGGACCCGCCCGGCCGGGCGGTTGACGTACCGGGAGTAGAGCGACACCCCCTTCGCCGTCTTCTGCGCCCCGCGCAGCTCGCGCAGCGCCGCCGCGTACCCCGATTCCGCAGTCCCGGCCATCATCCCCCCAGACGAAAGCACACCCTTGGTGGGCGGTCACCCACGCCGTGCATGATGGCACGCACCACGGACAACCACCCGCCGTACCCGAGGACCGGCGCCCCCAACCTCACCCGCCGTACGGGGCGCCCCGCCGCCCCGGTCCCCGTCCCGCACCCGGGCATCGGGACGGGGGCCGAACCTCCCACCGGTGCGGCGCGTTCCCTCAGTTGCCCGCGCGTCCGCGGACGCGGTCCGCGGGGCACCGGAAGCGGATCCGGCCCCGGCGCCGGTCCCCCGCCCAGTAGAGTTGCGCCGAATCGAGCAGTCCGAAGGAGCATTGAGCCCCATGAGACGCAGGGTGCCGCAGGTGGCGTCGGTCCTGTCGGCCACAGCACTGCTGACGCTGACGGGTTGCGTGACGGTGCACGGCGAACGCGCCGTGGTCCCGGCCGTGACGAAGGCCGAGGCGGCCACAGCACTCCAGCGGTTCACCGACGGCTACAACCAGGCCAACCGCGAACTCGACCCGGCCCTCGGCGCCCGTGTGGAGACCGGCGCGCTCCAGGCCATGGGGGAGGCCGACCTCAAGGCCCGCCGGGTGAAGAATCCCGACGGCCTGCCCGACTACCCGCCGCTCAAGCTGACCGACGCCCGCTTCGCCATCCCCCGGCAGGCGGGCTGGCCGAAGTTCTTCGTCGCCGACACCGACAGCAACCGGGACGACAACCGCTGGCTCATCGTCTTCACCCGGGGCGCGCTGGACGACCCGTGGAAGGCCGCGTATCTGTCGATCCTGAGCCGGGACGAGGTGCCGGAACTGGCGGTGGACGAGGACGGCTACGCCGAGCCGGTGACCGGCGGCCGGGGCTCCGGGCTGGTCACGGACCCCGCGAAGATCAGCAAGACGTACACCGACTACCTCGGTTCGGGCCGGGGGGATCTCTTCGCCGACGGCTACGCCACCTCCGGCCAACTGGCGTACCGCAAGCGGGAGAGCAAGACCCCCAAGTACTGGACGCAGTTCGCCGACCAGCCCGCGCGGCCGCCGCAGTACGGGACCGTGGCCCTGCGCACGGAGGACGGCGGGGCGCTCGCCTTCTTCGCGGCGCACCACACGCAGAAGCAGACGATGGCCGAGGGCTTCACCATCAACAAGGTCAACGATCAGAAGGCCAACGCCCTGCTGACCGGGAAGGCGGAGAAGAGCCTCACCCTGGTGCGGATATCGCAGTCGGCGGTGAGCATCCCCGCGAAGAAGGACGGCGGGAAGGTGGTCTTCCTCAACCGTCTGGAGGGCCTGACCGCAGCCCGGGGCGGCTGACCGCCACCGGGGCCGGGGGGCCGGCCGCCACCGTCAGGGGGACACCCGGCCGGCCGTCCCCCGGCGTCCACCCGCCGGACCGGTGCCGCTCAGCGACCCATGGGCCAGGCCGGGGCCTCCTGGCCCGCGCCCGCGCCGTCCGCGTACTGGGCGCAGGCGTCCGTCAGCGCCTCCAGCAGCGTCAGCGGGTCGGGCAGCGGCCGTTCCGGTCCGCGCAGCCAGCGCACCGAGCCGTCCGCGGGCAGCGCGGCGGGCGGTACGAGCACATAGCTGCCGCGGCAGTGCCAGCGCAGGCCCGGATGCTCGTCCATGGTCTCGGGATGGCAGTCCAGTTCACAGGGCCACCACTCGTCCTCGTCCTCGGGCTTGCCGCGGGTGGCCGTGAAGAAGAGCACCCGGCCGAGCGGTCCGCCGTCGCCGCTCTCCGCGACCGGGCCGACCTCCACCCCCTCGGCCTCCAGCCGCTCCAGCGCCTGGTGCCCGGCCTCGGCGGGGACGTCGAGCACGTCGTGGTCGATGCCGGTGGCGGTGATGAAGTTGGCCTGCGGACGGTCGTGCAGCAGCTTGCGGATCTTCTCGGCGTCGGTGGTCGCCTGCGTCTGCCAGGCGAAGGAGACGGGGTGCCGGCCGGGTGTGGGGCAGCCGATCCGGTCGCAGGAGCAGCCGTACCCTTCCGGGTACGCGGCCTCGGCCAGCGGGAAGCCCGCGGCCACGGCCGCCAGCAGCAGGTTCTCGCGGTCCGCGGCCGCCGCCTCGGCGGCCGTACGGCCCCGCGCCCCACCGCGCGGGCGGCGGCGCAGCCACTGGGAGAACCCTTTTTCGCGTTCCATCGATCCCCTTACCTCGACCGTTGCGCGGTCAATGCTGCCACTTTCCGGGGCCCGAAGTGGCCGGTGTTCACATCCGGGGCTCTCGGAGTTACCCGCCTTGTGGCTTGTCTTCACCCCTCATGTCCCGATATGCCGTTCCGCCACTGTCTTCATGCTCACAGCACCCGGCGAGCCGGGTGTCCGTCACACCGGCCTTTCCGTCACCGGCCGGGGGGAGCGAGCGCGCGCAGCACCATCTCGACGACGGTGTCCGCGAAGGCGTGGGTCAGGGGGCGGGTCCGCAGCATCCAGCGGTGGTGGAGCGGCCCGACGAGCAGTTCCAGCGCCACCCGCAGATCCGTGCCCTCCGCGATGTCCCCGGCCCGCTGGGCGCTGCGCAGCCGTTCCTCGTAGGCGGCGAGCTGCGGTTCGAGCACCTTGGCCGTCAACTCGGCGGCCAGCGCGGGGTCGTTCTGGCTCTCGGCGGCGAGCGCGCGGCTCGGCAGGTCGTACCTGGGGTCGTTCAGCTCGTCGACCGTGGCCCGCATGACCAGCTTGAGATCGGCCTCCAGATCACCCGTGTCGGGGAGGGCGATCCCGCCCGCGTCCTCGCTGAGCGCGAGGAAGGAGTCGAACAGCACCGCCGCCTTGGACGGCCACCAGCGGTAGATCGTCTGCTTGCCGACGCCCGCCCGGGCCGCGATCGCCTCGATGGTGAGTTTGCCGAACCCGGTCTCGGCGACCAGTTCGAGAGCGGCGTCGAGGATGGCGCGGCGGGAGCGTTCGCTGCGTCGGGAGGTCTGCGGGGTGCGGGGTTCGGCCATGGCGAGAATCTAGCAGTCGGGCGAGGCGGCATATTTCACCCCGAACCGCCTCGGGCGGCCGTTCCTTCGGTGTTCCGTCGGTGTTCCGTCAGTCCGCCTCGGGACCGGCTGGCCCCGGCGGCCAGGTGCCGCCCCAGGCGGTGTCGCGGGCCCGGCGGTAGTCGGCGCCGTGCCGCTTGGTGACCGTCACCCGGCGCAGGGCGCCCTCCGGCGTGCACAGGTCCAGCAGCACCTGCCCCTTGCGGATCTGCGGATGGCGCACGACGCGCGAGGCCGCGGGTGCGGCGGGCCCGTCCGCGCCGGCGCCGGCGGCCGGGGTCGGGCCGGGGGCCGGGGCCGGGGCCGGGAGGCGGGTGGCCGCCACGTAGGCGAACTTCTCGTCCTCGTACGGCAGGGAGCCGCCCTTGACCTGGCGGTGCAGCGAGGACCGGCCGACCCGGGCCGCGAAGTGGCACCAGTCCCGGCCCGGCTCGATCGGGCAGGCCGCGCCGTGCGGGCAGGGGGCGGCGATCCGCAGTCCGGCCGCGAGGAGCTGCTCACGGGCCTCGCGGAGCCGGAGATAGCCCTCCGGGGTGCCTGGTTCGACGAGGACCACGGCCTGCCCCGCGCGGGCCGCCTCGGCGACCACGGCACCGCGGTCCGCCGCGGTCAGCTCGCCCAGCACGTACGAGACCGTGACGAGGTCGGTCTCCGCCAGGCGCAGCCCGTCACCGATGGCCGCGCGCCGCCACTCCGCCGCGCGCGGACCGGCGGACCCGGCGGCGCCGGCCAGTTCGCGGCCGAGGGCGAGGGCCGGCTCGGCCCAGTCCAGCACGGTGGTGCGGCGGTTCCCGCCGGGCCAGTTCGCCTCGGCCGCCCAGACCGCGGCACCGGTGCCGCCGCCGATGTCGGTGTGGCTCGCCGGCTCCCAGCCGGGGGTGTTCGCGCGGAAGGCCGCGAGCGCGGAGACGACGGCCTCGAAGGTCGCGGGCATCCGGTAGGCGGCGTACGCGGCGACGTCCGGCCGGTCGCGCAGCACCGGGGCGTCGGTCGGGGTGCGTCCGCGGTAGGTGGCGATCAGCCGTTCGACGGCCCGCGCGGCCTGCCGGGGCGGCAGCCCGTCGAGCAGGCGCGCGAGCCCGGCCCGCAGATCGTCACCGACGGGGACGGCCTCGGCCGGCTCGGAGGGAGAGGCGTACATCCGGCCGATTTTAGGCGCTCGGAGGAACAGCCCGGACCACGGCGGGCGGACCGGCGGCCGGCACTCGGACGACCGGACACACGAGACGGACGCGCGCGCTGACGGCACGGACGGCACGGACGGCACGGACCGACCGGCCGAGCCGGTCCCCCGCCGTGTGGCCGGTGGTCCGGCCCGGCCGTCCGGCCCGGCTGGACACGACGCCCGGGCCGGACGGTGCGAGGCGGGTCCCGCGAGGCCCGTGGGCCGCCGGCCCCGCGCTCGCGGCCGGGCCGCGGGCCCCGCTCAGTGCCCGCCGCCCGGCCGGCCCGCCTTCCGTACCGCGCGGGCCAGCCGGGTCGCGGCGGCCGCGCGGGGGCCGTGGTCCACGGGACGGCGGCGCGGGTGAACGGTGTTCGCCAGCAGCACCAGGAAGGTGTCGGTGGCCCGGTCCAGCACCAGGCTCGGCCCCGTGAAGCCGGTCAGTCCGGCCGCGCCCCGCCCCGCCAGCTCCCCCATGAAGGCGGGCCGGTCGACCGCCAGGCCCAGCCCGGGCGGCGCCAGCAGCGCGTCCACGGACTCCGGGGCGAGGATCCGCGCGGTGCCGTACGCGCCGCCGCCGAGCAGCGCCCGGCACAGTACGGCGAGATCGGCCGCCGTGGAGAAGAGCCCGGCGTGGCCCGCGACGCCGCCCAGCGCGTGGGCGTTCTCGTCGTGGACGGTGCCGCGCAGCATGCCGCGGTCGAGCGGGGACCAGGGCCGCCGCTGATCCTCCGTCGCCGCGGCCTGCGTGTACGGGACGGGCCCGAAGGAGGTCGCGGCCATGCCCAGCGGCCGGGTGACGCCCTGGCGCAGACAGGCGTCGAGCGGACTGCCGGTGACGCGTTCCAGCAGCTCCTGGGCGACGAGCGCGCCGAGTTCCGAGTGCCGGCGCACCCGCCCGGGCGCGGACAGCGGGGGCTCGCGCCACACCATCGCGAGCTGCGCCGCGCGCCCCCGGGCCCGGTGCAGCGGAAGGCCCGGACGCAGTCCGGCGGTGTGCGCGAGGAGCTGCCGTACGGTGATGCCGGCCTTGCCGGCCGCGGCGAACTCCGGGACACGGTCGGCCACCGGCCCGTCCAGGTCGAGGGTGCCCCGCTCGGCCTGCTGGAGCACCGCGACGGCGGTGAACAGCTGGGTGAGCCCGGCCAGATCGAAGAGGGTGCCGGTCCGCACGGGCACCATGCGGGAGGGCGGCAGCGGGACGCCCAGGCCGGTCCGCTCGTCGTACGCGCCGTACCGGACGGCCCAGCCGGAGGTCTCCTCGACCGCGACGACCGGGCCGCGCCCGGCGACGACGGCGGCCCCGGCGCACCACGGCCGGCCGCCCGCGCAGCTCTCCCGGACCCCGGCGGCGAGGCGGCGTAACTCCTCCGGGTCCAGTCCGGCCCGCCCGGGGCTGCCCGGCCGCAGTCTGAGGCGGCTCAGCTCCCCGCTCCCTCCCGGCCCGCCGGCTTCTCCGGACGCTCCGGGCCCCTCTCCGGACCGCCCGCTCCCCCGCGGCACTCGGCCCGCTCCCGGGGCTCCGTCCGCTCCGGGTGCCCCGTCCGCTCCGGGTGCTCCGCGCTTCCCCGGTTCGCCGGCCCGGCCGCGGCCTCCTTCGCCGGCGCCGTCTCCCGGCGCCGCCACGGGCGGCACAGCAGCAGGAAGGACGCGACGGCCGCCAGCGCGCAGACCAGCTGGACGACCGCCATCGGCACGGCCGTGTCCTCGCCCGCGATGCCGACCAGGGGCGAGGCCACGGCCCCGGCGAGGAAGGTGCTCGTGCCCAGCAGCGCGGAGGCGGAACCGGCGGCGTGCGGGGTCCGCATCAGCGCCTGGGCGTTGGTGTTGGGCATCGCCAGGCCCATCGCGGACATCAGGACGAACAGCGCGGACGCCACCGGCACCAGCCCCACCGCCCCGAACACCCCGCTCGTCATGAGCAGCAGGGCGGCCGCGGCCGCGGTGATGACGGCGAGGCCGAAGGCGAGCACCTTGTCCAGGCTGACCCGTCCGACGAGGATCCTGCCGTTGATCTGGCTGACGCCGATCAGGCCGATGGAGTTGATCCCGAACAGGAGGCTGAAGGTCTGCGGGGAGGCGCCGTAGATCTCCTGGACGACGAAGGCGGAGGCGGCGACGTACGCGAAGAGGGCGGCGAAGGCGAAGCTGCTGGTGAGCGTGTAGCCGGTGAAGACGCGGTCGCCGAGGAGCCCGCGCATGGTGCGGAGGGTGCCGCCGAGGGCCGCCCCGCCGTGCCGCCGCTCCGGCGGGAGGGTCTCGCCCAGCCACCGCCAGGCGGCGAAGGTGATCGCCGTGCCGATCAGGGTGAGGACGACGAACACCCCGCGCCAGTCGGTGATCCGCAGCACCTGCCCGCCGATCACGGGCGCGATGATCGGGGCGACCCCGGAGATCAGCATCAGGGTGGAGAAGAAGCGGGCCATCGCGTTGCCGTCGTAGAGATCGCGCACGACGGCACGGGCGATCACGATGCCCGCCGAGCCGGCCAGCCCCTGCACCAGCCGGAGGGCGATGAGCGCCCCGGAGCCGGGCGCGAGCGCGCAGAGGGCGGTGGCGATCACGTAGACGACCATGCCGGTGAGCAGCGGGCGGCGGCGCCCCCAGCGGTCGCTCATCGGGCCGAGGACCAGCTGGCCGAGCGCCAGGCCCGTCAGGCAGGCGGTGAGGGTGAGCTGGACCGTGGCCGCGGAGCTGCCGAGGGAACGGCCGACCTCCGGCAGCGCCGGGAGGTACATGTCCATGGAGAGCGGCGGGACGGCGGTCATACCGCCGAGGATCAGGGTGACCAGCAGACTCGTCCGCCGCTGTCCGGCCGCCGCCGTGCCGCGCCCGCCGCCGGCGCGGCGGGCGGGACGGGACCGCTGCCCCGGTATGAGCCGGTCACCGGCCGGGCCGCTCTTCCGCATAAGCCTCTCCATCACTGTTGAAATCGCTCCCATATCCTCTCAGCATCAGCGGGGCCGATATCAGGCGGGGATGGTCATGGATCAGATCAAGTGGGGCATTCTGGCAACGGGTGGGATCGCTTCCACCTTCACCGAGCAGCTGCGGAAGCTGCCGGACGCGGAGGTCGTGGCCGTGGCCTCCCGCAGCGCGGGACCGGCCGAGGCCTTCGCGGAACGCTTCGGCATCCCCCGGGCGTACGGGAGTTGGGCCGAACTCGCCGGGGACCCCGGCGTGGACGTGGTGTACGTGGCGACGCCGCACGCCGCGCACCGGGCGGCGGCCGGGCTCTGCCTGGAGGCGGGGCGCGCGGTGCTCTGCGAGAAGCCGTTCACGCTGAACGCGGCCGAGGCCGCGGAGCTGGTGGCGCTGGCCCGCTCCCGCGGCCGCTTCCTGATGGAGGCCATGTGGACGTACTGCAATCCCGTGGTGCTGGAGATGCTGCGGCTGGTGCGGGACGGCGCGATCGGCGAGGTCCGGGCGGTCCACGCCGACTTCGGCATCACCGGCCCGTTCGACGCCGGCCACCGGATGCGCGACCCGGCGCAGGGCGGCGGCGCGCTCCTCGATCTCGGCGTCTACCCGGTGGCGTTCGCGCAGCTGCTGCTGGGCGAGCCGGACGACGTCCAGGCGCGGGCGGAGCTCACCCCGGAGGGCGTGGACGCCAACACGGGCATTCTGCTGGGCTGGGACTCGGGCGCGGTGGGGATGCTGAGCTGTTCGATGACCGCGGACACCCCGATGACGGCGGCCGTGACCGGGACGGCCGGGCGGATCGAGTTCCCGCGCGGCTTCTTCGACCCGCGGCAGTGCGTGCTGCACCGGCCGGGCCGCGAGCCGGAGGAGATCACCGCAACGAGCGAGCACAGCGGGATGCAGCACGAGGCGGCCGAGGTCATGCGCTGTCTGCGGGCGGGTGAGACGGAGTCCCCGCTGGTGCCGCTGGACGGGACGCTGGCCGTGATGCGCACGCTGGACGCGGTGCGCGAGCGGATCGGCGTCCGCTACCCGGGCGAGAAATGAACGGGGCGGCGGCGGGGAGGAGTTCACGGTCCCCTTCCCGCCGCCGCGCCGTGGCGGCCCGTCCCGCCCGGGAGCCGGCGGGACGGGCCGGAGGCCGGGGCAGGACGGCCCGGGCCACGCGGCCGGGTCACGCGCCCCGGGCGGTCAGACCTTCCGCAGCCCCGGGTCGCCCGCCTCGGTGACGAAGGACGCCGCCGTGCCGATCGGCGCCCCCGGGGTCGTCACCGCGGGGAGAGTGCGGAAGTCCGCGCGGGCCTTCTCCCCGTCGAGCGTGACGGTGACGTAGCCGCGCCGCCCGTTGTAGAAGCGCATGTGCGGGTTGGCGTCCATGTAGCGCCGGTAGTTGGCCGGCTGGTCCGCGCCGTCACCGCCACTGCTGACGGAGGTGGCGACGAACTCCGTGCCGACCGTGCGGGAGTCCGAACGGTCGAAGTCCCGCTTGATGTCGAACGCGTAGCCGACGTGCACGTCCCCGGTGAGGACGACGAGGTTCTCCACCCCGGCCGACTCCGCCCCGGCCAGCACCCGCTCGCGCGAGGCGGGGTAGCCGTCCCAGGCGTCCATGCTGACCGTGTAGTCGTCGGTGGAGTTGCTGCGCCGCCGGGAGAAGGTGACCTGCTGCGGTATGACGTTCCAGCGGGCCCGCGAGGCGCGCCAGCCGCTCAGCAGCCAGCGCTCCTGGGCGGTGCCGGTGATGGTGCGCGAGGGGTCCTCGGACTCGGGCCCGGGGGTCTTCCAGCCGTCCCCGTAGGCCTGGTCGGAGCGGTACTGGCGGGTGTCGAGGATGTCGAACTGCGCCAGCTTGCCGAACGCCAGCCGCCGGTAGAGCCGCATGTCGGCGCCGTTGGGGCGCTGGGGGGCGCGCAGCGGAAGGTTCTCCCAGTACGCGCGGTAGGCGGCGGCGCGGCGGATCAGGAACTCCTCCGGCGGCACGCCGTTCTCGGGGATGCCGCCCGCGTAGTTGTTCTCGGTCTCGTGGTCGTCCCAGGTGACGACGAAGGGGTGCGCGGCGTGCGCGGCGATCAGGTCCGGGTCGGACTTGTAGAGGCCGTAGCGCATCCGGTAGTCGTCGAGGCTGACGGTCTCCCGGTTGAAGTGGGCGGGCAGGGTGCGGCCGCCGGTGTAGGCGCGGGCGCCGCCCGCGGCGTTCACGGCGTACTCGTAGAGGTAGTCGCCGAGGTGGAAGACAACGTCCAGCTCCTCCTCCGCGAGGTGCCGGAGGGCGGTGAAGTAGCCCTGGTGGTAGGCCTGGCAGGAGACGGCGGCCAGCTTGAGGTCCGCGATCCGGGCGCCGGCGGCGGGCGCGGTGCGGGTGCGGCCGGCCGGGCTGACGTAGTCCCCGGCGCGGAAGCGGAACCAGTACACCCGGTCCGGTTCGAGGCCGTCCGCCTCGATGTGCAGGGCGTGGTTGTACTCGGGGTGCGCCGTGGCCGTGCCGCGCCGGGCGATCCGGGTGAACCGCTCGTCGCGCGCCACCTCCCAGGAGACCTCGACTCTGGCCTCCGGCATCCCGCCGTCGGGTGTGTACGGCTCGGGGGCGAGCCGCGTCCACAGCAGGGCGGAGCCGGGCCGGGGATCGCCGGACGCGACCCCGAGGGTGAACGGATCGGACGCGAGCGCCCGGCGGGCGTCCAGCTCCGCGGCCTGCGAGCTGCCCGGCAGATTGGTGGCGAAGGCGAGCGCGGCGGCGGCTCCGGTCACGGTGAGGAAGCGGCGGCGGCCGAGGTGCGCGGCGGCGGCCCGGAGTTCCCGCTCGTGGAACGTGGACGTCATGTGGCCCTCCCCTGACGTGGGTTGGTGTCGGGAAGACAGTGGCGGCGGGGAACGGCGGGCCGTTGTCGTGTGCACAACGCACACATGGCCGTCGGATGAGCTTCGCCCCCGACTGGGGCGATCGGCCGCATTACGTCCGGCGGGGGCCTCGCCGGGGCGGCGGGGAGCGGACCGCTCTCCGCCCGGGGCGGGAGGCGGGGCGGCCGGCGCGGCGCGTAGAAGGGCACGGCGCCGGGTGCACGGGAGGCACGGCGGGTACGGGCACGGCGGCGGTTGTACGGAAGGTGCGGCGGGCACGGCCCCGCCCCCGTCGCGCGGAGGGAGGAGGTGTGCGACCGGGGGCGGAGCGAAGCGGGCCGCTGGGCGGGGGGCGGCGACCCGTGATCCGAGTGAACCGCGCATCGCGGACAAAAGACAGGGTGTGCGCACGGAAAAATCTGTGCGCGTGCTTCACACCCCGTGTGCGGACCACCGGAAGTCCGGATCCGGCGGAACTCCAGCCTCGGCACCCGCGGGACCGGCGCAGCGCGAGTCACCCGTTATGCCTGTTTCATTCCGCTTGCCCCGGTTGCTCATCCGCCACCGCGCGGCTCGGCGGACGGCACCCGGCGGGCCCGGGCCGCCCCGGCGGCGCGGGGGTCCCGCTCCGGTCGCGCCGGAGTCCCGGCCCACGCAGGACGGCCCCGGCCCGGGTGAATCCCCGGGCCGGGGCCATGACGACGGACGAGTCGGCCTGTACGCCGGGTTCTGTCTCCCGGGGGCCTTGCGGCCCGCGGGGAGGCGGTCATCCATCTGGGACCGGTGTCACCACCGGCCTCGTGCGGTCTACCCGCGGACTCGGGCGGGCAGCCCTCGGTCGTCCGCGCAGGGCCGTCCGGAGACAGCCCCTCTTGACCTTGCTCCGGGTGGGGTTTACCGAGCCGTCCGGGTCACCCCGGACGCTGGTGGTCTCTTACACCACCGTTTCACCCTTACCGGGTGCCTCGCGGCCCCGGCGGTCTGCTTTCTGTGGCACTTTCCCGCGGGTCACCCCGGGTGGGTGTTACCCACCACCCTGCCCTGTGGAGCCCGGACGTTCCTCGGCGGGACCCCGGAAAGGGCCCCGACGCGACCGCCCGGCCGGCTCGTCCGCCGTGACGGCCATGCTACCCGCCGGTGCGCGGCGGCCGTGCCGCGCGGGGCGGTCGGCCGCGGGGCGGGCCACGCGGCCGGTCCGTTCGCCGAGGGGTCGTTGTCAGACCCCCCTCCTACTGTGTGCCCGTGACCGGAGAAGCCGGTCCGAAACGGTGTCCGGGTACGGCGTGAGGTGAGCCTCGGTGAGTGATCTCGTAGCAGCGTGCGGAACGTCCGGTACGGCGACGGCCGGGGAGGCGGCGGGGCCCGGCGGGCCCGGGCCCGAGGAACGGCTGGAGCGGTACCGGGTGGAGCTGACCGGCTACTGCTACCGGATGCTGGGCTCGGCGTTCGACGCCGAGGACGCCGTCCAGGAGGTCATGGTCCGCGCCTGGAAGGGCCTCGGCCGCTTCGAGGGCCGCGCGTCGCTCCGCACCTGGCTCTACCGCATCGCCACCAACGTCTGCCTGGACCTGCTGAAGGGGAACAACCGCCGCGCCCGCCCCATGGACCTCTCCTCCCCCCAGCCCGCGAGCACCCCGCTCCCCGAGGCCCTGCCGGAGAGCGCCTGGGTCGAGCCGGCCCCCGACGGCCGGGTTCTGCCGTCCGGCGGCGACCCGGCCGAAGTGGCGGTGGCGAGGGACTCGGTCCGGCTGGCCTTCGTGGCGGCGCTCCAGCACCTGCCGCCCCGGCAGCGGGCCGTGCTGATCCTCCGGGAGGTGCTGGCCTGGAAGGCGAGCGAGGTCGCCGAGCTCCTGGACACCACGGTCGCCTCGGTCAACAGCGCTCTGCAGCGGGCCCGTTCGACCATCGAGGCCACCGGGGCGGACACCGCCGAGACGGTCCGCCCCCTGGACGAGGAGCAGCGCGCCCTGCTGGAGCGCTATGTCGACGCCTTCCAGCGCTACGACCTCGACGCGCTGACCACCCTGCTCCACGAGGACGCGCGGCTGTCCATGCCGCCGTACCCGCTGTGGCTGCGCGGTCACGCCGAGATCCGCGCCTGGATGCTGGGCACCGGCATCGGCTGCCGCGGCTCCCGGCTGCTCCCCGTCACCGCCAACGGCTGCCCCGCCTTCGGCCAGTACCGCCCCGCCGCCGACGGTCACGGATATGAACCCTGGGCGCTCCAGGTCCTGGAGATCTCAGACGGCCGGATCACCGGGCTCAACGCCTTCCTCGACACCCCGCACCTCTTCCCCCTCTTCGGCCTGCCCCCGCGGCTGGGCCCCGACGGCAATGCCCTGGTCCCCGACAACGCCGTCCAGGCCGAGGAGACGGAGGAGGCACCGCAGCTCGGGGTGGGCGTTCCGCAGCCGTAAGCGGCATCCGAGCCGCCGGGCGGTGAGCCGGAGCCGCGCGAGGGCTTCCACGGTCGCCAGATCGGGCCGGGTGACGGCACCGGCATCGCAGACGACCGCGAACGGTTCGCCGCGGCCGGGGACGTCACCGGTCTCCTCGCGCCGCTCCAACAGGGCGCGCAACCGCTCACAGAGAGCGGCCACCTCGCCGGGGGCGACGGTGCCGGGAAGTGTCAGCACGACCGTGCCCAGAGGGTCGCCGGGGGCGGGAGAGCGCGGTCTGCCGGGTGGCGGCACCTCTTGGGAGGGCGCGGCCGGTGATTCGTCGGAACGGGGCATCGCCGTCCTCCTGTCGCGGGCTTCACAGGAGAGACAGACGTTCGGACCGCGCGGAACTCATCGGAAGCCGCCCCGGCCCCGGCACGGCGGGAGCGGCATTCAGGCACTCAAACGAACTCGCCCGTTTCGAGGTCGAAGGAGAAGGGGGCGGGGAGGGCGATCGGCTTGCCGTAGGGAACCGTTGAGGTGTGCCGGTACTCCCCGCCCTCCGGCTCGCTGAAGAGCGTCACCGAACCATTCTGGCGGTCGATGAGCAGGTAGAGCGGGATGCTCCCCAGCGCGTAACAGAGGCGCTTGGCCCGGCGATCACGATCCGGGTTCGTCGAAGTCACCTCGACCACCATGGCCACCCCCCGGCAGGGCATCCACGGCTCGGCTCCCCGGAAAAGCCGCAGCTCCTTCGGCGCGAACGTCCCGTCCGGAATGACGTGATTCCTCACGCTGAGGGAGTTCCGCGGGATGGCCAGCCCTTTGTTGCCCGAGAACTGCATGGGTGTCGCCGACCGGATGTACACCTGCTCCGCGATGGAGCTGATGTGTTCCTCGTGATCCCCGTCGGGCGGCGGCGTCACAACAATGTCCCCCTCGATCAGCTCGGCCCGGTAGCCTTCCGGCGTGTCCAGGGCCAAGAAGCCCTCCAGCAGGCGTTCTTCCTGCGTGAGCGGCTCGTGTTCATGTGCCATGGCGCTCATGTCACGCACCTTCCCGGTCTCGCCGCCACGGTAGGGAGCGGAGGGGGCCGCATCGTGTTCACCTGCCGGTAGTCGTCCTCTCCCGGCTCGCTGAGGAGCGTCACGGAGTTCTTCTCCCGGTCGGCCAGGAGGTAGAGCGGGATGCCACCCCGCGCATAGCAGTGGCGCTTGGCCGTGCGGTCGCGGTCGGCTCGGGTCGAGGTCACCTCGACGACCATCGCGACCTCGTCACACGGCATCCACGCTCCCGCGTCGTCGAAGAGGCCCACACGGGCCTCGGCGAAGGTGAGATCCGGGATGACGTGGTTCTTCACGCACTGTCCGCCACGGGGCACCGCGAGCCCCTTGTTGCCGGATACATCCATGTCCACGGCGGAGTGCCGCGCCACCTGCCTGATGATCCGGCTGATGTTCGCCTCATGGGCCCCCTCCGGTGGCGGCGTCACAACGATTTCCCCCTCGATCAGCTCGGCCCGGAAGCCTTCCGGCGTGTCCAGGGCCAAGAAGCCCTCCAGCAGGACTTCTTCCTGCGTGAGCGGCTCGTGTTCATGTGCCATGGCGCTCATGTCACGCACCTTCCCGGTCTCGCCGCCACGGTAGGGAGCGGAGGGGGCCGCATCGTGCCAACGGCTACCGCGTCTACGCGCTGCGGGACGCGGTGCGGCTCGCCCGGATACGGCGGCTGACGGAACTGGGGCTCGGCCTGGACGAGGTGCGGGACGTCCTCGCGGACGACGCGGGCCGGGAGCTGCACGAGGTGCTGGAGGAGCTGGACGCCGATCTGGCACGGCAGGAGGAGGCGATCCGCGCCCGGCGGGAGCGGCTGGGGGTGCTGCTGCGGCAGGCCCGGGAGGGCGGTGGTCTCCCGCCGGAGGGGCCGGTCTCCCCGGAGCTGGGAGCCCTGTTCGAGGAGATGGCCCGGCTGTCCGCGGGACTGCCGGGCCCGGAGCCCCGCATGGCCGCCATGGACCGGGAGGTGCTGGCGCTCCTGGAAACCGTCGGCTCCGGCCCGGAGGAACGGCGCCGGCTGTCGGAGCTGGTCCGGGAGATGGCGGCGGCCCCGCGGGTGGCCGAGCGCGCCTACGAGGTGTACGCGCTGCTGGACGAACTGGCGGAGGCCGACCCGGCGGATCCGCGGGTGGAGCGGGCCGCGCGAGCACTGGCCGACTGCGTCCCCGGCGAGGCGATATCCGCGCTCATGGCGGCGGAGGAAGCCGGGAGCACCGGCGCGCACGGAACCGTCGGCCGCCCGTCCGAGGGCTTCCGGGCCGCCCTCTTCGAGAGTTTCGGCCCGGCCCAGGCGGCGGCACTGCGCCGTGCGATGAGTCTTCTCAGCGAGCGGAAGGAGCGGACATGAACGGGGACGGCACCGGTGGAGCGGCGGCTCCGGTCACGGCGGGAGCGGACGGCGGCCGCCCCTCCCGGTGGCGGCGGTGGGGTGTCGGCGCCGTCGTGGTGGGCGAGTTGACGGTGCTGGTGTGCCTCGCCTCCGGGGCGCGGTTTCCGTGGCCGGTGGTGCTCGTCGCCGAAGCGCTGGCTTTCACCGCGCTCACCACGGGGGTGATCATGGCGGCCCGCCGCTACCGGCGGGCCCGTCGCGCCGGCGAGGAGCGCGGTCCCGCCCTGCGCCGGGCCGTACGGGAGGGGATGCCTCCGCTCGTACGGCGGCTGATCGCGCACGAGGCGCGGGCGATGGTGAGTCTCGTGCTCTGGGCGGCCCGGCGGAGACACGGGGTGGGCCCGGGCGCCCGGGCCGCCGGCTACGCCCGGTGCCAGGCTCCGATGATGTTCCTGCTGACGCTCGCCTCCGTCATCGAGACGGTGGTGCCGGCGCTCGTCATTCCCTGGCCCGTCGTCCACGCGGTTCTCCTCGTGCTGGGGCTGTACGGAGTGCTGATGGTGGTGGCTCTGCACGCCTCCTGCGTCACCCGCCCTCATGTCGTCGGTGCGGACGGTTCGCTTCGCATCCGTTATGGCGCGCTCTTCGACCTGCGGATACCGGCGGAGCTGATCGCCTCGGCCCGGTACGAGCGGCGGTACACGGACGGCCGGCTGCTGCGGGTGGACGAGGCCGGCGCCCTCGATCTGGCCGTGGACAGCCAGACCTCCGTCACGGTCGAGCTGACGGCGCCCGTGACGGCCGTGCGGCCGCTCGGCAAGCCGGTCCGGGCCCAGCTCATACGGTTCCACGCCGACGATCCGCGGGCCGCGGTGGACGCGCTCCGGCGGAAGCACGTCGCGGAGGGTGAGCGGTCGGCCGTGCCCGCGGCTCCGGGCACGGCCTCGGCCCCGGCTCCGCCGGTGGCCGGGACGCCCGCCGGCTCCCCTGCCCCCTTCTCCGGCTCCGGCTCCGGCTCCGGCTCCGGCGGCTCCGGGTGAGGCTGGGGCTGGGAGGCAGCGGGGGGCGATGACGGGCAGTGTGCCCGGAACGGGATACGACCGACGCCGAACCGATTCCCGGCCGAGGTGCGAACGGAGGGTGACTCGGGGCAGGCTTGCGGCATGGACTACATACGCCTCGAAGCGTGGGTCGGCGGGGAATGGCTCGCGGTGGAGGCCGTCAGCGTGACCGACGGGGAGTCCGAGGGCGAGTCCTTGTCCCTGTCCTTCGCCCCGCAGCGGACGGAGTCCGGCTACCGGACGCTGATCTGGGAGCCCCTCGAGTGCTTCCTCCGGGAGTACCGGGACGAGCCCATCGTGCTCGTCCCGGCGGGCAACCGGCTTCCGGTGATGTTCGGGCCCGGGGCGGCCGGGCCCTTCCGGCTCGGCAGGACGTCCGAGGGCTGACCCGCGCGCGGGCGGCGGTCGGCTCCCGGTGGCCGCTCCGGCTCCATGGGGGCCGACCCCCGTTTCGCCTGCCCCCTTCCCCGCCCGTCGCTGCCTTCCCCGCCCGTCCTTCCCTGTGGTCCGGCCCGGGTTCGGCCTCTGGGCGAGCCGCAGGCGCCCCGGGCCCGGTCCGGCTGCCGGGCCCGGTTCCGGGCCCCTGGCAGAAGTCGTCGGCGCGGGTTCTAAGCTCGGACCGGAGCCGGCTGTTCCGCGGCACGGATCCCGGCCCGTTCCGTCACCGTCCGTATCCGCCCCGCTGCCGTCCACCCCCGCTTCCGTCCGCCCCGCGAGGAGTTCCGTCGTGCTCGTGCTGTTGCCGCCGTCCGAAGGCAAGGCCGCCGGGGGGTCCGGCGACCCGCTGGACCTGGAGGCGCTGTCGCTGCCGGGGCTCTCCGCTGCGCGGGATGAGGTGCTGCGCGAGCTGGTGGCCCTGTGCGAGGCGGACGAGGAGAAGGCGCGCACGGTCCTCGGGATCGGTGAGGGGCTGCGGGGCGAGGTCGCGAAGAACGCCGCTCTGCTCACGGCCGGCACCCGGCCGGCGGGCGAGATCTACACGGGGGTGCTCTACGACGCCCTGGACCTCGCCTCCCTCGACGCCGCCGCCCGCGCCCGGGCGGAGCGGACGCTGCTGGTGTTCTCCGGGCTGTGGGGCGCGGTGCGGACCGGCGACCGGATACCGTCCTACCGCTGCTCGATGGGCGTGAAGCTGCCCGGCCTCGGCGCCCTGGGGGCCTACTGGCGCGGCCCGATGGCGGAAGTGCTGCCGGAGGCGGCCGGTGAGGGCCTGGTGCTGGACCTCCGCTCGGCGGCGTATGCCACGGCATGGAAACCGAAGGGCGCGGTGGCGGAGCGGACCGCGACGGTCCGGGTGCTGCACTCGAAGATCGTGAACGGGGTGGAGAAGCGCTCCGTGGTGAGCCATTTCAACAAGGCCACCAAGGGCAGGATCGTCCGGGACCTGCTGGTCGCCGGCGTGGAGCCCGCGCATCCGGCCGAACTGGCCGACGCGCTGCGCGAGCTGGGCCACACCGTCGAAGTGCGGCCGGCACCGAAGACCGGCAGGGCCGGCAAGTCCTGGGCTCTGGACGTGATCGTCACCGACGTCCGCTGAGGGATACGTCGGCGGCGGTGATGCCGCCCGGTTCCGTCCGGTCCCGCCCGGTTCCGTCGGGCCACCGGGGCGGGGCGGCACCGGTGGCGACATCGAGCGGCAGCAGGACCCGCTCGGGCCGGCCCGACGGCGAGCCGGCCGGCTCTCCGGCAGGAACGGAACCCGCCAGGAACGGGATCGACAGAGGTGCCTCCCGGGAGAACGGGCCCCCGGGGCCTGCCGGCCCCGGACGGGTCCGCCCCGCGGGGGCCCCGGGGGTGGCCGGTCCCGGCCCCGGCGGGCCCGGGGCGGCGGGTCAGCGGAGGTGGCCGGTGTCGTTGAGCAGGCGCAGCGAGGCGTTGCCGTCCGCGTAGTACGCCACCACCGACAGGGAGGCCGGGGACAGCTCCATGCGGAAGAGCGACTCCGGGGGTGCCCCGAGCGCCAGCCGGACCAGTGTCTTCACCGGCGTGACGTGGGTGACGAGCAGCACGGTGCGGCCCGCGTGGCGGGCGATGAGTTTGTCCCGGGAAAGGGCCACCCGGCGGGCGACCGTCGCGAAACTCTCCCCGCCGCCCGTGGGCTCGGCACGGGGCGAGGTGAGCCAGGCGTCGAGGTCGTCGGGGTAGCGGTCGCGCACCTCGGCGAAGGACAGGCCTTCCCAGGCCCCGAAGTCCGTCTCGCGCAGGCCCTCGTCGACCCGGATGTCCAGGCCCGTCCGGGCCGCCACGAGCTCCGCGGTCTCGCGGCAGCGGCGCAGCGGGGAGCTGACGATCGCCTGGACGGTGCCGCGTGCGGCGAGCACCGCCGCCGTGGCCTCGGCCTGCCGACGGCCGGCCGGGGACAGCCCGGGATCGGTGCCGCCGCTTCCGGAGAAGCGCTTCTCCGGGGTGAGGGCGGTCTCGCCGTGGCGCAGCAGGACGAAGGTGGCGGGGGCGCCGAGGTCGGCGGGGGCGGCCCAGCCGGGCGGTGGGACGGCGGGCGCGGCGGCCCGGCCGGCCGGCGCGGGGCCTCCGGCCCGTTCGGACAGCCGTTCCAGCTCGTCCAGTTCGTCCGGTTCGGCGGAGTCGGCGACGGCCTCCGGCCGGGGCCCGGCGTCGAGGGCGGCCGTGGAGAGCGACGGCTTCCAGCGTTCGCCGCGCTTGCCCGCGTCCATCGCCTCGTTGGCGAGCCGGTCGGCGTGCTTGTTCTTCTCCCGGGGGATCCAGGTGTAGCTGACCTGCCCGGGGGTGGGGAATATCGTCTTGGCCTCGGCCGCCAGGGGCCGCATGTCCGGGTGCTTGATCTTCCAACGGCCGGACATCTGCTCGACGACGAGCTTGGAGTCCATCCGCACCTGGATCTCGGCCTCCGGGTCCAGGGCGCGCGCCGCCCGCAGACCGGCGATCAGACCCCGGTACTCGGCCACGTTGTTGGTGGCCGTGCCGATGAACTCGGCCGCCTCGGCGAGGGGTTCGCCGGTGGCCGCGTCCAGCACGACCGCACCGTACCCGGCGGGGCCCGGATTGCCCCGGGAGCCGCCGTCGGCCTCGACGATGAAGCGCCGCTTGCGTCCGCTCATCGCCCCTACAGACCCGAGTCGGGCGTGCGGACCAGGATGCGGCCGCAGTTCTCGCAGCGCAGCACCTGGTCGGGCGCCGCGGCGCGGACGTCGTTGACCTCGGTGATGTTGAGCTCCAGCCGGCAGCCCTCGCAGCGCCGCTGGTGGAGCCGGGCCGCGCCGACCCCGCCCTGCTGGACGCGGAGCTTCTCGTAGAGCTTCATCAGATCGACGGGCACGGAGGCGGAGAC
This sequence comes from Streptomyces albus subsp. albus, assembly GCF_000719865.1. GTDB lineage: Bacteria > Actinomycetota > Actinomycetes > Streptomycetales > Streptomycetaceae > Streptomyces > Streptomyces albus_E. The sequence continues at coordinate 72,927 of NZ_JOID01000016.1, forward strand.
GACCTCGCGCTCCTTGGTGATGCTCGCGACCTCCTGGTCGAGCTCGGTCACGGCGTTGTCCCGGCGCGTGGCGGCGTCGGCGAGCTTGGCCTCCACGGACTCGACGCGTCCGGCGAGTTCCCGGGCGCGCTCCTGCGCGGACTCGCGGCGCTCCATGATCTCCAGGACGACGTCCTCCAGGTCGCCCTGGCGCTTGGCGAGGGAGACGATCTCGTGCTGGAGGTTCTCCAGGTCCTTGGGGGAGGTCACGGCACCGGAGTCGAGCCGCTGCTGGTTCCGGGCGGCGCGCTGGCGCACCTGGTCGACGTCCTGCTCCGCCTTGGTCTGCTCGCGGGCGGTGTCGCTCTCCTCGGTCTGGGCGGCGACGAGCAGGTCGCGCAGTTGCGCGAGGTCGGCTTCGAGGGTCTGGATCTCGGCGTGCTCGGGCAGCGTCCTGCGCTTGTGCGCGAGCTGCGAGAGCCGGACGTCGAGGGCCTGGACGTCGAGAAGGCGGATCTGGTCGGCGGGCTCGGCGTTCAGTTCGGGGCTCCCGGGATGTCGGTGAAGGGATCGGCGGACGCCGCGTGGGCGGTCCAGGGGTCGGTGACCGTACGGGAGACGTGGGTGCGCAGGTCCCACCCGTTCCGGTCGGAGATCTCGTCGAGCTGGGCGGCGGCCTGCTCGGTCCAGGGCCACTCGGTGGCCCAGTGCGCGGCGTCCAGCAGCGCCGGCCCGTGCCCGGAGTGCAACGCGTGTTCGCGCGCCTCGGACGCCGGGTGGTGCCGCAGGTCGGCGGTGAGGTACGCGTCGGCGCCCGCGCGCCGCACGTCGGCGAAGAGGCTGTCGCCGGAGCCGCCGCAGACCGCGACGGTACGGATCAGGCGGCCGGGGTCGCCGGCGACGCGGATGCCCTGCGCCGTGGCGGGCAGCCGGGCCGCCGCCCGGTCGGCGAGGGCGGCGAGGGTCTCCGGCTCGTCGAGTTCGCAGATCCGGCCGAGGCCGCGGCGGCCCTCGGGATCGGCCGGATCGGGCACGAGCGGGCCGGTGATCCTCAGGTCCAACGCGCCGGCGAGGGCGTCGGAGACACCGGGGTCGGCGCGGTCGGCGTTGGTGTGGGCGACGTGCAGCGCCACGGACCCGCGGATCAGGGTGTGCACGACGCGGCCCTTGAAGGTGGTCGCGGCGACCGTCGTCGTCCCGCGCAGATAGAGCGGGTGGTGGGTGACGAGCAGATCGGCGCCGAGCCGCACGGCCTCGTCGGCGACCTCCTGCACGGGGTCGACGGCGAACAGCACGCGCCGGACGGGAGCGTCGGGGTCACCGCAGACGGTGCCGACGGCGTCCCACTCCTCGGCCCGCCCGGGGGGCCAGAGGGCGTCGAGCGCGGCGATGACTTCAGACAGTGCGGGCACGGGCAAAGGCTACCCGCACCCGGACCCGGCAGACCCGCCCCGGGCCCCGGCCCGGGCTCTCCGGGCCATCCCCCCGGCGGGCCGGCCGGTGCCCCGCCGACCGGGGCCCGGCCGCGGGGTGCCCCCGCGGTCCGGTGACGTGGGAAGCCCTCGCCGCCCGTCCCGCCGGTCACCCCGCCGGCCGCCCGGAAGCGGGCCGTATCCGCGCGACCGGCGGGGGCGGCAGCACATCCGTGCCCCTCCGCTCAGCCGGTTCGGGGGAACGCCACCCGTACGCATGAAGCACCCCGGCTCCATGGGGTCGTTCCGGCCGGCGAAACCCAGTATCGGTAGCCGGAGGTGACCGAATATGACGGCTTGTGTCCTGGAGACCGCCGTGGACGACGACACGGCACCGGCAAGACCCCCGGCCCCCGCTCCGGCGGGGGCCCCGGCGCTCACCATCGCCGCGGACGGCTCGTACGCCGCGCGGCTGCGGCCCGGCCCCGACGGCGGCCTGCTCACCGAGCGGTGGACCCTGAACGGCCCCGAGCCCTATGCCGTGCGGCTGCCCGGCGCCCGCCCGGAGGCACCGGACAGCGAGGTACTGCCGCTCGCGGACGGGCGGGTGCTGATCCGCCGCCGCCTTGAGGGCCGGCACGCGCTGGCGCTGCTCTACCCGGCCGGCCCCGGCACGGGTGAGCAGCCCGCCGGCTTCGTCGGCCGCGAGCGGCTGCGGCTGCTCCCGCCCGCGCCGGACGGCGTCACCGTCTACGCGCTGGCGCCCGGCGAGCGGACCACGGAGCTGTGGCGCGTCCACGGCTGCTCCGACGGGCCGGAGCGCGTCACCGAGATCCCCGGGCACTGCTCGGGCGGCGCCTGGCTCGACCGCGGAGGTCACCTGCTGGCCCTGGACCGGACGGTAGACGGCCGCACGAAGACGATCAGCGTCCAGGTGGGGCGCGGCGGCGAGACGAGCCCGCTGCTCCGGATCACGGAGGACAGCGACGACCGGCTGCTGCTCGCCGACCCGGACAGCGGTCTGCTGCTGCTGCGGTCGAACGCGCCGGGCCGGGAGCGGCTGGGCTGGGGCGTGCTCGGCAGCGCCCGCCCGGCGCGCTTCCCCGGCGCGCTGCTGTACGGGGCCGGCGGGCCGGTCCGCCCCGGCCGGACCGATGCGGACGGCGTCGGCGGTGAAAGCGGCATGGGCGGCGCGGACGGTGCGAGCGGCACGGACGGTGCGAGCGGCACGGGCGGCGGGAACGCCGGGGAGGGCCGCACCGGGAGCGGCGGCGGAGAAGCCGTGGCGGCCTGGCCGGGACCGGTCCCCTTCGCGGTGCAGCCCGGCCAGGTGCTGCTGCCCGAACAGTGCGGGGTGGCCCTGCGGATCGACGGTCCGGACGGCCCCCGGGTGGGCGTGTGGCGGCCGGCCGAGGGCCGGTTGCGGCTGCTCACGGCGCCGGAGGGCTGGCTGCCGGGCACCGGGCTGTGGACGGCGGACGGCGAACTCCGGCTCCCGTACGCGACGGCGGACGTGCCCTGCGGTCTGGCCCGGGTGCCCCTGCCCGCCACCGCACCGCTCCTCCGCCCGGCGCGGCTGCCCAGGATGGCGTTCCGGATGATCCCCAGGAGAGACCTCCGGGCGGCGGCGGCAAGGGCTGCGGAGGCACTGCCGGGAGCGGGCACCGCACCACCGGCCGCACCACCGGCCGCACCACCGGCCGCACCACCGTCCTCGCCACTCGCCACACCGCCGGCCGGAACACCGGCCGGAGCGGACGGCGCACCGGCGGGGGAGCCCGCGCCACCGCTCGGCGCAGCCGGCGAACAGCACCTCGGCGGCTCTTCAACAGCGGTGCGCGCAACGCCCGTTGGGCTGTTCCGCAGGGCGACTCGGCCCGGCCCCGGACCGGTTCCCCTCCGGGAGATGCCCACGGCGTGTCCCGGCACCTCCGGATGAGCGCCGGAGAGCCTCGGCGATAGACTCCCGGCGGGGGTCGGCGCCCGTCCACGACCGGTGCGCCGCAGGGGACTTGGCATGGCCGGCGGGTGCCGCATGCCGTGGTCGCGGGCCGCGGACCCCGGACACAGCAAGCAGTCAGTCAACGGGGTGAAGCACCGACATGTCCGAAACACAGACCGAGACCATCGCGGCCCGCCCGCGCACGGGGACCGTCCAGATGTCTTCCGGCCCGGGGAAGCACCGGGGGCCGGCCGCGTCCGAGGACGCCACCGCTCCCGCCCGCGGCAGGCACCGCCGTCCGTCACCGGAGCGCGACGCCTGACCCGCCCCGCCGGGCAGAAGCAGAAGAAGCAGAAACGGTACGTCTGTGGCCGCCGGCCGACCCCGGCGGCCACAGCCGCGTCCGGACCCGGAGAGCGCGGGCGCGGGCGCCACCGGTCCGGCCCGTGAGGGCTCCGTACAGCCTTTCCGATGGGGCCTCCGAGCGACTTCCGCAACGGCCGGCCGCACCGGGACCCCCCGCCGGCCACGCCGGCTCCCGCGCGGAAGGAAGCTCCGCCCGCGAGGAGGGACGGCGGCCCGGGATACCGCGACGCGCCGGGGCGGGAGACACACGCAGCGCCCGCCCTCCGTGGCACCGCCCGTCCCTCGCGGCACCGTCCACCGTCCACCGCCCACCGCCGCCCGCGTCCGTCCGTCATCCGGCTGCGAGGCCGGTGGCCGGACCGAGGGCCGGACCGGCGGCTGACGGCCCCCGGCGTCAGGCGCGTTCCCGCTCGCCGGTCTCCTCGGCCCCGGCCCGGGCGCGACGGCGGCCCAGCAGGGCGCAGCCCGCGATCACCGAACCGACGGCGACGACCCTCGCGGCCTGGTAGTAGCCCTGCGTCACCTCCTCCGAGGTGCCGGGCAGCCGGAGAAAGACCCACGCCGCGGCGACGCCCCCGAAGACGATCAGGGCGACGGCTCCCCACGTCCCCATCCCCGCCCACCAGGGCGAAACGGGGTGGACCCGCTCGTCGGTCCGCTCTGCTTCCTTGTCGCTCACGATGTTTCTCCCGTGCGTGGGGGGGCGGTCGCGAGGGGAGACGCCGGCACGGCGGGGGCCGGTTCTCACCGGGCGGGAGGTTTCCGCCGCGCTCCGGGCGCCCTGTCGGCCGGCGCGCCCCCGGGCCGTCCACCGCGCGGGTTGTCGAGACCGTCTTCCGCGCCGGCGTGCGGGCCGCGAACCCGCCGGCTCCGGCCGCCAGGAGCCGCCCCCGCCCGTGGGTTCACCGCGCCGGCCACCGCGCGCCTCCCCGGCCCGCCCGGTTTCTCAGGTCCGCAGGTACGAGGCCCCGTTGAGGTCCAGCACCGTGCCCGAGCTCCACTCCGCCTCCGGTGAGGCGAGCCAGCGCACCGCCGCCGCGATCTCGTCCGGGTCCGCGACGCGGCCGTACGGGCTCTGGGACCGGATCGCCTCGCCCTCCGGGCCGGTCAGCCGGTGCGCGACCCGTTCCGTGCCGATGAAGCCGGGGGCGACCGAGGCGACCGCGATGCCGTACGGGGCCAGGGCGACCGCCAGGGACTGGCCGAGCGCGTGCACCGCGGCCTTCGTCGCCCCGTACGCCGGATGGTCGGGTTCGCCGCGGAAGGCGCCCCGGGAGCCGATGTTGACGATGCGGCCGCCCGTGCCCTGCTCGATCATCCATCGCGCGGCGCTGTGGGAGACGTGGGCGGTGGCGAGCAGGTTGACGTCCACGTGGCGGCGCCACGCCTCCGCCCAGGCGGCGAAGCCGGTGGAGGCGGGCGGGTGCGGGGTGTTGACGGCCGCGTTGTTGACGAGGACGTCGAGACCGCCCAGCGCCTCACGGGCGGCGTCGGCCAGTCCGGCCGCCGCTCCGGGGTCGGCGAGGTCGGCGCCCAGCAGGGCGTGGCCGTCGCCGTCGAGGGCGGCGAGGGTCCGCTCCGCCTCCGCGCGCCGTGTCCCGTAGTGCACCGCGACGCGGTCGCCGTTCGCCGCGAACGCCCGGGCGAGCGCCCGCCCCAGTCCGCGCGAGGCCCCCGTCACCAGCACTCGCCGCCCTCGGGACGGGAACGGCGGCACGGCGGCCGGGGCGGCGGCAACGGCTGCCGCGGCCGGGGCCGCGGGCCCGTCCCCGGAGGCGGGCGCCGCACCGGCGGCGCCGGGTACTGCCCCCGGGCTCCGGTCGGACGCCGCCGCCGCGGCACCGGTCCTCCCCCGGCCCATGGCGGGTTCCGGGGCGGGCTCCACGCCGGGACGGGAGTTCCCGGACGGCTGGTTGGCGGCAGCCACGGCGTACCACTTCCTCACGTCTCGCGTTCCCCCGGCGGGCCGCGCAACCGGCACCGCTTCAGCGGTCCGGGTCCGACCGCCGGGCGGGTCCCACCCTACGAGCGGCCCGGCCCGGACCGGCACCGTCCCGGCCCTCCGGACCGGACCGCCCCGCCGCAGGTGTGACACGCCGCTGCCCGGCACGGCCGTACCGGAGGTCTGCCGCTTCCGGCCCGTGCCCGGTCCGGACACGGCGGGAGCGGTGCCCTCGCAGGGCCGGAGTGCGCCCCGAACCGCCGGCGGATGCCGTCGGCAGGGCCTGCCGTCGCGCTTCCTCCTCCTACGCCGCCCCCGCTCGTCTCCCCGCGCAGGTCATCGGGCAGCATGGGGTTCTCCGCCGGCTCCGCCCGTCGGCGCGGACGCCGGAAGGCCGGCCCCGCCCGGGGCGGCAAACCCGGGCCGCGCGGGCCCGTACCGCCACCGCCGCACGGACGGACCCTCCGGACAGCTCCGCCCGAAACAGTGAGGACAGCCATGGCCCCCCAGCCCCAGCAGGCGACGACCGCCCGGCCCGACGCGGAGGTCCTGGCCGCGTTCGAGGCGGCGAAGGGCTTCATGCCCGCCGACGAGGGCCTCGCCCTCTACGCCGCCGCCGTGGAGGCGGCCGCGCTCGGGCTGCCGCTGCTGGAGGTCGGCACCTACTGCGGCCGGTCCACGATCCTGCTGGCCGCCGCCGCCCGGGACGCCGGCACGGTCGCCGTCACCGTGGACCACCACCGCGGCTCCGAGGAGCAGCAGCCCGGCTGGGAGTACCACGACGCGACCCTGGTGGACCCTGAGGTGGGCCGGATGGACACCCTTCCCGCCTTCCGCCGCACCCTGCACGCGGCCGGGCTGGAGGATCACGTCGTCGCGGTCGTCGGCCGCTCGCCGCAGGTGGCGCGGGTCTGGGGCCGGCCGCTCGGCCTGGTCTTCATCGACGGGGGCCACACCGACGAGCACGCGACCGCCGACTACGAGGGCTGGACCCCGCATCTGGCGCCCGGCGGGCTGCTGCTCATCCACGACGTCTTCGCCGACCCGGCGGACGGCGGCCAGGCCCCGTACCGGATCTACCGCCGCGCCCTGGACTCCGGGGACTTCACCGAGCTGTCCGCCACCCGCTCCCTGCACGTGCTGCGCCGTACGGGCACGGAGGGCTGACCCGCGCCGCTAGCATCGCCGACGTGTCGAACGGCAACACTTCCGCACGGCCCCGCCGGGCCCGCCGCCGTGCGCTGACCGGGCTGTCCGTGCTGGTGCCCGCCGCGGTGGCCGGCTGGCTGCTCTGGCAGCCGGCCGGCGGTCCGGGCGGGGACGGCCCCGGGAGCGGCCCGCCCTCGGAGCCGCGCGGCGGGGTCACCCCGGCGCCGTCCGCGGAGCAGCCCGCCCCGGGGGTCCCGGCGCCCTCGGGAAGCGGGGACGGTGACCGGGACGGGCCGCTGGCCGGGAAGGTCGTGGTCATCGACCCCGGGCACAATCCCGGCAACCGCGAGCACACCCGGGAGATCGCCCGGACCGTCGACATCGGCACCCACCGCAAGGAGTGCGACACCACCGGCACGGCCACCGAATCCGGTTATGCGGAGGCCGAGTTCACCCTTGACGTCGCGCGCAGGATGCGCACCCTGCTCGAACAGCGCGGCGCCGAGGTGGTGCTGACCCAGGACGGCGACCGCCCGTACGGGCCCTGTATCGACGAGCGGGCCGAGATCGGCAACGAGGCGCGCGCCGACGCCGTCGTCTCCGTCCACGCGGACGGCGCCCCGGCCGGCGCCCGGGGCTTCCATGTGATCCTCCCGGGCCGGGTCCGGGAGGGCCGGGCGGACACCGCGGCGATCACCAAGCCCTCCCGCGAGCTGGGCGAGCGCGTCGCCGGCGCCTACGCCCGGGAGACAGGTTTCCGGCCCGCGGATTACCTCGGCGGCGGCAGCGGCTTGGATGTACGCTCCGACCTCGGCGGGCTCAACCTCTCCACGGTCCCCAAGGTGTTCGTCGAGTGCGGCAACATGCGGAACGCGCGCGACGCCGCGCAGTTCACCAGCGCACGGTGGCGCGGGCGCGCGGCCCGGGGGATCGCGGACGGCGTGGAGTCCTTCCTGACGACGTGAACGGCACCGCCCATGGCCCTCCCCGGCCGCCCTGGAGAAGGGGGGAGGGCCGGGCCGGACGGGGAAACGGGGGAGGAAACGGGGAAAGCGGGGGAAGACGGGGGAAGCGGACGTCATGGTGACCCGCTGTCACACCCGGTACCACAGGGCGTTTTGTCCGTCCGTACGATGGGGGCCACCCCCGCGCCAGGCCACCCGCGTACCGGCGGCAGCAACCACACTCACGAGACGACGAAGGACCTTACGTGAACATCCGCTCCCTCACTCGAGGCGACGGCGTGGTGATCGGAGCAGCGGTGTTGCTGTTCATCGCCTCGTTCCTGAATTACTACTCCGTGGACTGCGAAGGCGAGTTCTGCGACCAGGCGAAGAAGGATCTGCCCAATGCCTGGGACGTCGACACGCTCCTGCTGGTCCTGCCGGCCGTCTTCCTGCTCGGCCTGATCGCGACCGGGTTGCTGATCGCGGGCCGTTTCCAGCCGCAGGGCCGCAAGGTCCTCGGGCTGAGCCTCGGCGAGTGGGGCACCGGGCTGGCGCTGGCCGCCGCGTGGAACTCCGTCTGGGGCCTCATCGTGACGCCGGACGGCGTGAGCGTCGGCCTCGGCGCGATCCTCGCGCTGCTCGGCGGGCTCGCCCTGGCCGCCGGCGCCCTGCTGCCGAGCCGGGTGCCCGCCCTCCAGGCGTCCCTGCTGGGCGCCCCGAAGCCGCAGGCGCCCACCCCGTACGGGGCCGGACCGGGCGCCCCGGGCCAGGGCGGCTACGGCTACCCGGGCGGCCAGCAGCAGCCGCAGGGCTACGGCTACCCGGGCCCGGCGGGGCAGCCCGGCCCCGGCGGGCAGCAGCCGTCGTACGGCGGCCAGCCGCACGCGGGTGCTCCCGCGCCCGGTCCGCAGGGCGGCCAGCAGGCCGGCCCGCAGTCGCAGGGCGGCGCGGACTTCTCCCCGTTCTGGTTCGCGGTGCCGGTGGCCCGCCCGCTGTACGCGGAGGACGGCTCCCCGGCGCCGATCGCCGAACTGGCGCCCGGCACCTGGTACCTGGCGGTCGAGCAGCGCGGTCAGGCGCTCATCGCGCAGACCCAGGACGGCCGGCGCGGCGTCCTGCAGGACACCTCCGGCATCCAGCGCGGCTGATCCGGCACCGCGCGGCGCCGCCCGGCGGTGTCTCCGGAGCCGGGCACGGCGGATTCCACGGCCCCCGCTCTCCTGTCCCATCCCGTCTCCGGGATGTCCGGGAGGGCGGGGGCCGCCTCCGTTGGCGCTGCGCGTCTTCCCACGCACCGGGGTACCGTCCGGCCGGGCGCGGTCCGGAGGTTTCGGGCGGGCCCGTCCGGTGGTGACGGACCCGCCCGCACCAGTGGACCCGGCGGACCCGGTGAAACCGGCGGACTCAGCTCGCTCGGTGACCGGGCAGACCGGTCAACCCAGCAGCCCCGCGGACCCGGCGGGCCCCGTGAACTCCACGAGCCGTTCCGCCCGGTACCGGACTTGACGGATCCGCCCGTGCCGTACGGGCTCGCGGCCCCGGTGGTTTCGCCGGCATGAACGGGGCAAGACGCGGTGCATGAGCCCTTACCGACGTTCAGGCGGCAGTACCGCGGCCGCGGCGATCCGGCTGGTGGCTAATGTGGCCGCGGGAATCCTGGTCCTGTGGATCATCATGTATCTGCTCGACGCGAACCGGGCGAACGACCTGGTGAACTTCGTGCAGAACGCGGCCCACTGGCTGGCCGGATGGTCCCGCGACCTGTTCACGATGGATCTCGACTGGCTGCGCGTGGTGCTGAACTACGGCCTGCCGGCGGTGGTGTACCTCGCCATCGGGCACGCCCTGGCGGCCCGTATGCCGCGCGGGGCCTGACCCCCGCCGGGCACCGGCAGCCGGGCACCAACCGCCGGGTACGGAACGGCCGCGTACGGGACAGCCGGGTACGGCCGGCCCCTTCCCGGCCCGTGCCCCGCGCCCCTCGCCGTCCGGCCGGGGACCCCGCCGCGACCGGGGTTCCCGGCCGGATGCCGGCCGGATGCCGGACCGGCGCCGCTCCCGCCTCAGGAGCGCTCCCGCCTCAGGAACCGCTCGCGGCCCGGCAGCAGTCCGGTTCCAGCCCGGCCGGCAGCCGTTCGCCGCCGAAGACCGCCGTCGTGGCCTCGTCGCCCCCGAGGGCGGCGACGGCCAGCAGCACCGAGCCGGCCGTCCAGGTGGTTTGCTCCTCCGGCCAGAAGGCGCCGTCCTCGAAGACGTAGCCCGTCCAGTACATGCCGTCGTCGTCACGGAGATGACCGATCCAGCGGAGGATGTCCACGGCGCGGTCCGACTCCCCCATGGCCCAGAGGGCGAGCGCCAGTTCGGCGCTCTCGCCGCCGGTGACCCACGGGTTCGGCAGCACGCAGCGGACGCCGAGGCCGGGGACCACGAAGTCGTCCCAGCCCTCCTCGATGCGTTCCTTGGCCGCCGTGCCGGTCAGCGCCCCGCCGAGGATCGGGTAGTACCAGTCCATCGAGTAGCGGGACTTGTCCAGGAAGCGCTCCGGGTGGTGCCGGATGGCGTGGCCGAGCAGCCCGGTCGCCAGCTCCCAGTCGGGCTGCGGGTCCTCGCGCTGCTCGGCGATGGCCAGGGCGCAGCGCAGCGCCTGGTGGATGGAGGAGCAGCCGGTGAGCAGCGCGTCGGCGACGGCCTCCCCGGGGGTGCCGTCCGGTTCGGGGGCCTCGCGCTTCCAGCCGATCTGCCCGCCGGGCTGCTGGAGGGCGAGGACGAACTCGACGGCGGCGTAGACGGTGGGCCACATCCGGTCGAGGAAGGTGTCGTCGCCGGTGGAGAGGTAGTGGTGCCAGACGCCCACCGCCACGTAGGCGACGAAGTTGGACTCCCGGCCGCGGTCGGTGGGTGCCGCCGGGTCGCCGTCGGCGTAGGCCGCGTACCAGGAGCCGTCCGGGAGTTGGTGTTCGGCCAGCCAGCGGTAGGCGGCCTCGGCGTGCTCGTGCTCGCCGGCGGCGTCCAGGGCCATGGCGGCCTCGACGTGGTCCCAGGGGTCGAGGTGGTGGCCGCGGAACCACGGGATGGCGCCGTCCTCGCGCTGGTGGGCGAGGATGCCCGCCACGGTGGCGGCGGCCTGCTCGGCCGTGAGGACCCCGGGCAGGACCAGGCGTTCGGTGCGGCCGGGGCTGGTCACGCCCGGCCCTCGCCGGTTCCTTCGGCGGTCCCGGTGGCCGGGGTGCCGGCGGCCGTGTCGTCGGGGCCTGCGGCCGTGTCGTCGAGGCCGGTGGCCGGCAGCTGCGGCTTGGTGGCGTAGACGACGAAGCTCTTGCCGATCAGCGGGTCGAGCGCGCGTTCGGCGACCCGGGTGAGCAGGGGTTTCTTCATGATGTCCCAGACCAGCAGCTTGTGGTACGCGCGGACCGGCAGCGCCTTGTCGTTGTCGACGCCGAAGGCGCACTTCAGCCACCAGTAGGGCGAGTGCAGCCCGTGCGCGTGGTGGCTGCCGTACGGGCGCAGCCCGGCCTCGCGGATCTTGCGGATCAGTTCCTCGGCGCGGTAGATGCGGATGTGGCCGCCCTCGACCTCGTGGTAGGCGTCGGAGAGCGCCCAGCAGACCTTCTCCGGCCCGTAGCGGGGCACGGTCACGGCGATCCGGCCGCCGGGCCTCAGGACGCGGACCATCTCGGCGAGGACGCCCTTGTCGTCGGGGATGTGTTCCATCACCTCGGAGATGATGACGACGTCGAAGCTGTCGTCGGGGAAGGGCAGCGCCAGCGCGTCGCCCTCCATGGCGGTGGCGGTGGCGCCGGCCGGGGCCTCGCCCGCCTCCTTCATGGCGGCGAACCAGGTGGCGACCTCCCGGATCTCCTCGGCGTTGCGGTCGAGCGCCACGACGTGCGCGCCCCGCCGGTAGCACTCGAAGGCGTGCCGGCCGGCGCCGCAGCCCAGATCGAGCACGCGGTCGCCCGCGGCCAGCGGAAACCGGGAAAAGTCGACGGTCAGCACTCGGGGTCTGCCTCTTTCGGTCGGGGGTGCGTCCGGCCGGCCGCGCGGGCGGCCGGTGGGGGGCGGTTACGGGGCGGCGGCTCCGGCCGGGAGGGCGGCGCCCTGCCGCTCCACGGCCCGCCGGTAGTGCTCGGCGGTGCCGCGAGCGGCGCGGGCCCAGGTGAAGCGGGAGAGCACGCGTTCCCGGCCGGCGTGGCCGAGGCGGCGGCGCAGCGCGGGGCCGTCGTGGGGGTCGAGGAGCCGGCCGAGCGCGGCGGCGAGGGCACCCGCGTCGCCCGGCGGTACGGCGAGGCAGGTCTCGCCGTCCTCGCCCGCGACCTCGGGGATGGCCCCGCCGGTGGTGGCGACGAGCGGGGTGCCGGTGGCCATGGCCTCGGCGGCGGGCAGCGAGAAGCCCTCGTAGAGGGAGGGCACGCAGGCGATCTGGGCGCCGCGCACGAGGTCGGCGAGTTCGGCGTCGCTGATGCCCTTGACGAACTCGACGGCGTCGGTGAGGCCGTAGCGTTCGATGGCGGCGGCGACGGGCCCGTCCTCGGCGCGCTTGCCGACGACGACGAGATGGGCGCCGGGGTGCTCGGTGCGGAGCTTGGCGAGCGCCTCGACGAGGTGGACCAGGCCCTTGAGGGGGACGTCGGCGCTGGAGGTGGTGACGATCCGGCCGGGGATCTCGGGGACGGCGGGGTCCGGGGAGAACAGCTCGGTGTCGGCGCCGATGTGGACGACGTGGACGCGGTCGGCGGGCACGCCGAGGTGCTCGGTGATCTCGTCGCGGGAGCTGCCGGAGACGGTCAGCACGGACGGCAGCCGGCGGGCGACGCGCTTCTGCATGCGGGTGAAGCCGTACCAGCGGCGGACGGAGGCGCGGCGCCAGAGGCCGGTGGCGGCGTCGAGGTCGAGCCGGCGGTCCACGGTGATGGGGTGGTGGACGGTGGTGACGAGCGGGGCGCCGAGCCGGGCGGGACCGCCGAGCAGGCCGTAGCCGAGGGTCTGGTTGTCGTGGATGACGTCGAACTCGCCGCGGCGGGCGGCGAGGTGACGGCGGGCGCGGAGGCTGAAGGTGAGCGGTTCGGGGAAGCCGCCGGTCCACATGGTGGCCACTTCCAGGGCGTCGATCCAGTCCCGGTACTCGCCGGGCTTCGGGGTGCGGAACGGGTCGGGCTGCCGGTAGAGGTCGAGACTGGGCAGCTCGGTGAGGCTCACCCGGCCGGGGCCGGCGGTCTCGTCGAGGACCGGGTAGGGCTGGGAGCCGATGACCTCGACGGTGTGGCCGAGCGCGGCGAGTTCGCGGGACAGGTGCCGGACGTAGACGCCCTGGCCGCCGCAGAACGGATTGCCCTTGTAGGTGAGGAGGGCGATGCGCAGCGGGCGTCCGCCGTCGGCCGCGAGGGGGCCGGTGGTCCCGGCGGAGGGGCTCGATGCGGCTGCCGGTGCGGCCTCAGCGGTCACTCTTCGGGCCCCTTCTCGCTTCAGTTCTGCCGGAGCGTAACGGCTCGCGCCAATGTAGAACAAGTTTCAGAATGGGCGGCCACCCGGCCACCCGTCCGTCCGCCCGCCGGCTGTCCGCCCGGTCACCCATGGGCCCCGCGTGGTCGTCCGCCCCGGAGGGAAGCTTTGAATCTACCGGCAGGTAGCACGTACCGCAGATCCGGGCCGGGTGATTCGCACCACGGTCGGCGCGCCGCCGGGCTTTTCCGCGCCCGCCACTCATGGCCTGAGCTTGCGCCCGCTGTGAGCACTCGGGCACGGTGAGGTGCCCCTGCGGATGCCGGCGCACGCCACGGACGTCACAGATCGGGACATATGACCACGGAATCAGCGTCACAGCTCTCCCCGTCTCGCCTGACGGAGCGTCAGGAAGCCCGCCGCCTGTCGATCCTGCGTGCGAGTGCCGAACTCGCGAGCCGGGGCGGTTTCGACGCCGTACAGATGCGCGAGGTGGCGGAGAGCTCCGGGGTCGCCCTCGGTACCCTCTACCGCTACTTCCCGTCCAAGATCCACCTGCTGGTCGCCACCCTGCGGGACCAGCTCCAGCGGCTCCACGAGACACCGGCGCGCCGGCCCGTGACGGCGGAGGCGCCCTCGGCCCGGGTCGCCGAGACGGTGCTGCGCGCCTTCCGCGCGATGCGGCGCGAACCGCTGCTGGCCGACGCGATGGTGCGGGCGCTGACCTTCGCCGACCGGTCGGTGAGCGAGGAGGTGGCGGCCGTGTCCCGGCTGACCACCAGGATCATCCTGGACGCCGTGGGGCAGACCGGCGACCCCGGTCCCGAGCGGCTCTCGGCGGTCCGCGTCATCGAACACACCTGGCACGCCACGCTCGTGGCCTGGCTGGCCGGCCGCTCCTCGACGGAGCGGGTGCGCACCGACATCGAGACCGCCTGCCGGCTCATCGACCTCACGGCCCCGGGGGAGGCGGGGGCGCCCGGGGGGCCACCCGCGGAGGCCCGGGCGGGCGCGGAGGGGGCAGGCGCGGAAGAGGCGTGCGCAGGGGGCGCGCGAAGCCCCGGAAGAGCTCCGGAACGCGCCCGCTGATTCGAGTACAGCACGGGGCGTAGAGCAACTCCGTATGCCAAGTCACGTAACGGCCGTTCCCTCGCGCCGGTTGTGGGAACGCGCTCTTGGACGCATCAACTATTCAGATGTTCCGACGGATACATCGGAGACCACCGGTGCACACGAGTCTGGAGGGGACGGGCAAGTGATCCGGGTACTTCTGGTGCACGACATCGGGCTTCTGCGGTCGGCGCTGGCCGCACTGCTGGGGAGGGAACAGGATTTGGAGGTCACGGCGGCGACTTGGGACAAGTTCCCGGCACGGGCGCGAGCCACCCGTCCGGACGTCTGCGTGGTCGACGCGGACAACCCGGCCTCGGACTCGGTCACCACCGTGCTGGAAGCCGCCGAACGGGAGGCAGAGGCCCGGGGAGCCGGAAGGGCCGGAGGTTCCGGCCGCGGCAGCGCGCTGCTCGCCCTGGTGACCGCGGGACGGCCCGGCGCGCTCCGCCGCGCCTTCGACGCCAGCGCCCTCGGGTACGTCAGCAAGAACGCGACCCCGCAGCGATTACTGGACGCCATCCGGAAGGTCTCCAAGGGCGAGCGATTCGTGGACGAATCGCTCGCTTTCGGCTTCATGCAGGCGGCCGAGATGCCGCTGACGGCACGGGAGTTGAGCGTGCTGTCCCTGGCCGCCGAGGGCGCGCCGATCGCCGAGATCGCCAAGAGTCTCCATCTGTGCAACGGGACCGTGCGCAACTACATGGCCTCGGTGATCCGCAAGACCGGCGCGAGAAACCGCATCGACGCCGTGCGCATATCGCAGAGCGCCGGCTGGGTCTGATATCTGTTCCCCGCCCCTGCCCGCCGCCTGTCCTCCGGGACCGGGCGGCGGGCAGGGGCGTGAACCGCGGCGGCGGGACGGAGGTCAGACGCGCGCGGTCTGCCAGTGGCCCACGAGGTCGCGGTAGAGGCCGGAGCGGTCCAGCACCTCGTCGTGGCTGCCGCAGACCGCGTGGACACCGTCCATCACCAGGACGCGGTCGGCGCGGCGGGCCGAGCTGATCCGGTGCGCGACCGTGATCACCGTGCCGGGCCGTTCCGCGAAGGCGCGCTCGGCCCGTTCCTCCGCCACCGGGTCCAGGTGGCAGGTGGCCTCATCCAGCAGCACCACCGGGGCGGGCGACAGATGGGCCCGGGCCAGGGCGATCAACTGCCGCTCGCCCTGCGACAGTACGGAGGGGTCGACGACCGCGTCGAGGCCGCCGAGCCGGTCCGCCAGCGGGCCGAGGCCCACCGCCTCCGCCGAGGCCGCCACCGCCTCCGGCGGGGCGCCGTCCGGGCAGAGGTAGAGCAGATTCTCCCGCAGGGTGCCGGTGAAGACGTACGCCTGCTGGGGGATGAGGACCCGCAGCCGCGCCGGCTCACCGGCCGACCACGAGCCGGCGGGGCGGCCGAGCACCCGGACCTCACCCCGGTCCGGGGTCAGCAGCCCGGCGACCAGGCCGGTCAGGGTGGACTTGCCGATGCCGCTGGGCCCGACCACGGCCAGGCACTCCCCCGCCATGACGGTGAGGTCGAGATCGCGCAGCACGGGGTGCGCGCCGGCGCCGTAGGCGAAGGTGACCGAGCGGAGTTCGACGGCCGGGGCGCCCGCACCCGGAACCAGGGCCGCGAGCCCGGGATCGCCCGGGGCGGCCGCGGGGGCCGCCGCGCCGACGGTTTCCGCGGTGAGCGGGCCCGGGTCCGGGCTCCCGCCCGGGCCGGAATCGGCTCCGGCGGACCCGGAGAAACCAGCAGGCCCGGAGGGCACGGCGGATCCTGCCGCCGGCGCGGCCGGCCCGGGGTGTCCCGGCTGTCCGGCGGGCTCCCGGCTCCCCGCACGGGCCGTCGCGCCGTCCGCTGCGCCGGCCGCTGCGGAGGGCGCCGTCGCGAACGGGTCCGGACCCGGCACCGCGACCGTCGCGCCCGGCTCCCCCGCGTCACGTGAGGGTTCGTGGCCGCCGGTGAGCCGGTCCAGGATCACCAGCAGCCGGGTGCCCGCGGCGCCCAGCGCCGTCATCAGGGTGTGCAGCGCGGGCAGCAGCGACTGCGTCAAGTAGGTCAGCGCGCCCAGCAGTTCACCGGCCGTGACGCCCCGGTCGAGCAGCCAGGGCGTGGCGACGACCAGCAGCAGGACGGGCAACTGCCCGGCCACGCCGAGCGACAGGGTGCGCGCCGCGGCCCACCGGGCGAGCGACCGCGCGGCGCCCACCTCGGCCTCGGCGAGCCGCGCCGCGCGCGCGGCCGTACGGTCCTCGGCGCCGCAGGCCACGATGTCCCGGACGCCCCCGGCGACCGCCCCGTACTCCTCGGCGAGCGCCTCGTCCGCGCGGAGGTAGTCGCGCTGCCGGGCGGCCATCGGGATCAGCGTGCCGAGGAACAGCGCCAGGCCCAGCAGCAGCGGCGGCCCGACGACGAGCAGCAGCAGCGGGGCGAGGGAAGCCAGCCCGAGCAGGGCTCCGGCGGCGGTGAACAGGAAAGAGCGGGCGACCAGCACGAGCCCCGCGAAACTGTCCCGGGCGGTCTCCGTCTGATGCGTGATCCGGGAGACGACCGCGCTGTCGGCCCGCGCCGGATCGGCGACCGCCTCGCGCAGGGAGGCCGACACCACCCGGCGCAGCAGTCCGTCGCGCAGGGGTTCGACGAGACCGGCCAGACCGCGGAACACCCCCTGGTTGGCGAAGCCGCCGACGACGACGGCCGCGGCGGCCACGGCCAGCCAGAGCAGGCCGGTGCGGGTGTCCCCGGCGAGGAAGCCCCGGTCCAGGGCCTGCGCCACGCTGTAGCCGCCGAGGAAGGTGTGCGCCGACTCCAGCAGCGACCAGCCGCCGAGCGCGGCCAGGACGCGGAGCCGCGCCGCCAGGAACCGGCGCGCCTGCGGCAGGATCCGCCGCAGCGCCCCCCGCCCGGCCCGGTCCTCACCGGTCCCGTCCTCGCGGGCCCGGCCCGTTCCGGCACGGTCCGTCCCGGCGCGGCCCGTCCCGGCGCGGCCTTCTCCGGCCCGGTCCGGTCCCGCGCCGTCCCCTCCCGCGACGGGGTGTGGGGCAGCGGTGTCCCGCTCCACCGCCGGTTGGCCCCGCCGTCCGGCCTCCGGGCCGGGTACGGCCCACCGTTCCGGCGCGGTGTCCTCCGTCCGCCCGGGCCGGGTCACGGGGTGCCTCCCGTCCGGTCCCGGCCGGCAGCGCGGGAGACGGACGGTCCACCGGCGTGTGCCCCGGGGCCCCCGGGCGTGCGCTCCAGGCCGTTGCCCCGCGGTGCGCCGGGCACGGCGGACGCGGACGGAGCGCCCTTCTCCGGCCGGCCGGTGACGGAGTCCCGCACGGCCGTCCGTACCGTCGCGCCGGCTTCGCCGGTTCGCTCCGGACCGTCCGCGGCTTCCGGTGCGAGCCCTCCGGGGATGCCCGGGGGGTGGGAGGCGATGCCGGTCGCCGCCGTGCCGGCCGGGTCCGGCACGTCCTCCGGGTCGGCGAAGACCGCGCGGTACGCGGGGCGTTCCCACAGGGTCTCGTGCGGGCCCACGGCGCGGACCCGGCCGTTCTCCAGCCAGACCACCAGGTCGGCGCGGGCCGCCGAGGACACCCGGTGGGCGATGAGCAGACGGGTGCCGGCCCGGACGTCGCGGGTCAGCGCGCGTCCCACCTCCAGCTCGGTGACGCTGTCCAGGCTGGAGGTGGCGTCGTCCAGCACCAGCAGCCGGCCGGCGTGGGCGAACGCCCGTGCCAGGCCGAGGCGTTGCAGCTCGCCGCCGGAGAGCGGCGCGTCGGCGAGCGGGGTGCCGTATCCGGCGGGCAGCAGCCGGATGAAGGAGTCGGCGCGCGCGGTGCGGGCGGCGGCCCGCACGGACTCCTCCGGGGGGTCGCCGGTGCCGAAGGCGATGGCCGCGCCCACCGTCCCGCCGAACAGCGCGGGGCGTTCGAAGGCGTAGCCGACCTCGCGACGCAGCTCCGTCCGGTCGAGTTCGGGCAGCGGTACGCCGTCGAGCAGGACCTCGCCGTCGTCCGGGTCCTCCAGCCGGCCCGCGACGGCGGCCAGCACCGACTTGCCGGCGCCGGACCGCCCGACGACGGCGGCCGTGACACCGCCGGGGACGGTGAGGTCGACGCCGTCCAGCACCCGGGCGCCGCCCCGTACGACGGCGACGCCGCGCAGTTCGAGCCGGCCGGGCCCGCCGGGCGGCAGCCGGCGAGTGCCGTGGCGCACACGTGGCGCGGACAGCAGTTCGGCGGTGCGGCGGGCGGCCGCCCGGCCCCGCACCAGGGCGTTGAGCTGCCCGACGACGCCCCCGATCCCGGCGGCGAGGCCCGCGTAGCGGGCGGCGGCCAGGAGTTCGCCGACGCTGAGGTGCCCGGCGGCCAGCCGTACCCCGCCGACGGCCAGGACGGCGGTGGTCAGCAGCGGCACCAGGATGCCGCCCTGGGTGACGGCGCGGCCGTACACCTGCCACATCCGGCGCCCCTGGGCGTCGAGTTCGGGGAGGGGCGCGAGCACCCGGTCCCGCTCGCGGCGGGCGGTACCGGCGGCCGCGACGGTCCGCGCGCCCCCGAGCGCCTCCATCAGCCGGGCCGCGATGTCTCCCTGGACGCGCTGGTAGCGCGTCACGCTGTCGGAAGAGCTGCGCACGAAGACGCGCAGCAGCAGGAGCAGGACGGGCACCCCGGCGAGGAACACCGCGGCGGTCCAGGCGTCGACGAGGACGAGGGCGACGATGCCGCCCACCGGCGTGAGCACCGAGGCCGCGGAGGCGGCCGCGGTGGCGGGCACCGTGCCCGCCTCGGCGGCGTTGCCCGTCAGCCGGGTCACGACGTCGCCCGGGGCGAAGCGGGCGGCGCGGCGCGGGCCGACGGAGAGGAGGTGGACGGTGCCGAGGTTGCGCAGCCAGGCGGTGGAACGGGCGTTGGTGACGCCGGTGGCGTGGGCGGTGAGCGCGTCGAGCAGCACCTCGGCCGCGAGCAGCACGCCGCAGAGCGCCACCCACGTCCGGGCGCCGTCCCGCCGGTCCAGGAGCAGGTCGAGGGTGTGGCCGAGCACGGCGGGCAGGGCGATGGTCGCGGCGGCGGAGGCCGTGGTGGCCAGGAGGATCAGTACGGCCCGGCCGGTGCTGCGGCGCGCGGCGCCGGCCAGCAGCCGGCGGGCGCGGGGAGCGGAGGGCTGTCCGGCGGCCTCTGCGGCACGGGGCTGCCCGGCGGCACCGGCGGCGGACGTCCCGGCGGCGGCCGGGGTGCCGGCGGTGCCCGCGCCGGGCGGAACGGTGCGGGCTTCGTCCCGCGGTGACCCGGCGGTCCGGGCCCGGCCGCCGCGGACTCCTCCGGCCGGGGGCCGCTCACCGGGGGTTGCCCCGCCACGGGGCTCTTGGGTACGGGCCTCACCGGTACGGGCCGGCTCACCGCGATCGTCCCCGCCTGCGGCCCCGTCGCTCCCCGGAGCGGCGGCCGGTGAACCGGTGGAGCGGGCGCCGGAGCGCCGGGGCTTCTCACGTCCTGCCCGGGGGCCGGGGGCTTCGGGGCCACGGGCCCCGGCGTCGGGAACTTCCGCGGAGGAGGGGCCGGTGCCGGCCGGCTCGGTGGCCATGGGCTGCGGTCTCTCCCCTCCTGGCGCTGACGCGCGGACGAAGGCGGCGCGTACGGTGGGCGCGCGGCCCCGGGCGGAGTGTCGCCGTCCGGGGCCGCGCAGATCCATCTGCCTCCTAGGAGGCCCGGATCAGTTGCAGGTGGTGACGCTCAGGGAGCTGTCGCCGCAGAGCAGCAGGGAGGCGCGGGAGCCGCCGCCCGTCGCCAGCTCACCGGTGATCTCCTCGGCGGGGGTCTCCAGGGTCTGCAGGTCGAGAAGGGTCATGACAGTGTCCTTTCCTTGATGTCCGTGGGGACGGGATTTTCTCGGGTACGGCCTCCGGCGGAGACCGGCTCGTGGGGCCGCCCGGTGGGCGGCGGGAGGAAGGGCAGGTGCACGGGGGAGCCGTGCAGCGCGCTGCCCAGGGCGAGCAGGCACCCGGCGGTGCCTGTGCTGAGGTCCATGGAGAGACGCATCATCTGCTCCCCGGGGAAGGCGAGTTCCCCGCGGAAGGGGACGGCGCCCCAGGTGAGGGAGGTGATCTGGCGGCGCAGGGCGCTCTCGTCCGTGCCGGGGCCGCCGGCCGTGGTGCGGGCCAGGTACAGGACCATGCCGGCCGCGCCCCGGAACAGCCCGGGCTGGGCGTAGAACTTGCCCTGGGCGGCCTGCACGATCCCGCCGCGCGCCCGGTCGAAGTCCTCGTCGTGGCGGTGGGCCAGGTAGTCGTCGAGGACCATGCCGATGCCGACGCTGCCGGCGCCGAGGTAGGGCATGGTGCGCTTGCCCTCGTCGACCTGGAGCGCTCCCCCGGCCCCCTCGACGCAGCGGGCGAGGTCGCGGCGCAGGGCCTGCGCCGCCAGGTCCAGCAGCGCGGGGTCCCCGGTGCGCTCGTAGCGGCGGATGAAGAGCAGGGCCTGGCCGGCGCCGCCGTGGAGGAGTCCGGCGCGCGGCACTCCGCCGCCGGTCCGTCCGGTTCCGCCGCCGGTGGCGGCCTCGGTTCCGTCGGAGCGGGCGAAGCGGTCCGCGACGATCGCGGTGCAGCGCGCGGCCGCGTCCTCCAGGGCGATCTCGCCCGTGCTCGCGCCCAGGGAATCCAGGGCGAGGGCGATGCCGGCGAGTCCGCTGTGCAGGTCGGGCGCCATGCCGGACCAGTCCTCGGCGAGGGCGCGCCCGGCGAGTTCCAGGGCGCGTTCGCGGTGGCCGAGGCGGTCCAGGGTCCAGGCGATGCCGGCGATGCCGTCGTAGAAGCCGAGCGGGGTGCCGGGGGCGGGCCGTTCGGTGCGGCGCAGCAGCCACTCCTCCGCCTCCGGGTGCCGTCCGCCGCCGGTCTCGGCGAGGGCGTGCAGCACACCGGCCGCGCCGTAGCCGTAGCAGAGGCCGCCGCCGGCCCGGAACTGGGCGATGTCGCCCGGGAAGAAGCGGTCGTGGCGGTCCGGGGTGGCCGAGGCGAGGATGGCGCGGGCCATGGAGTCCCGGCTGCGGGGCCAGTCCGCGGGCTCGACGGGCAGGTACGGGGCGCGGGCCGCCGGGGCGCTGCCGTCCGCGCCGGCCGCCGGTTCCGCCGCGGGGTCGCGGAGGATCTCGGCCACCGCCTCGTCGAGGAACTCGCGGGCCACCGGGAACTCCTGGGCGGCGATCTCCGCGAGGTGCGCGGCCTTGTTCCGGTCGACGGCGAAGAGGCTCGTGAGCGGAAGGAAGAGGGCGATGCGCAGACAGGCGAGCGCATAGCGGTCGACGTCGAAGCCGCGGTGTCCCGCGGGGGCGACGAAACCGGGGTTGGCGACGACCTGGCGGCGGCCCTCGTCGATGTGCGCGGCGGCCTCGAAGTCGAGGAGGGCGACGGAGGATTCGTCCTCGGAGACCATGATGTTGAACAGATGCAGGTCGTTGAAGACGACGCCGCGGGCGTGGACCGCCTCGACGGCCTCGGTGACCATGCCGTGCATCCGTATCGCCCAGTCCGTGTACTCGGCGAGCGCCTCCGGTGAGGGGGCGGGCTCGATGAGCGGGTGCCGGCGGGCGAAGAAGGTGTTGAGCGGCTTGCCCTCCAGGAACTCCAGCACCATGAAGTGGTGGTCGCCGAGGACGAAGGAGTCGCGCACCTCCGGGGTGTACGGCAGCCCCGACAGGCGTTCCAGGGCGGCGCGTTCGCGCTCCAGCCGGGCCACGGCGTCGGCTCCGTCGGCCGCGAGGCCGGCGTGCGGCCGGGCCTCCTTGAGGACGACCTTCTCACCGGTGCGGGTGTCCGTCCCGGCGTAGACGCCGCCGCCGTTGGAGAAGTGCAGCGCCTTCTCGATGCGGTAGGGGATGCCGGTGGTCCGGGTGGCCGTGCGGGCCTCGATGTGCGGGGTGAGGCAGGCCGGCGGCTCCACCCAGTCGGGTATGTGGAAGGCCGGGTCCCGGCGGTCGGGTACGAGCCTCCCCTCGGCGTCGGCCACGGCGGGGCGCAGGACGCCCTGGTCGTCGTAGCAGTGCCGTTCGGTGAAGCTGCCGTAGCGCACGTGGACCGGGCCGGCGCCCCAGCGCAGATCGCTGAGGATGTACGGGCCGGGCTCCCCGTCGAGGAGTTCGCCGAGCTCGCGGGCGATGACCGCGAACTGCTCGTCGTTCTCCGGGTAGACGGTGATGAACTTGCCGCTGGCGCCGCGGTCCGCGTACTTGGCGTTGCGGGCGCGGAGGAGGTGCCGGCCCGGGATGAACTTGAAGGCCACCGACCGCGGCACGCAGTAGTCCCAGACCCGGGTGAGGATCTTCTCGGCGTTGTCGAGCGTGGCCGAGACGTGGATCTTCCAGCCCTGGGCGGGCAGCGCGGTGTCGAGCGGGCGGAAGGCCAGCCAGTCGCCGTTGCTGTGCCGCTGCCAGCCCTCGGGGGCCTCGCGGCGAGCGTGCTCGTAGAGCGCGCCGGGCGCTCCGGGGGTGTCCCCGGCGCCGGCGGAGAGACGGTGCGGGGCGTCGTAGAACGTGCGGTCCGCGTCGCAGTACACGGCGTACCCCAGGTCCATGACGCTCCTTCATCCCGTCCGGTGGTGCGGGCCTCTCGGTGTGCTTCGAGACTGTCACCGGGGGCGCCGGCGGGAACAGTCACAGCTGTCACGACCCTGGTGTGCGGAACGCATGAGTAAGTTAGGGCAGTTCGAATGGTGTCGAACGGGGATATCTCGCCGGCCCGGATGTCCCGCCCTGCCTCCATGTGTCCCGGCCTGCCCGCTCACGGCCGGTGCCGCCCCGGAGGCGTCGCGGATACGGGCCGCGGGGGCGGCGGCGGGGCTCCGTGGGAGGACCGGCACGTATCGCCTCCCGCCCCGGGGTGATGCCCGGCCCGGAGCGGCACGCCGGGCGTCTCCGGACATCCGGTGGCGAACAGCACACCGGGCACGCGGTTTCCCGCACCGGGCACACCTTTCGCGGATCACCCGCGCTCCGCGGACTCCCGGGCACCTCCGGAGCCTTCGGAACTCATGCCGGGGAGAGTCTCGGGGCGCACTCCGGCGGGATGGGCGGACGCCCGTTCGATGATCTTCTACCGGCCGGTTATGGTGTCTCCCGACAACTTCATCCGTGCCCTGACAGGGGAAGACCGGTGCGAATCCGGCGCTGACCCGCAACCGTGAGTACAACCCGCGCCCCGCGCGGCCGTACAAGCCGGAGCACCTGTCCGGGCGCGAACAGGCTCCCGTCCGCCGGTGCGTCGCCCTCCGAGGCGCCCGCTCCCCGGACGGCACCGTCGAGGTATACGGAAGACGAGCCCGGTGTGCCCTCCGCGTGCGGTCCGCGCGTCCGGGGTCGGCCGTGCCCGGCTGCCCCCCACCGCGAGAACCACCTACGGAAGGCACCGAACCATGAACGTACGCCGCACCGCCGCGGCCCTCGCCGCGTCCGCCGTGCTGGGTGCGCTCGCCGCACCCGCCGCCTCGGCCGGCACCGCCGCGCCCTCTCCCTCCGCCGCGAAGCTCCCGGCCGGGCTCCACGGCGACAAGGACCCCACCTACGACGGTGTGTGGCGGCAGTCCATAGCCCTGCTCGCCCAGGACACCGCGGGTGTCACCCCGTCCGCGGAGGCCGTGGACTGGCTGACGGGACAGCAGTGCGACTCCGGCGCGTTCGCCGCGTACCGCGCGGACGCCTCGGCCGGGTGCGACGCCAAGACACCGGTGGACAGCAACGCCACCGCCATCGCCGTACAGGCGCTCGCGGCTCTCGGCGGGCACACCGGCGAGGTCCGGAAGGCCGTCGGCTGGCTCAAGTCCGTGCAGAACGAGGACGGCGGCTGGGGTTACCTGCCCGGGAGCCCCAGCGACACCAACTCCACCTCCGTGGTCGCCGGCGCGCTGGCCGCGGCCGGCGAGAAGCCGGAGGCGGCCCGGGCGGGCGGCAAGTCCCCGTACGACGCGCTGGCCGAGCTGCAGCTCGGCTGCGACGCCGACGCCGGTGACCGCGGCGCCTACGCCTACCAGCCGGACAAGAAGGGCGCCCTCGCCGCCAACGCCGACGCCACGGTGGCCGGTGTCCTGGCCGGCCACGGCAAGGGCCTCCTGGTCGACCCGGCCGCCGGGGACGGCAAGGGCGGCGGCGCACCCGAGCCGCTGGAATGCGGCTCCGGCGCGGACGCCGACCGCACGCCGGAGGAGGCCGCGTCCGGCGCCGCCGCGTACCTCACCGGACTGCTGGAGAAGGACGGGCACCTCACCTCCGTCGCGCCCGGCGCCGACAAGCCGGTGCCGGACCACTCCAACACCGCCGAGGCCGTGATCGCCCTGGCGGCGGCCGGCCACCCGGAGGCGGCCGAGGCGCCGCTGGCCTGGCTGGAGAAGAACTCCGCCGAGTGGGCCGCGGACAACCCGGCCGGTCTGGGCACGCTCGTCCTCGCCGCGCACGCCACGGGCGGCGACCCGCGCTCCTTCGGCGGCACCGACCTGGTGAAGCAGCTCAACGCCACCGGACCGGAGCCGGAGTCGGTGAAGGCGGCCGGCGCGGACGCCGGCGAGGAGGGGGAGAAGGCCGGATCCGGCGACGTCTCCGTCCTCTGGTGGGTCCTGGGCGCGGGCGTGCTCGCGGGTCTCGTCGCCGGCGCCGCCCTGCTGCTGGCCGGTGCCCGGAGGAAGCGGTCGTGAACGGGCGACCGCGAGGCGCCGCCGGACGCCGGGCCGGCGTCCGACGGCGCCCGGTCGCGCGCCTCGGGGTGCGCGGGGCGGCCGTCCTGCCGCTCGCCGTCGCCGTCACCGCGCTCGGCGCGGGGCCCGCGCAGGCCGAGGGGTACCGCTACTGGTCCTTCTGGCAGCGGGACGGCGGCAGTTGGAGCTACGCCACCGAGGGGCCGGCGACCGCCCGGCCCGCCGACGGCGACGTCGAGGGCTTCCGCTTCTCCGTGAGCGCCGACAGCCAGGACGCCGCGAAGCCGCGCGGCAGGGCCGACTTCGACGCCATCTGCGCCGGCACCCCCGCCGAGGACGGCCGCAAGCGGGTCGCCCTGCTGCTGGACTTCGGCACCGCCGGGGACGCGCCGGACGGCGAACGGCCCCCGGAGCCCCGCACGGAGTGCGCTTCCCTTCCCGAGGACGCGACCAGCGGCGAGGCCCTGGCCGCCGTGGCCAAGCCGCTCCGCTACAACACCTCCGCGCTGCTGTGCGCGATCGCCGGCTACCCGGAGCGCGGCTGCGGCGAACAGGTGTCCGGCGACGCGGGCGCCGGGACGGGCGGCGGGGAGTCGTCCGGTGAGAGCGGTTCCGACCGTGCCGGTGACGACCGTGCGGGCGGCGACCGGGCCGGTGACGCACCGGTGGACGAGGCCGGCGGCTCGTCCACCGGCCTCTACGCGGGTGCCGCCGTCGTCGCCGTCCTCGCCGCGGGCGCCGTCTGGCAGGCCCGCCGACGCCGCGGATGAGCACCGGCACCCCCGGGACGCCCCGTCCCGGCCCCCTCGGCAGCACCCGGCCGGCAGCGGACCGCGGTGCCGCTCCGGCACGCCCGGCTCCGGCCGCCGCCGCACCCGCCGCACGGCGCCGGCCGGAGCGGGAGTCCGCCCCGGGCAAAGGCAGAGATCCGCGCGAGGGCACAACCTCGAGCCCGCACCGGAGCCCGAGCCCGGACCCGGAGCCGGGCGAAGACACAGGCCCGGAGACGGACGCGGGCTCGAACGCGGGCGCGGGCCCGGAGACGGGCGCGGCCCCGGAGACGGGCGCGGCCCCGGGAACGGACACAGCCCAAGTCGCGGGCACAGCCCGAGCCGCAGGCACGGCCGGAGCCGCGAGCCCGAACGCCAGCGCAGCCCGAGTCGCGGGCACAACCCGAGCCGCGGGCACGGGCCGGGGCGCGGGACCGTCCACGGTACGGCGGTTCCGGAGCCGTCTCGCGTCCCGGGCGCCGGAGGCGACGCGCGGCAACGCCCTGCACGCCGGGGCCTGGTGGCTGTGGGCCCTCGGCCTGGCCACCGCCGCGTCCCGGACCACCAACCCGCTGCTGCTCGCCCTGCTGGCCACCGTCGCCGGCTACGTCGTGGCTGCCCGGCGCACCGACGCGCCCTGGGCGCGCAGTTACAGCGCGTTCCTCAAGCTCGGCCTGCTGGTGATCGGCATCCGGCTGGTCTTCTCGGTCCTCCTCGGCTCGCCGATCCCCGGCAGCCAGGTGCTCTTCACGCTGCCCGAGGTGCCGCTGCCGGAGTGGGCGCGCGGGGTGCGGATCGGCGGCCGGGTCACCGCCGAGGGGCTCGTCTTCGCCTTCTACGACGGCCTCAAACTGGCCGTGCTCCTGGCCTGCGTGGGCGCGGCGAACGCGCTGGCGAACCCGGCGCGGCTTCTCAAGTCGCTGCCGGGCGCGCTGTACGAGGCGGGCGTGGCCGTCGTCGTCGCCATGACCTTCGCCCCCAACCTGGTCGCCGACGTGGTGCGGCTGCGCGCCGCCCGCCGGCTGCGCGGGCGCGCCGACCGGGGCGTCAAGGCGATCCTCCAGATCGCGCTGCCGGTGCTGGAGGGCGCTCTGGAACGGTCCGTCGCGCTCGCGGCCGCGATGGACGCGCGCGGTTACGGCCGCACGGCGCGGGTCCCGGCCGCCGTACGGCACACCACGACGGCGCTGACCCTCGGCGGACTGCTCGGCGTCTGCGCCGGCACCTACGGTCTGCTGGCCGCGGAGGGCGCGGGCTTCGGCCTGCCCGTTCTGCTGCTGGGGCTGCTCGCCGCACTGGGCGGGCTGTGGCTGGGCGGCCGCCGCTCGGTGCGCAGCCGCTACCGGCCGGACCGCTGGGGCGTGCGCTCCTGGCTGGTCGCCGGGTCCGGGGCGGCGGTGGCGGCGGTGATGATCTGGTCCGCCTCCGCCTCCCCCGGCCGGGCGGACCTGCACCCCTCGGTCGTCCCGCTGACGGCGCCGGCCCTCCCCCTGTGGCCCGCGGCCGGAGTGCTGCTGGGCCTGCTCCCGGCGGTGGCCGCCCCGGCGCCCGCGTCCCGCACCCGCCGTACGGGGGCGGATGACGGGTCCGGGGCGCTCCCCGGCGCGCGGCGGGCGGAAGCCGGCGGTCCGGCGGACGAGCGGGTCGAACGGGACCGCCGGTACGCACGCGGCGGCCGATACGAACGGGACGCCCGGAGAAGCCGGTTCCCGGCCCCGTCCTCCCCTCCCCACCCGGACCCGGACCCGGACGCCGTCCCCGAAAGGGCCGTCGCCGCCTGGCGCCTCCGCCCGGCAGGAAGCGGCTCCATCCGCGGCCGGACGGCCGGCGGGGCGGTGCCGGCCACGGCACCGGCCGAGACCCCGGAGCCCGGCACCCAGCGGTGCCCCGGCGGCGGTGACGCCGACGCGCACGGCGGCGCGGACGACGCCACCGGCACCGCCGGGGGCGACGGCGCCCCCGCGGCTCCCGCCGCCCCGGCCCGCCCGGACCGGGAGCGGACGGCCGAAGGCCCGGCGGAGCGGCCAGAGCCGCCGCACCGCATGGCCGAGCGGCCGGCCCCGGGCACGTCCGCCGGTCTCCCGACAGACGATCCGCCCGCCCGGGGCCGCCGTACCGGCCGCCCCGGGCCCGCGCGGAGCGGCACCAGCGGGCCGGACCGTCCGGCCGCCTCGCCCGCCACCCCGCCGGACCGCCCCCGCCCGTCCCGCCGCGCGGAGCGCCGCAGCGCCGCGTCCACCACCCCACCGGAGGAGACACCGTGATCCGGTTCGACGACGTGTCGGTCCGCTACGAAGGCGCGGCCGCCTCACCGGCGCTCACCGGTGTGGACCTGACCGTCCCCGAGGGCGAGCTGTGCCTGCTCGTCGGCCCCTCCGGAGTCGGCAAGTCGACATTGCTGGGTACGGTCAGCGGTCTCGTCCCGCACTTCACCGGCGGCACCCTGCGCGGCCGGGTCACCGTCGCGGGCCGCGACACCCGCACCCACAAGCCGCGCGAGCTGGCGGACGTCGTCGGCACCGTCGGACAGGACCCGCTCGCGCACTTCGTCACCGACACCGTCGAGGACGAACTGGCGTACGGCATGGAGTCGTTGGGCCTCGCCCCGGCCGTGATGCGCCGCCGGGTCGAGGAGACCCTCGATCTGCTCGGCCTCGCCGCGCTCCGCGACCGCCCCATCGCCACCCTCTCCGGCGGCCAGCAGCAGCGGGTGGCGATCGGCTCCGTGCTGACCCCGCACCCGCGGGTGCTGGTGCTGGACGAGCCGACCTCCGCGCTCGACCCGGCCGCCGCCGAGGAGGTGCTGGCGGTCCTCCAGCGGCTGGTGCACGACCTGGGCACCACGGTGCTGATGGCCGAACACCGGCTGGAGCGGGTGGTGCACTACGCGGACCAGGTCATCCTGCTGCCCGCGCCCGGGGCGCCCCCGGTGACGGGCGGACCGGCCGAGATCATGGCCGTGTCGCCGGTCACGCCGCCGGTCGTCTCCCTGGGGCGGCTCGCCGGCTGGTCGCCGCTGCCGCTGTCCGTACGGGACGCGCGCCGGATGGCCGGCCCGCTGCGGGAACGGCTCGCGGGGCTCAC
This sequence comes from Streptomyces albus subsp. albus, assembly GCF_000719865.1. GTDB lineage: Bacteria > Actinomycetota > Actinomycetes > Streptomycetales > Streptomycetaceae > Streptomyces > Streptomyces albus_E. The sequence continues at coordinate 101,707 of NZ_JOID01000016.1, forward strand.
CCCGGAGCCGCACCCGGGCGCGGACTCCGTACCCGCCCCGCGCCCGGCCGCCGGCGGAACCGTCCCGGACTCCGCGCCGGATGTCGCACCGGGCGCCGGCACAGCCACCGCCCCCGCCGCCGAGGTGTCCCGGCTCTCGGTGCGGCGCGGCCGTACCGAGGTGCTGCGCCGGATCGGGCTGACCGTGCGGCCGGGCGAGACGGTGGCCCTGATGGGCCGCAACGGCGCGGGCAAGTCGACGCTGCTGAACACCCTCGCCGGGCTGCACCGCCCGGCGGCCGGCACGGCCGTCGTGGGGGGCGTCGTCCCGCACCGCACGCCCCCGCGCGACCTGATCCGCCGGGTCGGGCTCGTACCGCAGGAGCCGCGCGACCTCCTCTACGCGGACACGGTCGCGGCGGAGTGCGCGGCGGCGGACGGGGACGCGGACGCCGAGCCGGGCAGCTGCCGGGCGCTGGTCACCGCCCTGCTGCCGGACGTCTCCGACACCACGCACCCGCGCGACCTCTCCGAGGGCCAGCGGCTCGCGCTCGCGCTGGCCGTCGTACTGACGGCACGTCCGCCGCTGCTGCTGCTCGACGAGCCGACCCGCGGCCTCGACTACGCCGCCAAGTCCCGGCTGGTGGAGATCCTGCGCGGGCTGGCGGCGGACGGGCACGCGGTCCTGCTGGCGACCCATGACGTGGAGCTCGTGGCCGAACTGGCGCACCGGGTGGTGATCCTGGCGGACGGCGAGCTGGTCGCGGACGGCCCGACCGCCGAGGTCGTCACCGCCTCCCCGGCCTTCTCCCCGCAGGTGTCGAAGATCCTGGCCCCGCAGGCGTGGCTGACCGTCTCCGAGGTGCGGAACGCCCTGTCCGCGGCGTCCCCGCAGGCCGCCTCGCAGGCCCCTTCCCGGACGGAGGCCGCCCGGTGAGCCCCGAGCAGCCGGCACCCACCGGGCAGCCGGCGCCCCGCCGGGTGCGGGCGGTCCGCCTGGGCCCGCGCTCGGTCGCGGCGCTCGTCCTCGTCAGCGCGATCGGCGTGATGGCCTTCGGCTGGCCGCTGCTCGCCGACTCCGCCTCCGGGCTCGCGCACTCGGGCGACGCGCCCTGGCTGTTCGCGGCGCTGCTGCCGCTGCTGGTGGCCGTGGTGGTGGCGACGGTCGCCGACACCGGGCTGGACGCCAAGGCCATCGCCATGCTGGGCGTGCTCGCGGCGGCCGGCGCCGCGCTGCGGCCGCTCGGCGCGGGCACCGCCGGGCTGGAGCCGATGTTCTTCCTGATGGTGCTGAGCGGCCGGGTACTCGGCCCGGGCTTCGGCTTCGTCCTCGGCGCGGTGACGATGTTCGCCTCGGCCCTGCTGACCGGCGGGGTGGGTCCCTGGATGCCGTTCCAGATGCTGTCGATGGGCTGGGTGGCGATGGGCGCGGGCCTGCTGCCGGGGGCGGAACGGCTGCGCGGCCGGGCGGAGCGGTGGATGCTGGCCGCGTACGGCGGGGCCACGGCCGTCCTCTACGGCACGGTGATGAACCTCCAGGGCTGGCCGTACATCGGCGGCCTGGGGACGGGCATCTCCTTCGTCCCGGGCGACCCCGTGCACGAGAACCTGGTCCGCTTCGCCGCCTACTGCCTGGCGACCTCCCTCGGCTGGGACCTGCCCCGGGCCGCGCTGACCGTGGTGCTGACCCTCACCCTCGGCTCCACCGTCCTGGCGGCCCTCCGCCGCGCCACCCGCCGCGCCGCCTTCGAGGCCCCGGTCGCCTTCGAGCGCCCCTGACCCGGGGCCCGGCGCGCCGCGACGGGCCCCGGCGGTCCGGCAAGCCCTTTCCCGCAGCGGTCTTGCCATGGTTACCGACGAGTCATACCCTCGGTAACCCACGGCTTGACATGCACTCAATACTGCATCACCGCGCCCCTTCGTACCGCGCACAGAGCCGCACCACCTCCCCCACGCACCGCTGACGCGCAGTCCGAGGCGCTGACCCCGTTCTTCACCGCTCACCAGCAAGGGGACAGACGGTGACTCCACTCACGACTGAAGTCGCGGGCTTCCTGTGTCGGTGGCTATGCACCGTCGCAGAGGACCAGCCCGGCCCTGTGTTTGACGTTGACCGCGCCGACGTGGTCGGCGTTCGCGACCAGGCCGCAGTTGACGCACGCGAACTTCGCCTGGGTGACGCGGTTCTCCTTCGCCACGTGCCCGCACCCGCCAATGCTGGGTGGGCAGGTGCGGGAAGTATTGCGGGCGTCCACCGGGATCACACGGCGACCGGCGCTTTCAGCCTTGTCCGCCAGGATCCGCAGGAACTGCCCCCAACCCGCGTCGAGAATACTGCGGTTCAGCCCGGCCTTCGCCGCCGCGCCGTTTGCCAGGAACGCACCGTCGCGGTCGGGGTCGGGCTTGGGTGCGGGCGCCCTCGTCATGCCCGCGGTGTTCAGCCGCTCATGCCCGATCACATCATGCTCGCGCACGAGGTCGAGTGCGGCTTTGTGGTGGTGATCCAGACGCCGGCGCCGGATCTTCGCGTGCAGCTTCGCGACCTTGCGGGCCGCGGCACGATGCTTCTTCGTACGACGCCGCGTGCGCTTCGGGAACGTCGCCAGGTGCTGCTGCGCTGCGGCCAACTCCCCGGCCGAGGCTGCAAGAAACTTCGGATTCCCGACGTGGCGGCCGCTGGAGTCGGTGAGGAAGTGGACCGTGCCCAGGTCGATACCCACCCTGCTGCCGGTCGGGGGCAGCGGCTCGGCGGGCACCTCGTCACAGGCCAGGATCACGTACCAGCGCTGGCCCTCCCGCTTGATGCTGACCGTCTTGACCCGGCCCTTCACGCTCCGGTGCCGGTGGACCCGGACGTGCCCGACGCCTTGCAGGCGGACCCGGGTGCGCGTGTCGTGGGGGGTGGAGTTCCACCGGCAGCCGTCCCCGTCCTTCGGGAAGGTCACGGTGTCGAAGTGCCCGACCCCCTTGAACCGCGGGTACCCGGGGGTGCCACCGGCCTTCACCCGCCGGAAGAAAGCCTGGAAAGCCCGGTCCAGACGGCGCAGGGTCGTCTGCTGGGACGAGAAGGACCACCGGCCCTGACGCTCCGGATCAAACGCCCGGATCTCCCTCAACTGCGCCGACTGATCCCCGTACCGCACCGACGTCCGGGAACTGTGCCGGTAGGCATCACGACGCTCCTGAAGAGCCCCGTTGTACAAGGAGCAGTGATCCCGCAACATCTCCACCAGCGCCCGCTCCTGCCGGACCGTGGGACGCAGCAGAAACTTGTACGCCCGCCTCACACCCACCCCGCCTCCCCCGTTTCCCCGCGGCCGACACCGGCGGGTTCACGCTACCGACCCCCACTGACAACGCAGCGTGCTCCGCCGCTGCGCGGCTCCGGCCCAAAGATTCGATTCCCCCACCGGCTGAAGCCGGTGGTCCCCTCGAAAGAAGGTCTGATGGAAGACGTTCGGAACAAGGACGACGCGGACGGTCACGTCACCGGCCGGGTCGGCATACGGAGATTCGCGTTACTCGCGGTCCCGGGTTTCGCGGCCACGGCGGCGCTCGCCGTCGCCCTGGCCAACGGGGCGCTCGCCGCCTCGTTCGCCGTCTCCGGCCAGGAGTTCAAGGTCTCCGCCGACGAACTCACCGGCGACGGCTTCGTCCAGTACGGCAGCTTCGACACCAACGTCCGGGACGAGTTGCTGCCCGTGGCCGTGACCGGACTGCGGAAGGCGGAGATGACCAATCTCTGCCAGTCCGTCGTCACCAGCCTCCCGGTCGTCGGCGACATCTCGCTCAAGCTCTCGGCAGGCACCGGGAAGAAGAAGGTCGAGGCCACCGACCTGATGCTGGACGCCACCCAGCTCGCGGGCAACGCCTCCTTCACCAACATCGAGATCGGCCGGGACGCCTCCACGCTCGACAAGGGGCCGGACGGCGCCCAGGGCATGCAGGACCTCTTCTCCCAGCAGGCCGACGACATCCGCATGACGAACCTGAGGCAGACCGCCTGGGCGACGACCGCCGGCACCTTCAAGCTCGCCGGGCTGCACATGAAGATCCACAAGGGCCGGACGGAGTGCTTCTGACGTGCCCGGCAGCGCCCCCTCCGACCCGGCCCGCGCCGCCGCCGGACCCGCCGGACCCGCCGGGCGAGCCGCCCCCGTCGGGGCCGCCGCGACCGCCGGCACGGACGTGACCGGCGGCTCCCCGGTCGTCTCCGGTTCCGACGACGGCGCCGGGGCCGGAACTGGTGCCGGAGCGGGAGCCCGGCCCGGCCTCCGGGCCCGGTGGCGGCGGTGGCGCCGGAGCCGGCCCTTCTGGGGCGGCCTCGTCACCGTCCTCGCCGGTCTGGAGATCAGCGTCATCCCGCTCGCCCCCGTCGAGATGATGCTGCACCAGGGCATCGCGGGCCTGCCCTCCGTCCTGCTCGCCCTCATCATGATCGTGCTGGGGCTGAGCGTCTGGTTCGCGCCCCACTACCGCGGCCTCGCGGGCGTCGTCACCGTCCTGCTCGCCGCCGCCGCGCTGGTGATGTCCAACCTCGGAGGCTTCTTCATCGGCACCGTGCTGGGCATCGTCGGCGGCTCCATGATCTTCGCCTGGCGGCCCGTGCCGCAGCGGGCGAAGGGGGACGAGGCCGGGGACCGGCCACCGCCCCGGCGCCGACGCCGGCGCCGGTGACCGGGCCCGAACCGGCCGCCGTAACCGGGAGTCGATCCCCGGGCTCGTCCCCCCGCACACGCACCACCCCCTCCTCACCCAACCCCCACCCCGACCCTCACAAGGAGAACCCCCACCATGACGCGAGCCTTATCCCTGCGCGCCCTCGTCGCCTGCGGCACCGGAGCCGCCACCGCCGCCGCCCTGGCCCTCACCGGCGCCGGCTCCGCCACCGCGGCCCCGGCGGACACCGCCGCGGCCGGGCCGACGACCGTCTCCCCCGCCGGACACCAGTTCGCCGCCACCCTCAACGGATCGGCGACCTTCAAGGCCGGCGCGGTGACCGTCACCTGCACCGTCTCCAGCTCCGCGCCCGCCGCGGGCGGCACCGCGGGCGCCAACCAGGTCCCCGAGGCCCCCGGCAACACCAACGCCGAGGGCCCGGTGGAGAGCGTCATCAACGCTCCGACCTACAGCTCCTGCCGCTCCAGCCTCCCCGGGGTGTCCGTCACCATCACCACCACCGGGATCTGGGGAGTCTCCATGCAGCACGGCGACCCCAGCGGCGCCACCCTGACCATCCCCCAGGGCGGCTTCGTGCTGAAGACCAGCGGTCTCGCCTCCTGCACGGTGACCGCCGCCCCCGACGGCGCCGCGCCCGTGGCCGGCACCTGGACCAACGGCGCTCCCTCGCAGCTCGACTTCACCGACGCCCAGGTCCCGGTGTCCGCGACCGGCGGCTTCGGCTGCCCGACCAGCGCCAAGACCTCGGCCTTCAACGCCACCTATGACGTCACCGATGTGACCGACCCGGCCTCGCAGATCACCGTCACCGGCTGATCCGCACCGGCTCCCGCGGTCCGCGCCGGTCCCCTCCGCCGGACAGCGGGACGACGCCCGTACGGACCGGTTGCGCGCCCGGTCCGTACGGGTCCCCGCGCGGTGCCGGCGCCCGCGTCACCCGGGACGGTCGGCTCCGGTCACCGCGTCCGCCGAGCCCGGCGCATCCACCGCCTCCGCTGCCGCCCCCACCGGATCCGGCGTGTTCGCCGCGCCTGGTACACCCGGCGCACGGGCCCCGCCCGCGCCGCGCTCCCGCGGCGCACCGCCCGGCGCCTCCGCATCACCGGCCCCCTCCGCCGCACGGCCGATGAGCAGATGCCGCAGTCCGAAGCCGGCCGCCACCACCGCCACCCCGCCCGCCGCGTCGAGCAGATAGTGGTTGGCGGTGCCGACGATCACCACCGTCGTGAGCACCGGATAGAGCACGCCCAGCACCCTCGGCCACAGCGCGGGCGTCAGCCGCCACACCACCACGGCGCACCACAGCGACCAGCCCACGTGCAGCGACGGCATGGCCGCGTACTGGTTGGAGATCCCCGTCAGCGCGCCGAAGTCCGGGTGGTCCAGGTCCTGCGGGCCGTGGGCCGTGTCGACGAAACCGAGCCCCGGCATCAGGCGCGGCGGCGCCAGCGGATAGGCCCAGAAGCCGATCAGGGCCAGCAGGGTGGCGAGCGCGAGCGAGGTGCGCCCCCAGCGGTAGAGCACCGGGCGGCGCAGATACATGAAGCCCAGCAGCGACAGCGGCACCAGGAAGTGGAAGGTCGTGTAGGAGAAGTTCATGGCGCTCTCCAGCCAACCGGTGCGCGCCACCAGCAGGTTGAACCAGAGTTCGACGTCGATACGGAGCGCCGCCTCGATCTCCAGGATCTGCCACCCGTGGTGCTCCGCGAGCCACCGGCCGTCGGGCGCCTGGCCGCGGACCCAGGAGTACGCCCAGTAGCCGACCCGGATGAGCAGCAGTTCCAGCAGCAGATTGGGCCGGGTGAGCGGGCGCGGCCAGGAGCGCAGCAGCGGCAGCCGCCCGGCCGCGGCGGCCGCGGCGGTCCCGGCCGTCGCGGGGGCGGCCTGCGGTGCCGGGCGCGGCCGCCGCCACTCGGGCTCGGCGCGGCTCAGGAACGGCACTACGCAGGCGGCGGCCAGCGCCGCCAGCAGCGGGGCGTTCTCCCCGATGAGCCCTATCCACTCGATCTTCGGCACCAGGGCGTCCCGGTGCAGCGTCATCACCAGGACGACGACCGCGGGCCAGACGAGCCGGTCGGCGCGGCGCCGCCCGACCCGCCCGACGGCGGCGAGCAGGATCCACAGCTGCTGGTGCTGCCACGCGGTGGGCGAGACGGCCACCGCCACGCAGCCGGCCAGCGCCACGGCGAGCAGCCACTGGCCGTCGGCCGCGTACCGCGCCGCCCGGCGCAGCCCGAGGACCGCGACGGCCGCCGCGAGGGCGAGGAAGAGCACGACCTCCAGCGGGCCCTGGGCGCCGAGCCGGAGCAGCAGTCCGTGCAGGGACTGGTTGGCGGGGCTGTCGGCGGGCCCGCCGAGCCCCGCGCCGGCGGCGTGGCGCAGCCAGTACGTCCAGGAGTCGTCTGGTGACGCGGCCCAGGCCAGGGCCGAGCAGGCGGCGAAGGTTCCCGCGGCGGTCGCCGCGGCCTGCCGCCGGCCGGTCGCCCACAGCAGTGCGGCGAAGAGCAGCACGGTCGGCTGGAGCGCGGCCGCGATCCCGATGAGTACACCGGAGGCGCGGGCGGAGCAGCGCGGCAGGAAGGCGGTGAGCACCAGCAGAACGGGGAGGACGCTCGTCTGGCCCAGGGTGAAGGTGTTGCGCACCGGCACCGAGACGACCAGCAGGACCAGCGCGACGGGCGCGCCGAACAGCACGGCGTTGCGGGAGCGCGGCCCCGGCAGCAGACGCGCCGTCACCAGTCCGGTGGCAACGACCAGCAGCAGGGTGCCGAAGGTCCAGCCGACCCCGAGGGTCTGTTCGGCGGCCCGGGTCAGAGGGCTGAGGACGAGCCCGGCGAACGGGGTTCCGGTGAAGGCGTCGGCCCCGTCACCGTCCCCGTACAGCGGCTGTCCGGCCCGCAGGACGCCGTTCTCCCCGATCCAGGTCTCCAGATCGGCCAGCCGGCGCTGCGGGGGCAGTTGCAGTACGGCCGCTGCCTGACGGGCCGCCAGCAGGGCGACGATCAGCCAGAGCGCGACGGCGGCCGGCACCGCCCGCGATGCCGCCGGTTCCGCGACCGCCCCCAGTCCGCTTCTCTCCGGATTCGCCACCGTCCGCCCGTCCCCCGTCTTCTCCACCCGTGGGTGTCCGCTGTCCGCTGCCCTCGCGCCCGGCAAGACGCGGGACACCCGGCGGCCACCTGACCGTCGCCGCGCATTGCCCGCAGATTAGCCCCGATCTTCTCCGGGACGTGGGCGGCTTGTCCGGGTGTTTCCGGCCTTGTCGGCCGGTGGTGGCGGGGGGCAGTGGCCGGATCCCGCCGCCGGGGCGGGAACGGCGCAAAAGGGGCTGGAAGGGAGCCGCAGCGAGGTTCTGGTCACCACCCGGTACGGCCCCCGGCTCGTGGTACGGCAACCCCGCGACCCCGACCGGCTGCGTGCCGGAAGCCCGGCGGCGCCGCGTCGGCGGACGGGCTGTGGACGGGGACCGCGCGGGGTTGGGCGAGGTTGCGCGAGACCGGTCCGGGCCGGTGGAAGCCGACCGGGGCCGCCGCCGGGAACGGGCCGGCCCCGGGGACGGGAACGGGAACCGATCGGACCCGGGAACGGGTCGGGGAACGGGGCGGGGGTCAGGCCCTGGGATCGGGGTCGCACCGGGGTTGGGGACGGGCCCGGGGTTGGGAACGGTCCGGGGTCGATCGGACGGTCACATCGCCGTGGGTGGCGACACCGGAGGCGTCAGTGACGGCAGCGCCCGGAAGGCCCTGCCCGGGGGTGGCCGGCGGGGTGTTGCCGGCGGTGGGGGTGCCGGGGACGCCGGTCGGTACCGCGCGGAAGGCCGCGGGGGTGCCGGGGGTGATGGCGGTGACGGGGGCGGTGGCGGCGCGGCGGGCGATCCCGGTGTGGTGGAGGCGTGGACGGCCGTGCCCGGGGCGGGCGTTGCGAGCGAGTCGACGGTGACGGGCGTCAGCGGGGAGTTCGACGCGGCGGTGCCCGGGCCGGCCGGGACGAAGAACGCCGCGGCCTGCCGCCCACCCAGGCCGAGGCCGGAGAAGACCGCACCGGCCTGCCCGGAGGTGTCCAGGGCCACCGTCCGGGCGGGACCGGCGTCGCCGAGAAGGAAGGTCACCGCACCGGTGGTCACCGCGTCTCCGGCCGCCGTGAGCACCGTCGCCCGGAGCGCGACGCCCTCCCCGCACGCCGCCTGCCCCGGGATCACCTCCAGGCTCGTCATGGTGGAGGTGGGGGTGAAGACGTACGTGAAGACGCCGGCGCTCGTGCCGGACCCCTCGGCGGTGGTGACGATCACCGGGCCGGTGCCCGTACCGGGCGCGGTGACCGCGGTGACGGAGGTGTCGCCGTCCACGGTGACGGAAGCGGCCGGCACCCCGGCGACGGTGACGTCGGTCGCCCCGGTGAAACCACTGCCGGTGATGGTGATCGCCGTCCCGCCCGTGGAGGGTCCCGTCGCCGGGGCGACGCCCGGGACCCCGGGCACGGCCAGGGCCCTGACCTCACCCGTGGCATGGTCGAACACCTGGATGCCGCCGCCGGGAGCGACCGCGAACCCGTACGGCGCGGTGCCGGCCGCGACGGTCTGCAGAAGGGTGTTGGTGGCCGTGTCGATCACCAGCGCCACGTCCCCGGCACCGTCGGTCACGCGGGCGGCCCGGCCCTCGTCCGCGAGGGCGATCGCGACCGGCTCGGTACCGGGCGGCAGTGCGACGATGGCCACGATGCCGGCACCGACCGTGCCGGCCGCCGCCCCCGGGGCGGACCTGTGCTGGAGGCCGGGGTCGGGGTTGGGGTTGGGGCCGGGGTCGGGGTTGGAGCTGGGGCCGGAACCAGGGTTGAGTTCGGAGCCGGAGTCGGCGTTGAGGTCGGAGCCGGGGCCGAGGTCGGTACCAGAGCCCGAGTTGGGGCCGGGGTCGGGACCGGAGCCGGGGCCGGTGCCGGGGCCGGGGGCGGGGCCGGAGGTGCGGCCGGCGTCGGCGGGGATCACGCGCACCTTGCCTTCCGGTGTGACCGCCACGGCGGACGGCGCGGTACCGGCCGGGATCGCGGACGGCTGCGGAACGCCGGTCCGCGCGGCCGCCGTTCGGGCCCCCGGCGCCCGGGGCGGCCGTCCGTCCGTCTGCCGGGGCGGGCGCCCCGCCCGCTGCCGGGACTGCTGCGTGTGCGCGTCCATGGGAAATCTCCCGTAGAGGTACGGAGTGTGGTGCCCGCCCGGAGCGGGTGCCGTGTGCGGCATCGGCGCCCGGTGGACCTGCGCGGGTCCCGCGTCCGCCGGATCTCCGGCGGCCCCGGCCGTGCGGGCCGGCGGCCCCGGCCGGGCCGGCACATGGCCCGCCTGCCGCGGACCTTCTGCTGATCCCCTGCCCCGGACAGACATAACCGGGGCGATGGCCTCAATACCTGCCATTCAGCAGCAAACCTCTTATAGTACGCGCCGTTTCACGCCACCCCGGAGGCTCCCGCGCACCACTGGCGGCCGCCCTTCCCCGCCGCTCGGCGGCCGCCCTCACGGGCGCCGGCCGCGCCGCGCCACGCCCGGGCCGGGTGGCGCCGCGCCACGCCCGGGCCGGGCTGGGCTGGGCTGGGCAGGGAGCGCCGGGTGAGCCGGGGCATGCCGGGCAGTGAAGGCCGGGCAGGGCCGGATCGGAAACGCCTCGGCAAGCCGGGGGGCAGGGACAGCCGGCGCACCGGACCGGACATGCCGGGAGCCGGGCCCGGTGGGGGACGCCGCATCGGACCGCACTGGGCCGCAACGACCCTTGCCGCCACACCGAACCGCGCGCTGACCACCCCGGACCGTGCGGGGCCGGACCGGGCCATGCGGGACCGCCCCGGACCGGGCGGGGCGGGGCGGGGCCGGACCATGCCGGACGGGGCAGGGCCAGGCAGGGCAGGGCCTGGAATGCCTTGGCGGGTCGGTGTTCGTCCGGGGCGCACGCACGGCGGAGAGGCCCCGGAAGCCGTGTGGCTTCCGGGGCCTCGCGGGCCGTACCGGCCCCTCCCCCAACGGGTGTCCGAAGGGTCCGACGGCCGGCCGCGGCAGTGCGGCGGCGGTTCAGACGCGGAGCAGGCGCTCCGTCAGATCGCGGTAGTCGCGCAGGGCCGTGCGCAGCTCCTCGGTGTCGGGGTGGGCCTCCCCGCTCTTGCCCTTGCCGTTGCCGTTGCCGCCGTTGTGCTCCCAGGCGGCGCGCAGCTTGCGGCGCTGCTCGGTGAGGGCCTTCGCGAAGTTCTCCGCGGCCTCTTCGAACAGGGCGTCGGCCTCGCGGACCGCTTCCCGAGGGCTGTCGACGAAGCCCGTCACCGTGTGCTGCAGCCGTTCCGTGAGCTGGTCGCACTGACGCTGCGGCAGCAGCGGCGCTGCCGCGGACCGGAGAGCGGTGTCGCCGTGGCGCGCCGCACCGCCGCCGTGAGCCGCGGCACCGCCGTACGCCGGGCGGTCGCCATACGCCGCGCCGTCGCCGTACCCCGCACGGTCGCCATACGCCGCACGGTCGTCGTGCGTCGCGCCGTCGCCGTACGCCGCACGGCCGTCGTGCGCCGCACCGTCGTGGTGCGGGGAGCCCGAGCCTCCGGGGTGGGCGTCCGGGCCGGAGTACGGGCGGGCCGGGAGGCCGGTGGCCGGGTCCACCGGGGCGGTCCCGCCGTCCGGCGCCGGCGGGGCGTACGGGGCCGCCGAGGTGGCGGGGGCGGCCGTGGTCGCCGTGGGACCGGCCGGGTCCGGCGGGGTGACGGGAGCCGCCGCGCCGCCCGTGTGCCCCGGAGTCGCCGGAGCCGCCGGAGTCGCCGGAGCCTCCGGGCCGCCCGCGTACTCCGCGCCCGTCGAAGTCCCGGGAGCCGCGGGGGCCGTGGGGGCCGTGGGAGACGCAGGGGCCGCCGGGGCCGTGGGGGACGCGGGGCCCGCCGGAGCCGTCCCCGTGGCCGGGAAGCCCTGGCCCGCGGTGCCGCCGTCGCCGGCCGTCGCCGGTTCCGGGCCGGAGCCCGGTCCCCGCGCGAATCCGTCGCCGTGCTCGTGTTCGTTACCGTGCTTGTTCCTGCCGAGATGCGCCATTACGCACCGCCCTTCGTCGTTCCGGTGTTGTGCCGGGCGGCCCAGGGGCCCTGCAGGCGCTCGGTGAGCCGCTGCTTGCCGGCCCCGGCGGCCGGGGTGCGGGCGCCGTGCCGCTCGGTGCCGCGGTCGCCGGCGCGGTGCCGCGCGTTGTCCTGCGGGTGCGTGGTGACCAGTTCCTCGAAGAGCGCGCGGGCGTGGACCACGGCCTCGCGCAGTTCCTCGGTCTCCGCCCGGCCGTCGCGGGCCCGGGCGGCGACGGCGTGCACGTGCCGGTAGCCGTCGACGTGGTGGCTGTGGTGCACCGACAGGGCCGCGACCTGCTCGTCGTACTCGTCGGCCGGGAAGCCGCGTTCGCGGATCAGTTCGCCCAGCAGCCGCTCGGCGGCGTCGACCGCCTGCGACGGCGAGTCGACGAACTGCTCCTGCACACCGGCCCAGCGGGCCACGTACTGTTCGCGCGCCTCGGCGCTCAGCGGGCGCGTCCGCAGATCGCCGTGACGCCGCAGCCGCTCGGAGAGTTCCCGTTCCGCGGCCTTCCGGTCGCCGTTGTGGTGGGCCACCGTCCGCTCGTACTCGGGGCCGAACCGGCGCTTCAGACCGCCACCGCCACTCTGCATGACGCGCGGGGCGAGCACGAGCGCGACGATGACGAGAGCCGCCACGGCCAAGATGATGATCACGCCTGTGGACATGTCGTGCCTTTCGCTGAGCTCCCCTCGTGCGAGGCTTTCATCACCGCGTGTTGCCCCGGCCACGGACCGCAAACGCCGCCAAACCGACCCCGGCATCCGGAAATTGGGCTGCCACCGGGGCCGCGGCCGTCACAGAATGCGTCCATGACCTGGACCGGCACCCACCCCACCGCCACCTGGACCGTCTCCCCCGAACCCGTCGGATCGCCCGTCGCCGGGCGGCTGTTGCGCGACTACTACGCCGAGGTCGCCGGCCGGTACTACGGGCGCGCCGTCACGAAGGCGGAGATCGACGAAGGGCTCGTCGAGCACCACAGCGACGACCTGACCGCGCCCACGGGCGTCTTCCTCGTCGCCCGCCTCGGCGGCGAGCCGGCCGGCTGCGGCGGGCTGCGTCTGCTGCGGCCGGGCACGGCCGAGCTCAAGCGGCTCTACGTCCGCCCGGAGGCGCGGGGCACGGGCGGCGGCGGCGCCCTGCTCGCGGCGGTGGAGACGGCGGCCCGGGAGCTGGGGGCGGACCGCGTCGTCCTCGACACCCGCCACGATCTCGTCGAGGCACGGGCGCTGTACGCCAAACACGGCTACGCGGAGGTGCCCGCCTACAACGCGGACCCGTACGCCGAGCACTGGTTCGCCAAGAGGCTCGGCTGACGTCCACACCGGCCGACCTCCACAGGGGAACCGGGCGGCCGGCGGACGGTTCCCCGGAGCCGGGCGCGCGAAGACGGCACGGCGCTGGGCCGGTGTCCGCGATCCGCACGGGCTGGCCGGCGGTACGGGACCGGCACGGCGGACCGGGCGCGGCGGGACCGGCACGGCGCGGGGGGCCGGTCCGCGCGGCAGGACGGGCGTCGGCGGAACGGGCCCGCCGTCACTCCCGGCGCGTGCGTGCCCCGGCTGCCGCGTGGCGCCGGGCGCCGCCTCCGAGCCCGTCCTCCCGGCCGTTTCCGCGCCCCCTTGTCCCGTTGCCGTGGCCGTTCCGCCCGTTCCCGTGGCCGTTCCGGTGACCGTTCCCCAGCCCGTGCAAGCGCCCGCCACCGCGGTACGGCCACTCCTCGTCCGATCCGCACAGCTCCGTGCTCAGTTCCCGGACCAGCTCCACCAGGTCCCGCGGCCGGTCCGGCCCCCACCAGTCGCCGAGCAGCGCCGCCAGATGGTCCTCGCGGGCCGCGGCGAGCCGGTCGGCGACCGTCCGCCCCCGCCGGGTCAGCCGCAGCGGGAGCCCGTCCCGCACCGCCAGGCCGCGGCCCTCGATCTGCCGGACCGCCGAGGTGAGCACGCCCAGCGGAAGGGTGCCGTGCCCGGCGAGGACCGCCGGGTCGGCCTCGCCCTCGCGGCGGACGCGGAGCAGCAGCCAGCTCGCGGCGGGGTCGAGGCTGTAGCCGGCCCGGGCGGTGATGTCCTCGTAGATCTCGTGGCGTCCCTCGCGCGTGCCGAGGAGGGAGAGGGCGCGGGCCACCTCGTCGTGGGAGGAGCGCTCGACGGGGTTGCTCGCGTAGGTCTCGCTCATGTCCGGTGTGGTGACGGAGCCGCGCAGCGGTTCCTCCTTGAGCAGGACGGCCAGTACGAGCGCGCCCAGCGTGACCGGGGCCGCGTAGAGGAAGACATCGGTGATCGACGCGGAGTAGGCGTCCAGGACTTCCGGCCGCAGCCGCGCCGGGAGCCGGTCGATGGTGCGCGGATCGGAGGCGAGGTCGTCGGGCCCGGCCCCGGCGGGCAGCCGCTCGCCGGCGAGGGCCGCGGCGAGCTTGTCACCCAGCCGGCCGGTGAAGACGGTGCCGAAGACGGCGACGCCGAAGGAGGCGCCGATGGAGCGGAAGAAGGTGACGCCGGAGGTGGCGGCGCCCAGGTCCTCGTAGCCGACGGCGTTCTGCACGGCGAGCACCACGATCTGCAGGACGAGGCCGAGGCCGAGCCCGAAGACGGCGAAGGCGGCGCTGATCTCCCAACCGGGACTGAAGCGGTCGATCCGGTGCAGGAGCAGCAGCCCGAGCGTGGTGACGGCGCAGCCGGCGACGGGAAAGACCTTCCAGTGCCCGGTGCGGCTGGCGAGCTGGCCGGAGACGGTCGAGGCGATCAGCAGCCCGGCGACCATCCACAGCATGCGGATCCCGGAGGCGGTGGGGCTGAGCCCCCGCACGACCTGCAGGAAGGTCGGGAGATAGATCATCGTCCCGAACATGGCGAAGCCGACGACGAAGCCGATGACCGATCCGAGGGTGAAGGTGCGGATCCGGAACAGCGGCAGCGGCAGCACCGGTTCGGCGGCCCGCCGTTCCACCGCCGTGAACGCGGCCAGGAGTACGGCGCCGAGCAGGGCCAGCCCCGCGATCCGCCAGGAGAGCCAGGACCACACGGTGCCGCCGAGCGAGGAGAGCAGGACCAGCACGGCCGCGACGCCGGCGATCAGGAGGATGCCGGGATAGTCGATGGTGTGCCGGACGGGGCGCGCCGGGATGTGCAGGACGGCGGCGATGACGAACAGGGCGACCAGCCCGATCGGCAGGTTGACGTAGAACACCCAGCGCCAGCTGAGCTGTTCCGTGAAGAGGCCGCCGAGCAGCGGCCCCAGCACACTGGCCGCGCCGAACACCGCCCCGAACAGCCCTTGGTAGCGGCCGCGTTCGCGGGGCGGGACGATGTCGCCGCTGATCGCCATCGACAGCACCATCAGCCCGCCGCCGCCGAGCCCCTGGAGCGCGCGGAAGGCGATGAGCTGCGGCATGTCCCGGGCGGCCCCGCAGAGCGCGGAGCCCAGCAGGAAGATGGCGATGGCGAGCAGGAACAGCTTCTTCCGGCCGTACTGGTCACCGAGCTTGCCCCAGAGGGGGGTGGCGGCGGTGGCCGAGAGCAGATAGGCGGTGACGACCCAGGAGAGGTGGTCCAGGCCGCCGAGTTCGCCGACGATCACGGGCAGGGCGGTGGCGACGATCGTCTGGTCGAGGGCGGCGAGCAGCATGCCGAACAGCAGCGCGCCGATCGCCAGGCGCACGGTGCGCCGGGGCAGGTCCTCCCCGGGGAGCGGCGCGCGGGCGGGGCCGGCGAGGCCGGCCGTTCCGGTGGCCGCGGGGGCGCCCGGACCGGCGGCCGCGGGAACGCCCGCCCCGGCGGTTGCGCCGGGGGTGCGGGGCCCCCGAGCCCCGGCGGGGCCGCCGGGCCGCCCCGGCCCTTCCGCGGGTGGGGTCGCGTCCTCGGCCATGGACGCCTCCTCGGTCCGGGCTGGGGCCGCCCGCCGGTTCGCCCGCGCGGTCCGGCGGGCGGCGGTGCGCGTCTACGCGTCCCATCCTGGCCTTTTTGCCGGGGTATGGCCCGCCGGAAGGGCCCGTCGGCGGGGCCCCACCTGTGCTCGTCGCACAAGTGTCTGCATAATCGCTCCCACTGCGAGGGAGGGGACCCACCGTGACGGCATATCTCTGCCCGGACTGCGGGGCGGAACGGCAGAGGGACGGCCGGCCCGGCTGCGCGTGCGCGGCCCGGGCGGCCGCTGCCGCCGAGGACTTCGACCCGCTCCGCATCCGGCCGTACGTGGAACTGCGCGAACCGGTGGCGGCACCCGAGCCCGAGCAGTCCCCGGCCTTTACCGACGCCCTCTCCGAGGCGGGCGCCTCCGCCCCGCGGGCGGCCGGCGGTTCCGGCCCGGACCCCTCCGCGCCGGGCTCCGCCGCCTCCCCGGGCCCCGCGGCGGCTTCGGAACCGGCTTCCGCCCAGGAGCCGGAGCGGGGACCCGCATCGCCGCCGGCTCCGGGCCGGGCTCCGGAACGGACCGCCGGCGGGGCTCCCGGCCCGGGGATCGCTGCCGCGCCCGCCCCTCCCTCCGTTGCCGCTCCGCCGTCCGCGCACCCCCCGGCACCCGGACCCGCCCCGGCCGCGGTCCCCGGCTCGGGGGCCGGATGGGACACGCTGTTCAGCTCCCCGCCCGCCGGCCCGGCACCGGGAAGCACCGGCGGACCGGGCGGACAGGCGGCTCCGGACGGCACGGGCGCGCCTGGCGCGAGCGGCGCGGGCGGCGCGACCGGCTCGACCGGCGGAGGCCCCGGATCGCCCGGAGACGGCACGGCTCCGGGGAGCGGACGGCACACACCGGACACCGCCGTCTCCCCCTCCGGTACGGCTCCGCGGCAGCCCGCGGACCACCCGGCGGCCCCGACCTCGGCTCTCCCCCGGTTCGACGGCACCGCCTCCCCGGCCGGGGAGGCCGGCGCCCCGGACGCCACCCGCCCCCTCTCCCCCCTCGCCGCGGCGGTAGCCGCCGCGAACGGCCCGGACTCCCGCCCCCGCGCCGAGGACCTGGGCCTCTTCCACGAGGACCTCCCACCGGACGGCACCCCGGAGGACGCCCGCAACGCCGGCCCGGACCGGCCCGGGCGCCGCCGCCGTACGGCCGTGATCGCCGGCGCGGCCGCGGTGGTGGCCGCCGTCTGCGTCGGTGCCTTCGCCACCGGTCTGCTGGGCGGCGACGAGGAGGACCGCGTGGCACCGAACGAGAACAGCGCCACGCCCACGGCCGTGCTCCCCACGGACGACGGCGAAGCCTCGCCGAGCGGCTCCTCCTCCCCGTCGGCCTCCGCCTCGGCCTCCGGCTCCCCGTCGGCCTCCGCCACGGAGGCGTCGACCGGTGCGAGTCCGTCCGGGACGGCGGGGTCCGCGGCGCCGGACGGCGGCACCCCCGAGCCCACCCGGGCGTCGGGTTCCGTCTCCGTCTCCCCCGGCGAGCCGGGCGACGGGCAGGGCGAGCCGCCGGTGCTGCGGAAGGGGATGTCGGGGCCCGAGGTCCTGGAGATGCAGCAGCGTCTCAACCAGGTGGGCCTGTTCACCTCGGTGGACGAGGACGGCGCCTACGACGACGAGGACGAGCGGGCGATCGACAACTACCAGCGCTGGAACGGCGTCAAGGGCGACCCGAGCGGGGTCTACGGCCCGGAGACCCGCAGCTCGCTGGAGAGCCGGACCGAGGAGCCGTAAGCCTCGCACGTGAACGGCCCCGCGCTCACGGGGTCCGGCACGGTCCGGACGAAGGCCCTCGCCCCGGCCCCACCGGTTCCCGGCCGCGCGCCGGGCCGTCCGGCGGCGAACGGCCCGGCGGGCAACGGCCGGTCCGGCACCTGCCGGGGCGCGGCTCACGGGGGGTCCGGCCCGTCCGGACAAGGCCCCCGGCCCGGGCCCGTCCGGACCTCTCCGTTCGCGTCCGCCATACCCGGCGCCGTGCCCCGCCCTCTCGTCACCTCGCCGGGACGCCGTGCCGCCGGGCGTGCCCGCGGACGGAGCACGCCCGGGCGCTGCCGCTATCGCCCCATCCGGCCGGTTTTGCCGGGCTGTGCCCTCGCGGAAAGCGCCCCGATGGGGACCTGTCCGTTCCGCTTCACACCCCTGTCTGCATAATCGCTCACACTGCGATGAGGGGATCCACCAAGTGACGGCACATCTCTGCCCGGACTGCGGGCTGGAGCGGACCACGGACGGCAGCCCCGGCTGCGACTGCGCGGGGCGGGCGGCCTCCACGGCCGGGGACACGGCCCCGCTGCCCCGCGTGCCGTCCACCGATCCGTCGCCGCACCTCCCCGGCGGACCGCCGCACGGGACGCCCGGCTCCGGCGACTTCCAGAACGGGCACGGCGCGCCCGGGCCGGAGGACGACGGCACCGGCTTCCCGGTGAACGGCCCGGCCGCCACCGCCGCGGACCCGGACCCGGCGCAGCCGCGTAACGGCCTTCCGGCCGCGCCGGGCCACGCGGCGGCGGAGGGCCCGGCGGAAACGGACGGCCCGGCGCACTCGAACCCCGGGGCGTACGCGGAGGCGGGCCCGGACGCGGACCCCTGGAGCCCGGCCCCGGGGGCGGAGCAGCCCTCCGGCGACGCGCCGGCCCCCGGCACCGCCGGGCTCGCGGACGACGACCCCCGTCAGCCGGAGGACGGCAGCGGCACCAGGCCGCTGTCCCTCCGCCCGGTCTCCCCGGCGACCTCACTCGTGTCGATGCCGGAGGCTCCGGTCTCCGGCCCCCGCGAGGAGGACCTGGGCCTCTTCGGGAACTTCACACCCGCCGAACCCACCGGACCCGCCACCGCGCCCGCGGCACCCGCCGGGCACGGAGCCGGGGATCCCCACGCCTCCGGACTCTCACGGGCCGAGCACCGGGCGAACCGCCGCGAGCACCGCCGCCGCGGGGCGGCCATCGCGGCCGCGGCGGTGGCCGTGGCCGCCGTCTGCGCCGGCGTGCTGGCCGTTGGTCTGGCCGGCAGCGGAGAGAGCGAGAAGGACCGCGCGCTGCCGGACGAGAACCCCCGGGTCCCCACCGCCGTACTGCCCACCGGCGACGCCTGGACGGGCAGCGGCCGGCCCTCGGCCTCGGCCACCGGGCCCTCGGCGTCCGGCACCCCCAGCGGGTCCCCGTCCGCGAGCCCGTCCGCCGGGAAGTCGGCCTCCGGATCCCCGGACGCCGACCGGACCTCCGGCCCCGAAACGCTGGACGAGACGACCCGGCCGGAAGCGGCTCCGGTCCTCAGCAGGGGAATGTCCGGACCGGAGGTCCTGGAGATGCAGCGGCGGCTGAATCAGATCGGCCGGTCGCTGAAGGTGGACGAGGACGGCCGGTACACCGGGAACGAGGCCCGGGCGATCAGCCGCTACCAGAACATGTACGGCGTCGAGGGCGACCCGAGCGGCGTCTACGGCCCGGCGACCCGCAGCTCACTGGAGAGCCGCACCGGGGGCTGAGGGCGTGCTGCGAGCACGCCGGCCGTGCCGCACGACGACGTCCGATCTCCGCCGGCACGACGATGTCCGATTTCCGCCGGCACGACATGCGCTGTCCGACCACGCTGGCGGCATGACGATCTCACCCACCACGGACCCGGTGACCGTCCTCACCGGCATGTACGCGGCAGAGGCGGAGTACCTGGCGGCCGGAGGCCCCGGCAAGGCCTCGTTCGGCCTGCTCGCCCCCTTCTTCGCCCCGGACGTCGAGCTGCGCCAGGCGGACGCACTGCCGTACGGGGGCGTGTGGCGCGGGCACGACGGCATGGCGCGGTTCTTCCTGGCGATGGGGCGGGCCTGGGAAACGTTCGACATGGTGGAGCAGGAGTTCCTCGCCACCGGCGAGACCGCGGTCGTGCTCACCAGGGTCCGAGCTCGCGCTCGTGCGACCGGCCGTGAACTCGACTTCCCCATCCTGCAGACGATCACGGTCAGGGACGGGCGGATCGCCGAGGTCCGCCCCTTCTACTGGGACACCCGGGCCATCGCCGACGCCTGCGCCCCGTCCGCGTCGCCGGGCTGAGACCGGGAGCCGGGCTTCCGGAGGTTGTCGCGGAAGCCGTAGGCGGGGCCGGGACGGCCGCCCCGATCCCGCGTCCGCGCGGGCAGGGCCGGGTCGTCGGGCCCGGCCCCGGGAGCAACAGCCGCTGGGACGGCGGGACTTCACCCCGGGGCACCTCCTCCGGCACCCGGGAACCCGCACACCGGACACCGGCGGCCCGCTCAGCCACCCGGCCGCCGCCGCGGCACCCGGAGCACATCCGTTCCCAGAGGGGCTGGCGTCCTGGCCCCACCTTTTGTATGGTTGAGGAACAAAGTGGTTCCGCCCGCACTCCCTGACCGGCGGGCGGAGCCGCCTTGTTCTTCGCGTTCCCCCGCCGCACCACCGCACGCCCGCGCTCAGGAGCAGCCCATGACGGCCACCCCCGCCGCGCCCCTCTCCGCCCGCGCCGTACTCCTCGACATGGACGGCACCCTCGTCAACTCCGACGCGGTGGTGGAGCGGTGCTGGCGGCAGTGGGCGGCGGAGCAGGGCCTCGACGGCGACCACGTCATGCGGCACGCGCACGGCCGGCAGGGCCAGGCCACGATGGCGCTGCTCCTGCCCGACCGCCCCGCGGCCCTCAACGACGCGGACAACCGCCGGATGCTGGACCGGGAGACCTCCGACATGGACGGGGTCGTGCCGGTCCCCGGCGCCGCCGCGCTGATGGCCGCGCTCCGCGGGCTGCCGCACGCCCTCGTCACCTCCGCCGACCGCGGGCTGGCCGGCGCCCGGATGGCGGCCGCCGGGCTGCCGATGCCCGCGGTGCGCGTCACCGCCGAGTGCGTGGGCGCGAGCAAGCCGGACCCGGAGGGCTTCCTCAAGGCCGCCGCCGAACTGGGCTTCGACCCGGCGGACTGCGTGGCCTTCGAGGACTCGGAGGTGGGCATCGCGGCGGCGCGCGCGGCCGGGATGCGGGTGGTGGGCGTCGGCGCCCGCGCGGCCGCCTGCGAGCCGACCGTCCATGTGCCGCACCTGGAGCCGGTACGGGTCGCCGGGGACGGCACCGGGCTGGTCCTGACGTTCACCGCCCGACCGGACTTCCCGTAGCGGACGGCCCCGGCGCCGCGGTGGCCGGCGAGCACCCACCACCGCCGCCGGACCCGTCCGGGTCCGGACCCGGACCACACGCCTCCGTCCGCCGGCCGGGCGGCTGAGGGCGGCGCACCCTCCCCACTGCGGCGTGAGCGCCCAGCCCGTGGGGCGGGGACGGGGGCCGGGCCCCCGGCCTCCACGGAGCTCGGCGCGCCCCGCCCCCGGACCGCCGGACCGCCGGCCCGTCAGCCCGTCGCGGCCTCGTACAGGCTGAACGCCGCGAGCGCGAGCATGACCGTCGCCGCGACCTTGGTGATCAGCCGCAGCGGCACGTACTTCATCAGGGTGCGGCCGCCGAGGATGCCGATACCGGCCACCGCCCACAGCGCCAGGACCGCGCCGAGGCCGACCGACAGCGGGTCGTCGTAGCGGGCGGCCAGGTTGGCGGTCATGATCTGGGTGAGATCGCCGAACTCGGCGGCGAGGATCAGCATGAAGCCCGCGCCGGACACCTTCCAGAAGCTCTGGCCGGCCGGCTCGGCGCTCTTCTCCTCGTCTTCCTCGCCGTCCTTCTTGAAGAGCAGGACCGCAGCCCCCACGAGGAAGAGCGCACCCACCACGGCCTGCACGATCCGCTGCGGCAGCAGCGTGAGCACACTGCCGGCGGCGACGGCGAGCACCACATGGACGAGGAAGGCGGCGGCCACGCCCGCGAAGACGTACGAGGCGCGGTAGCGGGTGCCGAGCAGGAGACCGGCGAGCGCGGTCTTGTCGGGCAGTTCGGCGAGGAAGACGACGCCGAAGACGAGTGCGATGGTGCCGATGCTGAGCACAGCGGTGTTTCCCTCTGTCGGTCGATGGCTGGGCTGCCCGACCGGTGACCTGGCTGTGTTTCAGGGGTCGCTTCGGCCCGGCAGCGTCTGGACACTGCGGCCGAAGGTCTCGCCGGGCGGGCCGCGCACTGCCGCGCGCTGCCTGCCTCCGGGCGCCGGCCCGGCCACGAGAAGCGGCCGAGCGGTATGTCGACGGTCCGGCGAAGAGCTACTCCCCTTCAGACGCGTTCAGCCTACGCGATGCCCCGCCGGCTCCGCGTCCCGGCACGGGACCCGCGGGCGGGCCGGGACAGGGAGCGAGAGCGGGGAGCGGAGAGCGGAGAGCGGGGAGCGGAGAGCGGGCCGGGAGGGACGCTGCCCGGCACGGGCGCGACCACAGCAGGGCTCCGGCGGCGGCGAGTTGACGGCGACCCCCGGCACGCTGCCGCCCCACTCGCACGGGTGTGCCCCTGTTCGTCCACCGGGCCGGCGGGTATGGACACGTCAAACCCTTGATCTGACGTGCCCATGTCGTCAATCTGTAACCCGGCGCCCCACCCCAGGACATCTGGCGGCGGCAGCCTGTGGCCGATTCCCCACCGGCCAACGTCCCCCCATTCCCAGGGAGTTCCCATGCCCCGTACCCACTCCGCCACCACCCCGCGCGGCAAGGTCTACGCGCGTCGCGCCGGGCTGACCGCCGGGCTCGCCGCCCTGCTCGGCACGGTGCTGCTCAGCGGCCCCTCCGCGCACGCGGCGCCCCCCACCCCGCCGAGCGCCTCCACCGCCCGCAGCTACCTCTCCCAGCTGACGGTCAAGGCGGAAGGTTCCAGCAGCGGGTACAGCCGCGATCTGTTCCCGCACTGGAGCACCCAGAGCGGCAGCTGCAACACCCGGGAGGTCGTGCTCAAGCGCGACGGCACGAACGTCGAGCAGAACAGCTCCTGCGCGGCGGTCAGCGGCACCTGGCGCTCCCCGTACGACGGCGGCGTGTGGACCGCCGCCTCCGACGTCGACATCGACCACGTGGTGCCGCTCGCCGAGGCCTGGCGCTCCGGCGCCTCCTCCTGGACGACCAGCAAGCGGCAGGGTTTCGCCAACGACCTCACCCGCGCCCAGCTGATAGCCGTCACGGACAACGTGAACCAGTCCAAGGGCGACCAGGACCCGGCGGAGTGGATGCCGCCGAGCAGCGGCTACCACTGCATGTACGCCCGCATGTGGGTCCAGGTGAAGCACCACTACGCCCTCTCGGTCGACTCCGCCGAGAAGTCGGCGCTCAGCGGTGTGCTGAACGGCTGCTGAACCGTCCGGCACCCAAGTCCCGGCCGGCGGGGTGGGGTTGAGACGGCTCCTCGGGCTCGCCGGTTCCCCCGGCAGGCCACCGGGCCGGACCGCCCGCCGCCCGGGACTCCCCGCCTTCCTCCGTCGTTCCGTACCGTTGCGGGACGACGGAGGGAGGCGGTCACCATGACCGGACTGCGGCTGGGACCGCTTTTGCGGTACGTGGACGCGCACAGCGCCACGGTCTGGATCGAGACGGACGGCCCGTGCGAGGCGGAGGTCCGCTGCGCGGGCGGCCCGGATGACGCGAGCACCGCGCTCGGCACGGACGGCGCGCCCGGTACAGCCGGCACAGGAGGCACCCCCGGAGCGAGCGCGGGCGGCGCTCCGGGTACGGCCGGCGCGGACGGCGCGCTCGGCTCGGAGGGCACCACCGGCACGGGCGGCATTCCCGGCGCGGAGGCCGCCACCGGCACGGGCGGCACGCCCCGCGCGGGCGCGGCCGCCCCCGGCGGCACGGCCTCCCCGGCGGCGCCCGGCGGCACGGCCCGGAGCTGGCGGGTCGGCGGCCACCACTACGCGCTGGTGACCGTCACCGGCCTGGCCCCGGAGAGCACCACCCCGTACCGGGTGCTGCTCGACGGCCGCCAGGTGTGGCCGCCGTCCGGCGGCGACGAGCCCCTCCCCGTCATCCGCACCCTTCCGCGCCCCGGCACCGACGGCACGGACGGCCGCCCGCTGCGCGTGTCCTTCGGCTCCTGCCGCTGGGCCGCCCCGCCGTCCACCACCACGGCCGGCGGTCTCGGCCCGGACGCGCTGGACACCCTCTCCCTCCGGCTGGCCGCCGACCCGCACGCCGAGCGCCCCGACGTCCTGCTGCTCCTGGGCGACCAGGTGTACGCGGACGAGACCTCCGAGGCGACCCGGCGCTGGATCGCGGAGCGGCGCAGCCTGGAGGAGCCGCCGGGCGACCAGGTCGCGGACTACGAGGAGTACACCCGCCTCTACGACGAGTCCTGGTCCGACCCCGAGCTGCGCAGACTGCTGGCCACCGTCCCCAGCTGCATGATCTTCGACGACCACGACGTCATCGACGACTGGAACACCAGCGAGGCCTGGCTGACGGAGATGGAGGCCACCGGCTGGTGGCGCGAGCGGGTGCTGTCCGGGCTGATGTCCTACTGGGTCTACCAGCATCTGGGGAACCTCTCCCCCGCCGAACTGGCGGCCGACCCGCTCTTCACCGCCGTCCGGGAGGCGGCCGACGGCACCGCGCTCGTACGGGAGTTCGCGGCCGCCGCGTACGCCGACCCCACCCACGTCCGCTGGAGCTACCGCCGCGACTTCGGCCGGACCCGGCTCCTCATGGTCGACACCCGCGCCGCCCGCGTGCTGCCCGAGCACCGGCGCGCGATGCTCGGCAAGGAGGAGTCCGACTGGCTGCGCGAACAGGCGCTGGCCGACCCGGGCTCGCGCGACCACCTGCTGATCGGCACCTCGCTGCCCTGGCTGCTGCCGCCCGCCATCCACGACACCGAGCAGTGGAACGCGGCGCTGTGCGGCGGCGAGCGCGGCGCCCGCTGGGCGCGCTGGGGCGAGAAGGTGCGGCAGGGCGCGGACCTGGAGCACTGGGCGGCCTTCCCGGCCTCGTTCGACGCGCTGGCCGACCTGGTCGCCCGCGCGGGCAGCGGTCCGGAGGCACCGGCCACGGTCTGTGTCCTGTCAGGCGACGTCCATCACGCGTACATCGCCGAGCCGCGGTGGCCGGACCCGGCCGGACGTCAGGAACGGAGCGGGCGGCCGGCCGGGGCCGGCGGGGCCCCGGGAGCCGGCGAGCCGGGCCCGGCCGCCGAGCCGGCCGGGACCCATGGGGCCACCGAGCCGAGCGGGGCTGCCGGAGCCGCCGGAACCACCGGGGCCGCTGAGCCCGGCGGACCCGTCCAGAAGGCCGCCGGGACCGCCGGGCCGACCGCGGCCGGCGGGGCCACCGGGCCGGGCGGGATCGCCACGGCCAACGGGGCCGTCAGGACCGGCGGGGCCGGGCCGGAGGGCGCGGTCCGGCCCTCGGCGCGGGTGCTCCAGCTGACCTGCTCCCCGCTGCACAACAGCGTCCCGGCGGTGATCAAGCTCGGCTTCCGCTTCGGCTGGAGCCGGGCGGGCCGCCTGCTGGGGCGTGTCCTGGCGCGGCACGGGCGGGTCCGGCGGTCGCCCGTGAGCTGGCGGAAGGCCGGCGGCCCGTGGTTCGGCAACCAGCTGATGACGCTGACGCTGCGCGGGCGCGAGGCCACCCTGACCCTCCACCGCGCCGAACCCGACGGCACCGGCGGCGGCCGCCTGGCCACGGTCCTGCACCGCCGCCTGACCGGTCCGGGCCCCGGCGGGCCCGGGGATCGCTGAGCCGAAGGGGCCAGGGGCCGAACGGGCCGCCGACGCGGCTGCGGATGTTCCGCGCCCGCCGTCGGCGCGGTGTGGGGCCGGACATCGTTCCGGTGTCCCCGGGCGTACGCTGTACGGCGGTACATGACCGCTTCTGCCGCACCCCCGCGACGCGCGGTCGGGGGTTCGGATGGGAGAAGCCGTGCTGGAGGATCTGGGGTCGCTGACGGCGGCCCCGTGCATCTACGTCATCGTCGCGCTGTCGGTGCTGCTCGACGTCTTCCTGCCCGTCCTGCCCAGCGGCTTCCTGGTGATCGCCGCCGCCACCGCGGCGGCCGGCGCGGGTGCGGCCGACGCCGTCGAAGCCGCCGCCACCGGCACGGCCGGTTCCGCCGCCGGCGTGCCCGACCTTCTGGTGCTCGCCCTCTGCGCCGCGACCGCCTCCGTCCTCGGCGACCTGGCCGCCTACCGCCTGGCGCGGCGCGGCGGTGAGCGGTTCGACCGGGCCATCGCCCGGTCCCGGCGGCTGTCCTCCGCGCAGGCCCGGCTGGGCACGGCGCTGGTCCGGGGCGGCGGGCCGCTGGTGCTGCTCGCCCGCTTCGCGCCGGCCGGGCGGTCGGTGGTCAGCCTCGGCGCGGGCGCGGCGCACCGGGCGGTCCGCGAGTTCCTGCCGTGGTCCGCGCTGGCGGGCCTGGTGTGGGCCGGCTACAGCGTGAGCCTCGGCTATCTCGGCGGCCAGTGGCTCGGCGCGTCGTGGTTCGGCGCCGCCGTCTCGGTGCTGGCCCTCCTCGCGGCGGGCTCGGCGGCCGCGTACGCTCTGCGCCGCCACCCCCGCCCGTCCGGCCCGCGCCCGGACGGGGCGGCGTAACTGCGGGGGCGCGCGCCGGCGCCTCCGCGTCGGCCGCACGCCGCACGCCGCACGCCGCACGCCGCCAGGCCACCGCATCTCAGGGCCTGCCTCACGGCGCCACCACCCCTCCGCCGAGCCACGCCACCGCGTCTGTCGCACGCCGCACAACGCACAACGCTGTGCGAACGTCCTTTCCCGCGACCGGGGTTCACACGGCCGACCGTCCCGCTTCCCCGGCTCGCACGATTCGGTGCGCGAGTCCCGTCGGCACGCCTCCAGGCCGCCCCGGCACGCGTCAAGCCGCCCGGACGCCCCTGACGGCCGGACGGCAGCAGCGCATCCCGGCACGGCGCTTCGCCCCGGCGGCCGCACCTCCGTAGGCCGTTCCTCCGTACGGCCGTTGGTACGGCCACTCGTTCGCGGCGCCCGGATCGCCGTGTCCGGGCCGGGCTTCTAGCGTTCCCCAGAGGGAGCGGAACGCGGGCGTCCGGCCGCACACACGACGGTCGGAGTCCGCCGTGAACGTGGAGGAGAACGGGCCCATGCGCAGCACACGCCTCGCCGCGACGGCCGCCCTGGCCGCCACCGTACTCAGCGCGGCTCCGCTCATGGCAGCGGTCCCGTGGGTCCCCGCCGCGGCAGCCGCCTCGGACGACGCCCCGCCGGGGCCGTCCGTCGAGACGGAGCCGTCGACCGTCGCACCCGGCGGCACACTGCGGCTGCGCGCCACGGGGTGCGAGAGCCGCACCGGCACGGCCTCGTCCCCGGCCTTCGGGCGCATCCGGCTCGAACCGGGCGATCTGAAAGCCGGCCATCTCTTCGGCAGCGCCACGGTCCATCTCCACGCCCGGACCGGCGACCACCAGGTGAGCGTGCGGTGCGGCGGACCCGAGGGCCGCTCGGCGGCCACGCGCGTCACCGTCTCGCGGGAGGCGGCGGAGGCCGGAGCGAGCGGCTTCCGCGGGACGGTGACGGCGACGGGCGGCGCCCTGCTGCTGGCGGCCGCCGCGCTCGGCCTGTATCTGCGCCGCCGCGCCCGCACGGCCCCGGCCCGCTGACCCCCGGGAGCAGCCGGGAGCAGTCCGTACCCGCCCCGGCCGGGCGGGGCCGCATGGACGATCAGCGGCCGGCCGCCCGTCAGCCCGTGGCGCGGTCCCGCTTCCCGGCGGATGCCGTCTTCTTCTTGGCGGACGCCGTCTTCTTGGCCGCCCCGGACGTGCTCTTCCGGCCCCGGGAGTCCTTCGCCGACGAGGCGCTCTTCTTCGCCGTGCTCTTCCGGCCGCCGGCCTTCCCGCCGGTCTTCCCCTTCCCCTCCCCCGCCTTCTCTCCCTCTCCCCGCCCCGCGCCACCGCGCCGGGCGGCGCTCTTCTTCGCCGCCGTCTTCCCGGCGCGCAGCTCCCGTACTTCCCCCTCCGTCCCGGCGTCCTCCTTCCCGCCGGCCGCCCCGCCGCCCTTGCCACCACCGCCCCCGCCGCCTCCGCCGTCCCCGCCGGCCGCCGCGGCCTGCTCGCCGCGGCCCTCGCGTGCGGCGCGGACGCTGTTCTCCAGCGCGGCCATCAGGTCGATGACCTTGCCCCCGGCCTCCACCCGCTCCCGCGCCTCCTCCGGTTCGACGCCCTCCAGCTTGGCGGCGACCAGCGCCTCGACGGCTTCCCGGTACTCGTCGTGCAGTTCCTCCGGGTCCAGCTCGCCGAGGGTCTCCATCAGGGTGTCGGCGAGGTCGAGTTCGGCGTCCCGGATGCCCACCTCGGTGTCGGGTGCGACGCCGGTCGCGGGCCGGATCTCGTCCGGCCACAGCATGGTGTGCAGGGCGAGGGCGTCCTCGACGACCCGCAGCATCGCCAGGGTCTCGCGGCCGCGGAGGGCCAGTTTGGCGATGGCCACCTTCTCGCTGCGGTTCAGCGCCTCGCGGAGCAGCACGTACGGCTTCACCGCGCCGCCGCCGTCGGCACCGAGGTAGTACGAGCGGTCGAGCTGGAGGGGGTCCACGGTGTCGGCCGGCACGAAGGCGAGGATCTCGATGGTGCGGGCGGTGGGCAGCGGCAGCGCGGAGAGGTCCTCGTCGCTGAGCGGCACGGTCGTCCCGTCGGCGGCCTCGAAGGCCTTGGTGATCTCCTCGGTGGGGACTTCCTCCTCGTCCAGCTCGCACACCTTGCGGTAGCGGATGCGCCCGCCGTCGGCCGCGTGGACCTGGCGGAACGAGACCGAGTGGTTCTCCGTCGCCCCGAAGACCTTGACCGGGATGCTGACCAGGCCGAAGGAAATGGAACCCTTCCAGATGGATCGCACGATTCACACCTTTCGTGCCTTCATGTGATGATCCATGCTATGTCGATCATCGCGGAGGTGGAGGGGCGGCGGCTGGCGCTCAGCAATCTGGAGAAGGTCCTCTATCCGAGCGGTTTCACCAAGGCCGAGGTCCTGCACTACTACGCCGCCGTCGCACCGGCGCTCCTGCCCCACCTGCACGACCGCCCGCTGTCCCTGCTGCGCTATCCGGACGGCACGGAGGGCGAGCACTTCTTCGCCAAGAACGTGCCGCCCGGTGCCCCCGCCTGGGTGAAGACGGCCGAGGTCCCGCGCTCGGAGGACAAGTGGGCGCGGCAGATCCTGGTGCAGGACCTGCCGACGCTGATCTGGGTGGCCAACCTCGTCACCGAGCTGCACACCCCGCAGTGGAAGGCGGCGGACCCCGCCCTCGCCGACCGGCTCGTCCTGGACCTCGACCCGGGCGCCCCGGCCACGGTCGTCGAGTGCTGTGTCGTCGCGGACTGGCTGCGGGCGCGGCTGGCGGAGGACGGACTGCGCGCCCACGCCAAGACGAGCGGCTCGAAGGGGCTGCATCTGCTCGTCGCGCTGCACCCGCCCGCGCCCTCGCGCGAGGTCACCTCCTACGCCAAGGCGCTCGCGGTGGAGGCGACGCGGGCGCTGCCGGGGCTGGTGACCCACCGGATGTCCCGCTCGCTGCGGCCGGGGAAGGTGTTCGTCGACTTCAGCCAGAACGCGGCCGCGAAGACCACCGCCGCGCCGTACACGCTGCGGGCCCGCGACACCCCGACCGTCTCGGCCCCGGTGGAGTGGACGGAGATCAGCGCCTGCGCGGACCCGGAGCAGCTCGCCTTCCGCGCGGGCGACCTGCCCGAGCGGCTGGCGGCGCACGGGGACCTGCTGGCCGGGCTCCTCGATCCGGAACGCGGCCACCCGCTCCCGGACCTCCGGGCACCGTGAGCGGGCCCGGGGCGGAACCCGCGCGGGGCGCGGACTCCGCGCCCGAAGCCGGCTCCGGCGCCGGCTCCGGGGGCCCGTACGGCCGGGCCGCGCCGCGCCCGCCGGTGGAGGTGGCGCTGGCCCGGCCGGTCGAGCGGCTGCCCCGGGGCGCCGGACTCGCGTACGAGCCCAAGTTCGACGGCCACCGGGTCGTCCTGCTCCGCGACGCGGACCGCGTCCTCCTCCAGGCGCGCTCCGGCCGGATCGTCACCGACTCCTTCCCCGATCTGGTGCGGGCGGCCGAGGCGCTGCCCGCCGGCACGGTGCTCGACGGCGAGGTCGTCGTCTGGACGGAGGGCCGTACGGACTTCGCCGCCGTGCAGAAACGCGCCATGGCCCGCCGCGGCCGGGCCGCCGAGCTCGCCCGGCGGCTCCCCGCCTCGTACGCGGCCTTCGACCTGCTGGCCACCGGCACCACGGACTTCCGGCCGCTGCCGTACCGGCGGCGGCGCGCAGCGCTGACCGAACTGCTGGCCCCCGTCGGCCCGCCCCTCCAGGCCGTGCCGATGACGACCGATCCGGACCTGGCCGCCCTCTGGTACGAGACGCTGACCGCGAACGGGGTCGAGGGCCTGGTCGTCAAACGGCTCGACGGAACCTACCGCGGCGGCCGGCGGGACTGGCTGAAACTGCGGCACTCCGACACCCGCGACGCGGTGGTCGCCGGGGTGACGGGCTCCCGTTCGCATCCGCGCGCGCTGGCGGTGATCCTGCCCGGTGACGACACCCCGGTCCTCACCTCCCCGCTGGCCCCCGCGGTCCGGGCACAGCTCGCCGGGGCCCTGGCGGGTCTGCCCCCCGGCGAGGCTCCGGCGACGGGCGAGGCCGTGACCACGGACGGGACGCCGTATCTGCCCGTTCCGCCGGTGC
This sequence comes from Streptomyces albus subsp. albus, assembly GCF_000719865.1. Lineage (GTDB taxonomy): Bacteria > Actinomycetota > Actinomycetes > Streptomycetales > Streptomycetaceae > Streptomyces > Streptomyces albus_E. Next base: position 131,889 of record NZ_JOID01000016.1, read on the forward strand.
TGACGGTGGAGGTGCGGCAGGGTTCGACCCGTCATCCCGTGACGACGGTCAGCCGGCTGCGCCTGCCGGAGTGACTCCGGGTCACCGCGAGGGCGTCAAGGTCCGTTACCCGCCATTTCGCGGCGTTCTGCCCGCGGGGCGTTTCCGCACCGCCGCACCACGGGCATCACCTCTCTGCCAACACGCCGAAACTCCCCGAAGTCCGTTGATATTACGGATAGTTGGCTACCTTCTGTGTTCCCGGCACGTCCCGCCCCCACAGCGTGCTCTCGTCCATCGAGCTGCCCCTAGGGATCCTCCATGGCCACACCCCTCTCCGCGAGCCGGCTCCTCGCAGCGATCAAGGCCGAAGGCTGCAAGGTCGTCGAGTACAAGAGCTGGCGCACCCACAACCGCAACCACAAGGGCCCCTGGGGGCCGGTGTACGGCGTGATGATCCACCACACCGTCACCTCGGGCACCGACTCGTCCGTCGCCCTCTGCTACAACGGGCACAGTTCGCTGCCCGGACCGCTCTGCCACACCGTCGGCGCCAAGAACGGCACGCTCTACATGGTGGGCAACGGCCGCGCCAACCACGCCGGTTCGGGTGATGACGACGTCCTGCGGGCCGTCATCGACGAGCGGGCCCTGCCGGCGGACAACGAGGCCAACACCGACGGCAACCGCCATTTCTACGGCATCGAGCTGATCAACCTCGGCAACGGCCGCGACCCCTGGCCCGAAGCCCAGCTCGACGCCGCGGCCCGCTGGGCCGCCGCCATCTGCCGCGCGCACGGCTGGAACGAACGCTCCGTCATCGGGCATCTGGAGTGGCAACCGGGAAAGGTGGATCCGCGCGGCTTCACCATGAGCAGTTTCCGGTCCCGCGTGAAAGCCCTCCTCTCCCGCCCGCCCGGCCAGAACGACACCGCCCCGGAGGACGACGTGCCGCACTACCTCAGCCTCGGCATGCACAAGGAATTCGCGATGACCCCCGGCACCTGGTACTCGGTGGCCTGGGACCAGGAGTGGTCGGACCCGCTCAAGCACCACGCCGCGGGCGGCCGGACGTTCGCGACCAACTGCCAGTACAACGGCGTGGCCTCGATACGGGTCCGCGGCCTCACCCCGGGCCGGGAGCTCCAGGCCCGCATCGTCGAGGACGACGCCTCCGGCGACACCGTGCAGACCCATCCGATCGGCGAGGCGGTCGGCACGGCCGGCAGCACCTTCCTGGCCTTCCCCTTCTCGGGCAAGGCGCGCAAGGATCGCAAGATTCACTGCAGATCCTGCACAACGGCGAGGAGCCGGTGACGGTCGAGAAGAGCTACCTCAAGGCCCAGGTCTGGCCGAACTGACAGCGTTTTCCGTCTTCCCCGCCTTTCGAAAGGGTGGCCGGGGCGGGGAGAGCCGGGGGTGGTGTCCGGGGTTCGCACCCGGCCGCCACCCCCGGCCGTTCCCGGCCGTGTTCCCGGCCGCGCCGCCGCCCCTCCGGCCCAGCCGCGCCGGCCGGACCGCCCGCGTCCGGCCCCGGGCCCGGCCCGCTTCCCCGGGCATCCGCCGCTCCCGGGCCGGCCCGTCGGCCCCTGACCGGCACAGTAACGAACAGACATACCGAAAAACCCCTATCCGGACTATGCGCCAACTATGGAGAGAAAAGGGCGGTTAGCCTCTATCCACCGCATCCGGTTCACCGGATGACATCACAGGAGGATGAGGAGACTTCATGCGCACGATGCAGAAGGCCGCCATGGTCATGGCCATGCTGGGGACCATCGGGTTCCTCGGGACCGGCACCGCCCTGGCCCAGTCGGACATGCAGTCCGAGCGTCAGACACAGCGGTACGAGCAGAGCTACGACAACGAGCGGGTCGCGGATCACCGGGGCCGCGGTCACGGCCGCGGACACGGGCACGGCCGCTGGCACGGCGGGCACGGTCACGGCCACGGCAAGTGGGGCCACGGCCGCGGGCACCACCGCGGACACTGGGGCCACGGCCGCGGGCACCACCGCGGACACGGCCACGGCAACTGGGGCCACGGCCGCCGGTGACCACGGCCGGCCGCCGGACCCGGTCCCGACTCCGCGTCCGGCAGCCGTCCCGCTCCACCCGCACCGGCCCGACACCACCCGGCCGGCGGCTCTGACAGCGCCCGGCTGATCACCTCCACCGGCGTCGGACCGGACCAGGAGACCCCCTGCCACCTCCGTGGGCAGGGGGTCTTCGCCGTGCCGCGCCGGGCCCGCCGAGCCCTCACCGCCCGCCGCTCTTTCACCCGCCGTTCCTCCGCCGGGCTCTTCGCCGGGCCGGCCCTCCGTCAGCCCTTGACGACGCCCAGCGGCACCAGGCGGGCGACGAGCCGGGCGAGGCCGGCGCCCTCCGTGACGTCGGCGACCACGTCCACGTCCTTGTACGCCTCCGGAGTCTCCTCGGCCAGGCCCCGCCAGGAGGACGGCCGGACGGCCACCCCCTTCGCCTCCAGGCCGGCGCGCAACCGTTCACCGCGCACCGAGCGCAGCGCCTGATGACGGCTCATCACCCGGCCGGCGCCGTGGCAGGCGGAGTGGAAGGCGTTGTTGCCGGGCAGGCCGGTCATGACGTACGAGGCGGTGCCCATGGTGCCGGGGACGAGCACGGGCTGCCCGGCGTCGGCGAGGTCCTCCGGCAGGTCCGGATGGCCCGGGGGCAGGGCCCGGGTCGCGCCCTTGCGGTGGACGCAGAGCCGGCGCCGCCCGCCGTCCACCTCATGGGTCTCGACCTTGGCCATGTTGTGGGAGATGTCGTACACCAGGTCGAGACCGGTCCCGAGGGCGGTGGTGAAGGCGCGGCGGGCCGCCTCGGAGAGCAACTGCCGGTTGGCGCGGCCGTAGTTGGCGGCGGCCGCCATGGCGCCCAGGTAGTTGCGGCCCGGCGCGGAGTCCACCGGGGCACAGGCGAGCTGACGGTCCGGCAGATCGATGCCGTAGCGGTGCAGAGCCTGGTCCATCACCTTGACATGGTCGGTGCACACTTGGTGGCCGAGGCCGCGCGAACCGCAGTGGATCATGACGCAGACCTGGTCCGGTCGCAGGCCGAAGGCCGCCGCCGCCTCCGGGTCGTAGAGATGGTCGACCGCCTGGACCTCCAGGAAGTGGTTGCCGGAGCCCAGACTGCCCACCTGCCCCAGCCCCCGCTCCACCGCCCGCCGGCTGACCTCGCCGGGCGCGGCGCCCTCCAGCGTCCCGGAGTCCTCGCAGCGTTCCAGGTCCCGCGGCACACCGTGGCCGTGCTCGACGGCGTACCGGGCACCGCCCACCAGCAGGTCGTCCATCGCGTCCGGGCCGGACAGCTCCCACAGCCCGCCGCGCCCCATGCCGCGCGGGATCGTGCGGCCGAGGATGTCCATCAGCCGTTCGAAGGCACCGGGGTCCAACTCCGCCCGCGTGCTCCCGGCGGCCAGCAGCCGCACCCCGCAGGAGATGTCGAAGCCGACCCCGCCGGGCGAGACGACACCACCGTCGTCGATGTCGGTGGCGGCGACCCCGCCGATCGGGAAGCCGTACCCCCAGTGCACGTCGGGCATCGCGTACGAGGCGCGGACGACGCCGGGCAGGGTGGCCACGTTCGCGACCTGCTCCAGGGCCTTGTCACCGGCCGCCTGCGGCAGCAGCGCGCGCGAGGCGAACACCACTCCCGGTACGCGCATCGCCCCCCGCGCCTCGATCCGGAAGCGGTACGGGGTCTCCTCCGTCAGTTCGATCTCCACATCCTCACCTCCGGTTCGGTGGACCGGGCGCGGTCCGCCGGGGACCGGGCCGGCCTGCCCGCTGCCTTCGTACGACGCCTCGGCCGCTCTCCACGCCACCGCCGCCGCCCCGTGGACGGCCGTGTCCTGTGGCGTCCCGGTCAGGCGCCCCGTCCGGATGCCGCGTCGCACCTGTGGGGGGTGTTCCGCGTACGGACCGGTCCGGTGCCGGGGCCGGTGCGGCCTAGACGTCGAGGGTCACCGCGCAGGTCCACCCCCCGGAGTCACCGCGCAGCCGCAGGTCATGCAGCGAGACGGCCTTGGGTACGGCACCGATCAGCGGGGTGCGGGCGGCGTCGGCCATCCGGCAGCGGACGGTGGCGGCCCGCAGGCCGCCGGTGGCGCGGATCGGGCCCACCGCGGTCTCCAGCGGGATCTCGCCGTCGGCGTCCAGCCGGTAGACGGCCTCGTCGAGGACGGAGACCAGCAGATCCTCGTCGGTCGGCGCCGTGACCTCGAACTCGCGCTCGGCCACCGCCGCGGCCCCGGAGAGGTCCGCGAAGCTCTCCACCGCGCCGCGCACCGCCTCGGTGATGCACCGCTCGGCCGTCTCCGACCACGCCTCCACCCGCAGATCGGCGGTGTGCGGCACGGTCCGGTGGCCGCTGCCGCGCGGCCGCCCGCCGGCTTCCGTACCGTCCACGCCACCGCCTCTCCGCACCGCCCCGCGCACGGTCCGGGCGCCACCGCGCCTCTCCCTCCAGACTCGCCCCGCGCCGCGCGGGCGGCAACCCGGTACGGGAGGACCGGCGCGGCCGGCCGGCCCGGGGGTGCGGGCAGCGCCGTCCCGCCATGACCGGCGGTTCTCCTCACCCGGCCCGCCCGGTGATTGAGTGGTTGGCGCCGACCGGCCGTACTCATGACGGCGGGCCCCGCTCCCGGGTGTCCGGCCCGCCGCGCCACCACCGGGCTTCGCATGGAAGGACCTTCGGGTTGCCGCTCTCTCGTCAGCTTCCGAACACGGACAACGCCACCAAGGAGGACGGCCCGGCGCCGGACGACTCCCGGGAGCACACACCGGACGACACCCCCCTCACCGACCAGGACGCCGCCGCGGGCGGGGACGACACCGCGACCACCGGCGGCGGTGACGACAAGCGGGACGACGCCGTCACGGACGGCGCCCCCGCGGCCGCCACCACGCGTGACACCGACCGTGACACCCCGGCGGAACCCCCCGGACCCCGGACCGCCGCCCCCGGCGCGGCATCCGCCGCCCGGCGGGAGACCACCGGCGGCGCCGCAGGCGACGGCCGGGGCAGCGACGGCAACGCCGCGGAGAGCGAAGCCGCCGCCGAGGCCGCCGGGAAGCCCACCGCGGTGGGGAACCCCGCCCGGGCCGACGGGGCCGACGACGAGGCCCGCACCGGTGACGGCACGGACAGCGGCCCCGAACAGCCCACCGCCGCACGGGAGTCCGCCCCGGCCCGGAGCGCCCTCGCCCGTCCGGGCAAGGCTGAGCCCGGAACACCGGCCCCGGACAGCACAGTCGGCAGCCCCGCCGACGACGCCACCACGGGCACCGCCGACGGCACCACGGCCGAGGCCCCGCCCGGTGGCGGGCCCGACACCGGCGGCGAGCGCCGCGGCCCGCGCGGTCTGCGCGGTCTGCGGGCCCGTCACCCGGCCGCCGCACGCGCCGTGGCGTACACGCTCACGGCCCTGGCCGTCCTCCTCGTCTACGCCGCCCTCGTGCTGCCGAACGGGCTCACCCGCTTCAAGCCCTCCGCCTTCACGCGCATCCCCGGCGAGGCGGTCGTCGCCGCCGCCGTCCTGCTCTTCCTGCCGCCGAGGGCCCGGCGGTGGGTCGCGGCGCTCTCCGGGACGGGCCTCGGACTGCTGCTCGTCCTGAAGTTCATCGACATCGGCTTCTACGCGGTCCTGAGCCGGCCGTTCGACCTCGTACTCGACTGGATCCTCTTCGAGGACGGCCACTCCTTCCTCGAATCCACGATCGGCGGGACAGGCGCCACCGCGGCCCTGATCGGCGCGGTGGCCCTGGCCGCCGCCCTGCCCGTCCTGATGACGCTGGCGGTGATCCGGCTGAGCGAGATCCTGGTCCGGCACCGCGCCACGGCCACCCGCACCACCTTCACCGTCGCCATCGTCTGGATCACCTGCTCCGCGATCGGCCTGCAGATCGGCAGCACGCCGGTGGCCTCCAGCGCCGCGGCCAGGCTCGTCAAGGACCGGGTGAACCGGGTGGAGGCCGGCATCGAGGACGAACGTAAGTTCGCCAGGGTGGCGGCCGTCGACGACTTCCGCGACACCCCGCCCGACGACCTGCTGACCGCCCTGCGCGGCAAGGACGTCCTCTTCGCCTTCATCGAGAGCTACGGCCGGGTGGCCATCGACGAGAACCCGGACATGTCGCGCCGCATGAGCGCGGCCCTCGCGGAGGACACCGGCCGGCTGGAGAAGGCCGGTTTCTCCTCCCGGAGCGGCTTCCTCCGCTCGCCCACCACGGGCGCCGGAAGCTGGCTGGCCCACTCCACCCTGTGGTCGGGCCTGTGGGTCGACAACCAGCGGCGCTACCGCACGGTGACGGCGAGCGACCGCCTCACCCTCACCGGCGCCTTCCAGCGCTCCGGTGCCTGGCGGACGGTCGGCATGATGCCGGGCGTCACCCGGGCCTGGCCCGAGGGGAAGTTCTACGACTTCGACGCCATCTACGACTCCCAGCAACTCGGCTACCGGGGGCCGAAGTTCAGCTGGACGCCGGTCCCCGACCAGTACACCCTGTCCGCGTTCGAGCGGCTGGAGCGCGCCAAGAGGGACCGCGACCCGCTGATGGCCGGGATCATCCTCGCCACCAGCCACAACCCCTGGGCGCCCATCCCGCGGATGATCGGCTGGGACGAGGTCGGCAACGGCTCCGTCTACCACGCCATGAAGGAGGAGGGGAAGGACCCGGAGGAGGTCTGGAAGGACCCCGAGCAGGTGCGCACCGAGTACCGGCGCGCCGTCGAGTACTCGATGGACAGCCTGGTCTCATACCTGGAGGAGTACGGCGACGAGGACACCGTGCTCGTCGTCCTCGGCGACCACCAGCCCGTGCCGACCGTCGCCGGCGACGGGGCCAGCCGGGACGTGCCGATCTCGATCGTCGCCCACGACGAGGCCGTGCTGGACCGGATCGCCGACTGGGAGTGGGACGAGGGCCTCAAGCCGGGCCCGGACGCCCCGGTCTGGCGGATGGACACCTTCCGCGACCGCTTCCTGACGGCATACGGCCCGCAGGGCGATGGCCCGGCCGCGCGGGAGGCGGGCACGGAGTCGGGCACGGAGTCGGGCAAGCCGACGAAGCAGTGACCGGCGGCCGGTGAACACCATCCGGCACCAGCACAGGTGAGCCCCGGGCCCGACGGCCCGGGGCTCTCTGCCGTCGGCGCGACTCCGTACAGGGAAGCGGTCGAATGGCCCACCGGTCCCCAACCAGGTTGTTTGTACAGCAGGTTGGGACATGTCAATCCACCCTGGGAACCCATTTCGATCATCTTGTGGGAGGACGCACGCGAACCTGTGTTCGACTACCGTCACTTCCGGAATATCCGATCGAACGGGGAGGGTGCATGACCAGCACCTTGAAGAAGTTCGGGACCACCGCCTCGGCGATGGGTCTGCTCGCCGCGGGCATGACCTTGGGTCTCGCGCCGTCCGCGCAGGCCGCCGCCGGACCGTCCGGCTGCAGCGCCTACGTGTCGCACACCAACGACCACGTGGCCGTCGGCTGGTGCAACTCCGGCAACGGCTCCTGGAACGTCCAGGCCTACTGCGGCGGCCCGGGTGGCGCCAGGGGCCCCTACAAGGGCACCCCCGGCTACCGCACGCGCGGTGTGGAGAAGGCGGCGACGCTCAACTGCGGCTCCTCCGGCTACCCGTACAACCTGAAGGTCGTCGACAAGAAGGTCTGACCAGGGCCCTACCGGGCCGGGCTCGGCCGGGGGAACGCAAGTCCGAGGCCGACTGCCCCACCCGTGCGACGGGTGGGGCAGCCGGCCTCCGCCGCTCCGCGGCCCGGTGGTCCGCGGTCTCAGACGCTCTCCGCGGCCGCGCCCCGGACGGCCACGGGGCGGGTGCCCCGGCGGGTCCTGCCCCGCGTCGCGGCGCGGCCGCCGGTCTCCCCGGACGGGACGTCGCCCTCGCGGGCCCGGAAGCGCCACAGCGTCCCGATGTCCCGGCCGAAGGACCACACGAGCAGCGCCAGCGCCCCCAGCACCGTCCCGTACGCGACCGTGTACGGGAGAAGACCGGAGGCCGCCGCGAGCAGCAGTACGCCCTGCAGGGCGGCCACCGTCTTGCGGGCCATGCTCGGCGGCAGCGGCCCGTTGAGCCACGGCATCAACCGCGCCGCCGCGACGAAGCCGTAGCGCATGGCGCCGATCAGCAGCACCCAGCCGCCCAGCGCCATGGCGTCGTAGAGGCTGAGCACGAGGATCAGGAAGGCGTCGACCTCCATGTCGAAACGCGCTCCGAGGGGGGAGGCCGTCCCGGTGCGCCGGGCCACCTGCCCGTCCACCGCGTCCAGGCTCAGCGCGACCGCCGTGAACACGACCAGCGCGCCCACCGGGACCGGCCCGGTGAAAGCGTCGGCGACCAGCGCGGTGACACCGCCGACGAGCGTCGTACGGGCCAGGGTGACGGCGTTGGCCGGGCCGAAGGGCCTCGGTGGCCAGGACCGGTGCAGGGCGCGGGTGAGCAGGGCCCAGGTGCCGGCCGTGAACGCCAGGCCCGTCAGCCATCCCGCGAGCCCCAGACCGACGGCCGTGTCGAGAAGGACCAGCAGAAGGATCTGCGCGCCCGCCCCCGCGGTTGTCTCCTGGCGCAAGAGCCTCGTTTCGCAAAGGTCGCTCAGGGCCACCGCGCATCCTCCCGCTGTCAGTTCAGTGCCGTCTCATGTCCCGTTCCCGTTCCCGGTCCGGTGCCGGATCCCGGCGCCGCTCCGCGGCGGGGTCCGGCCGGGGCCGGCCGGGTGACTCTGTGGCAGAGTCGGGGCGGCCGCGTACCGTGTGCGGCCTCGCGCTTAACAACGTGAGCCGAACCCCCAGCGTTCAGCAGGAGGACGCCGATGCCGCGCACCGCCCGCGCCTTCTGGCTCAACTCGCCCGGCCACGGGGAGATACGGGACGTCACCCTGCCCGAGCCGGACGACGGTGACGTCGTCGTGCGCGCGCTCTACTCGGGCGTCAGCCGCGGCACGGAGAGCCTGGTCTTCCGCGGGGGTGTGCCGGAGAGTCAGCACACGCTGATGCGGGCGCCGTTCCAGGAGGGCGAGTTCCCCGGCCCCGTCAAGTACGGCTATCTGAGTGTCGGTCTTGTCGAGGAGGGGCCGGAGCACCTCCTCGGCCGTACGGTCTTCTGCCTCTACCCGCACCAGAGCCGGTACGTCGTCCCGGCGAGCGCCGTGACCCCGGTGCCGGACGGGGTCCCCGCCGCCCGCGCCGTGCTGGCCGGCACGGTGGAGACGGCGGTGAACGCCCTGTGGGACGCGGCGCCGCTGGTCGGCGACCGGATCGCCGTCATCGGGGCCGGCATGGTCGGCTGCTCCGTCGCCGCCCTGCTCGCCCGCTTCCCGGGCGTCCGCGTCCAGTTGGTGGACGCCGATCCGTCCCGCGCCGCCGTCGCCGAGGCGCTGGGCACCGGGTTCGCCCTCCCCGGAGACGCCCTGGGCGACTGCGATCTCGTCGTCCACGCCAGCGCCAGCGAGGCCGGGCTCACGCGCGCCCTGGAGCTCCTCGCGCCGGAGGGCACGGCCCTGGAGCTGAGTTGGTACGGGGACCGGCGGGTCAGCCTGCCGCTCGGCGAGGCCTTCCACTCCCGGCGGCTCATCGTGCGCGGCAGCCAGGTGGGGACGGTCTCCCCCGCCCGCGCCGCGCGCCGCACCTACGCCGACCGGCTCGCCCTCTCGCTCGAACTCCTGGCCGACCCGGCCCTCGACGCCCTCATCTCCGGCGAATGCGCGTTCGAGCAACTGCCGCTGACGCTCTCGCGGATCGCCTCCGGCGAGCTGCCCGGGCTGTGCCACCGCGTCCGGTACGACGCGCCCGCGTGAACCGTGTTGTGTGAGCCGCCGCGGTGCGTGAGCCGTCCGCGTGAGCGGCACCGCGTGAGCCGTCCCGCGTGAAACCCGGCGTGCGAGCCGCCCGCGCGCGCCGTCGCGTGTGAGCCGCCCCCGCGCCGGCGTCCCGCGCGGCGGCGCCACCGCCGCACGACGACGTCCGCATTCTCCTCGTCCCGGGCTTTGAACAGGAGTTACGCTCCGGCCGTACTGCATGGCACGGCCCGGCAGCGGGCCGCACAGCCCAGAAGACCTGGAGGTCGGTCGTTGTTCAGCGTCACCGTCCGTGAGCACCTGATGGTCGCTCACAGCTTCCGCGGCGAGGTCTTCGGACCCGCGCAGCGTCTGCACGGCGCGACGTTCCTCGTGGACGCCACCTTCCGCCGCACCGACCTGGACGCCGACAACATCGTCGTCGACATCGGCCTGGCCACCAGCGAACTGGGGGCCGTGGTCGGGGAGTTCAACTACCGCAATCTCGACGAGGTGCCCGAGTTCGCCGGAGTCAACACCTCGACGGAGTACCTGGCCAAGGTCATCGCCGACCGGCTGGCCGACAAGGTGCACGCCGGGGCCCTGGGCGAGGGGGCCCGCGGCCTGAGCGGCATCTCCGTCACCCTGCACGAATCCCACATCGCGTGGGCGAGTTACGAGCGGACGCTGTGAACGGGGCCGCCACCACCACCCTGCCGCCGCGCTCGGTGCACGTGGTGATGCCGGGCGGTGTGGCCGACCCGTCCGCGCCGAGCGGGGGCAACGTCTACGACCTCCGGATCTGCCGCGATCTGCCCCGCCTCGGCTGGCAGGTCCACCCCCGCGCCGTCGACGGCGGCTGGCCGCGGCCGGGCCCCGGCGCACGCGCCGAACTGGCCCGGGTCCTGCGGGAGACGGCGGACGACAGCCTCGTCCTGCTCGACGGACTGGTCGCCTGCGCCGTGCCCGAGATCGTCGTCCCGGAGGCCGGACGGCTGCGCCTGGCGGTGCTGCTGCACCTCCCGCTGGGCGACGAGACCGGGCTCGACCCGGAGACGGCCGCCGCGCTCGACGCCGCGGAGCGGGAGACCCTGCGCGCCGTGCCGGCCGTCGTCGCCACCAGCGAGTGGGCCGCCGGACGGCTGGTGGAGCAGCACGGGCTCACACCCGCCCGGGTGCACGCCGCCGCGCCCGGGGCCGACATCGCCCCCCTGGCGCCGGGCACGGACGACGGCCGGCAGGGCCGGGAGGCGGAGGGCGGCGCGGAAGACGGCGCGCAGCGCGCTCCGCGCCTGCTGTGCGTGGCTTCGGTAACCCCGCGCAAGGGCCAGCACCGGCTGGTCGAGGCCCTGGCCGGCGTGGCCGACCTGCCGTGGAGCTGCGAACTCGTCGGCGGCCTGGAGCACGACCCCGGCTATGTGGCCCGGCTCCGGAAGCTGATCGACGGCCTCGGCCTCGGCGACCGGGTCCGGCTCACCGGCCCGCGCACCGGCGCCGCGCTGAACGCCAGTTACGCCGCCGCCGACCTGTTCGTCCTGACCTCGTACGCCGAGACGTACGGCATGGCGGTCACCGAGGCGCTCGGGCGCGGTGTGCCCGTCCTGGCAACGGCCGTCGGCGGCGTCCCGGAGGCCGTCGGCCACACGCCCGACGGCTGCCGACCCGGTGCTCTCGTCCCGCCGGACGAACCCGCGGTGCTCACCGCCGCCCTGCGGCGCTGGCTCTCCGAGCCGGATGTGCGCGACCGGTGGCGGAGGGCCGCCCGGCGCCGGCGCACCGCGCTGGCCGGATGGGAGACGACCGCGCGCCGTCTGGCCGCGGTACTGGACGAACTCCGGCTCCGCACGGAACTCCGGAGGACCCATGCCTGCTGAGACGGAGACGGAGAGCGTGCGCGAGACCACGACCGCCGGCACGGCGGCGACCGCCGGCACGACAGCAGCCGCTGACACGACGGCCGGCACGGCCCCGGCCGGCACGGCCCCGGCCGGCACGGCCCCGGCCGGCACGGCCCCGGCCGGCACGGCCGGCAGCGGAAGCCTGGACGGTGCCGGGCCCGGCACCGGGGACGGGGAGGGGACGCCCCGCTACGCCCCGGAGTGGCTGGCCCTGCGGGAGGGCGCCGACGCCGCCGCGCGGGCCCAGCAGCTCCTCGTCCCGCTGCGCCGGCACTGGGACGGAGACCGGGACCGGTCCGGACAGCCGGGCGGGGACGGGCAGCCGGGGCCGGCCGGCGGCCCGGGCCGGGGCGCCCCGCTGGTGATCCGCGACCTCGGCTGCGGCACCGGCTCCATGAGCCGCTGGCTCGCCCCCCGGCTGCCCGGCCCGCAGCACTGGATCCTCCACGACCACGACCCGGAGCTGCTGGAGCTGGCCGCCGCCCGCATGCCGCGCACGGCCGCCGACGGCAGCCCCGTCACGGTCGAGACCCGGCAGGGCGACGCCACCCTGCTGACCGCCGACGTCCTCGCCGGCGCCTCACTCGTCACCGCCTCCGCCCTGCTGGACCTGCTCACCCGCGAGGAGCTGGACGCGCTCGCGGCGTCCTGCGCCGCCGCCGGCTGCCCGGCGCTGCTGGTGCTGTCGGTCGCCGGGCGCGTCGAACTCACCCCGGCCGACCCGCTGGACGAGGAGATCACCGAGGCGTTCAACGCCCACCAGCGCCGGGCCGTGGACGGCCGCCGGCTCCTCGGCCCCGACGCCGTCGCGGAGGCCGCCGAGGCCTTCACCCGCCACGGCCTGACCGTGCGGACCGAGGCCAGCCCGTGGCGGCTGGGCCCCGGCGGTTACGGTGCCGCGCTGGCGGCGGAGTGGCTGCGCGGCTGGGTCGGCGCCGCCGTCGAGCAGCGCCCGGAGCTCGCCGGTCCCGCCGATACGTATCTGCGGGACCGGCTGGAGCTGTGCGCGGCGGACGGGCTCCGGGCCGTCGTCCACCACGGCGATCTGCTGGCGCTCCCCGCTCCGCCCGCGGGCGGCAGGCCGTGATCGCCCGCGCGGTCCGGGGCCGTCTCGGCATGGTCGGCGGACTGGCCATCCTGGCCGTCCTGCTGTGGCAGCTGGGCACCGGCGCCTTCCTGGACGGGCTGCGCCGGCTCGACGGCACCACGCTGCTGGCCGCGCTGGGCATCGGTCTGCTGACCACCGTGTTCAGCGCCTGGCGGTGGTGCCTGGTCGCCCGGGGCCTCGGCATCCGGCTGGGGCTGGGCCGCGCGGTCGCCGACTACTACCGCTCGCTGTTCCTCAACGCGGCACTGCCCGGCGGTGTCCTCGGCGACGTGCACCGGGCGGTGCGGCACGGGCGGAGCTCCGGCGACGTCGGCCGGGGCGTCCGCGCGGTCGTCCTCGAACGGTGCGCGGGGCAGGGCGTGCTGGTGGCGGTGGGCGTGGCGCTGCTGATCGCGCGGCCGTCGGCGGCCCTGGCGGAGGCGGGCCGGTCCGCGTGGCGCGTGGCCACGGCGCCGGGTGTGCTGCCGGCGCTCTCCGCGGCCGTGGCGGTGGTCCTGCTGCTCGTCCTGCTGCGCCGCTTCCGGCCGCACGGAGACCCGGGCGGGAAGCCCGACGAGGCGCCCGGCGCGGAGCGTGCCGGCGGCTCGCGCTGGGGCCGCGCCCTGCGCACCACGCTGACGGAGGCACGGCTCGGACTGCTGAGCCGCCGCAGCTGGCCGGGCGTGGTGGTCTCGTCCGCCGTCGTCCTGGGCGGCTATCTGGGCATGTTCCTGCTGGCGGCCCGGGCCGCCGGAGCGACGGCCCCGGCGGCCGAGCTGCTGCCCCTGATGGTGCTGGCGCTGCTCGCGATGGCGCTACCGCTGAACGTCGCCGGCTGGGGCCCCCGCGAAGGCGTCACCGCCTGGGCGTTCGGTGCCGCGGGCCTGGGCGCCGCCCAGGGCCTGACCGTCGCCGTCGTCTACGGGCTGCTGTCCTTCACCGCGAGCCTGCCCGGTGTCGGCGTGCTGCTGGCCCAGTGGTGCGCCGGACTGCGGCGTCCGCAGGTCGAGTTCGAAGAGGGTGTCCTCGCCGAGGACGGCGCGCCGGACCGGCGGGCGGAGCGCGTCGCGCATCAGCTCGGGGCCGGTGAAGCGCAGCCCCGGGACGCCGTCTCCGAGGAGGACCGGGGCCACCGTCACGTACAGCCGGTGCAGGGCGCGTTCGTGGAGGAAGCGCGACACGGTGACGCCGCCGCCCTCGACCAGGACGCGGCCGAGCCCGCGCCGCGCGAGCTCGTGCACCAGGCGGCGGGGGGCGAACGCGGCGCTGTCCGGGAGGACGAGCACGTCCACCCGACTGCCGGGGCCGCCCGGCCGGCCGTGCTCCCCGCGCTCGCCGTCGCCGCCCACCACCCACAGGGTGGGCGCCTCGCCGTCCTGGAACACCCGCAGCCCCGGCGGAACGCGGCGGTGCGGATCGAGGACGACGCGCACCGGGTTGGGACCCGCGCAGGCGCGGACCGTCAGCCGGGGATCGTCCGCGGCGGCGGTGCCGGCGCCGACGACCACGGCGTCGGCGAGCGCGCGCAGGCGGTGCAGATGGGCACGGTCCTCCTCGCCGGTGACGTAGTCGGCGTCGCCGGTGCGGCTGGCGATGAACCCGTCCAGGCTCTGGCCCAGTTGGGCGAAGGTGAAGCGGGGGCCGGCGAGGCAGAGGGACAGATAGCGCTCGGCGAGCAGGGCCGCCCCGGGCGAGGCGTGCGGCCACCGGCGCGCGCCGTCCGCGTCCGCGACCAGTCCGGCGGCTTCGGCGTCCGCCTCACTCCGGACACCGCACAACCGCTGCCAGGCTTCTGATGCGCCGAGTACCCCCGCGCCCGCTCCCGCGCCCCGCTCGGCGCCGCGGTCCGCGCCCTCCGCGTTCACAGCGCCCCCCGCCCGGCCTCGGTGCCGCCAGTGGGCCGGGGCCCGGAACGGGGCCGGGGCACCGCGGGCTCGGAGGACTCCGCGGGCTCGGGGGCCCGCCCCTCCGGACCCGGCACCGAGCCCGGCGCGGAGCCCAGCACGGAAAGGTATTCACCGAAGGAATCCACAAGCCCGGCCAGCAATTGTTTCCCCTTCTCCGCAGAAGCCATTGAGGGCCGGCCGATCACACCGGAACCGGTGTAAGGCCGCATACCGAGAGTGAGCAAATGCTGACGATCGTCGGAGAGCCAATCGGACGTCTCATAACCGGGGCGCACAAGCTCCGGATGGGCATGCAGCAGGATGGAGGTCTCCACTTCACCGGCGTGCATATCGCTGCGCGAGGAGGTCACCACACCCGCCCGCTCCCGCGCGGCGTCCCAGTCGCCCGAGCCCGGGAAAAGAGCCATGCGGGTACCGCTGCCGGCGGACTCCTGAACGACGTTGCGCAGCACATAATTTCCGCCGTGCCCATTGACAAGTACGAGGTTTTCCACCCCGGAACGGCGCAGCGATTCCGCGATGTCCTTCACGACGGCGTACAGCGTGGCGGCGGAAATGCTCACCGTCCCGGGCCAGTCGGCGTGCTCGTGCGAGCAGGAGACCGTCACGGGCGGCAGCAGCCGCACCGGGTACGCGGCCGCGATCTCCTGCGCGACGGCACAGGCCACCACCGTGTCCGTGACCAGCGGAAGGAAGCGGCCGTGCTGCTCGAAGCTCCCGATGGGCAGCACGGCGACGGCGGCTCCGCGGCTTCCCACGTCCTCCGTCGTGTCCAGCGGCAACAGCCCCGAAACGGGCAGTCCCGTACCCGAACTCCTCATGTATCCCGGCCCTTTCCGTATTTCTCCGACACCGCACGGCCGCGGCGGAACCCCGGTCCGGGACGGACCCGGAGCACGCGGAAGACACACCGCACGCCGTCAACGCGAGCAGCCTACGCGGAAATCACGAACCCAACGACCGAACGTGACGAACAACAAAACCAGTTGATACTTTCTCACCGTTTCCGATTCCACCGCCAGGGTCTTACCGATAGGATCGAGCCATGACAGACAGTGATGTCGCATACCGCGACAGTGCTCTCGCCCCCGGTGTCGAACGTGTGGCACAGGTCCAGCTTTCCACCGAGCACGGTGAATTCCTCGCCGTCGGCTACCTGGACCGCATTCGCGGCGACGAACAAATAGCGCTGGTCCACGGCGATATCGAGGGCGAGGGCGCCCTCACCCGCCTGCATTCGGAGTGCCTGACCGGGGATGCCTTCGGCTCGAAGCACTGCGAGTGCGGGGACCAGCTCTCCGCCGCGCTCCGCGCCATCGTGGCCGAGGGCAGGGGCGTGCTCATCTACCTCCAGGGACACGAGGGCCGCGGCATCGGCCTGCTGGCCAAGCTGAAGGCGATGGCCCTGCAGGCGGAGGGTCTGGACACCATGGAGGCGAATCTCGCCCTCGGCCTCCCGGCCGACGCCCGCGACTACCGGGTGGCGGCGGAGATGCTGCACGATCTCGGCGTCCGCTCCGTCCGCCTGATGTCGAACAACCCGCTCAAGCGAGACGCCCTGCTCCGTCACGGCATCGGGATCACCGAGCAGGTCCCGCTGCTGATCCCGCCGCGCGAGGAGAACCTGGCGTATCTCGTCGCCAAGCGCGAGCGCTTCGGGCACCACCTCCCGCATCTGGACCTGAACATGGACAGGGACATGGACCGCGCGGCCGCTCCCCAGCCCTGACCGCCGGCCCCGCTCCCCCCGCTCCCCCCGGTCCGTCCTCGGTCCGTCCCCGGGCGCCTCACCCGAGCCCGCCCGCACGCACACGCTCGTACGTACGCGACGGCGCAACGCCGCGCCCCGGTGCCCCGTGCCTCCGCACGCCGGGGGACTCGTCACCTCGCGGCGTCCGCCGGCCACTCGGCCGGGTGAATCCCGGGTCCCAGGGCTGGCCGGTCCCCGTCCCGCCCCGCAGTCTGGGACGGAGTGCCCGGCCAGTACGACGACTCCGAGGGGCCCCGTGACCGCATACGCCAGGATCCGCCCGCTGACCGCAGCACGGCAGCCCGATGTGGGACAGACGTTCCACCGGCTGGCCGACCTGCTGAGCGACAGCGGCGAGCAGGCCACCATCCGCTTCACGCTCCTCGCGCCCGCCGGTGACGGCGGGAAGGGCGGGGCCGGACCGGGCGGCGGAGACCGCGGGGGCGGCGGAGACCGGCGGTGGACGCTGGCGCCGGCCAAGCGCAAGTACCGGGTGGTGGAGGGCGGCGCCACCCCGGGCCCGCCCGACATCGAACTCATCACCCGTGAGGCGACCTGGTGGGAGATCGCCGAGGGCCGTCTCTCCCCCCTCGACGCCTTCGCCGAGGGCCGGCTACGTGTGCTGGGCGACGCCGCCCTGGCCGCCCGTCTGCTGCGGAAGGCATCCGGTGACACCGGTGTCTCCGTGATCTGCGGGGAGTGAGGCGGACATGGCGGAGACAGTGGGCCGCGTGGAATCGCTCAAGCTCGCCGACGGCTTCGGATTCGTGAACGTCCGGCGGGAGGCGGACGATCCGCCCAACGAACTGCTGATCATCTGGTTCGGCGACCGTTCCGAGGGCCCCGTCGCCCTCTTCACCACCGAGCTGTCCCTGGCCCTGGCCCGGGGCCTGCGCGTCAACCTGCTGCACGGTGACGACAGCGCCTACATCACCCGCGTCACCGTGGAGGCGCCCCCGTGACCGCCGCCGGAGACCGCGGGAGGGCCGGGGAGGACGGCGCCCGGGAAGAGCCGCGACCGGAGGGCCCCGCGGGCCCCATCGCCCACGACCATCGCATCGACGTGGTCAAGGAGCGGTTCGCCGGCCGCCTCATGGCGTACCCGAACGTCACCGGAGTGGGCGTCGGCCTGCGGATGAGGGCCGGCCGGCGGCTGCCCGAGCCGTGCGTCCGCGTCTTCGTGCGCCACAAGGTGCCCGAGGCCGAACTCCGCCCGTCCGAGGTCCTGCCCCGCGAGCTGGAGGGCGTCACCGTCGATGTCGTGGAGGGCGAGTTCACCCACCTCCGCAACGGTGCCCCGCCCCTGCCCCCGGAGCGCAGAAGGGCACGCCACTTCCCCTTCGCCGTCCCCGGAACGAGCGTCGCGGGCCTGCGCGTCACGGCCGGCACACTGGGCGCGGCGGTGTACGACGCGACCGGCGGGGGCTCGCAGCTCCTGCTCAGCAACTGGCATGTGCTGTGCGGGGTACCGGACTGCGCCGCCGGCGAGGAGATCGTCCAGCCGGGCCCGTTCGACGGCGGCACGGCACCCCGGGACACCCTCGCCCGGCTGCTCCGCTACGCCCACACGGACCGGGTGGACGCCGCCGTGGCCGTGCTCGATGGCCGTCGCTTCCTGTCCGACGCCATCGCGGGCATCGGCCTGGTCAGCGGCGTGGGGCAGCCCGGCCTGGGCACGCGGGCGCGGAAGTCGGGGCGTACCACGGGCGTCACCGGCGGCATCGTCGACACCGTCGGTCTCGATGTGACGGTCGAGGGCTGGCTGTACCGGGGGCAGTTCACGGTGTCGTCCGAGGACGGCGACCCGGTCGTCGCGGGCGGCGACTCGGGAAGCCTGACGGTCGACGAGCGCAACCGCGCGGTGGGCCTGCTCTTCGCCGGCCGCACCGACGGGGCGTACTGGATCGCCAATCCCATCACGGACGTCATCGCCGCCCTGGGCATCCGCTTCACCCCGGACCCGCTCCCGCTGGACTCCGCGGTCCTGCTGGCCGCCTCGGAGCTCTGACCGTTTCGGGCTCTGGCCGTTTCGGGCTCTGGCCGTTTCGGAGCTGTGCCCGTTTCGGGCTCTGGCCGTGCCGGGTGACCGACCGCCCCCGGTGCCGGACCGCGCCGGTCCGCCGCGCGCTGGGTGGCAGCCGGGACGGCGCGCGGCGGACCGGTCCGTGGCCCGCCGGAGTGAGCGCCTCCCGGTGCCGGCGTCAGGCGGCCAGGGCCACGGAGAGCAGAAGCAGCAGCGAGCTTGCGATCTCCACCAGGCCGAGCTGGAGCGGCGTCATCCCGCGCCGGGGAAGGGCCATGGCCCGCAGCAGGTACCAGCCGAACGCCACGGCGTACACGGGGGCGATCCAGGCCGCCACCGCCAGGGCGGCCGTGTGGAAGGCGGCGGAGGCGGAGTACATCGCCCTGTTGCCCCGCTCGCGGATGCAGCTCTTCACGAACAGGACGGTCCCGGCGAGGTAGAGCAGGACGACGGTGAACGTCCCGCCGGCGTCCCACGGCGAGCCGCCCGCGACGCTCACCACGACGGGCAGGATCAGCGTCGCGGCCGCGGCGGAGACCAGTCCGTTCACCAGGGCGCGGTCGTCGTGCCGGGAGGCGAAGAACCCGTTGACGCCGAGCGCCAGCGCGAACACGGGGGCGTAGAGGACGAGTTGGGGCCGCGCGGCGAGGACGACGGCTCCGGCCGCCAGGGCCGTCAGCCCGTAGGCGAGGAGCTGGTCGCGGTACCGGGCGGGGCGGCGCGTCTTCACGGCGAGCAGGGCGAAGTACGACAGCAGGTAGCCGGCGATCCACGCGACGAGCAGCGGCAGGTCCGGCCAGGCGTACCCGGCCGTGAGCAGCCCCGCGAGATACGGCAGCAGCAGCATCGCCCACGCGCCGTGCTGCGGCGGCACCCACTGCCCGCGCTTCTTCTTCCGCCGAGGGCGGGGGCGTGCGGGGGCGGACCCGGCCGGGGACGATGGCCCGGTCCCACCGCCCGGCTGCGCCGTGCCCGGTTTCGCGTCCTTCGACGCCGACCCGTGCGGCCCGGGTCCGTTCGGCTTCGCCTTGCCCGGCTCTGCCTTGCCCGGCTCGGCCATACCGCGCGCAGCTCCGCCCGGCCCCGCCGAGGAGCCCTCCGCCCGGGCGGCCGGGCCCGCCGGGACGGCACTCGTCCGGGCCGCCCGGTGCCCCGGGGCCGTACCCGTCCGGGCCGCGCCTGCGGGGTCCATACCTCCGGGAGCCGCTCCCCCCTGGCTCCCCGTCCGGCCGGCCCGGACGCTACCGGCCGGCCTCCGCGCCGTACGCATCACGTTCACTCCCTTCCGCGGATGCCGCGGGTGCCGCGGCGAGACGGGAGACCAGGCCGGCCAGCACCCGCTCGGCCTGCTCCGGGTCGAAGTCCTCCCCGAGCCGCTTGCGCACCCCGTCATCGCTGAGCAGATGGTGCACGGTGGGCGTCACCCCGTGCCGGGCGAGGCAGTTCCGGGCGCACCGCAGCACGCATCCGTCGATGGCGATGACGGGGCGCCCGCTCGTGGCCTTCCGCACCAGACTCGGCACGTCACCGCCGACGCCCGCGATGCAGGACATCTCGGCGATGCCGCGCCGGTCGAGCTGAACGGCGAGCCAGTTCGTCATCTGGGCGGCGCTGGAGCACCCGGAACAGGAGTACACCAGCGGCAGATCGCGTCGGCGGTTCACCGGCACCGTCTCCTCACGGCTCGACCACTCGTTCTCTCCCCCACCCGCGCGACCGTAGCCCGCGCGCCCGCCCGGCACATGGGTCTTCCGGACCCCTTTCCCGGCAAGGGTCCCGCCCGCCGAGCCACCGCCCGGGCACCGGGCGGCGGCTGGGGACCGCGGGGAGCAGGCCGGGAGCCGGGGGACGGCCGGAGCGGGGGTCGGAGCAGGGGGCATGCCAGGAGCTCGGGAGCGGGGAGCCGAGGCGCGGAGCGGGCCCGTGCCCGGAGCCGGGGCCCGGAGCCGTCCACATCGCGGAAACTAGATGGGCACCGCATCGATCTCCCCTACGCTGCGGCCATGACGAGCCGAGCAGCCGGCCGAGCAGCCGACCGAGCACCCCAGCCTCCCGCCCTCGCCCGCCGCACCGCGTCGGTCGGCTCGTCGCCCGTACGCGACATCCTCGCGCTCACCGCCCGTCCCGAGGTGATCTCCTTCGCGGGCGGGCTGCCCGCGCCGGAGCTCTTCGACGCCGAAGGGCTGCGGGCCGCGTATGACCGGGTTCTGACCGAGGCGCCGCAGCGCGTCCTCCAGTACTCGACGACCGAGGGCGACCCGTCGCTGCGCGCGGCGGTCGTGGCCCGGCTCGCGGCCCGCGGGCTGCCGACCGATCCGGACGATCTGCTGGTCACGGCCGGTTCCCAGCAGGCGCTGACGCTCGTCGCGACGGCGCTGCTGGAGCCCGGGGACACCGTGCTCGTGGAGAACCCCACCTATCTGGCGGCGCTGCAGTGCTTCGGCATGGCGGGCGCGCGGGCGGTGCCGGTGCCCTCCGACGAGGACGGCATCGACCCGGCCGCGCTGGAGGAACTGGTGATCCGCGAGCGGCCCAAGCTGCTGTACCTCGTCCCCAACTTCCAGAATCCGACCGGCCGCACCCTGCCCGCCGGGCGCCGGCAGGCCGTGGCCGGCGTCACGCGGCGGCACGGGCTGTGGATCGTGGAGGACGACCCGTACGGCGAACTGCGGTTCGCGGGCGACCCCGTGCCGTGGATCGCGTCCCTCGGCGCGGCCGCCGACCGCACCGTCCTGCTCGGCAGCTTCTCCAAGATCATGGCTCCGGGGCTGCGGCTCGGCTGGCTCCGGGCCCCGGCGGCCCTGCGCCGCGCCTGCGTGATCGCCAAGCAGGCCCTCGACCTGCACTCCTCCACCGTCGACCAGGCGGCAGCGGCCCGCTATCTGGCCGACGCCGATCTGGACGCCCATCTGGCGCGCGTCCGCACCGCGTACCGCACCCGGCGCGACGCCCTGCTCGACGGCCTGCCCTCCGCCCTGCCGGAGGGCAGCACCTGGAACCGTCCCGACGGCGGCATGTTCCTCTGGGTCCGGCTCCCCGACGGCCGCGACGCGACGGCGCTCCTCCGCGAAGCCGTGGCCCACGACGTGGCCTTCGTCCCCGGCGCCCCGTTCTACGCGGGCCCGCCGGACCGGGCGACGCTGCGGATGTCGTTCACCACCCACACCCCGGAGGAAATCGCCGAGGGCCTGCTCCGCCTCGCCAAGACCTTCCGCTGAGCCCCGCGCGGCGCCCTCCCAGCGGGGCGGGCGGGGGCCGGCGAGGCGGGGCAACGGCCGGGAAATTGTGTCGCCCCCGGGAGCGGCGAACCATACCGTCGCCCTCATGAAGCTGCTCTCCGTCAACATCGGCAAGCCGCGCCCCAACCCCTGGAAGGGCCTCAGCGCGACAGGGATCGACAAGCGGCCCGTCGACGGCCCGGTGGCCGTGGCCGCCCCGGGCCCCAAAGGGACCGGGGCGGTCGGTCTGGCCGGTGACCGGGTCTACGACGTGAAGCACCACGGCGGCGCCGACCAGGCCGTCTACGCCTACGCGCGCGAGGATCTCGACGGCTGGCAGGCCGAGTTGGGCAGGTCGCTCCCGAACGGTGCCTTCGGGGAGAACCTGACGACCGCCGGGCTCGACGTCAACGGCGCGCTGATCGGGGAGCGTTGGCGCATAGGGCCGGACGTCGTCCTGGAGGTGTCATGCCCGCGCATCCCGTGCGCGACGTTCCAGGGCTGGCTGGAGCGCGACGGCTGGATCAAGCGCTTCACCAAGGCCGCGCTGCCGGGCGCGTACCTGCGCGTGATCGAGCCGGGGGACATCCGCGCCACCGATCCCATAGAGATCGTGCACCGCCCCGAACACGAGGTGACCGTCGCACTCGTCTTCCGCGCGATGACACTCGAACCGGACCTGCTGCCACACCTGCCCACCGCCGACGCGCTGCCGGAGGAGATCAGAGAGCTGGCCCGCCGGCGCACGCTCGACCACTTCAGTCAGTGATGAGCACACCGAGAAGAGTCGTCCAGCACAACGCCACAAAGGCCGGCAGCAGCGCCATGATGGCCCCGGTCGGCGAAATCTTCAGGTAGGCGTTGCCCGGGTCCGAGGAATGCCATGTGACAATCCGCCGCCCCCCGTGCCAGGCCAGGTGTTCCTCGAGCTCGATCAAAGCCGACTTGCGCGCCAGCAGATACCGCCGGCCGAACCGCAGCATCTGGGAGAATCCCAGGGACACGCCAAGTCCGATGATTGAGATGATGGCGGCCAAGGCCTTTCCGAGAGACCCTCCGGCGCCTTCCTTCCCAACCGAGAACGCCGCAACGGCGGCAAGACCTACCGTGATGTAGAAGAAATTGTTCAACTTTTGCCAGTTGACGTTGTCTTCGTGCTTGTAAAGGTCGACAGAGACCATGTACTGAGTGTGCAGCATGGCCTCTCGCGGCTTGCGCCACACCCAGACCATTCGCGGCATGCCGTCCGGAGGCGTTAACTCCGTCAATTCCTCGAATCCCAACTTGCGGTGGAAGCCCGCGGAGGCCTCGTTCGGCGGGTGGTTGACCACCGCCGCGATGACCGGGCTCTCCTTCCACTGGTCCAGGACGTGGTAATAGAGCATCGAAGCGATCCCGCGGCGAGCCGCCTCCCGCGCCACACAGACCTGCTTGACCACGAGGAAATCACCAAGCGCGGACTTGATACGCCGGTTCAACCACTCATCGGGTTCAACTCGATCGGAACTATAAGCGAGCAGGAACCCGAGCACGTCCTCCCCCTTGACCGCCACATAAAAGTGTTCGGCAGTCTCCAGACGGGCACGGTAGTCCGCCTCGGTATAGGCCGATACCAGGAAGCCGCCTTCTACCGGCGCACCCCGATGGGGCCTGCGTGCCTGATCTAGACTTCGCGACTCCGCGACCCGGGTGATCTGCTCCAAGTGCTCCGGTCCGGCTCGGACGATCTCAACCTGCCCGCCCTGTGGCGTCTCCACCATTCCAGTCCCCCTGCGCTCCGCCTTGCACCGACGACCCAATCTACCGGGGCCACAAGATCCCCACCAGGCTGCCGGTGCGCCATCCAGGCCGGGAGCGGCCCATTATCGCCATGGGCATGAAGCGGAAGAACTGCCGAATACACAATGCGAACTGGTAACCGCTTCGACTCATGGTCCTGCGCCACGGGGATTCGAACGCCCGGGCCTGTCTCACGCGAATACCGCTCTGATCGCGCCCGCGAGACGGCGGCTGAGTGGAAACTCCTCACCGGCTTCTACGACGAGCACACCGCGGACGAGGAAGAAGAGGCGGACTACGACTTCATGAGGATGGGGGCCAGCCATGCCCTTTACGGGCACCCGCAGTTGATCCCCATCGCGCGGGACGTCCGCGGGGGTTGCCTCGTCCTGGACCACCCTCCAGGGATCGACCGGGGGCGCGTCCACGAAGCCGAGGCCGAGCTGGGCGTTGTGCGCGGATCACACGCGATGTGGACGTCCCTTGCGGCACTCATGGAGGCGATCGCCAAGTCTCTTGAGAACCATCAGTCCCTCAACGGCTACACGCCCGCCGTGGACGAGGAGCAGAGGCTGTACTGGGACTTCTCATCTGCCGTGCGGTGACGGGACCGGCAGCGGTCATGACGCGGCAGCGGACAGCGAGGCCGTGCTCAGGTGAAGACCCCCGGCCACAGCCGACCGGGGGTCTTATGACTGCTGGGTGCGGACGGCTTCGGATTGCCGACATCTGCTGTGCCGGCCTGGCCCCCTGGCAGAACGGTCAGCGCTGCCATCGGCCGCCGCCCGGAATGTTGAGCCGGCCCATGGCCACCCCCACCTGCACGCGCCTGCACGCGCCCTACACCGCTTGGCGTTCCCTTTCCCGGTGAAGCTCGTGCACATCGGCGGTGAAGGTGCCGTCCTGCAACTCGTAGTGGGAGAGCGCCAGCCCGAGGCCGAAGAAGGTGGGGGCCCATTCGCCGACGAAGATGCCCCACCGGTCGGCGCGATCGAGTCCGCGCCCTGGTTCTGCCGCGAGTGATGCCGCCCAGGCGGCGATGGAGAGGCCGATGGACACGAAGCCCGCGGTGTACGCGTGTTCGCTGCGCAGGCCCTTGTCGTGCAGCTTCTGGATCATCGTGGGTCTCCCTGGTCTCCGGGGACGGGAACTTCCACCACTGTCACCCAGCCGCCGGACCTCCGCATCCCGGGGACAACCGGACAAGATCACCGAGCTGTGGCCCTCCGCCGGTCGGCAGCCGACGGGGGGTGGACCAGGCGGACCCGGCGCCGCGTGGTACGCCGCCTTTTCCGGCCCCTGTGTCGGCGGACAACGGACAAGGCCCAGGGCTCCGGTTCTCTGCCGGATGGCCTGGGCCTTCGTCGTGTGCGAGGGCTGGTGGGCGCAGACGGGTTCGAACCGCCGACATCTGCTTTGTAAGTTCGATCCGAGTTTACTCGGAATGCTGCCATCGACTGGTGCGGCGGCCGGACAGAGGCGCTGGTGTACGCCTCCGTCCGGCGTCGTTGATGTCAGCCGTGGAGTCACATGCCTTCTGATCCGATCCATAGCTCTTGATTAATCGGCCAGTAACGTTCATTTAGGTTCCGTCCGTCCGTTGACCGGGGTTGCCGGTCATGGTCAGTTGCTGCACTTCACTGCTGTACAGCATGAGCAGTCCGATCACATCGGCGATTGCCCACCCGGGGTCCACAGCAGCGATCTGGTCAAGCCTTGATCGCCGTGATCAGCGCTGAAAGAGAGCTGATTAGCATTGCGGCAGACGCAACCCAGTTGACGTTGACGCGGCTAGATTTCCGAGTGTCCTGGTCGTCATTTTCTGAGGCTTTTTCCGTATCTGGATTCTGGAAACCGAATCCAGGGTTCACTTTTTGGTCTCTGCTCCCCGACTGGTTCACGATACTCCTTGGACTGGCCGGCTTAGCCGTCCAATTGACTCGACTAGGCGACGCCCCGCCGTCTCGTTTTCCGTCGGCGCCGGGGCGTTTTGCTGATCCAAGAAGGTAGCAAGGTTCACGATCAGGCCATTGGCTTCAGAGTGAAACTCGGTCGGCTACAATTGTAGCCACCCACCCCGGGTACAGTTTGAAGTAGGCAACCCGACAACTCTTGACCTGCACAACCCCCGGAAACAATTGTTGTTGTATTACTCACGAACCCTGCCGATGTCCAATTGGCCTACATTCACAAATGGCCGATTCTGGACGTCAGGCGCAACTGATGCCCTCGGGGGATTGGAAGACGGGAGAGGAAGCGATTCGATGACCTGGTGGCGCGGACCGGCGAGCAGATCAAGGCGCACGAGCCCGGGACGCTGATCCACCGCGCACCGGGTGGAGGGCCGCCCCCCTGGAGCGGATCTTCTACGAGCTGTACCGCGACGAAGCGGCCTTCCAGGCACACGAGGATCAGGAATACGTGAAGACCTTCCTCGCCGAGCGCGAGCCGTCGCCACCACGGCCGTTGACAGGCCCTCGGGCGCAAGATCGCGTTCAACCGCAAGCGCCGGGGCCTCTCGCAGAAGGAGCTCGCCGCGCTGCTGGACCGGTCCGAAGCCTGGGTTTCCCAGGTGGAGCGGGGTGTTCGGCGCATCGACCGCATGACCGTCCTGGAGAAGGTCGCCGAGGTCCTGGAGGTGCCCGTCGCCGAACTGGCCGCCGAGGCGCCGATCGTCGCGTCCGCGAGTGTGGAGCCGCCCGGGGCCGGCTGTCTGCGCCTGATGCTCAGCGCGGCTCACTCGCTCAAGGCGCTCCTCGGGCAGCACGAGCCGCCGGACGTTCCCGCCCTCCGCGCCCAAGTGGAACAGGCGTGGGAGCTGACCCATCAGAGCAACTACGCGGATCTTTCCGAGCTGCTGGCCGAGCTGGTGCCGGCACTTGAGACGGCGGTGCGGTCGGCACCGGAACCGGAGCGTCTCGAGATGTTCCGGCTCCTGGCCCGGATGTACCACACGTGCAGCGCCCCGCTGGCGAACATGGGTGAGCCGGAAACGGCCTGGATCGCGGTTGACCGGGCCGTCGTCGCCGCCGAGCGGGCCGAAGACCCGCTGCTGATGGCGGCCGGGGAGTTCCGGTTGTCCGTCGTTTTCCTCGGCGCCCGCCACTACGAGCAGGCGGCGCAGGTCTCCGGCAGCGCCGCCGACGCGTTGCAACCCCTGACCGACACCGGTGACGTTCAAGCGGTCGCCCTCCGGGGAGCGCTGACCCTACAACGGGCCGTGGCCGCCGCCCGCGCCAACCGGGACGAGGACTCCTACGAGTTCATCCGCCAAGCGCGGGAGATGGCCGCGGAGGTCGGGGAGGGACGGAACGACTACAACACCGAGTTCGGCCCGACCAACGTGGATCTGCACGAGGTGGCCGTGGCCGTGGACCTCGGCGACGCCGGGGTCGCCTTGCGGACGGCCGCCCGGGTGGACGCCTCCTCGCTCTCCTCCGAGCGGCAGACGCGCTTCTGCCTCGACCTGGCGCGGGCCCACGCCCAGCGCCGCCAGATCGGGGACGCGGTGGCGGCCGTGCGCGCGGCCCAGAAGCTCTCACCCGAGATGGTCGGCGCCATGCCCGCGGTCAAACAACTCGTGACGGACCTGCTGACGATAAGTCAACCTTCGGGCAAGGAACTGCGGGCGTTGGCAGCCGAGTTGGGCGGTACGACATGCGGACTGGTACCTGAAGTACTGGACGGTGCCAGCAGGATGATCAGCACGATGAAATGAACACGTACACGCACGTCGTGCAGGACACCCGGCGGTAGGCGGTGAGCCACATGGACCGGCTGTTGAAGAGGCGGCCGGACACCGGCTGATCAAGCCCGTTGATGTCAGAAACGGATGTCAAAGACCCCCGGCCGCGACTGGCCGGGGGTCTTCTGGCTGGTGGGCGCAGACGGGTTCGAACCGCCGACATCTGCTTTGTAAGAGCAGCGCTCTACCACTGAGCTATGCGCCCTCGGGAACGATTGGACAGACTACATGGCCCACGGCTTCTGCCCCTAAACGTGACGGTAGCGGGCCGGAGCCCCGGGCGGAGCCCTCGGCGTAGGGTGGCGGACGGGCTCGCGCGGGGCTGCCTGCGGCCGTCCGGCGATGGCCCGCCCGGTCCCCCGCCAAGTCCTGCCCGGGACCGCCGGCCGAGCGCCCGGGACCGCCCGGGACCGCCGGGGAGCGTCTGAGTCGGACCGGGGCCGGGGACGGGAGCGGTGGCCGGCAGGGCCCCGCGGCCGCGGGTACGGGGGCCAGCCCCACCATGGATCGGGTGGGCGGCCGGATCGTTCGGCGCGGGCCGGGTCCCTACGGTCGGAGTGACCGTTCTTCCAGCGGAGTTCCTCTCCTCCACTCCACCCGAGTTCCACCGGCCCTTTCGGAGATCATCGTGATGCCTCACCGCCGCCTTCCGCCTCCGTCCGGCACCCCCGGCACCCCCGGCACCCCCGGCACTCCTGCGCGCCGTCGGCGGCGGGGCCTGTTCGCCGCCCTGGGCGCCGTCGGCCTGGTCGCGGCCGTCACCGGGTGCGGCGGTGACGCCGGCGACGACGAGACGCCCGAGCGGCGGGCGTTCTCCTTCGGCAGCGGCGGCGGTGGTGGCGGCGAGGTTCTGAAGATCGACGCAGAGAACACCTCGGTCGAGCTGGTGCCCGCCGATGTGGAGGACGTCCGGGTCACCCGGTGGTTCAGCGGATGGAGTGCCATCGGCGGGGACGTCGAGGAGTTCTGGACGATGGAGAAGGGCACCCTGCGGATCGGTGTCCGCTGCGAGGGGCTGATCGACAACTGCGAGTCCCGGCACCGGGTGGAGGTGCCGCGCGATGTCGCCGTGACCGTCGACGGGGACAACGGGAACGTCACCGCCACCGGCTTCTCCACCGCGCTCAAGCTCAGCTCCGGCAACGGATCGGTCCGGGTCGAGGACGCCAGGGGCCGCCTGGAACTCAAGAGCGACAACGGCAAGGTGAAGGCCACCGGTGTCACCGCCGGCCGGGTGTCCGCCGAGGCCGACAACGGGGCGGTTGAGCTCGGGTTCGCGCGGGTGCCGGATCGCGTGGACGTCAACACCGACAACGGAGCCGTCTCCATCGGCCTGCCGCGCGCCTCCTACCGGGTCGATGCCAAGGCCGGCAACGGGGACACGGACGTCACCGTCCCGCGCGACACCGAGAGCAAGCACCGGATCACCGTCCGCAGCGACAACGGCGGTATCACCGTCCGCACGGCCGAGTAGCCGGGCCGCTGCGCGAGATCGCCGGACGGCTGCGTTGCACGAGGTCCCCGGCCGGCTGCGCGAGATCGCGAACGAATCGGCCCGTGTATTCGTTCACCCCAGGTGGGACAATGTCCCTACCCGGCAGTGATCTGCCGGAGGGGGTGGACGCGGCACGGGAGAGGGATGTGACGGCGAGATCTGCGCAGCCGTACGGGCGGCCGGCGACGGACCGCCGCCTTCCCAGCGGCAGCGGCCCGCTCCGGCCGTTCCTCGGCATCGTCCTGCTGCCGCTCCCGCTCCTCCCCCTCCTCGCCGCCGCCGCGCCGCTCGCCTTCTCCGGCGGCGGCACCCGGCGCTGGTTCGGCGGCGGGCGCGACGACCAGCGCGCGCGGGCGCAGGCCGCCAAGGACGCCGCCGCCGACGCCTTCTACGAGCTCGATTCCGCCCAGCGCGAGCTGCGCATCTCCATCGAGACCATCGTCGCCGTGGACAGCTCGCCGCCCGCCCGCCGCGCGGCCGCCGACTTCCAGGCTCTCGGGCAGCGCATCGACGAGGCCAGCCACCGCTACATCAACGCCGTCGACGCCCACGACCTCGACCGCGACGACCTGGACTCGGCCACCGCCTCCCGCGCCCGCGCCGATCTCGACCGGGCCAAGGACGACCTCCGGCGGACGAAGGCGGAGCTCGACCGCTTCGCCAGCGGCCTGGCCCCTCTCCTCGACAAGGCCGAGACCCAGCTCGCCCGGCTCGCCCCCGCCGTCGAACGCGCCCGGCAGGCCCTGCTCGCCGCCACCGGCGCCCTCGACTCCGTACGGGCCTCCGGCCTCCGGGCCGACGACCTCGCCGCCCGCCTCGCCGCCCTCTCCCCGGAGCTGACCAAGCTGAACCAGGGCGCCGGGCAGCACGGCGTGCAGGACACCCTGCGGCGCGCGGACGACGTGCTGCGCAAGGCCGAGGCGATACGGAGCGAGGCCGAACAACTGCCCGCCCGGGCGGCCGAGACCGACCGGCGCCTGGTCACCCTGCGCACCCGCGCCGAGGCGATCACCACCCGCACGGAAGGCGTCGGCCCGATCCTCAGCGAGCTCCGCCGCCGCTACAGCGCCGCCTGCTGGCAGGACCTCCAGCCGGTGCCGGAGGAGGCCGCCCGGGCCGTCGGGCAGGCCGAGGAGAAGCTGCGCGAGGCGCAGGAGGCCCGGCGCGAACAGCGCTGGCCGGACGCCACGGCCCGGCTCAGCACGGTACGGGCCCTGCTGAACGACGCCGACGAGGCCGTGTCGGCGGCCGGTGACCGGCTGCGCCGGCTGGACGAGGTCTCCGCCGACCCGTCCCAGGAGATCGAACGAACCCGCTTCGCCATCCGCGACGCGCAGCGGCTGGCGATGACCGGCCGCTCCACCCCGGACCCCCGGCACGCGCGCCCCCTGGACGACGCGGTGGCCCGGCTGGACCGCGCGGTGGACGGGCTGGAAGGGCGGCACCCCGACTGGTGGCACTTCCTGCTGGAGACGGAGGCGGTGCGGCGCACCGTCGCCCGCGTCGTCGGCGACATCCGCGAGGAACTGGGCGCGGGCCGCTGAGACGCCTCCGGCGGTGAACCGGCGGCGGGTTACGGGCCTGGAGCCGGCCGGCAGGCTCCCGGAGCGGCGGACCGGACGACCGGATGCCGGCGCGGCCGGCAGACCGGACGGTGGGTGACCGCCCGGCTGTCACCCGGGCGGCTGGGCCGCGACGGGGCTCGGCCCCGGCCCGTCCGGGCGGAGCCGCCGGACACCCGGTAGGGCAGGGGACGAGCCTCGGGCCCGGGATACGGCCGGCGGCGAACCCGGGGCCCGCCCCACCCCGCCCGACGGGCGGTTAATCTGGCCGCATGCCCCGTTACGAGTACCGCTGCCGGTCCTGCGGCGACACCTTTGAACTGAGCCGTCCCATGGCCGAGTCCTCCGCTCCGGCCGTCTGCCCGGAAGGCCACGAGGACACCGTCAAGCTGCTCTCCACCGTGGCCGTCGGAGGCACGGCCTCCGGTCCCGCCCCCGCAGCCCCCGCCGGTGGCGGCGGTGGCGGCGGTGGCGGTTGCTGCGGCGGAGGCTGCTGCGGCTGACGCCCGGCCGAGGGGGCGGATCCGGGCGGTCCGCCCGCGCCGCCCCCTGGGCGCGGCCCCGTTCGGTCCGGGCATTCCCGCCGCGCACGGCTCCGCGCCCGGCGGCTTCCGGCGATGGCCCGGCTCGGCCGGCCCCGAGCCGGGCAGCCCGGGCGCGGCCGGCACCGTCACGACCACTCGGCCGGGACGGCGCCGGGCCGGACCCGCCCCGGAACTGTCCGGTCCGGGGCGGCAGTTGCCGTGCCGCACGGCGGGCCGCCGGCCCCGGCCGAGCACCCGCCCCGCCCGGCCGGGGCCGGCCGCGGCTCAGCGCTTGCGGGCCAGGGTCAGGCCGTCGGCGACCGTCAGCATCACCGCGTCCACCCGGTCGTCCGCCAGCACCTTCTCGTTGAACTCACGGGTCGCACCGCCCCCGCCCGTGGCATCCGGGTCCGTCACCTCGCCGTGGAAGAAGACGTTGTCCACGACGATCAGCCCGCCCGGGCGCAGCCGCGGCACCAGTTCCTCCCAGTAGCGGCCGTTGTTCTCCTTGTCCGCGTCGACGAAGACCATGTCGATCTCCGGCTCGGCGGGCAGGGCGCGCAGGGTGTCGAGGGCCGGGCCGATGCGCAGGTCGATGCGGTCCGCGACGCCCGCCTTGGCCCACGCCTCGCGCCCGTACGCCGTCCACTCCTCCGAGACGTCGCAGGTGATCACCTTGCCGCCGTCCGGCAGGGCCTCCGCCATCCACAGCGCCGACATCCCCGTGAACGTGCCGACCTCGACGATCAGCCGGGCTCCGACGAGCTTCGCCAGGAAGGCCAGCAGCGGCCCCTGCTCCTCGGAGACCTGCATCCGGGCCCGGCCGCCCAGCTTCTCGTACGTGGTGTCGACGAGCTCCCGGCGCACCGGGTCGAGTGGCGGGTTGTGCCGCAGGACGTAGTCGTAGAGCTCGGGCGTGAGCGGGGTGACCTGGTCCGGGTCCAGCGGGCTGCGCTGCCCCGCCTCGCGTGCCGCCGCCCCCGTGGTGGTGTTCGTATCAGCCATGGCGTCATCCTCGTTCACACCGCCACCGCCCGCACCAGGGATCGCAGAATCGCCTCCCCCGCCGCCACGCCCCGCTCGGTGAGTGCCGTGACGTGCGGCGCGGTCCAGCCGGTGTCGGCCAGTTCGCCGTGGCCGGGGCGCCAGCCCTCGTCGCCCGCGCGCAGCAGGTCGGCGTCGAGGAGGGAGTCGCCCGCGGTGAGCACCCGGGAGGCGCCGGTGCGCCGCGCGACCTCCGCGACGGCCGCGCTCTTGGTGAGCGGCTTCGGCACGGCGTAGATCTTGCGGCCCTGGAGCGAGACCGTCCAGCCCTGCCCGTCGGCCCACTCCCCGAGGTCCTTGACCCAGGCCTCGGGCAGCAGGGCGCGGTCGACGACCAGGTAGGCGAAGAGGTCCTCGGCGACCCGCTCCTTGAGCAGCCACTCCGGGTCGGCCGAGCGCAGCAGGTGTTCCCGCACGGACGCGAGCGGGGCGCAGCCCTCGTCGAGCGAGCGGCGCACCTGGCGCTGCCAGCCGGGGTCGGACTCCCCGTCGACGAGCAGGTGCCCGCCGTTGGCGCAGACGGCGTACGGGGCCGGGGGCCCGGGGAGCCGGATGCGGCCGTACTGCGCCCGGGTGCGGGTGGTGGACGGGACGAACACGGCCTCGCGCGCCAGGTGTTCGAGGAGCCCGGCGGCCGTCTCGGTGAGGTAGGAGAGCGGCTTGTGCTCGTACACCTCGACGCAGAGGAGACGCGGGGCGAGGGCGTCGGCCATGTCGAGGGCGAGGGCGGCCGCGGAGTAGATCAGGGTGCGGTCGAGATCGCTGGCGACGAGGACGGGACCGGGCGACTGCGGCTGCGACTGCGGGCTCGGGCTCGGGCTCGGGCTCGGGCTCGGGCTCGGGCTCGGGCTCGGGCTCGGGCTCGGGCTCGGGCTCGGGCTCGGGCTCGGGCGCCGTCTCGTCGGTGCTCACGCGGTCGTCACCGCCTTGCCGTCCGCGCCCGTCGCACCGCGCGTGTAGCGCGGGTGGATCAGTCCGACGCAGCTGTACGGCAGGTCGCCGACCTCCTCCACCGGCACCCCGCGCTGCTCGGCCAGCAGGCGGATGTGGTCCAGGTCCGCACCCGCGCCCCGCCGCGTCAGGACCCGCCAGGGGACCCGGCGCAGCAGCACGCGCGTCGTCTCGCCGACACCCGGTTTGACGAGGTTCACGTCGTGGATGCCGTAACTCTCGCTGATCCGCTCCACCGCCGCCCAGCCCTCCCAGGTCGGCGCGCGGCCGGTGGCCGACAGCAGTTCCGCCGCGTCCCGCGCGGCCTGCTCCGCGACCTCGCCGAAGCGGGAGGAGACGGCGTCGAGGAAGTCCCCGGACACGTCGGACGCGGCCAGCTCCCGGTAGAACTTGGCGCCGTGGAAGTCGTCCGGCCCGACCAGGTCCGCGCGGAGCACCGTCCGCGAAACCAGCCCGGAGACCGTGGAGTTGAGGCACGCGGAGGGGATCAGGAAGTCCTCGCGCGTGCCGTACGTCCGGACGCAGCCGCCCGGGTCGGCCAGCACGGCGATCTCCGGGTCGAAGCCCGTGATGCCGGTGGTGCGGGTGAAGTCCTCGATGGCGGCGGCGAGTTCGCGGGTGATGGCGCCCTTGCCCGTCCAGCCGTCGACGAAGACGGCGTCCGCCGGGTCGTGGTGCTCGGCGAGCCAGCGCAGCGCGGTGGTGTCGATGCCCCGGCCGCGCACGATGGAGACGGCGTAGTGCGGCAGGTCGAGCCCGTGCGCGCGGAGCGCCCAGCGGCGCATCAGGACGCCGACGGGGGTGCCGGCGCGGGCGAGCGAGACCAGGACAGGGCGGCCGGTGCCCCGGCCCGCGCGCTCGGCGAGCAGCGTCTCGGTGACGGTGCCGACGGCGCGGGCGATCCGCGCCGCCGAGGTGTCGAGGGCGGTGCGGAACAGCCGCTGGTAGTCCTCGCTGGGCTGGTACTCGACCGGCAGCGACTCGGCGTAGTGGGCGCCGCCGCGCTGCACGGCCTCCTCCCGCTCCTCGACGGGCGCTTCGAGCGGGACGTCCGAGAGGTCCTGGAGCAGCCAGCCGACCTCGTCCGGCCGGTACGAGGAGAAGGCGGGCCCGCGCAGCGGCCCGGGCAGCGCCGCGCGCGGCCCCCCGCCCGGGCCCGGGGTCGCCACCGGGCCGTGGGCCTCGATCCTCCGCGGGCCCGAAGCCCGGGCCTCCGCCGCGCCCGGGTCCGGGATCGTCCCCGGGTGGCCCGGGTCCGGGGACTCCGGTCCCCGGGCCGCTCGTGCCGCTCGTGCCGCTCGTGCCGCTCGTGCCGCTCGTGCCGCCGGGAGGGAATCCCCCGGCGCCGGGCTGTCCGGTACGGGCCCGGCCGCGTCCTCCGCCCGCTCCGCGTGCGGGCGCGGCGCGTAGGAGGGGACGACCGACAGCAGCACCCCGTCGGTGTGGCGGGCCAGTTCGGACAGCAGCCCGCCCGGCGCGTGCAGCTCCGCCGTGTCGGCGGCCGAGTCCACGACCGCCACGACGGCGTCGAAGCGGCGGGACGGGTCGGCGCCGGGCGCGACGTTGTAGGCGTACCGCTCCCCCGGACCGTCGGCCGGCGCGTCGTGCGCGGGGAACACGATCCGGGTGCGGATGGCGTAACCCGGGTCGTCGACGGCGAGAACGGGTGAGCGGGTGGTCGTCGAGTACCGCACCTCGGTCCGCTCACCGAGCGCGCGCTGCAGTGCCTGGGCGAGCCGCAGCGGCGCGTACATCAACTCCTCGCAGCCCAGGACGAGTACGCGCCCCGGGGCACCCGGCTCCGCCCGCCCGGCCGGGGCGGCGTCGGCGTCGGCGTCGGCGTCGGCGTCGGCGTGCCCCGATACGGGGGCCTGCCCGGATACGGGGCCGCCCTGCGCCGGAATGGGAACGGTCTTCCCCGGTACGGCCACACCGGACCCCGGTACGTCGGCGACGGCGCCCGGTACGGCGGCCGCATCGCCGTCCGCCGTGAGCGCCTCCGCGATACGGGCCGCCATCGCCGGCAGCGCCGCTTCCAGGCGCGTCCGGTGCTCGGACGTGAAGCCGTGCCGTCCGCCGTCCGGCAGTCCGTCCGGCCAGCCGAGCTCCACGCGCCGTACTGCCGCCGGAGAGCACCCGGGGGCAGTCATGACCCGGGCAGGCATGTGAACACCGGTGACGCGGGCGGCCGTTGCAGCGACCGCGCCGGAGGCGGCGGCAGCCGTGTGCGCGGGGGCCGGGACGGCCGCGGCAGCCGTGGCAGCCGTGGCCCCGGTGGCGGAGCCATCGTTCAGGCCTGCGCCCTCCAGGTGCCGCACACCGCTGACCTGCGCACCGGTCGCCGAAGTGGGAGCTCCCTCCGCCCGGGACTCCCCGGCTGCCGGGGCGCCGGCCGCCGCGCCCGCCGCCTCGTACTCCGCCACCAGCGCCTGCCCCCGCTCCAGGACGTCCTCCGGGAGCCGGACCGTTCCGGAGGCCAGCGTCACGAGGTCCACCCGGGCGCCCAGGTCGGCCGCGGCCTTCCGCAGGGCGTCCCGGTGTTCGGCGGTCCGCAGGTCGACGAGGGCGACGATCACGTACCGGTCGCGCGGGAACCGCTCGTGCAGCGCCCTGACGGTGTTGAGCACCGTGCGGCCGGTGGAGAACTCGTCGTCGACGAGCACCAACGGCCCGTCCCCGCCGAGCAGGTCCGGGTCCTCCGGCAGCAGCAGATGGGAGGTCGCGTGGCTGTGCTCCTCCTCGAAGCCGCCGACCGGCGCGAGGCCGGGCACGGGACGCCTGGTCGAGTGCAGATACGCGGCCGGTTCCAGCCCGTCGGCGACGCTGTGCCCGAGGCCGGTCGCCGTCTCCGCGTAGCCGAGGACGACGGCGCGCACGGCCGCCTCCTCGCCGAGCAGCCGCCGCACCCGGCGGCCCAGGTCGAGCCCGGCCCCGTGGACGACGTCGGGGCGCTGCGGCACATGCTTGCCGAGCACCTGGGAGACCAGCAGATGGGCCCGTCTGGGGTTGCGCCGCAGCGCCAGCCCGAGCAGGCCGCGGAGCGTGCGCGCGCCGCCGGGCATGCTCGCTCCTGCCTCTCCTGCCTCTCCGGGCTCCCCGGGCTCCCCGGGCTCCCCGGGCTCCCCGGGCTCCCCGGGCTCACGGTGCACGGCCTCGCCGCCCACGCCGGCCTCGCCGGCCGTGTCCGCCGCGGCGTCACCAGTGGCGGAGCCGGGGCCGTCGCCGTCCTCCGGCCGGTCCGCCTCGCGCAGCTCGACCCCGAGCCGCTCCGCGACCCATGCCCCGGACCACTCCCGCTCCTGCCGCATCCTGTGAACGCCTCGCCTCTCCGCTGTTCCCGCACGTTCCGGTGTCTCCGCTGCCTGCGGTGTCTCCGGTGCTTCCCATGTTCTCGCTGTCGCCCGCATCCCGGCCGTCCCCCGTCACGTGATGCCGGCCGCCAGGAGCTCCACGAAGGTCACGTCCTCCCGTGCCACCCCGAAGACCTCCGCTCGGAGCAGCGTCCGCTCGGCCCATGCGCGGTGCGGCTTCACCTCGTTCATCTTGTTGGTGTACGCGGACCGCAGCACCCCGCCACCGCCCCGCTCGGGCCGCAGGATGTCGACCGCGTCGCTGTACTCCTCGTGGCTCACGACCGACAGGGCGTGCACCGGCGCGACATGGGAGGGGTGTATGCAGGTCTTCCCCAGCAGGCCGTTGGCGCGGTCCAGTTCGATCTCGCGGAGCAGTCCGTCCATGTCGTGTTCGATGAGCGCGGTCCGCAGCTTCTCGGCGCGGCCGGTGAAGGGGCTGCGCCGCAGCTGCGGCTTGAACATCCGCTCCTGGAGCCGGAAGTACTCCCACACCGGCCCCGTCACGGTGAAGCCGGTGCCGTCCGCCCGTCCCAGCGTGTTGACCACATCGGCGATCACCGAGGCGATGAGCTGCACGTCGTACGCCGTCATGTCCGGGGATCTGCGCAGCCCGTACGCGGAGCAGAAGTCGGTCACGCCCAGGCGCAGGGCCAGCACCCGCTCGCGGTACTTGTCGACGCTGCGCCGGATGCCGGCGAGGGTCTCCGCGCGGCTCTCCAGGTGCAGCAGCTCCGGGGACTCCAGGACCGGCATCGCGAACAGCCGCCGCCCGCAGGCGTTCTCGGCCTCCGCCAGCGCCTCCAGGAACGGAACGCCCCGCTCCTCGGTGAACTTGGGCAGGACGAATCCGGACAGCAGCCGCGCCGCGGGCCCGAGGCGGCGCACGAGGTCGGTGATCTGTTCCGGCCACCGCACCCGGATGAAGAGCAGCGGCAGTTCGGAGCCGTGTTCCAGCAGGGTGTGGAAGTGCCGGACCAGGTTCTCCTCCGCGCCGGTCACGTCGGCGTCGTCGATGGAGTCCTCCAGGCACAGCACCATGGAGACGACCCCGCGGCTCATCTGCTTGACCACGTCCTCGGCCAGCGTGGGCCGGGTCGCGGGGCTGTACAGGGTGGCACCGAGCGCGACGGCGAGGCGCTGAGCTGGGGAGTCGACGTCGAACCGGCCCGGTTCCCGGTGGAACAGGGCCGTCCGGACATCGGGTGGCACATACCCGAAGTGACGCATGGAACTCCCCAGTGATCTGTCGCGCTGTGACGCGATCTGGCCGGTAATCGTACGTTGCGTTCAGGCTCGAAAGCCCTTGCGGGCGTGAAAATCGCGTATCCCGCCCGTGTCCGTTGGCTGTCCGCCGGGCGGCTGATGCGGTCCCCGCGTTGTACCCGCCTGCCCCGGGAAGGCAGGATGACCGCTATGACGCACGCGATGGTGAAGGGGTCGAACATCCCGCTGGACGCATCCGCCGTACGGGCGGTGCTCCGCTGGACTCCCGGCCCGGGGGTGCCCGATGTCGACGCGTCCGCGCTGCTGTTGAACGCGGACGGCCGCGTGCGCTCGGACGAGGACTTCGTCTTCTACAACCAGCCCCGCCACCCCTCCGGCCTGGTACGGCACTTGCCCAAGAAGCGCTTGGCGGACGCGCTGACGGACACTGTCGAGGCCGAGTTCGCGGGGCTGGAGCCGGCGGTGGAGCGGGTGGTGCTCGCCGCGTCGTCCGACGGCGGCGCCTTCGGCGGTGTGCCGGATCTGCGGCTGCTGCTGTTCGACGCCTCACCGGAAGCGTCCGGGAACGGCGCGGAGCCGCTCGCGGTCTTCGACCTCGTGCCCGAGACCGGCGACGAGTCGGCCCTCATCTGCGGCGAGCTCTACCGGCGGGGCGAGACCTGGAAGTTCCGCGCCCTGGGCCAGGGGTACGACACCGGGCTGGTCGGGCTGGCCACCGAGTACGGCATCTCGGTGGAGGACCCCGAGGACGAGCCGTCCGGCACCGCCCGTGCCGAGGGCGGCGCGCCCGCGCCCGCCCCGTCGCCGTCCGCCCCGGCCTCACCCGCGCCGGAAGCGCTCACCGAGCCCGTGCCCGCGCCCCGCCCGGAACCGGCCACCGCGCCCGCGGCGGCGCCGGACGACGCCACCCGCGCACACCGGCCCGGCTACGGCTATCCCCCGCCGCCGCCGGCCGCGCCGCCCGCGCAGCCGCCGTTCCCGCCCCCGCCGGCCGCCCCGGCCCCGGTCCCGCAGGCACCTCCGGCGCACGCGCCGGGGTACGGCTATCCGCACCAGCCGGCGGCGGCCTACGGCTATCCGCAGGCCCCCGCGCCGCCGGTGCCGGACCCGGCCTTCGCGCTGCCGCCGCAGGGGCCGCAGTTCCAGCGGAACCGCTGACGGCCGGCGTCACCGCTGACGGCCGGCGGAGCGGAACCGGCCCGGACGGCCCGGACGGCGGAAGCCGCCGGCGTCCCGGGCCGCCCCGCCGTCGTCAGACCTTCTCCTTCGTCCCCGGCCCCCACTGGAGCCCCCAGCCGTACAGCCGGTCCAGCTCCGCCTGGAAGCCGTAGACGTAGCGCACCTCGCGGCGCACCATCAGCTCGCCCTTGACGTTCTCGATCAGCAGCACGGCGCAGGAACGGGCCTGCGGGGCCCGCTCGTCGAGCCCGATCTCCAGCCGGGGGCCGTTGCTGGGGTAGAGCGTGACGACGGCGTGGGTGCGGTCGAAGGCGGGAGTGCCGTCGTAGATGTAGACGAAGACCAGCAGCCGCTTGAACTCGTCCCGGTGGTCGAGGTTGATGTAGATCGTCTCACCCGAGGTGCCGCCGAACCGGTCGTCACCGCTGAGCTTCACATAGGGCGGGCTGTTGATGTCGCCCAGGAAGTTCCCGAGCGGCTGCACGACGCCCTTGGTGCCGTCCTTCAGCTCGTACATGCACGCCAGATCGAGGTCGATCTTGACCACGGCCGGGCCCTGCGCCTGCACGATCTCCGGCTTGAACAGGCTGCCCGGGTTGCGCAGCAGCCCGCCGCGCTTGGTGTAGCCGCCGATGTCCGAGGTCCGCATCCGCCAGGAGAGGTTGACGCGGAGGTTCCCGCCGGCCGCGCCCTGCTTGGTGAGCGAGACGGTCTGCCGTCGTTTGGTGAGCTCTATCGCGTTGGTCGCGGGGTTGCCGCTCTCGAAGACCGACCGGCCGCCGCCGGGCCGCAGCCAGGCAGGCCAGGACCAGTCCCTGTTCCAGTCCCTGTCCCAGAACGCCACGCTGGACACACCCCCACTGCTCTCGTCCCCTCACCCGGCCGCCGGAGCGCGGACCGGGCAGCACCGCGGGGCGGCCACGGCGGCCGGCGGCCCGGACGTTTCCGGGTCCGCCGCCTGGTGGCCGCCCCGCACAGAGCGTTCCTCATTCGGAGCGTGGTCACACTCCGCGCCGGGTCACACTCCCGGCGACACCTTGGTCTCCTCCGCGTGCCCCTCGGCGGCCAGCCCACGGTTGCGGCGGACGGAGGACCAGAAGGAGGCGGCGATCAGGGCGACACCGATGAGGCCGGTGATGACCTCGGAGATGTGGAACTTGATCGTGATGAGCAGCAGCGCGGCCAGGGCGCCGATGGCGTAGTGCGCGCCGTGCTCCAGGTAGACGTAGTCGTCGAGGGTGCCCTCGCGGACCAGGTAGACCGTGAGCGAACGGACGTACATCGCGCCGATGCCGAGGCCCAGCGCCATCCAGAAGATGTGGTTGGTGATGGCGAAGGCGCCGATGACGCCGTCGAAGGAGAAGGAGGCGTCCAGGACCTCGAGGTAGAGGAACATGAAGAACGCGGCCTTGCCGGCGAGGCCGACCATGGACGGGTCCTTGCCCTCGCGCCGGGCCTGCTCCTTGACCTCCTCGTCGTGCTCCTCGTCCTCCTCCAGCTTGTCCTCGAAGTAGCCGGAGAGCCCGCCCACGATGAGATACGTGATCAGGCCCGCGACGCCGGAGAGGAGCACGGTCGCCGACTTGTCGACATAGGTGCCGCCGTGCTGCGCGGCCTCGGTGGCGATGGTCGCGGCGGTGACGAGCAGGACGATCAGCGCGATGCAGACGGCGAGGCCGTCCACCTTGCCCAGCCGGCTGAGCGGCTTCTCCACCCAGGGCAGCCAGTGGTGCTCTTTCTCGTCGAAGAGGAAGTTGAGAAAGATCATCAACAGGAACATGCCACCGAAGGCGGCGATGGCCGGGTGGGCGTCGGTGACCAGCATCTCGTACTGGTCGGGGTCGCGCATGGCCAGTTCCACGGCCTCGATCGGCCCGACCTTGGCCGTGATGGCGACGATCACGACCGGGAAGACCAGTCGCATACCGAAGACGGCGATCAGAATGCCGATGGTAAGGAAGATCTTCTGCCAGAAGGCGTTCATCTTCTTCAGCACACCGGCGTTGACCACCGCGTTGTCAAACGACAGCGAGATCTCCAGGACCGACAGGATCGCCACCACGGCGAACCCCTGCCACCCCCAGAAATAGGCTGCGGCGGCCAGTCCCGCGGCGGTGACGCCGAAGGACCAGCCGAAAGTTTTCAGGAGCACTGGCTACCCAATCGTGAGTACGGGTCCCCCGCGCGCAGTGCGCGGCTTTACGAAACGTTGACCCCGAAGTCTAGAGCGATCCCCCGCAACCCGGACGCGTACCCCTGTCCGACCGCCCGGAACTTCCACTCACCGCCGTACCGGTACACCTCGCCGAAGATCATCGCGGTTTCGCCGGACGCGTCCTCGCTGAGGTCGTACCGGGCCAGCTCGGAGCCGTCCGCCTGGTTGACCACCCGGATGAAGGCATTGCTGACCTGCCCGAAGGTCTGCCCCCGGACATCGGCGTCATGGATCGAGACCGGGAACACGATCTTGTCGACCTGCGCCGGGACCTTGCTCAGGTCGAGCAGCAGGGACTCGTCGTCGCCGTCGCCCTCGCCGGTGAGGTTGTCGCCGGTGTGCTCGACCGAGCCCTCCGGGCTCTTGAGGTTGTTGTAGAAGACGAAATACTCATCCCCCAGCACCCGCCCGTCGCGGCAGAGCAGTGCGCTGGCGTCGAGGTCGAACGGTGCTCCCGTGGTGGACCGTGCGTCCCAGCCGAGGCCCACCAGGACCTGGGTGAGATTCGGTGCGGCCTTGGACAGGGAGACGTTTCCTCCCTTGGCGAGCGTGACACCCATGATCTGTTCCTCCCCCTCGTATTGCCTTGCGGCCCTGCGGCCCTGCCCGTCCGGCCGGCCACCCCGGTGGTGTCCCGGCCGCGCCCGGCGCCGCGCCTCCGCGTGACGGGAGACGCGGCGCCGGGCGACTCGGTTCTCAGACGTTGACGCGGTGCTCAGACGTTGACGCCGAAGTCCTGTGCGATGCCGCGCAGACCGGAGGCGTAGCCCTGGCCGATGGCCCGGAACTTCCACTCCGAGCCGTGCCGGTACAGCTCGCCGAAGACCATGGCGGTCTCCGTCGAGGCGTCCTCGGTCAGGTCGTAGCGGGCCAGCTCGTTGTTGTCGGCCTGGTTCACCACGCGGATGAAGGCGTTCCGCACCTGGCCGAAGCTCTGCTGGCGGCTCTCGGCCTCGTAGATCGAGACCGGGAACACGATCTTGGCGACATCCGCGGGCACCGCGGCGAGGTTGACCTTGATGGCCTCGTCGTCGCCCTCCCCCTCGCCGGTGAGGTTGTCACCGGTGTGCTCGACGGAGCCGTCGGGGCTCTTGAGGTTGTTGAAGAAGACGAAGTGCTGGTCGGAGACGACCTTGCCCTCCGCGTTCGTCAGCAGCGCGCTGGCGTCGAGGTCGAAGTCGGTGCCGGTGGTGGTACGGACGTCCCAGCCGAGACCGACGGTGACCGCGGTCAGGCCCGGCGCCTCCTTGCTCAGAGAGACGTTCCCGCCCTTGCTGAGACTGACTCCCACAAGTCCTCCCCTGGATACGAGGGGCGGGAGGAAGACCGCCCCGCCCCCGTCGTGCGATGACATCGGATCAACGGGATCGATCCTAGTGAGCGGCCACCCCGGGGGACAGGCTTCGCAGCCCGTCCGTTCCCCCGGGGTCACCGTCCGTACGCGGAGCCGTCAGAGCGCGCCGAGGGCCTTGGCGTAGTCGTTCAGGTCTCGCGCGTCCGGCAGGCCGTTGACGACGGTCCAGCGGACCGTGCCCTCCTTGTCGATGATGAAGGTGCCGCGCACCGCGCAGCCCTTCTCCTCGTCGAAGACGCCGTAGGCGCGCGAGGCCTCGCCGTGCGGCCAGAAGTCGGAGAGCAGCGGGTACTCCAGGCCCTCCTGCTCGGCGAAGACCCGCAGCGAGAACGGGGAGTCGTTGGAGACCGCGAGCAGCTGGACGTCATCGTTGACGAACTGGGGCAGCTCGTCGCGCAGGGCGCAGAGCTCGCCCGTGCAGACGCCGGTGAAGGCGAAGGGGTAGAAGAGGAGGACGACGTTCTTCTCCCCGCGGAAGTCCGAGAGCCTCACGAGTTCGCCGTGCTGGTTCTTCAGCTCGAAGTCAGGGGCCTTGGTGCCGACATCGATCGCCATGGGGTGCGCGTCCCTCTCGTCGTGGTTACCGGTCGTGCCCCAGTCTTCCACTGCGCCGCTCCTCTCCGTGCCCGGGGCCGGGTGCCACCCGCGCCGGGCGGCTTGCGCAAGGGGCGGGGGCAGGAGGAAGAGGAGGACCGGGACGCCGTGTGCCCCCGCGGTGGATCACCACGGGGGCACACGGACTCTTGCGGTACGGCTCGGGGCCGGGGGCCGGTTACCGCTTGCCGGAGCGGGCCGCCTTGGGCGTGACCAGACGGCTGCCCGCCCAGTCCTTGCCGGCGTTGACGCTGCTGGTCTGCGCCAGCCCGGCGGTGGAAGCGGCTTCGCCGATCTCACTGGCCTCGACGTAGCCGTCGCGGCCGGTCTTCGGCGTCAGCAGCCAGATCGGGGCACCCGCGTCGATCATGGTGGTGGCGTCCACCAGCGCGTCCGTCAGGTCGCCGTCGTCCTCTCGGAACCACAGCACCACGGCGTCGGCCACGTCGTCGTAGTCCTCGTCGACGAGCTCCGTGCCGGTCAGTTCCTCGATGGCCGCACGCAGATCCTGCTCGGTGTCGTCGTCGTAACCGAGCTCCTGGACCACCTGTCCGGGCTGGAAACCCAGCCTGGCGGCAGGGTTGGTCCGCTCCTCCGCGTGGTCCGCGGTCGCGCTCACGGATTGCCTCCTGTCGTGTTTCGAGTGTTCTTCCACCCCACGCGCACGCGAGGCTTGGGCGTAGTCCACACGGGCCGGGCGGATCGCGCAAGTACCTGGCCCCTTATCCCGCCCAAACGTTGACTTGTCGCCGCAAGACGCACTCCCCGGCCATGGTCGCAGCCCGGCATTTCCGGCGCATTTCGGGGGTACACGTCAAGGCCCCGCCCACGGGGCCGTCCGGGGAGCGGACCGGCATCCGGCCGGCGCTCCGGTGAGGCGTAGGGTTGCGGTCGGCCGAGCCACCCAAGTCGGCCGGAACCCCCCGTTGTCTCACAGAGTGGCGGTTACCGCGCAGTACCGTGGTTATTACCGATCAGTAGAGATGACGTTTTCGCCTCTGCGGTCCACGATGGAGGCGGCGCGACACCAGCAGAGCACGAATCCATGACGTGCACGGCACGAACGAAAAGCGAAGGAACAGCGTGGCTTCCGCATCCGATCGCAACCCGATCATCATTGGCGGTCTTCCCAGCCAGGTCCCGGACTTCGATCCCGAGGAGACCCAGGAATGGCTCGACTCCCTCGACGCAGCCGTCGATGAGCGAGGCCGGGAACGCGCCCGTTACCTG
The DNA here is from genome assembly GCF_000719865.1 of Streptomyces albus subsp. albus. Taxonomy (GTDB): domain Bacteria; phylum Actinomycetota; class Actinomycetes; order Streptomycetales; family Streptomycetaceae; genus Streptomyces; species Streptomyces albus_E. The sequence continues at coordinate 175,820 of NZ_JOID01000016.1, forward strand.
ATGCTCCGCCTCATCGAGCGGGCACGCGCCAAACGCGTCGCCGTCCCCGAGATGCGCAGCACGGACTACGTCAACACCATCGCGACCAAGAACGAGCCGTTCTTCCCCGGCAACGAGGAGATCGAGCGCAAGATCCTGAACGCGACCCGCTGGAACGCGGCCGTCATGGTCTCCCGCGCCCAGCGCCCGGGCATCGGCGTCGGCGGCCACATCGCCACCTTCGCCTCCTCGGCGTCCCTCTACGACGTGGGCTTCAACCACTTCTTCCGCGGCAAGGACGCCGGCGACGGCGGCGACCAGATCTTCTTCCAGGGCCACGCCTCCCCCGGTGTCTACGCCCGCGCCTTCATGCTGGACCGCCTCTCCGAGGCGCAGCTCGACGGCTTCCGCCAGGAGAAGTCCAAGGCCCCCCACGGCCTCTCCAGCTACCCGCACCCGCGGTCGATGCCGGACTTCTGGGAGTTCCCCACGGTCTCCATGGGCCTCGGCCCGCTCGGCGCCATCTTCCAGGCGCGGATGAACCGCTACATGGAGGCGCGCGGCATCGCCGACACCTCGAACTCCCACGTCTGGGCCTACCTCGGCGACGGCGAGATGGATGAGCCCGAGTCGATCGGCCAGCTCTCCATCGCCGCCCGCGAGGGCCTGGACAACCTCACCTTCGTGGTGAACTGCAACCTGCAGCGGCTCGACGGCCCGGTGCGCGGCAACGGCAAGATCATCCAGGAGCTGGAGTCGCAGTTCCGCGGCGCCGGCTGGAACGTCATCAAGCTGGTCTGGGACCGCACCTGGGACCCGCTGCTGGCCCAGGACCGGGACGGCATCCTGGTCAACAAGCTGAACACCACCCCCGACGGCCAGTTCCAGACGTACGCCACCGAGACCGGCGCGTACATCCGCGAGCACTTCTTCGGTGACGACCACCGGCTGCGCAAGATGGTCGAGAACATGACCGACGACCAGATCCTGCACCTGGGACGCGGCGGCCACGACCACAAGAAGATCTACGCGGCGTACAAGGCGGCCAAGGAGCACAAGGGCCAGCCGACGGTGATCCTCGCCCAGACCGTCAAGGGCTGGACGCTCGGCCCCAATTTCGAGGGCCGCAACGCGACCCACCAGATGAAGAAGCTGACGGTCGACGACCTGAAGATGTTCCGCGACCGGCTGCACCTGCCGATCCCGGACAAGGAGCTGGAGTCCGGCGCCCCGCCGTACTACCACCCGGGGCCGGACTCCGAGGAGATCCAGTACATGCACGACCGCCGCAAGGCGCTGGGCGGCTATGTGCCGACCCGCGTGGTGCGGTCGAAGCCGCTGGTGCTGCCCGGGGACAAGACCTACGCGACCCTGAAGAAGGGCACCGGCCAGCAGCAGATCGCCACCACCATGGCCTTCGTCCGGCTGCTCAAGGACCTCATGCGGGACAAGGAGATCGGCAAGCGCTTCGTGCCGATCGCCCCCGACGAGTACCGCACCTTCGGCATGGACTCGCTCTTCCCGTCGGCGAAGATCTACAACCCGCTGGGTCAGCAGTACGAGTCCGTGGACCGCGAACTGCTGCTCTCCTACAAGGAGTCGCCCACCGGTCAGATGCTGCACGACGGCATCACCGAGGCGGGCTGCACGGCCTCGCTGATCGCGGCCGGCTCGGCCTACGCCACGCACGGCGAGCCGCTGATTCCGGTCTACGTCTTCTACTCGATGTTCGGTTTCCAGCGGACCGGCGACCAGTTCTGGCAGATGGCCGACCAGCTCTCCCGCGGCTTCGTGCTCGGCGCCACCGCCGGCCGCACCACGCTGACCGGTGAGGGCCTGCAGCACGCGGACGGCCACTCCCAGCTGCTGGCCTCCACCAACCCGGCCGTGGTGTCCTACGACCCGGCGTACGCGTACGAGATCACGCACATCGTCCAGGACGGTCTGCGCCGGATGTACGGCGAGAACAGTGAGGACGTCTTCTACTACCTCACCGTCTACAACGAGCCGATCCAGCACCCGGCCGAGCCGGAGAACGTGGACGTCGAGGGCATCCTCAAGGGCCTCTACCGCCTCAAGCAGGGCGAGCGGGGCATGATCCCGGCGCAGATCATGGCGTCCGGTGTCGCGGTGCCGTGGGCCCTGGAGGCGCAGCGCATCCTCGCCGAGGAGTGGGACGTCCGGGCGGACGTTTGGTCGGCCACGTCCTGGAACGAGCTGCGGAAGGAAGCCGTGGCGGTGGAGCAGCACAATCTGCTCCACCCCGAGGAGGAGCAGCGCGTCCCGTACGTCACCACCAAGCTGGCGGACGCCGAGGGCCCGAAGGTGGCCGTGTCCGACTGGATGCGGGCGGTTCCGGACCAGATCGCCCGCTGGGTGCCGGGGACGTACCAGTCGCTGGGCGCGGACGGCTTCGGCTTCGCGGACACCCGCGGCGCGGCCCGGCGCTTCTTCCACATCGACGCGCAGTCGGTCGTGGTGGCCGTCCTCACCGAGCTGGCGCGGGACGGGAAGGTGGACCGCTCCGTGCTGAAGCAGGCGATCGACCGCTACCAGCTGCTGGACCCGACGGCGGCCCACCCGGGCACGGCGGGCGGCGACGCCTGACCGCGTGACGTGCAGCGGTGTGACCGCGTGACGGCGTAGTCCGGCAGCCGCCGGAACGGCACGCGGCGCAGGACGAAGAGCCGGGCCCGGAGCGCTTCTCAGCGCCCGGGCCCGGCTCTTCGTGTCACGTCCTCCGTTGACCGGGCGCCGTCCACGGCCGCCCGGTCAGAAGACGCCGCCGCCGGCGCCGCCGGCCCCGGCCAGCAGGAGGACGGCCATCACCGTGTCGATGGCACCGAGGACCACCGCGACCAGTGCCGGTACCGAGGCACCGCGGAAGTCCCAGCGGCGGCCCATCGACAGCCAGCCGGCCACGATCGCCGCCGGTCCGAGCACGATGCCCAGGACGAAGAACCCGGCGATCGCGCAGACGAGGCCGATGATGCCCAGTGACGCGCGATCCGGCCCGCTCCGCGACCACATCCGGCCGCTCTCACGGGGGTGCCTGCGCGTACTGCTGTGTCCCATGCCCGCCATCTCGCCCTCCAAGGGTTGTCGAATTCGGGCTGCTCTCCGTCTTCCCTCGCACTCCCATACGATTCACACCATGAGCGAAACGCCGTCCGACCTGCGCAAGAGGGAGCGCTGGGAGCGCCGTACCCAGGGGCCGCTGCTGGCGCTGTCCCTGCTGTTCGCGGCCGCCTACGCCGTGCCGATCGTGGTGCCGGACAGCGGCCCCTGGGTGCGGGAGGTCTGCCGGGCCGTGGAGTGGGGCGTGTGGGCGGCCTTCGCCGTGGATCTCGGGGTCCGGCTGTATCTGTCGCCGAGGAAGCTGCGGTTCGTGCGCGAGAACCCGCTGGCGGTCCTCGCCGTGGCCCTTCCGCTCCTCCAGCCGCTGCGGCTGCTGCGGCTGGTCTCCGGGCTGCTGCTGGCAGGGCAGCGGGCCCGGCTGGCCGCGGCCACCGCCCAGATCCGGCTCACCACCTATGTGGCCGGGTCCTGCGCAGGGCTGCTGCTGTTCGGCTCGCTGGCCGTCCTGGAGGTCGAGCGGAACTCCCCCGAGGGCACCATCAGGACGTTCGGCGACGCGGTGTGGTGGTCGTTCACCACGATGACCACGGTCGGCTACGGCGATCTGGCCCCGACCACCGGGCTGGGCAGGGTGCTGGCGGTCGGGCTGATGCTGTCCGGTATCGCGCTGCTCGGTGTGGTCACCGCGAACATCGCCGCCTGGTTCATCGCCCAGTTCGACCGCGAGAACGCCGAGGAGCAGCGGCAGACGGCGGCCATTGAGGAGCTCACCGCCGAGGTCCGGGCGCTGCGCGCGGAGCTCGCGGCGGCCGGGGAGGGCCGCGCCGCCGTCCCGGAGCCGGCCGGGCGGAACGGCGGCGGGCCGGGCGTCAGTTCTCCCAGATCTTGAACGCCCGCACGCGGTACGGGGAGTCGGGCACCCAGGTGCCGCCGCCCGGATAGGTGTCGAACTCGCCCGTCTCCCCGCACTCCACGCTCTGGTACGTGGTGACGGGCCGGCCGGTGCGGTTGGCCAGTGAGCCGGCCGAGGCGCCGGCGGGCAGCGGGATACAGCTCTCGATGTCGGTGCCGGAGAGTTCGTGGGCGGTGCGGGTGCCGCCGTAGCCGTGGCGGTCCCAGAGGCAGAACGCCCCGGACGGGCAGGAGCCCCGGGAGGGCGCGGGCCCGGCGGCCCGCTCGGCGGGCCCCGTGACCGGTGCCGCGGGTGCGGGCGGCCCGACCGGTGCCGCAGGTACCCCGGGCGCGGTCGAGGACGCCCCGGCGACGGCCGGTGCGGCGACGGCCGCTGCGGCGGCGGGCAGGGCCGCCGGGAGCAGGGCGGCGACCGCCGCGGTGGCGATAAGGACAGCGGTCGTCAGGACATGGCGCATCAAGGAGCACTCCCCCGTGAGGTGCCGCGCCGCCGGGGCGCGAGCACACAGCCGGCCGGCGGGCGGATGCCCGGCGGCGCTTCCACGACGAGCCTCTCCGGCCGGCCCCTCCGCCGCCAAGGGTCTCCGGGCGATGCCACCCGGACGGGGGACAGCCCCGCCGGGGAGACCCAACGGGGCTGTCGGTAAGCGGAGTTGACTCTTCCGGACTACGGTTCCGGGCCACTGTCCGGGCCCGCCTGCCGGGTACCGGACCGCCTGGGGGCTGCCCGGCCGACCGGCCGGCGGACGGACACGGACCCGGCCGCCCCGTCGCCTCAGATGTGCGCGCCCCCGGCACCGGCCCCGCCGTTGACGCCCCGGTTGGTGAAGAGGGCGACCACGACGGCGAGGACCGCGACCCCGCCCGCGACGGTGAACGAGAAGCCCATGCCGGACACGAACGTCTCGTGGGTGACGCCGGTGATGATCTCGGCGACCTGCGGCGGTGTCTCCTTGGTGAGCGGCGGCATGCCCACCTCCACGGCCTCGGTCATCTTCGCCATCTGCTCCGGGGTGACCGGCGGCAGCTGGGCCTCCGCCCAGTTGCCGGGCAGCTGGTCGTCGACCCGGGCGGCCATGGTCGCGCCGAGCACGGCCGTGCCGAGGCTGCCGCCGACCTGCATCGCGGCCTGCTGCAGACCGCCGGCCACACCGGACAGCTCCAGCGGGGCGTTGCCGACGATGACCTCGGTCGCGCCGACCATGACCGGCGCCAGGCCGAGGCCCAGCAGGACGAACCACAGCGACATGACGCCGCTGCCGGTGTCCGTCTCCAGGGTGGACATGCCGAACATGGCGGCGGCCGTGAACACCATGCCGCCGACCAGCGGCACACGCGGGCCGACCTTGGTGATGAGCGCGCCGGCGACCGGCGAGGACACGATCATCATGCCGGTGAGCGGCAGCAGGTGAAGCCCGCTGTCGACGGGGCTCATCCCGTGCACGTTCTGCAGGTAGAAGGTGACGAAGAAGATCCCGCCCATGAAGGCGAAGGCCATCAGCACCATGAGGATCGTGCCGGCGGACAGCGGCACGGAGCGGAACATCCCCAGCGGGATCAGCGGTTCGCGGACCTTCCTCTCCCAGACGGCGAACGCCGCGAAGGTGGCCACCGCGGCGGTCAGGAAGCCCAGGGTGAGCCCGTCGCCCCAGCCCCAGGCGGGGGCCTTGATGAGCGCCCAGATGAGGAAGAACATCGCGGCCGACAGCAGCACGATGCCGGGGATGTCGAAGGAGCGCGGGGCGTTCTCGGCGCGGTGGTCCCGGAGGATCAGCAGGCCCATGAGGAGGGCGGCGATGCCCACCGGCACATTGATGAAGAAGACCGACTGCCAGCTGACGTGCTCCACGAGCAGCCCGCCGACGATCGGGCCGCCCGCGGTGGAGGCGCCGATGACCATGCCCCAGATACCGATGGCCATGTTGAGCTTCTCGGCCGGGAAGGTGGCCCGCAGCAGGCCCAGCGCGGCGGGCATGAGCAGCGCGCCGAAGAGGCCCTGGAGGACCCGGAAACCGACCACCAGCGGCACGCTCGTGGAGAGGCCGATCGCGGCCGAGGCGAGGGCGAAGCCGGCGATGCCGATCAGGAAGGTCTGCCGGTGGCCGAAGCGGTCGCCGAGCTTGCCCGCCGTGATGAGGGAGACGGCGAGGGCGAGCAGATAGCCGTTGGTTATCCACTGGACGTCGGCGAGCGAGGCCCCGAGGTCCTGCTGGATCGCCGGGTTGGCGATCGCGACGATCGTGCCGTCGAGGGCGACCATCATCACGCCGATCGCGACGGAGAGAAGAGTGAGCCAGGGGTGCCCCCGCAGACCCTTGCGGGGTCCGGGCTCGGGAAGGTCCGGCGCCGCGTCGGCGACGGTGGTCTGAGACGTCATGGCCGGAGATTATGACAGCGACTGACAGTTGACAAACCGATTCCCGGGCCGGTAACTGTCACGCTACTCACGTCGGCCCTGAGCAGGGGAAACGATGGCGGAACCGAACGAGAGGCGGCCCGAAGGTGGCACGTGCGCACCCCGAGGGAGCGGCACCGGGCGGGCTGCGCGAGCGCAAGAAGAGACAGACCCGCGACGCGCTGATCCGCTCGGCCCTGGAACTCTTCACCACCCGCGGCTACGAGGAGACGACGGTCGACGAGATCGCCGAGGCCGCCGGGGTCTCCCAGCGGACCTTCTTCCGCTACTTCGCCGGCAAGGAGGCGGTCGCGTTCTCCGTCCACGATCTCGTCGAGGAACACTTTCTCGACGCCTTCGGCGCCCGCCCGGACGGCGAGCCGCCGCTGACCGCGCTGCGCCGGGCCGTCTCCGTCACCTGGGAGACCTTCGGGGAGGCCGTCGGCGAGGCCGTGGAGCCCGGGCTGCACATGCGGATGTACCAGGTCATCGAGTCGACGCCGGCCCTGCTCGCCGCCGCGATGTGCCGCTCGGCGGAGCTGGAGGACCAGCTCGTCCGGGACATCGCCCGCCGGGCCGGAGTGGACCCGGCCACCGACGTCCGGCCGCGGGTGCTCGTCGCCGCCTTCACCGGCGTGATGCGGATGACCGGCCGGCTCTGGGGAGCGGGACCGGACGCGAGCGCCGGGGCGCTGCGCCGGCTCACCGAGTGCCACCTCGACGCGATCGGGCCCGCGCTGGCCCTGGAACGGCGGCACCCGCCGGCGGACTGAGACCGGCTCCGCCGAGGGCCCGCCCCCGGGCCGGCACCCCGCGGCGACGGCCCGTGCCGCCGCCCCGGCCTCACCCCACAGCCCTCACCCCACAGCCCTCACCCCGGCCCCCACCTCGGCATTCATCCGGTATCGGCCCCGGTGTCCGCCCGGACCCGGCCATCCCTTGCGACCGCTATGCCCGGCCTCAAACGTGAAATGACTCACGGTCTCCCGCCGGATAACGATTCGGCAGCGCCGGTCTCCTAGGGTGTGGCGCAGTGTCTTCCTTGTCTGAGCTCGGCTCCTCCCCCGCCTCCTGGTTCAGCGGCTCCCCCGCCTCGCGGGCGGCGCTCGTCCTGGGCCTGGTGCTGATACTCCTGGCCACCACCGGCTGGACCGCGATCCGCACCCACCGTCCGCAGCCGGGCGTCCGCGCCGCCGCGCAGGCCGCCTGGAACCGCGCGACGGTCGACGGCCGGAGACTCCCCCGCCCCGAAGCCTCCCCGGCGGCCGTCAGGGCCTTCTTCCGGTCGCTCGGCGAGGAGCAGCGCCGGCGGCTCGCGCGGCGCCACGCGCTGGTCGTCGGCAATCTGAACGGCGCCCCGGCGGCCCTGCGCTACCGCGCCAACCGCACCGCGCTCCGGCAGGCGATCGCGGCCGAGCGGGCCCGGCTCCACGACGACCGGCTCACCGAGCTCGGCCGGGAGCAGGTGGCCCGCCGGATGCAGCGCTACGGCTCACTGCTGGACGGGAACCGGCAGATCCTCGCCTTCGACCCCACCGGCCCCGGCCGGGTCGCGGAGGTCTTCGGTGACCTGGACGCGGCCCAGCGGGTCTCGGTCGTGGTGCCCGGCGTCGACACCCATCTGCTCACCTTCGAGCGCACCCGGCGGACGTTCTCGGCCCCGGCCGGCATGGCGCGGGCGCTGCACCGCGCCGAGCGGGCGGCCGCGCCCCGGGTCCGTACCGCCGTCATCGCCTGGGCCGACTACACAAGCCCCGCGGGCGTCGGCGTGGACGCCGCCGCGGGCCGGCTCGCCGCGGCGGGCGCCGTCACGCTGCGGTCGCTGGTCCGGGCGCTGCCCGGGTCGTCGAGCGTCGCGCTGTTCTGCCACAGCTACGGCTCCGTGGTCTGCGGTGTCGCCGCCCGCTCCCTGCCGCCCCGGGTCACCGACATAGCGGTCGCGGGCAGCCCCGGTATGCGGGCCGAACGGGTCGCGGACCTCGGCGGGCGGGCCCGGATCTGGGCCACCCGGGACGCCGACGACTGGATCGAGGACGTACCGAATCTGGAGTTCGGCGCCCTCGGCCACGGTGTGGACCCGGTCTCACCGGCGTTCGGCGCCCGGCTGCTCTCCGCCGCGGGAGCCACCGGCCACGCCGGCTACTTCGTCCCGGGCACCGCCAGCCTGGCGAACTTCGCCCGGGTCGGCGTGGGCGACCTCGCCGCCGTGAGCTGCCCGCCCGGCCGGGGGACGGGCTGCGGGCGGCCCGCGTCGTCCCCCGGTCACCGAACGCTGTGACGCGGCCCGGTAGCCGGCCCGGAGCGCCGGGGACGTGCGGATCCGGCACGGCCCCGGCTCACTCCGGTCCGGTCAGTCCTGAAGCTCACTCAGGTATTGCGCGAACTTCTCCAGGCCGTCGATGTTGCGCGGCCCGCTGACGCCCTCGTTGTAGTCCAGGATGAAGAAGTTGTTCTTCTTGACGGCGGGCAGCCCCTTCGTGTGGGGGGACTTCTTCAGGAAGTCGATCTTCTTCTCGGCGGGCAGGTCCCCGTAGTCGAGGATCATGATGACGTCCGGCTCCGCCTCGGCGACGGCCTCCCAGTTGACCTGCGTCCACCGCTCGTCGAGGCCGTCGAAGACGTTCCTGCCGCCGGCGGTCCTGATGATGTCGTTGGGCGGGACCTGGTTGCCCGCGGTGAAGGGCTGGTCGGTGCCCGAGTCGTAGAGGAAGACCGGGAGCGGATCGCCCTGGGGCGCCTTCGCCTTCACGGCCTCCACCCGCTTCTTCAGCCCGCCGACGACCTCGTCCGCCTTGTCCTCGACCCGGAAGATCTTGCCCAGCCGCTCGAGATCGGTGTAGAGGGCTTCGAACGGGGTGAGCTTCTCCGGGTGCTCGGGGTAGTTGAAGCAGCTCTCGCTGTGCATGAAGCTCTGGATCCCGAGCTTGTCCAGGATCTCCGGGGTGATGCCCCGCTCGTCCTTGAAGCCCGAGTTCCAGCCGGCCACCACGAGATCGGACTTGGCCTCGACCACGACTTCCTTGTTGAGGAGATCGTCGCTGAGCATCTTCACCTCGGCGTAGTCGTCCGCCCACGGTGACTCCTCCACCGGCGGGTTCGCCGGCGGCATCACGTAGCCGTACACATGGTCGGCCAAGCCGAGGCTGAACAGCTTGTCGGCGCTTCCGCCCTCGTACGCCACGGCGCGCTCGGGGACCGTGTACTCGACCGGCTCACCGCACCTCTTGACGGTGACCTTCTCAGGGGCTTCGGCCTTGTCGTCCGATGCCACTTCGGCGCCGCAGCCGCTGAGCAGCAGTGCGGCCGCCAGCGCGGAGCCGAGGACGGTGCGCTGCCGCGCCGAGCGGGGAGATGGAGACGTGGTCATGATCTGGTGGTGCCTTTCACCGGGAGGGATGGAGCGCGTACAACAACTGCGGGTCATCTGTCAGTGGGTGGGGCACGATGCTGGCCTTGACGCCGAACACCTCGCCCACGAGTTCCGTGGTGAGGACGTCCCCGGGCGTGCCGGTGGCGACCAGGCGGCCTTCGCGGAGAACGCCGAGGCGGTCGCAGGCGGCCGCGGCGAGATTGAGGTCGTGCAGCACGACGAGGACGGTGAGTCCCGAGGCGCGCAGCAGCGAGAGCAGTTCGACCTGGTGGCGTACATCGAGGTGGTTGGTCGGCTCGTCGAGCACCAGGATCTCCGGCTCCTGGACGAGCGCCCGGGCCAGCAGGACCCGCTGGCGTTCCCCGCCCGAGAGCGTCAGGACTCCGCGCCGGGCGAGGTGGCGGATGCCGAGCCGGTCCATCGCGCCTTCGCAGAGCTCCCGTTCCCGGCGGCTGAGCGCCCGGTTGCCCTGAAGGTGCGGCGCGCGTCCGAGTGCGATGACCTCTTCGACCGTGAAGTCGAGGTCGACGGCGCCGTCCTGGGTCATGGCCGCGATGATCCGCGCGGATTGGCGCATCGTCAGGCAAGAGAGCTGCCGCTCGCCCACCCGGACGGTTCCGGAGCTGGGGCGGAGTGCGCGGTACACGCACCTGAGGGCGGTGGACTTGCCACTGCCGTTCGGGCCGACCAGGCCCACGACCTGGCCACTCCCCACGTCCAGGGACAGGTCACGCACCAGGCTCTTGCCGTCGGTGACCACCGAGAGCCCGTCAAGTCGGAGGTCCATCTCACCGGCCTCCGAACAGGTAGCCCCTGCGGCGCATCAGGGTGATGAACACCGGCACCCCGACGAGGGCGGTCACGACGCCCAGGGGCAGCTCGCGCGGGGCCACCAGCGTCCGGGACACCAGGTCGACCCACACCATGAAGATCGCTCCGGCCAGTGGCGCCACGGCCAGCACGCGGGCATGGGTGGCGCCGGCGACCATGCGCACCACGTGGGGCATGACCAGTCCGACGAAGGCGATGGCGCCGCTGACGGCGACCATCACCCCCGTCACGAGCGAGGCCAGGACGAGCAGGGCCTTGCGGTGCCGGTCGGGGCTGATGCCCAGGCTCGCGGCGGTCTCGTCCCCGAGGGCCAGTACGTCCAGCGCCCGGCCGTACCGGTACAGCACGACCAGGCCCAGAAGGACGACCGCGGACACGAGCGGGAGCGCGCCCCAGTTCGCGGCACCGAAGCTGCCCATCGTCCAGTACAGGACCATGCCGGCCGCCTCGCTGTCCGGCGCGAAGTAGATGATCAGGCTCATCACCGCCTGGAAGCCCAGCGACATGGCCACGCCCGTCAGAACGAGACGCAGCGGGGAGAGCGCGCCGCGGCTGACAGAGGCGGCGTACACCAGGAGCGACGCGGCCAGGGCCCCGATGAAGGCGCCGGCCGACACGGCGTAGACGCCCAGCGCCGCCAGCCCTCCGGTGACCGTGACCGCGACGGCTCCGACGGACGCGCCCGAGGAGACGCCCAGCACGAAGGGGTCGGCGAGCGCATTGCGCACCATGGCCTGGATGGCCACGCCGATCGCGCTCAGCCCGGCGCCCACGAGCGCCGCGAGCAGCACCCGCGGGGTGCGGATCTGCCAGATGATCTGGTACGTGGTCACCTCGTCCGCGGCGATGCGGCCGCCGCTGACAGCCGCCCACAGATAGCGGGCGGTCTCCCCCGGCGTGATCACGGCGGCTCCCAGGCCGATGGCCACCACGACCGAGGCGAGGAGCACGGCGAACAGAACGGCGCAGGCGAGCATCAGGCCCTTACGGGAGGCGAGCCGGCCCTTCACCCCCGCGGCGGGTCCGAGGGGTGCCGCGCCGGCCGGCGTATCGGCGCCGCTGCTCGCCGGAGGCGCAGCGGAGATCGTTGGCGGTGACACAGAACTGGGCCTTCCAGGTCGAACGGAACGTACTCGTCAGGCGCGGGGCGTCCGTCCGGGCGGGCACCGGCACCCCATCGGCTGCGCGGAAGCGGTCCGTTGGGCACGTCGCGCGGTTCCCCGCGGACTCCGGTCCGGCGGGACAACGCGAGGAGGCTACATGAAAACGATAATCACTGCTATCTCTTCGATGCGACGCTCCCGCCGCACCAACTGAGTGGGCATCAGACGATGTTGACAATCGTTTTCAATATGATGGATGCTGCTCGCGCTCCACGACGCCGCCTGACCAGGAGGACAAGCCATGCATGAGCACATAGCCGAGGCCGTCAAGGAACCGGACGTCGTGACCGTGCCGCCGGGCGCGATCTGCCTGCGCTTCGAGACGATGAAGCTGTACTCGGCTCTCGGCGCCGTACGCCACCTGCTGGAGAGCGGACAGGTCGTGCCCGGTGACACCCTCGTCGACAGCTCCAGCGGCATCTACGCCCACGCGCTCGCCCTGGCCTGCCACCGCTACGGCCTCAACTGCCACATCGTCGGCTCGACAACGGTCGACCGCACCCTCCGTGTCCAGCTGGAGATCCTCGGCGCCACGCTGGAGCAGGTCCGGCCCTCCCGGAACCTGCGCCTGGACCAGAACCTGCGCGTCGAGCGGATCGCGGAACTGCTGCGCGAGAACCCGCACTACCACTGGATGCGGCAGTACCACGATGCCATCCATTACCTGGGGTACCGAGACGTCGCCGACCTCATCCGCAAGGCGGTCCCGGAAAGCCCGTTGTCGCTCGTCGGGGGCGTGGGCACCGGGGCGTCCACCGGCGCCATCGCCACCTGCCTGCGCGAGGCGGGCCGGGACGTGCGGCTCATCGGTGTGCAGCCGTTCGGCAGCGTCACCTTCGGCGCCGAGCACGTCTCCGACCCGGACATGATCATCGCCGGTATCGGCAGCTCCATCCCGTTCCGGAACGTCCGGCACGAGCTGTACGACCGCATCCACTGGGTGAACTTCGACTACGCCATGTCCGGAGCCGTCGAACTCCTGCGTGCCAGCGGCATCTTCGCCGGCCTGTCGGCAGGAGCCGCGTATCTCGCCACGCTGTGGGAGCGGGAGCGCCACACCGACAGGACGTACGTCTTCCTCGCCGCCGACACCGGGCACCGGTACGTGGACAGCGCCTACGCCCACCACCGCGACGCCGTGGGCCTCGGATCGATGCGGCCCCATGAGATCACGGCGCGGGACGAGCTGAAACACCCGTGGTCGGCGATGGACTGGCCGCCGGCACCCGCCGGGCACCCCGGGCTCCCGGCGCTCCCCCACCGGGCGGAGCGGCTCGCCGGCCTTCCCTGACCTCCCTCCCTTTCGTCAACACCCCCGAGAAGGAACCGCCATGCCTCCCTCACAGCCGTCCTCCGTATCCGAACTCCGGCAGGCCGTCCTCGACGGCGCCTTCGGCCCGCCTCCCCGGGAACTGACCGTCACCAGCGTCTTCTGGCTCCACCACACCACCCGGCTCGCCGGCGGCCGGGTCACCTACCGCAACAGCTACCTGCTGATGAGGTCCGGCGACGCCTTCGGCGCCTGCGCCTTCGAAGCGGGCGAGGTCGCCCCCGGCTTCTGCGCCGACGCCTCCGGGCACACCCTCGACACGCTCATCCGGCACGACTCGGCGCCGGTGCGCATCGCCGCGCTCGACGCCTACCTCGGACGGGTACAGCCGCACCGCGGCGCCGTGAACGCCGAGACCGTCACCCTGCCCACCGGAACGCCGGAGGAGCGCGCGCGGGCCAGGGACGCGGCCGTCGCCGGGCTCCTCGACATCGCGCCCGGGGCGAAGGTCGCCCTCATCGGCGTCGTCAACCCGCTCGTCGCCGCGATACGCGAGCAGGGCGGTGTCCCGCTCCCCTGCGACTTCAATCTGCGCACCACCAACTGGGGCGACCCGGTCACCGACGACATGAAGCAGGTGCTCGCCGGGGCGGACGCCGTGGTCGCCACCGGCATGACCCTCGGCAACGGCAGCTTCGACGAGATCCTCGGACACTGCCGCGAGCAGGGACTCCCTCTGGTGGTGTACGCCCAGACCGGCAGCGCCGTCGCGCGCGCCTTCCTGGGCGCCGGCGTGACCGCGCTGTCCGCCGAACCCTTCCCCTTCTCCCAGTTCAGCGCCGACGCCACCGCGCTGTACCGGTACCGGGCGGTGCGGGCATGAGCCGCGAGACCCAGGGCACGGCGGCCTCCCCCGGGGCTCCCGCCGAGGCCGCCGGCACGGCCATGGGGCGGGCTGTGACGGACGGCGGAGGCGTACCGGGTGACGGAGCCGTACCGGGTGACGGAGCCGTACCGGGCGATCTGAGGATGACCCGCCTCCTCTGGCCGTTCATGCTCGCCTCGGCCGTCGGGCTGGTGCCCTTCACCGTCTACAGCACCTTCCTCGTGCCCATCGCACACGCGGCCGACGGCGGCGTCGCCGCGCTCGGCCAGCTGCGGGGCCTCGGCGGGCTCGCGGCCCTGGCCGTGGGCACCGCGCTGGCACCGCTGATCGACCGCGTGCGCAGGGAATGGGCGGCCGCGTGCGGACTCGCCGTCCTGGCCGTCTCCGCCGCGCTGGGCGCGAGCGGTGACTTCCTGATGCTGGCGGCCTTCTGCCTGCTCGTCGGCGCCGGCACGGCGGTACTGAACCCGGCGCTCACGGCGGCCGCCGCCGACCGCTTCGACAACGACGCCGCCGCGGGCCGCGCGGCGACCCTGATCACCGCCACGCAGTCACTGACGGCCCTCCTCGCGGCGCCGCTCGTCGCCCTGCCGGCCCTGCTGTGGGGCTGGCAGGGCGACCTGTGGGCCATCGCCGCGATCTCGTCCCTGCTGGCCCTGTATTTCCTCCTCCGGGGCCGCCGTCGCCACGCCGCGGACGGTGCGGCCGCCACGCCGGCGGACCGGGTGGAGAAGCCGGGATACCTGGAGTCGTTCCGGCTGCTGGGAGCCCTGCCCGGAGTGATCCCGCTGCTGCTGGTCGCCATGCTGCGGACGGCTGCCTTCATGGGCTATCTCGCCTACCTCGCCGCCTTCTACGACGAACGCTTCGGCCTGGCGCCCGAGACCTTCGCGATCGTGTGGACGCTCAGCGGCACGTCGTTCTTCCTCGGGAACCTGTTCGCCGGCCGGCTGCTGAGTGCACAGCGGACGAGGATCTCCGGCGAACACCTGATGGCGCTGGCCCTGCTGGTGGCGCTGTCCGCCCTGGTCGGCGTCTTCTTCGCGGAGTCGCTGTTCCTCGCCCTTCCGCTGACGGCGCTGGTCGGCGCGGGACACGCGACGGTGGCGGCCTGCGTCACCACACTCCTCGTCCACCGCTGCGGCTCCCTGCGGGGCACGGCGCTGGGCGTCAACGCCGCCGGTATGAGCTTCGGCGTCTTCCTCGGGGCCGGGCTCGGGGGCGTGGGGCTCGCGCTCGGCGGATACCCCGGTACGGCGGCGGCGCTGGGCGGGCCGACCCTCGTGGCACTCGTCCTCGCCCGGGTGGTGGCCCGGTCCGCTCCTCCGCCCACGACGGACTGAGACCCCGTCGCACGCCCGGCGCACGGCACGCGCCGCCACCGGGCCGGGGAGCGGAGGGCGCGCCGGAGGGGACGCAGGGAGGACGGACGGTGCCACGCCGCATACGATGGCCCGTATGGGTGATGTGCTGGCCGGTTTTCACACCGTCTGGGAGTTCGACACGGACTCCGTGCTCATCCGCTTCGAACGGGGGATCCGCACGCCGAGACTCTTCCACGTGCTCGGCGAGCGACGCGTCCCGTACGAGGCGCTGTCGGCCGTGGAGCTGGCTCCCGGCAGAAAGGGAACGGTGGTGCTGCGGGCCGTGCCCCGGCCGGGCGCCGACCCGCTGATGGACGCGGCGGGCGGGCAGCTCAAGGAGGGCTCGGACCCCTACCGGCTGGTGCTGCCCGCCGAGCGCGAACTCCTCGCCGAGTACTACGCGGACGAGGTGCGCTCCGCCCTCGGCCCGGACGCCGCCGACCCCGCCTCCTGCCATCTGGTCGCCGCCCCTCCGCCGCCGCTCAGCTTCAAGGCGTACGACGGCAAGGCCGCCTTCGACGGCCGGAACGTCACCTTCCGCTGGTTCTGGACCGGCGCCTCCTCCACCAAGTGGAAGGCCGGGGACCAGACGTTCCCGGTGGGCGAGCTGGAGGGCGTCGAATGGCGCTCCCCGGAGGTCTTCGACGGCCATCTGCGGCTGCTGCGCCGGGGCGCGGAGCGCGCGGCGCCGGGCGACGCCGACCAGGACCCGGCGGCGGTGGTCTTCGGGCTCGGCTACGGGCTCGTGCACGAGTCGCTGCCGTTCGCGGCCTCGGTGCTGGAGGCCGTCAAGGCCGCCGAACCGGCCCGCCCGGACTGCCCCGGCGGCCCGGGGCGCCGCACCGCCGTCCCTGTCCTCACCGCCGGGGCCCCGGCGCAGGCCCGCCCGGACCCGGCCGACGTCGCCGACCGCATACGCCACCTCGGGGCGCTGCACGACTCGGGGCTGCTCACGGACGACGAGTTCACCTCGAAGAAGGCGGAGCTGCTCGCGGAGCTGTGACCCGGCCGGCCGTGGGCCCGGCCGGGCGTCGGCCCGGCCGGTGAGTCCGACCTGCGACCGGGCCGACGGCGCCCCGGGAGACCCCGGGCGCCGCCGACCCCGCGGTCAGCCGGCCGCGGCCGGGAACGTGCCGATGCCGACGGTCACCACTTGCGGTGCCGGTGGTCGGACCGCACGCCCCGGGCGCTCGGTTCCTCACCCGGGTCGGCGGCCCTTGCCGCCTCCGGCCGGCAGGCGGCTCGCCGCCTGCCGGGAAGCCGCGGGCCTCACCCAGCGGGAGCCGGCAGCGGGTGATCAGCGGGGTGCGGTGAGGAGGCGCAGGCGCCCGTCGTGGACTTCGGCGATCCGGTCGGCGGCGGTGAGGTGGGTGCGGTCGTGGGTGACCAGGACGGTGGCGGTGGCCCGCTGGTGGGTGAGGCGGGTGATGAGGTCGATGACGGCGGCGCCGCGCTCGTGGTCGAGGGCGCTGGTGGGCTCGTCGACGAGGAGGACGGTGGGGTCGTTCATCAGAGCGCGGGCGATGTTGACGCGCTGGCGCTGGCCGCCGGAGAGCTGGTGGGGGCGGCGGCCGGCCTGGTCGGTCAGGCCGACGGCTTCGAGGAGCTCCATGGCCCGGTTCCGGGCGGTGCGGGGCCCGCGGCCGTCGATCCGGGCCATGACCTGGAGTTGTTCGGCGGCGGTG
The DNA here is from genome assembly GCF_000719865.1 of Streptomyces albus subsp. albus. GTDB lineage: Bacteria > Actinomycetota > Actinomycetes > Streptomycetales > Streptomycetaceae > Streptomyces > Streptomyces albus_E. The sequence goes on from NZ_JOID01000016.1 coordinate 192,753, forward strand.
AGGGAGGGCAGCAGGTTGGGCTGCTGGAAGACGATGCCGATCTTGTGGCGGCGCAGCTCGGTCAGTGCGCTGCGGGTCATGCCGGTGGTGGGGGTGCCGTCGACCGTGACGGTGCCGGTGTCGGGGGCGGTGAGGGTGGCGGCGACGGCCAGCAGGCTGGACTTGCCGGAGCCGGAGGGTCCGACGACGGCGGTCAGGCTGCCTCGGGGCACATCGAGGCTGACCCGGTCGAGGGCGGTCAGGCGGGTGTCGCCGTCGGGGTAGGTGAGGGTGATGCCGGTCAGGTTCAGGCTCATCGGGCGCTCCCCAGGGCGGTCAGCGGGTCGACGGAGGTGATGCGGCGGATGGACAGGGCTGCTCCGAGAACGCCGAGGAGGATCATCACGGCGGCCGGGAGCAGGACGGTGGTGGGCGTGAGGAGGAACGGCACGGCGGAGCCGGCCACGAGCGCTCCCACGGCGGCGGCGATGCCGGTGCCGAGCAGGGTGCCGCCGGCGAGCAGGACGACGGCCTGGCCGAGGGCGTCCTTGAGGAGGGTGGTGGTGGAGGCGCCCAGGGCCTTGAGAACGGCGATGTCGCCGCTGCGCTGGATGGTCCAGACGGTGAAGAAGGCCCCGATGACGAGGGCGGAGATGGCGAACAGGAAGCCGCGCATCAGTTGCAGGGAGCCGTTTTCGGAGGTGTAGGAGCCGATCGCGGACAGCGAGTCGCCGATGGAGACCGTCCTGGTACCGGCCTGCTGGTCCGTGGCCTCGGTATCGGCCTCGGAGGTGGTGTTCAGGGCGATGACGGTGGCGGTCGGGCCCTGGCCGCCGCCGGTGGGCGGCGCGGACTTCCGCCAGATGCGCAGGCTGGTCCAGACGACCGGAGTGTGGCTGTAGTGGGCGTCGCCCTTGATGGCGGCCACCTTCAACCGCCGGCCTGCCAGCGTCAGGGAGTCGCCGGGCCTCACGCCGAGGACCTCGGCGGCCGCGGTGGACAGCACCACCGCGCTGCCACTGATCTTGTCGCTGTCCGGGGCGAGGCGGGAGCCGGGCTCGACGCCGAAGGCCGAGACCCCGGTGCTCCGGTCCCCGGCGGTGGCCTTCGTGGTGGTGATCCCCAGCGGTTCCGCGCTCTCGACGCCGGGCGCCTCGGACCACTGCCGCCACTGCCGCTCCCTGACGGTCGAGTTGGAGTACGACAGGTCCTGACCGCCGCCGGGAGCCTGGAACGCGATCTTGTCGGCGGGCAGTCCCGTGATCGCGGAGATGTTCTGCCGGCCCAGTCCGGCCGTCAGCCCGGACAGCAGTCCGACCAGCAGGGTGATCAGTACGACGACGGTTCCCATCAGGGCGAAGCGCCCCTTGGCGAACTTCAGGTCTCTCCAGGCGACGAACACGGCCGTGGTCTGTCCTTTCCGGCGGCGGAAGCGGTGTGGCTCCACCATCGCGGCCGGCCCGCCGTGTGCGCGTCCGGCGCAGGACGGCACTTCGCGGGCCGGAAGACGGCACACGGGTTCTCACTTTCGATGGAGGCCGCGGGGCGCCGGCCTCCGTAGCCTGGGACGCACTGTGAACACCGTTGCCCCCGCGCTGACCCCGACCACCCGGGCCTTGGCCTGGTCCCTGCATCTGCTGGTCATCGGCCTGCTCGCCCTGGCTGCCGGCCGGGCCGTGACCGGCGACCGGCCCCATGCCGGATTGATCGTCACCGCGGCAGGCGCTTGCGGCCTGGTGTACGCGGTCGGGCCCATGCTGCCGGGCGTACGCCGCTCGCGGCGGGCCGCCGCGCTCTGGCTGGCCGCCGTGGGCGTGGTGTGGCTGGTGTTGCTCGCCCTGTCCCCCGACGCCGTGTGGGCGGCCTTCCCGCTGTATTTCCTCCAGCTGCACTTGCTGTCCCGCCGTGCCGGACTGGCGGCCGTGACCGTCACGGCCGCCGCCGCCATCGCGGGCTTCGCCGCCCACCAGCACTCCTTCAGCCCCGCCATGGCCATCGGCCCGGCGCTCGGCGCAGCCGTGGCCGTCGCGGTGGTGTGGGGGTACCAGGCTCTGTACCGGGAGAGCGAACACCGCCGCAGACTGATCGAGGAGCTCACCGCCACACGCACCGATCTGGCCGCCGCCCAGCACACCGCCGGCGTGCTGGCCGAACGCGACCGCCTGGCCCGCGAGATCCACGACACCCTCGCGCAGGGCCTCTCCAGCATCCAGTTGCTGCTGCGTGCCGCCGAACGTGCCCTGCCCCAGGCGCCACAGAACGCCACCCGCCACGTCGGCCAGGCGCGGCAAGCCGCCGTCGACAGCCTCGCCGAGGCCCGCCGCTTCGTCGCCGCCCTGACCCCGCCCGCGCTGGAAGGCACCACCCTGGCCGAAGCCCTGGAACGTCTGTGCACCACCACATCCGCCCGGCACCGGCTCACCGCACGCTTCCACCTCACCGGCGCCCCCGCCCCGCTCGCCACCACGCACGAGGTCGCGCTGCTGCGCATCGCGCAGTCCGCCCTTGCCAACACCGTCCACCACGCCGAGGCCACCACCGCTGAAGTCACCCTCGGCTACCTCGGCGACCACGTCGCCCTCGACATCGCCGACGACGGACGCGGCTTCGACCCCGCCCGTCCGGCCGCCCCCGAGGCCGGCGGGTTCGGGCTCGCCGCCATGCGCGCTCGCGCCCAAGCCCTCGGAGGCACCCTCACCGTCGACTCCACCCCCGGCCGGGGCACCACCCTGGCCGCGCGGGTACCCCTCACCCCGCCAACCGAGACCGAGCCCGAGGCCCGCCCGTGACCGAGACCCCCGTCCGCCTGCTTCTGGCCGACGACCACCCCGTCGTACGGGCCGGGCTGCGCGCCGTGCTGGAAACCGAACCCGGCCTCGTCGTCACGGCCGAGGCCGCCACCGCCGAGGACGCCGTCGCCCGCGCCGCCGAGGGAGATATCGATGTCGTGCTGATGGATCTGCAGTTCGGCAAAGGCATGGGCGGCGCCGAAGCCACCGCCCGGATCACCGCCCGGCCGGGAGCCCCCCGCGTGCTGGTCGTCACCACCTACGACTCCGACGCCGACACTTTGCCCGCCATCGAAGCCGGCGCCACCGGCTACCTCCTCAAGGACGCCCCGCCCGAGGACCTGGCCGCCGCCGTACGCACCGCGGCCGCCGGACGCACCACGCTGGCGCCCACGGTCGCCGACCGGCTGATGATCCGGTTGCGCGCGCCAGGCGCCGCCCTGACCCGGCGCGAGACCGAAGTCCTCGCTCTCGTCGCCGACGGCCTGTCCAACCAGGCCATCGCGGACCGGCTTCACCTCACCGAGGGAACGGTCAAGTCCCACCTGGCCCGCGTCTACGCCAAGCTCGGCGTCGACTCACGCACCGCCGCCGTCGCCACCGCCACCGACCTCGGCGTCATCCGCCGCTGACCCGAGCGCACCCGAAAGCCTGGAGCCGCCGCGCAGGTGGCCGGGCGTCCGTACCCCGGCCGCCTCCGTCGCCGCGTCCGGCGGGCCCGGCTACTCGCGGCCCGCCGAGGTGAAGGCCATGTTGGGATAGCGGCCGCCCGCCACGCGGCCGGCGATGGGGGCGAGCAGGGCCAGGTCCTCGTCCGTCAGACGGACGCGGGTGGCGGCGGTGTTCTCCTCCACGCGGGAGCGCCTGCGGGTGCCGGGGATCGGGACGACGCTCAGCCCGGGGTACCGCTCCGCCTGCTGGTGCACCCAGGCCAGCGCGGTCTGGCCGAGGGTGATCCCGTGTGCCCCGGCGACCTTCCGCACCGGCTCCAGCAGCGCCGCGTTGGCCTCGGCGTTCTCGCCGGTGAAGCGGGGCATCGTCCGGCGGAAGTCGTCCTCGGTCAGCTCCCTCCCGGCGTCGGTGAACGCCCCGGTCAGGAAGCCACGGCCGAGCGGCGAGTACGGGACGAAGGCCACCCCGAGCTCCGCGGCCGCCGGCACCGCCGTGCGCTCCACGTCCCGGCTGAACAGGGACCACTCCGACTGCACGGCGGCGATGGGGTGTTCGGCGTGCGCGGCGCGCAGCTCGTCGCCCGTGACCTCGCTCAGCCCGAGCCGGCGGACCTTGCCCTCCTCGACCAGTTCGGCCATGGCGCCGACGGTCTCCTCGATGGGCACGTTCACGTCCCGGCGGTGCATGTAGTACAGGTCGAGGACGTCCACGCCGAGCCGGCGCAGGCTGGCCTCGGCGCACTGCCGGATGTACGCGCGGTCGTTGCGGATGCCACGCTTGGACGGGTCGTCCGGGTCGAGCACGATGCCGAACTTGGTGGCGAGGGTGATCTCGTCCCGGTGGGCCGCCGCGAACGGGGCGAGGAACCGCTCGTTCTCCCCCATGCCGTACATGTCGGCGGTGTCGTAGAGGGTGACGCCCAGTTCCAGGGCGCGTTCGAGGGTGGCGCGGGCCTCGGCCTCGTCGGTGGGCCCGTAGGCGAAGCTCATGCCCATGCAGCCGAGGCCCTGCACGCCCACCTCGGGGCCGCCGGTGCCGAGGTGGGTGCGGGCGATGCGTTCCCCGTCGCTGCTCGTGTGCTGGTTCATCCGGTGCCGGGTCCTCCCGTGTAGAGGTCGATCTTGTAGTCGAGCACGTCCAGGGTGTCCTGGAGTTCGGCGATCCTCAGGCGGACGTCCTCCCGGTGGGCCGTCAGCAGCTCCCGGCGCCCGGCGTAGGTGTGGTCGCCCGCGCGGACCATCTCGGCGTAGCGGACCATGTCCGCGACCGGCATCCCCGTCAGCCGCAGTTTGCCGACGAAGCTCAGCCAGTCGAGGTCGCGGTCGGTGTAGCGGCGCTGGCCGGTGTGCGAGCGGTGCACGTCCGGCATCAGGCCGATGCGCTCGTACCAGCGCAGGGTGTGCGCGGTCAGGCCGGTCCAGGCCGAGACCTCGCTGATGGTGTACGCGTCCTGCCCGGCCGGGCGCGGATGCTCCGGGAGCGCCGACGCGCACAGGTCCCGCCGTACGGGCGCACTCTCCACCACGCTCATCGCCAACCGCCCTCCTGATTCGCGGCTCACCGGACACCGCCGCTCACGTTATGAGCTTGGAGTGCGCTCTAGGCAAGCGGCCGGGCATTCCTTTCCGGCCATTCCCGGCGGGTCCGGACCGTGTACCCGCGACGGCCCTCTGTACCCGCCCCCGATCACCCGGCGGCGCGAGCGGCCCCGGCCGGGCGCATGAGCCGCCCGGGCGCCGGTTAGGCTCCCCGCCATGGAAAGTCTGCGGATGATCGAGAACTGGCCGGTTCCCACCGCCGCGGCCGCGGTCGTGCGGGCCGACGGCAGCCTCGCCGGGTCGCACGGCCCGCAGGAGCACCGCTTCCGGCTGGCCTCGGTCACCAAGCCGCTGGCCGCCTACGCCGTGCTCGTCGCGTACGAGGAGGGCGCCGTCGAACTCGACGAGCCCGCCGGGCCCGAGGGCTCCACGGTCCGCCATCTGCTGGCCCACGCCTCCGGACTCGCCTTCGACCAGCCGAGGGCGATGGCGGCCCCCGGCGAGCGCCGCATCTACTCCAACGCGGGCTTCGAGGCCCTGGGCGACCACATCGCCGAGGCCACCGGGATCGCCTTCCCCGACTATCTGCGGCAGGCGGTGCTGGAACCGCTCGGCATGACCGCCACCGATCTGCCGGGCTCCCCGGCGAAGGACGGCGTCTCCACCGCCGCCGACCTGGCCCGGTTCGCCGCCGAGGTACAGGCCCCGCGGCTGCTGCACCCGCAGACCGTGGCCGCCGCGACCCAGGTGGTCTTCCCGGGGCTGGACGGCGTGGTGCCCGGCTACGGCCACCAGCGCCCCTGCGACTGGGGGCTGGGCTTCGAAATCCGGGACGGCAAGTCCCCGCACTGGACGGGGAGTTCATCCTCGCCCCGCACCTTCGGGCACTTCGGCCAGACCGGCACCTTCGTCTGGGTCGACCCGGACGCCGGCGGCGCTGGTACCACCGGTGCCACGGGCGCCGCCTGTGTCGTCCTCACCGACCGGGACTTCGGCCAGTGGGCCATCGACGCCTGGCCCCCGTTCACCGACGCGGTCCTCGCCGAACTGGGCGGCCGGACGGGCTGACCCCGGGCCCTGTGATGTTCCGCGGCCCGCCGGCGCTGAGAGCAGCAGAACAGCCGAACGTCCGTTCGTTCGTTCCGTGTCGCCGGCCAGGCGCACGGCACCCGCCGGACACATCAGCGAAGGGGCTTATCTTGCGGGCCACCACCCAACCGCGCTCCACCCGCTCCACCCTGGCGAAGTCGATGGCCGTGGCGTCGGCCACCGTCGGCCTGGCACTGGCGGCGACCCTGCCGGCCGCGGCCATCAGCTCGTACAACTCCACCCCCGCGCCCGAGCGCACCGAGGTCGGCGCCCTCGTGGCCACCTGGGACAACGACGGCGACCCGGCGACCCCCGACCGGGTGGACTGGGTCTGCTCCGGCACGATGGTCGACGAGAACACCTTCCTCACCGCCGCGCACTGCACCACCGACTGGCCGGACAACGTCCGCTTCCACGTCTCGCTCGACCAGGACGTCCAGTCCGCGCTGGACGACGCGGCGGCCCGGCACCCGGACGACCCCGCCGCCGTCGCCGCGGAGGTCGCCGTACGGGGCGAGGCCCACAACCACCCGGAGTACCCGGGCCCGCAGTCGGACACCCACGACATCTCCGTGATCGAACTCCCGGCGGAGAAGATGCGGGAGCGCTGGGACTTCACCCCGGCCACGCTCCCCGCGGCCGGGCAACTCGGTGAACTCGGCCCGCGCGGACTGAAGGACACCGGCTTCACGGTGGCCGGTTACGGCACCCAGGAGGCTCTGCGGGCACCCGGCGGCCACACGCACCCCGGCGGCGGAGTCCGGATGAAGGCCCCGCTCTCCTTCAACGCCCTCGACCACACCTGGATCCGGCTGGCGATGACGGCGCCGCAGGGCAACGGCGGCGCCTGCTACGGCGACTCCGGCGGCCCCAACTTCGCGGAGATCGACGGCAAGCGGACCCTGGTGGGGACCACCATCACCGGCGACGCCGTGTGCTACGCGACCAACGTCGCCTACCGCCTCGACACCCCGGCGGCACGCGACTTCCTCGCCCCGTTCGTCGACCTGCCCTGATTCCGGGGCCTCGGGAGGGGCCGCTCCGGCGGTCTCTCCCGGAGGCCGGTGCTGCGGAAGTTCTGCTACGGGAGTTCCCAGAGCAGGAGTTCGGAGGGTTCCTCGGCGACGAGGAAGCGGCCCCGGCAGTCCCTGATCCGGGCCGCGTCGCCGGGGCCCAGCAGCTCGCCGTCCGCGTCGGCGCCGGTCTCCGGGACGCCCGTGCCGGGGGTGCCCGCCACGGCGAGCCGGACCGTTCCGCGCACCACGTGAGCGTAGAGCAGCCGCGCGTCCGGCAGGACGACCCGCGCCCCGGCGTCCGGGCGGCGGATGTGCAGGTCCGCCTCCGCCCGGTCGACGGCGAGGGGGGTGCGGTCGGCGATGCCGCGCACGATCTCGTACTCCGGTTCGCCGCCGGGCTCGCGCGGGCTCAGCCACATCTGGACGAAGACGAGGGGCAGTTCGCCCTCGTTGCGCTCCTCGTGCCGCACCCCGCTGCCGGCGCCGAGCCGCTGGACGTCGCCGGGGCGCACCACGGTGGTGTTCCCCGCCGAGTCACGGTGCGTCAGCTCGCCCTCCACGACCCAGGTGACGATCTCGGTGTCGCGGTGCGGGTGGGAGGCGAAGCCCGCGCCGGGCGCGAGCCGTTCCTCGTTGCAGGCGATCAGCGCGCCGAAGGAGAGATTGTCCGGGTCGTAGAACCGGCCGAAGGAGAACGCGTGCAGGGTTTCGATCCCGGCGCCCGCGTCCCCGCCCCGGAACCGTGCGCCCGCCCGCCAGACCTCGTTCATGATCACACCGTAGAGGACGCGTCGCGCCCGGGCGCGACGGGGGCGGCCCGAGACGGGCGTGACGGCTGTGACGGTTGTGGCGGTTGTGGTTGGTGCGACGGTCGTCAGAGCCGGGGCGAGCCACGACGCCCGCGGCGACGGCAGAGGCGGCGGCGGTGGGAGCCGGCTCCGGCGGCACAACCCGGGGCGCTCCGGACACGGCCGGACACCCGCCGAACGCCCGCCCGGTACCCCGGAAGACGGCGGGGCACCCCTGCCCCGGGCCGGTCCCCGAACCCGCCCCGGACCCCGTCCCCCGGTCCCGCTCTCCGGACCCCCGGCCCCGAATGGCCGCACGATGAGGCAGGCTGGTTCCGTGCCCGAACCTCACAGCGCGCCTTCCGACCCCGCCCGCCATCCGCACGCCGCGACCCTGCTCCGGCTGGAGAAGTCCTCCGGCTCGCTCGCCGCGGACGCGATCGCCCGCATGGACGAGACGCTGCCGTGGTACCGCGCGATGCCGCCGGAGAACCGGTCCTGGATCGGCCTCGTCGCGCAGGCCGGTATCGCGGCCTTCACCGAGTGGTTCCGGCATCCCGAGGCGCCCCAGGCCATCAGCACGGACGTCTTCGGCACCGCGCCGCGCGAGCTGACCCGGGCCATCACGCTCCGGCAGACCGTGGAGATGGTGCGCACGACCATCGAGGTCATGGAGTCGGCGATCGACGAGGTCGCCGCCCCCGGCGACGAGAGCGCCCTGCGCGAGGCCCTGCTCGTCTACGCCCGCGAGATCGCCTTCGCCACCGCCCAGGTGTACGCCCAGGCCGCGGAGGCGCGCGGCGCGTGGGACGCCCGGCTGGAGTCCCTCGTCGTCAACGCGGTGCTCTCCGGGGAGGCCGACGAGGGCGCGCTCTCCCGGGCCGCCGCGCTGGGCTGGAACTCCCCGGAGCACGTCTGCGTCGTGCTGGGCACGGCGCCCGACGGCGACAGCGAGCTGACCGTGGAGGCGATCCGGCGGGCCGCGCGCCACGCGAAACTCCAGGTGCTGACCGGAGTGCTGGGCAGCCGGCTGGTGGTCGTCGCCGGCGGCAGCGCCGATCCGCTGCGCACCGCCCGGGATCTGATCGGGCCGTTCGCGGCGGGCCCGGTGGTCGCCGGTCCCGTCGTCGGCGACCTGCTGTCCGCGACCCGCTCGGCGGCGGCCGCCGCGGCCGGTCTGCGGGCGTGCGCCGCCTGGCCCGACGCGCCGCGGCCCGTCCTCGCGGACGATGTGCTGCCGGAGCGCGCGATGGCCGGGGACGCCGCCGCACGGCGGCAGTTGGTGGAGGAGATCTACAGACCGCTGGAGGAAGCCGGGTCGGCGCTGCTGGAAACGCTGAGCGTCTATCTGGAACAGGCCAGCAGTCTGGAGGGCGCCGCGCGGATGCTCTTCGTCCACCCCAACACCGTGCGCTACCGGCTCCGACGTGTGACGGACGTCACCGGCTGGTCACCGTCCGATGTGCGCTCCGCGTTCACCCTGCGCATCGCGCTCATCCTGGGCCGTCTCGCCGACGCGGGATCGCAGCCCTAGGCCTTTGTTGGATACCAACAATTCCCCTGTCCGTTCTTGGTCCCTGTCCCCACGGGCGGCGGGGACCACCGTCACGAGAGAGTGTGAGAGTGCTCGTACTCGTCGCTCCCGGCCAAGGCGCTCAGACGCCCGGCTTCCTGACCCCCTGGCTCGACCTCCCCGGCGTCTCCGGACGCCTCGCGGAGTGGTCGGCCGTCTCCGGCCTGGACCTGGTGCACTACGGGACCGAGGCCGACGCCGAGACCATCCGTGACACCGCGGTGGCCCAGCCGCTGCTGGTGGCCGCCGGGCTGGTCTCCGCGTACGCGCTGTTCGACGACCCCGGGGCGGAGATCCCGGCCCGGGTCGGCGCCGTCGCAGGGCACAGCGTCGGTGAGCTGACCGCGGCCGCGCTCGCCGGAGTGCTGAGCGACCAGGACGCCGTCGCCCTGGTGCGCAAGCGCGGCCTGGCCATGGCCGAGGCCGCCGCCGTCACCGAGACCGGCATGTCCGCCGTGCTCGGCGGCGACCCGGAGCAGGTGCTGGCGCATCTGGAGAAGCTCGGACTGACCCCGGCCAACATCAACGGCGCCGGGCAGATCGTCGCCGCGGGCACGGCGGAGCAACTCGCCTCGCTCTCCGCGGAGAAGCCGGAGAAGGCGCGCGTCATGCCGCTCAAGGTGGCCGGCGCGTTCCACACCCGCCACATGGCGCCGGCGGTCGCGAAGCTGGAAGCCGCGGTCAAGGACCTGACCGTCTCCGACCCGCGCGTTCCCTACCTCTCGAACAAGGACGGCCGGGCCGTCGCCTCCGGGCGGGACGCCGTGGAGCGCCTGGTCAACCAGGTCTCCAACCCGGTCCGCTGGGATCTGTGCATGGAGACGTTCCAGGAGCTGGGCGTCACCGCGCTGCTCGAGGTCTCCCCCGCCGGCACCCTCACCGGGCTGGCGAAGCGGGCGCTGCCCGGGGTGAAGACCCTGGCGCTCAAGAGCCCGGCCGACCTCGACGCCGCCCGCGAGCTCATCGCCGAGCACGCGGCGCCCGCCCGCTCTGCCGCGGAATAGGAGCCGAAGAAGCATGACCGCGAAGATCAAGCCGAGCCGGGGTGCCCCGTACGCGCGCATCCTCGGCGTCGGCGGCTACCGCCCGACGCGGGTGGTGCCGAACGAGGAGATCCTGCAGCACATCGACTCCTCCGACGAGTGGATCCGCTCCCGTTCGGGCATCAGCCACCGGCACTGGGCGGGGCCCGAGGAGACCGTCGCGGAGATGTCGGTCGAGGCGGCGGGCAAGGCCATCGCCGACGCCGGGATCGTCCCGGAGCAGATCGGCGGCGTCATCGTCGCCACCGTCTCGCACTTCAAGCAGACCCCGGCCGTGGCCACCGAGATCGCCCACCGGGTGGGCGCGGGCCGGCCCGCCGCGTTCGACCTCAACGCGGGCTGCGCGGGCTTCGGTTACGGCCTGACGCTCGCCAAGGGCATGGTCACCGAGGGCAGCGCGGAGTACGTCCTCGTCATCGGCGTGGAGCGGCTGTCGGACCTCACGGACCTGGAGGACCGCGCCACGGCCTTCCTGTTCGGCGACGGCGCGGGCGCCGTGGTCGTCGGCCCCGCCGAGGAGCCGGGCATCGGCCCGAGCGTCTGGGGTTCCGAGGGCGACAAGTCCGAGACCATCAAGCAGACCGTGCCCTGGGACGCCTACCGCGGCCGCACGGACGTCTCCGACATCCGCTACCCCGCCATCACCCAGGAGGGCCAGGCGGTCTTCCGGTGGGCGGTGTTCGAGATGGCGAAGGTGGCCCAGCAGGCCCTGGAAGCGGCCGGGATCACCCCGGCCGACCTGGACGTCTTCATTCCGCACCAGGCCAATATGCGGATCATCGACTCGATGGTGAAGACCCTCAAGCTGCCGGAGCACGTCACGGTCGCCCGTGACATCGAGACCACCGGCAACACCTCGGCAGCGTCGATTCCGCTCGCGATGGAGCGGCTGCTGGCGACGGGGCAGGCGAAGAGCGGGGACACCGCGCTCGTCATCGGCTTCGGGGCGGGTCTCGTCTACGCCGCCACGGTCGTTACTCTCCCCTAGGCACGAAACGCGCGGTTACGGGCAGCCGGTCACCACGCGTCCTGTTTTCATCCGGAAAGCACCACCGAAACACATCGAATGGAGAGCGCCATCATGGCCGCCACGCAGGAAGAGATCGTCGCCGGTCTCGCGGAGATCGTCAACGAGATCGCCGGTATCCCCACCGAGGACGTCCAGCTGGACAAGTCCTTCACCGACGACCTGGACGTCGACTCGCTGTCCATGGTCGAGGTCGTCGTCGCCGCCGAGGAGCGCTTCGACGTCAAGATTCCGGACGACGACGTCAAGAACCTGAAGACCGTCGGCGACGCCGCGGACTACATCCTCAAGCACCAGGCCTGAGCTCAAGCGTTCGTCGCCACCCCGGCGGTGGCGGTCCGCACCCCTCTACTCGTGGAGAACATTCCTGTGAACTCGACCAATCGCACCGTGGTCGTCACCGGTATCGGAGCAACCACACCGCTGGGTGGCGACAGCGCTTCGACGTGGGAAGGCCTGCTCGCCGGACGCTCCGGTGTGGCGGCCCTGGAGGACGAGCGCTTCGCCGACCTCCCCGTCCGCATCGCCGCCTCGGCGGCCGTGGACCCCTCCGAGATCCTGCCCCGGCCGGTGGCCCGCAAGCTGGACCGCTCGGCCCAGTTCGCGCTGATCGCCGCCCGTGAGGCCTGGGCCGACGCCGGTTTCACCGGCGCGGCCGGCGCGGAGGAGAACGCCGGCGCCGTCCGCCCGGAGCGGCTCGGCGCGGTGATCGCCTCCGGCATCGGCGGCGTCACCACCCTGCTCGACCAGTACGACGTGCTCAAGGAGAAGGGCGTACGCCGCGTCTCCCCGCACACCGTGCCCATGCTCATGCCGAACAGCCCCTCGGCCAACGTGGGCCTGGAGGTGGGCGCCCGCGCCGGTGTGCACACCCCGGTCAGCGCCTGCGCCTCCGGCGCCGAGGCCATCGGCTACGCGGTCGAGATGATCCGCACCGGCCGCGCCGACGTGGTCGTCGCGGGCGGCACCGAGGCCGCCATCCACCCGCTGCCGATCGCCGCGTTCGGCAACATGATGGCGATGTCGAAGGACAACGACGACCCGCAGGGCGCCTCCCGCCCGTACGACGCGAGCCGCAACGGCTTCGTGCTCGGCGAGGGCGCCGGCGTCGTCGTCCTGGAGTCCGCGGAGCACGCCGCCGCGCGGAACGCCAAGGTCTACTGCGAGGTGCTCGGCCAGGGCATCTCCGCCGACAGTCACCACATCACCCAGCCGGAGCCGGAGGGCCGCGGCATCGCGGACGCCCTGCGGAACCTGCTGGATTCCACCGACCTCAAGCCGTCCGAGGTCGCGCACATCAACGCGCACGCGACCTCCACGCCGCTGGGCGATGTCGCCGAGATCAAGGCGCTGCGGAAGGTCTTCGGGGACGACGTCGACCACATGGCGGTCTCCGCCACCAAGTCGATGACCGGTCATCTGCTGGGCGGCGCGGGCGGTGTGGAGACGGTGGCCACCGTGCTGGCGCTGTACCACCGGACGGCCCCGCCGACCATCAACATCGGGAACCTCGACCCCGAGGTGGACGCCGACGTCGTGCGCGGCGAGGCGCGTCCGCTGCCCGAGGGGACGATCGCGGCGCTGAACAACTCCTTCGGCTTCGGCGGCCACAACGTCGTGCTGGCCTTCCGGACCGTCTGACGGACCGCCGCAGCGCCGCAGCGCCGCAGCACGGAAGGGCCGCCCGGGAGATTCCGGCACTGGGGAATCATCGAGCTGAACACCACGTCGGCCTTCACGACCCGTTGGGGTCGTGAAGGCCGACGTGGTGTTCGGGGATGGTACCGGTGTCACCGCCCGGCAACCGGCCACCGTCAACACCGCGCAGGGAGAGAGCGATCAGCAGCGCGAAGGCAGCGAACGCGGCGCCTGTGCGTGCGTAGTTGAACACCTCCCAGCGAGCCAGGATTTCGGCGTGATCGGCCGGCGCCGAGGTCGCTGCCCACTGCTTGATGCGGCCGTTGATGGGGACGTTGCCGAGGCGGGTGATCAGGAAGGACGCCAGGGCCAGCAGCCCTGCCGCTCCGGCCAGCCGCCGTGAGGCGCCACGCGTCATGGCAGCGAGCGCGAAGGCGCTGAGCACCGACACGCCCATGGCGCCTTGCATGGTGATGCCGTTCATCTGCATCAACTGGGTGTGGAAGGACAGCCTCGTGCCGAGCGGTACGGCGTTGAAGGTGGGGACGAGGTTGGCTGCCCCGTAGCCGAATGCGCCGGCGAGGGCCCCGGTGGACAGCAGGGCGAGGCCCTGCACGAGCCGGACGCGCACGCGGATCACTCCCCCGCCCCGGGTTCGGCGGGGGTCACGGCCCGGGTGAGTTGCTCAGATCGTCGCATCAGGCCGTCAGGGGTGAACTCCGCGAACATGTGGACGCGGGTGGAAACCGGGCCGCCCTTGCGCATCCGGGCGTGAATCGTGAAGCGGGCCGCGATCCGGCCCCCGTCCCTGAACGCCTCGTGCACCTCGAACCGGAACTCGCGCAGGTTCTTGCGCACCGGGCGGAGGTGGGCGAGGAGGCGATCCCAGTCCAGTGACACGCCGTCGGCGACTTGAACGATGTCGCGGGTGTAGTACCTGGACATCAGGTCGGAGGCATCCTCGGAGCCATGGACCACGGCGTGGGTGAACGTCGTGAAGAAGTCGGCGATGAACTGCTCGGGAGGCTTCGTGTGGAGAGGTTTCACCATGCTCCTGCCATGCGTGCGGGCTACGCTCCCGCGACGATCTCTTACATGCCGTAAGATATGACGAGACCTTCATTTCTGACAAGGGTGTAAGAGTTGAGCGCTTTCGAGGCCCCGGGCCATGCGCCGCGAGTCCGGCCCCGCCGTCGCGCCGATGCCGAGCGCAGCAGGGTCGCGGTGCTGGATGCCGCAGTCCGACTGCTGGCCGAGCGACCCGACGCCGGTATAGCCGCCATCGCCGCCGCAGCCGGCCTCACCCGCCAGACCGTGTACGCGCACTTCGGCAGCCGCGACGCGCTGCTCGACGCGGTCGTCGACCGGATCACGGACCAGGCCATGGCCGCGATGGACGAGGCGGAGGAGGAGAGCGGCTCCGCCCTGGACGCACTACTGCGGCTGCAGGACATCGGCTGGCGCCTGTTCGAACGGAACCCGGTGCTCCTCCGGCCCGGAAACACCCGCGCCGGTACCGACACCGACCTGGCCCGGCATGAGCCCGTCGCAGCCAGGCTCACCCGGCTGATCGAGAAAGGTCAGGCGTCGGGCGAATTCGACCCCGCGCCACCGGCCACCTGGCTGGTGGCCGCGGTCACCGCTCTCGGCCACGCGGCAGGCGACGAGGTCCGGGCGGACCGCCTGCCGGTGACGGAGGCGGCAGCGTGGCTGCGGACCGCCACACTCGCCCTCCTGGGGGCGGGGCCGGGGAACCCGACGCCGTAGGCGGCCTCGTCCGCGCAGGATCCCGGGGATTTGCGGTGGCCACCGCAGCATTCCCGGATCAGCGCCGCCGGTGTCGGCAGATTCCGGACGGGCCCGTCGGCGCGTCCGCGGTGAATCCGACGGCGGCTCAGACGACCTGGTGCAGCCAGCGGACCGGGGCGCCCTCGCCGGCGTAGCGGAACGGTTCGAGTTCGTCGTCCCAGGGCTTGCCGAGGAGCTTGGCGATCTCCGCCTCCAGGGCCGTCTCGCCGCGGGCCGAGCGGGCCAGCGCCGCCCGCAGCCGGTCCTCGGGGATCAGGATGTCGCCGTGGATGCCGGTGACGGCGTGGAAGATGCCGAGCCCGGGAGTGGAGCTGTAGCGCTCGCCCTCGGCGCCGGGGCAGGGCTCCGAGGTCACCTCGTAGCGCAGCAGATGCCAGCCGCGCAGCGCGGAGGCCAGCTTGGAGGCGGTGCCGTGCTCGCCCTGCCAGGAGAACTCGGCGCGCCAGGTGCCCGGTTCGGCCGGCTGCCTGATCCAGTCGAGGCTGACGCGCACGCCGAGGACGCCCGCGACCGCCCACTCGACATGCGGGCAGAGCGCCCGCGGGGCGGAGTGGACGTACAGAACTCCACGTGTCGTCACCGGGACCTCCAGTGTGGGACGAGGTGCGCCTTCTCCAGCGGCCTCGCGCCCGTACCGATCTCGTCCGGAACAGCACTTGACAGTCTGCCCCAGAGATCACTTCCGCACCAGGCCCCGAGATTACCAACAGTAAACATCATCGGGAGCGATCCTCTGCAAAAGGGACACTATGTGACGTGCCGTGAACGTACGGATGCCGGGTGGCGCACTGACCCGATCGGAGGACCGGGAAACCCGCCACGGGGCACGGCGCCCGTGGCCCCGGGGAAAAGCTACCGTGCGCCGGGGACACCGGGGTGACGTACCGTCGGTCCGGGCCGGATATCACGAAAAGCTTCACTCTCGGGGGCGGTCCCGCGTTCCCCGGCGTGAACCGCCCGAGGGGGTGTACGGGTCCCCGGGGGCGGGACCGGCGAACAGCCGTGCAGTGGCGGGGACATGGAGACCGCCGGGGCCGCCGCCGGAGGGGCCCCGGGCCCGCCCCGCCGGCATCACCCGTCGGCGCGCCGCCCGGCGCCCTCTGGCCGGATCCGGTCGCCGCCGTCCCCCCGCCGGGCCTGCGGGCCGTGCCCCAACGGACACGGAAACCGGCCCTTCTCCCCCGGCGCGGGGTGCCGTCACCCGGTTCGGGGAAGGACGCGGGTGCGCGCCCATTGACACTGCTCCCGGCCCGTCATTACCGTCACGCCAGGATTTCGAACGTGTGACGAAATATCGAACATCGGAAACCGGAAGGGCAGTGGCCTTGCGCATCACCGGCATCACCACCCATGTCGTCGGAACCCCGTGGCGCAATCTGACCTATGTCCTCGTCCACACCGACGAGGGCATCACCGGCGTCGGCGAGACGCGGATGCTCGGCCGGACCGACGCGCTCGTCGGCTATCTGCGCGAGGCGGAGGTCAACCACCTCGCCGGCGCCGACCCGTTCGCGATCGAGGATCTCGTCCGCCGGATGAAGTACGGCGACTACGGGCGGGCCGGCGAGATCGTCATGTCCGGCATCGCCTGTGTGGAGATGGCCTGCTGGGACATCAAGGGCAAGGCGCTGGGCGTACCGGTCTGGCAGCTCCTCGGAGGCCGCGTCACCGACCGGGTGAAGGCCTACGCCAACGGCTGGTACACCGTCGAGCGCACCCCCGACGCCTTCCACGCCGCCGCCCGCCGGGTCGTCGACCGCGGCTACCGGGCGCTGAAGCTGGACCCGTTCGGAACCGGCCACTTCGAGCTCGACCACACCGAGACCCTGCACTCCCTCGCCCTCGTCGAGGCCGTACGGGACGCCATCGGGCCGGAGGCCGAGCTGCTGGTCGAGATGCACGGCCGGTTCAGCCCGGCGACGGCCTCCCGGCTGGCGAAGGAACTGGAGCGGTTCCAGCCCTCCTGGCTGGAGGAGCCGGTACCGCCGGAGAACCTCAAGGCGCTCGCCAAAGTGGCGGCGAAGACAACGTTGCCCATCGCGACCGGTGAACGCGTCCACGACCGCATCGAGTTCCGCGAGCTCTTCGAGTCGCAGGCCGCCGACATCATCCAGCCGGACGTCGGGCACCTCGGCGGCATCCTGGAGACCCGCAAGCTGGCCGCCACCGCCGAGACCCACTACGTCCTGATCGCCCCGCACAACGTGGGCGGCTCGGTGCTCACCGCCGCCTCGCTCCAACTCGCCGGCTGCACGCCCAACTTCAAGATCCTGGAGCACTTCAACGACTTCGCCGACGCCGAGATCAAGAAGGTGGTGAAGGGCGCCCCCGAGGTCGTGGACGGCTACTTCACCCTGCCCGACGCGCCCGGCCTCGGTGTCGAGTTCGATCCCGACGCGGCGGCCGAGTTCCCGCAGCAGCGCGCCCACTTCGACCTGTGGGCCGAGGGCTGGGAGAAGCGCGACCCCACCGGGGGCCGGTCATGACGGGCGGCGGGCGCGCCGTCCTGCTGGAGCGGCCCGGCGCGCACCGGATCGTCCCGGCGGAGCCCGTGCCGCCCGGCCCGGGCGAGGCCCTGGTCCGGGTGTACGCGGCGGGGGTGTGCGGCAGCGACCGCGAGCTGTACGAGGGCACGCGCGCGCCCGGCTACGTCCGCTACCCCGTCACGCCCGGCCACGAGTGGTCCGGGACGGTGGAGGCGGTCGGCGAGGGGGTCGACCCGGGCCTGGTGGGCCGGAAGGCCGTCGGCGAGGGCTTCCGCAACTGCCAGTCCTGCGAACGCTGCCGGGCCGGCGAGACCTCGCTGTGCACCGGCGGCTACGACGAGACGGGCTTCACCCGGTCCGGTGCCTTCGCGGACACCCTCACCCTGCCCGCCCGGCTGCTGCACGTCCTCGGCCCCGACGCCGATCTGCGGGCCGCGGCGCTGCTGGAGCCGGCCGCCGTGGTCGCCGCCGCGGCGCTGACGGCGGCGGCGCGGCCCGCCGAGCGGATCGCGGTCGTCGGCGCGGGGACCCTCGGCCTGCTGGCCGTGCAGTTCCTGGCCGCCGTCTCCCCCGCCGAACTGCTCGTCGTGGAGCCCCGGGCGGGCCGGGCCGAGCAGGCGGTGCCCTTCGGCGCCACCGAGGTCCGCCCGCCGGACGGGCTCGGCTCGCTCACCGGCCGGTACGACCTGGTGGTGGAGACCGCGGGCGCGCCGCGCAGCGCGGTCTGCGCGGTCTCCCTCGCCCGGGGCGGCGGCCGGGTGGTGCTCACCGGGCTGCCCGGGGCGGGCGCCGAGGGCCTCGACCCGCTGGGTCTGGCGATGCGCCAGATCACCGTGCACACGGTGTTCGGCGCCCCGCCGGCGGCCTGGGCGTACGCGGTGCGGGCGTTCGAGAGCGGGCTGCTGAACCCGGCGCCGCTGATCACCCACGAGCTGGCATGGGAGGAGTACGCCGAGGCCGTCGCGCTGGTCGGCGGCGGTGATCCCGGGGCCGGGAAGGTGCTGCTGCGGCCCTGACCGGGTGCCCCGGATCCGGGATCCCGCGTCCCGGTCACGCGCTCCCGGCCCTGGAATTCCGCCTCCGGGATTCCGGGCCCCGGTCCCGCGGGCCGGAGCCCCGCCGCCGCCCCGGCACCGTTCGGGCCACCGCCCCGTTCCGGCCACCGCTCCATTTCCGGCCCGTCCCCGTCCCCGTTCTCGCCGCCACCCCGTTCCCGTCCCGACCCGCCGCCCCGCTCCCGTTCCCGTCCCGGCTCCCGGCTCCCGGCCCCGCACCGGACACCCTCCGGCCGGTCCCCGGCACCCCGGCTCCCCACCGGCGGTGTCCCGGCCGAGAGACGACCGGCCAACCGAACACCATTCGTCCCGCAGAACAGAGGAGTCCCGTGTCCGACAGCACCCGTCCCGCGCCGCGCCGTCCCGGCTCGGCCGCCCTCGCCCTGATCGGCGAGCCCGTGCCCGCCGACGACCCGGCCGACGCCTCCCCGCACGCCTTCCCCGACGGCGGCACCTGGCGTACCGAGGTGCCGTCGGTGGAGGGCCCCGAGGCGCTGGCGACCGTCCTCAAGGAGTCCGCCCGGCTGGACGTACCGATCCACCGCATCAGCCAGGGCAGCGGCATCTGGATGCTCACCGACGACGAGATCACCGAGATGGCCGGTGCCTGCGCCGAACGGGACATCGAGCTCTGCCTGTTCACCGGACCGCGCGGCACCTGGGACATCGGCGCCGCCACCCGCACCGACTCGCGCGGCGGCGGTCTGCGCGCCCGCGGCCACGACGGGCTCGCCGGCTGCGTGGAGGATGCCGTCCGCGCCACCGAACTCGGCGTGCCCTGCCTGCTCGTCGCCGACGAGGGCGTGCTGTGGACGCTGCACCGGCTGCGCGAGCGGGGCGTCCTGCCGGCGGAGACCACCTTCAAGGTCTCCGCGCTCGTCGGCCCGGTCAACCCCGCCTCGTACGCGGTGTGGGAGCGGCTCGGCGCCGACTCCATCAACATCCCCTCGGATCTCTCCTTCGACCAGCTCACCGAGATCCGCCGGGCCGGCCGGGCGCCGATGGACCTCTACATCGAGGCACCGGACGACCTCGGCGGCTACGTCCGGATGTACGACACCGGCGAGCTGATCCGCCGCGGCGCCCCCGTCTACCTCAAGTTCGGGCTGAGCAAGGCGCCCGGCATCTACCCCTACGGGGCCCACATGCGCGACGTCACCCTCGACACCGCCCGGGAGCGGGTGCGCCGCGGCCGGCTCGTCCTGGACCTGCTGGCGCGGCACGGGGCGGACGGCGGCATGTCCCCCCTCGGCTCACGCCTCCCGGGGAAGCTGCGGCGCTTCCCCGCCGACCAGGACTCCTGAACACCCCGGCCCCACCCCGCCCCACCCGCCCCACCACGGAAGGAACCACCACCATGCGCATCACCAGAGGCCTCGGCGCCGCGACGGCGGCGCTTCTCCTCACCTCCGCGCTCGGCGCCTGCGGCCAGGACTCCACCGGCGTCGACGACGACGGCAAGAAGGACGCCAAGGGCGGCACCATCGGCCTGGCCATGCCCACCAAGTCGTCCGAGCGCTGGATAGCCGACGGCCGGAACATGGCCGAGCAGTTCCGGGCCAAGGGCTACAAGACCGACCTCCAGTACGGCAACGACGACGTCGACGAGCAGGTCGCCCAGATCGAGAACATGATCGCCAAGGGGCACGACCTCCTCGTCATCGCGGCGATCGACAGCGCGGCGCTCACCAATGTGCTGGACCGGGCGGCCGAGGCGAACATCCCCGTCATCGCCTACGACCGGCTGCTGATGGGCACCGAACACGTCGACTACTACGCCACGTTCGACAACTTCAAGGTCGGCGTGCAGCAGGGCACGTACATCGCCGACAAGCTCGGGCTGAAGGAGGAGGGCGGCGAGAAGGGCCCCTTCACCATCGAGCTGTTCGCGGGCTCCCCCGACGACAACAACACCCGCTTCTTCTTCAACGGCGCGATGAGCGTGCTGAAGCCGTACATCGACGACAAGAAGCTCGTCGTCCGCTCCAAGCAGACCAAGCTCAACCAGATCACCACCCTCCGCTGGGACGGCGGCACGGCGCAGCGCCGGATGGACGACCTGCTGAGCAAGTCCTACACCTCGGCCGAGCTGGACGCCGTGCTCTCCCCGTACGACGGGATCTCCATCGGCATCCTCTCCGCGCTCAAGAGCGTGGGCTACGGCAGCAAGGACAAGCCGTACCCGGTGATCACCGGGCAGGACGCCGAGAAGGCCTCCGTGAAGTCGATCATCGCGGGTGAGCAGACCCAGACCATCTACAAGGACACCCGGAAGCTGGCCAAGGCCACCGTCCAGATGGGCCACGCGATGCTGACCGGCGGCAAGCCGGAGGTCAACGACACCAAGACCTACGACAACGGCAAGAAGGTCGTGCCGGCCTACCTCCTCCAGCCGGTGAGCATCGACAAGTCCAACACCCAGCTGCTCGTCGACGAGGGCTACTACAAAGCCTCCGAGCTGAAGTAAGGGACGGCGGTCATCATGCAAGCGGCCACCGGCACGGCGGGCGGCCCGGGGGCGGCGCCACCCGGGCACCCCGTGCTCGAGATGCGCTCCATCACCAAGACGTTCCCGGGCGTCAAGGCCCTGTCCGGCGTCGAACTCACCGTGCGCGAGGGGGAGATCCACGCGATCTGCGGGGAGAACGGCGCCGGGAAGTCCACCCTGATGAAGGTCCTCAGCGGGGTCCACCCGCACGGCGGTTACGAGGGCGAGATCGTCTTCCGCGGCGAGCCCTGCGCCTTCAAGGACATCCGGGCCAGTGAGCGGCGCGGGATCGTCATCATCCACCAGGAGCTCGCCCTCGTCCCCTATCTCTCCATCGCGGAGAACATCTTCCTCGGCAACGAGCACGCCACCCGCGGGGTGATCAACTGGAACGACACCCTGGGGCACGCCCGCCGGCTGCTGCGGCGGGTCGGGCTCACCGACTCCCCGCACACCCGGATCGCCGACATCGGCGTGGGCAAGCAGCAGCTCGTGGAGATCGCCAAGGCGCTCGCCAAGGAGGTGAAGCTCCTCATCCTCGACGAGCCCACCGCCGCGCTCAACGACGCGGACAGCGCCAAACTCCTCGATCTGCTGCTGGAGTTCAAGGCGCAGGGCATCTCCTGCATCCTCATCTCGCACAAGCTGAACGAGATCCGGCGGGTCGCCGACTCCGTGACCGTCCTGCGGGACGGCCGGACCATCGAGACCCTCACCGTCCGGGAGACCGCCGACGCGGAACCGGCCGTCTCCGAGGAGCGGATCATCCGCGGCATGGTCGGCCGCGACCTGGATCACCGCTTCCCGGAGCGCACCCACTACACGGGCCCGGGCGCCGGGGAGACGGCCCTGCGGATCGCGGACTGGACCGTGCACCACCCCATCGACCAGCAGCGGAAGGTGGTCGACGGGGTGTCCCTGGAGGTGCGGCGCGGCGAGATCGTCGGCATCGCCGGGCTGATGGGCGCGGGCCGCACCGAGCTGGCGATGAGCGTCTTCGGGCGCAGCTACGGGCGGCACGCCGCGGGCCGGGTCCTGCTGCACGGCAAGGAGGTCTCCACGCGGACCGTGCCGGAAGCCGTCGCGCACGGCATCGCGTACGTCACCGAGGACCGCAAGACCTACGGGCTCAACCTCGGTGACGACGTGGCCCGCAACATCTCCATCGCCTCGCTGCCCAAGGTCGCCCGGCGCGGTGTCGTCAGCGAGCACGAGGAGGCCCGGGTCGCCGAGCGGTTTCGGGCGTCGATGAACATCAAGACCCCCACGGTGTTCGAGACCGTGAACCGGCTGAGCGGCGGCAACCAGCAGAAGGTCGTCCTCAGCAAATGGATCTTCGCGGGCCCCGAGGTGCTGATCCTCGACGAACCCACCCGCGGCATCGACGTGGGGGCGAAGTACGAGATCTACACGGTCATCAACGATCTCGCCGCCCAGGGCAAGGCCGTGGTCTTCATCTCCTCCGAGCTGCCGGAGCTGCTGGGGATGTGCGACCGGATCTACACGATGGCCGCCGGCCGGCTCACCGGGGAGATCCCCCGGGCCGAGGCCACCCAGGAAGTGCTGATGCGCCACATGACCATGGACAGGGGACGGACCCGATGAGCACCACGACCATCACCAAGGACGAGGGACCGGCGCCGGGTCCGGGCTCCGGCCCGGGCGCCGGGGGCGGCGCCGGGTCCGGACTCGCCGCGGCGCTGCTGCGCGGTGTCCGCGCCAATATGCGGCAGTACGGGATGCTGCTCGCGCTGGCGCTGATCGTCGTGCTGTTCCAGGTCTGGACGGACGGCATCCTGCTGAAGCCGCAGAACGTCACCAACCTGGTCCAGCAGAACAGCTACATCCTCATCCTGGCCATCGGCATGATGATCGTGATCATCGCGGGCCACATCGATCTGTCCGTCGGCTCGCTGGCCGCCTTCGTGGGCTCCGCCGCGGGCGTGATGATGATCAAGAACGACATGCCGTGGGTGCTCGCGCTGGTGCTCTGCCTGCTCATCGGCGCCGCCGCCGGGGCCTGGCAGGGCTTCTGGATCGCCTATATCGGCATCCCGTCCTTCATCGTCACCCTCGCCGGGATGCTGCTGTTCCGCGGCGCCACCCAGATCCTGCTGGAGGGCCAGACCCTGCGGCCCTTCCCGGACGGCTTCCAGTCCCTGGGCAACGGCTTCATCCCCGAGCTGGGCCCGGACACCAACTACCACAACGCGACGCTGCTCATCGGCCTCGGCGTGGTCGTCTTCGTGCTGTGGCGGGAGTGGAGCGACCGCCGCCAGCAGCAGCGGTACGAGCTGGACGTCATCCCGATGGGGCTCTTCGTCGCCAAGTGCACCGCCCTGGTGGCGGCGGTCGTGGCCTTCACGCTGACCCTGGCGAGCTACCACGGCACACCGGTCGTGCTGCTCATCCTCGTGGGCCTGCTGATGGCCCTGGGCTTCGTGATGCGCAACGCGATCATCGGCCGGCACGTCTACGCCCTCGGCGGCAACCAGGCGGCGGCCAAGCTGTCCGGCGTCAAGGACAAGCGCGTCACCTTCCTGGTCTTCGTGAACATGGGGGTCCTCGCGGCCCTGGCGGGAGTCGTCTACGCGGCCCGGCTGACCGCAGCCACCCCCAACGCCGGTATCAACTTCGAACTGGAGGCCATCGCCGCCGCCTTCATCGGCGGTGCCTCGGCCACCGGCGGCGTCGGCACCGTCCTCGGCGCCATCATCGGCGGCCTGGTGCTCGGCGTGCTCAACAACGGTATGTCCCTGGTCGGCATCGGCTCGGACTACCAGCAGGTCATCAAGGGTCTGGTGCTTCTCGCGGCCGTCGGCTTCGACGTCTGGAACAAGCGCCGGGTCGGTTCGTAGCCGGCCGCGGACGGCCCCGGGCCACGCCCCGGGGCCGAGCACCCTCTGCCCGTTTGTCCCCTTGTCCCCTTTGAGAGGATCGGCACGGCATGACATCGAGACGCACGGTGATAGCGGCTGCGGCCGCTGGATTGGCGGCAGGCATGACGACACCAGGCGCGGCGCAGGCCCGGGACCGGGCCGGAGTCGCAAGCGGCGGCGAGGCCGGGGCCGGGGCCGGGATCGCGGGGGAGGCCGGACCCGCGGGGCGGGGACTCCCCACCCGGGAGGGCTTCGGCAGCCTCCCGGACGGCACCAAGGTCGACCGCTGGACCCTCGCCCGCGGCGGCACCCGGCTGCGGGTGCTGTCGTACGGCGGGATCGTCCAGTCCCTGGAGATCCCCGACCGGCACGGCCGCACGGCCAATGTCTCCCTCGGCTTCGCGGACCTCGCCTCGTACACCGAGAACAGCCCGTTCTTCGGCGCGCTGATCGGCCGCTACGGCAACCGCATCGCCGAAGGCCGCTTCACCCTCGACGGCAAGGAGTACCAACTCCCGCTCAACGACGGGGAGAACAGCCTGCACGGCGGCGACCGGGGCTTCGACAAGCGGGTCTGGGACATCGAGCCCTTCGCGCGGGACGGCGAGGCGGGCCTGACCCTCACCCGGGTCAGCCCGGACGGCGAGATGGGCTACCCGGGCGAGCTGACGGTGCGGGTGGACTACATCCTGACCTCCCGCGGGGACTTCCGCATCGTCTACGAGGCGACCACGGACGCCCCCACGGTCGTCAACCTCACCAACCACACGTACTTCAACCTCGGCGGCGAGGGCACCGGCACCGTCCTGGACCACGAACTGCGGCTCGACGCCTCCCGCATCACCCCGGTGGACGCCTCGCTCATCCCCACCGGCAAGCTCCTCCCCGTGGCCGGCACCCCCTTCGACTTCCGCCGCGCGAAGCCGATCGGCCGGGACCTCCGCGAGGGGCACGAGCAGGTGCTGTACGGCCGGGGCATCGACCACAACTACGTGCTGGACAAGGGCAAGACCGGCCGCCCGCGCCACGCGATGACGGTCACCGACCCGCGCTCGGGCCGCACCATGCGGATCGCCACCACCGAGCCGGGCGTGCAGCTCTACACCGGCAACTTCCTGGACGCCACCTACGCCGGCACCTCCGGCCGGGTCTACCGCCAGGGCGACGGCTTCTGCCTGGAGACCCAGCACTTCCCGGACTCCCCGAACCAGCCGTCGTTCCCGTCCACGGTCCTCCGCCCCGGCGAGACCTACCGCTCGGAGACGGTCCACTCCTTCTCGGCCCGCTGACCACCCGGCCCGGGCCTCCGCCTCATGGGGGCGAGGCGGAGGCCCGGAGCGGGATGAGTCGAGCCGGACTCAGCGCGCTCGTTCAGCGGAACCAGCCCCAGATCGGTGACACAGCGGCGGCAGGCATACCACCGGCACCCCGCACCGAGCCCCGCCTCGACGCCCCGGACCGGCACGGTGTCCGGAGCGAGCAGCTCGTGCCACGCGCACCATCGCAGCCTCACCGCCCGGCCGCGTCCCGGTCCCGGCGGGCCCGCGCGACCGACTCGATCAGACCGATCGGATCCGCTCCGGGGAGCGGCGGAAACTCCGCGACGTGGCCGGGACAGGCGTACACAACGGCCCCGGTGGCAGCACCGTCCCGCGCGCCGACCCGCACCAGTTGACCGAGGTGACCGCACCGCGCACACTGCCTCACCGGGCGGACCCTCCGGTGGCGAGGGCCGCCGCGTAGGCCCCGTACAGGGCATCGGCGTCCGTCAGCACGGCGGGCTCGGCAGTCGGTGGAACGATCCACGTGCGCCGGTGCCGGGTGTGCGGCGCGACCACGCGCGGGTGAGGCACATCGACCTGCTCGGCCCGGGCCAGCACCCGGGCGCCGGGCAGGTCCCAGCCATCGACCGCGCCCACCGGCACCATCACCTCGACGCCCTTCGGGCCGAGCAGGACGGGACCGACCTCCCCGAGGTTCTGCAGGATCTGCACGGTCCGCCACCCCTCGGCGGCCGGCAGCCGGACGACGTCCCAGGCGACCCCCACCGGCACCGTGACGAGCTCGTCCGCCAGCCACGCGACGGCCGCCTGCCCGGGACTGCCACCCGCACGGCGGATCCACTCCAGCGCGGACACGGGTGGCGTGCCGGACGGGGCACTGCGATCGGTGGTGGACACGTCGGCACTCCCGGTCTCTCAGTGATCGATACATCACCGAGAGTAGGAATGCGCCGTGCCCGCCACCATGGCACTTTCTCTCGGGGCTGGGTGGATGTACCAGGCACCGGGGCCAAGGGCCCGCGTCACACGGGGACACCGATCGCGTCGGCGAGTTCCCGCATCTCCGTTGTCAGCGTCCTCCGGCGACCGATGATCCGGCTGGTGATGTCGCGCGCGTACCGCTGCTGCCGCAGCCACTCCGGTCGTTCCGCGCGGAGCTCCTGCAGAATCCGCATCGCCTCTTCGTGCTGCCTCAGCCGCGCATGAGCATCCGCGACATCGAGCCGGTGCCGGGCGTGGCTGCTGCTCGGCGGTATATCCGCCGGCATCCTCGCCGCCAGGCGGAGGACCGTCTCCGGCCGGCCCTGGACAGCGGCGTGCTCGACCGCGTACTGCTGCACCCGCAGCGGCCCGAACCGGCGCATGCGGTCCACCTCGGCGACGTCATCCCGGCCCAGCGCGGCCGCCGCGGCCCGGGCCAGCCGCAGTGCGTCCGCCGCCTCCCCGGGGCGGTTGTCCCGCACCGCTGCCGCGCCCGTGCGCAGCAGCATCCAACCCCATGCGGCGAGTTCGGCCGGGGTGGCGCGGGACATGCGGGGCTCTGTCTCGTCCGCCCACCGCACGGACAGTTTCCGCGCCTCCTCCAACCGGCCCTGGCGGAGCATGAGCCAGGCCATGGTGCTGACCGTGGCGGCACCGTCCAGCCGGTCCGGGGCCATGTCCAGCGCACGGTCGAGGGCTGCGGCCGCGCCCTCGTACTGCCGTGTCTGCGTCAGCAGCCACCCGGCGAGTTGGAGCACTCGGACCTGTACGGCGCGGGTCCGGCGGTCGGTGCCGGTCAGTGCGTCGGCGTCCCGGATCAGCGGAGGAACCACGGTCGCCAGGCCGCTCAAATTCACGGTGGCGAAGAGCGGTTCGGCTACGGCGAGAGCCCTGGAAACGCCTGCTGTGGTGGGCTCTTCGTCCAGGGTGTCGGCGGGCGGGGCCAGAAGCGCAGCCCGTACCGGCGACCACTGGTCCGTTGTGGCGGCGTCCGCCGGGTCGGCGTCTCGCCGCAGGAGCCGCGCCGTGGGGACCCGGAGCGCGACGGCCAGCAGCCGCGCCGTTTCCATCCTCGTGCCGGCCACTTCGCCCTGCTCCAGTTTTCGGATGAGGGACAGGGAAACGCCGGACGAACCGGCCAGCTCACGTTGCGTCAAACCGCGCCGCTTGCGAACATCGCGCACTCGCGCGCCGATGTGGGTGTCGGTGTGCTCGGTCATTGCGCCCTCCGTTCCGCCGGACCTTCAAAACCGTATTCCCAGCCGGGCTTGGAGGGTGGCGAATGTCCCTTCGTCGTCACTCGGCCGGGGTGACCATGCCCCGTGTACGGTCGACACTCGACCGAGGCGAGGTCGGCGCGACCACTGCGTTCCTGATCGTCACCCTGCTCTTCCCGGTCACCTCCCCGCTGGAAGCCGGCCATCGGTTTCCTGCAGCTTCCTGCGGCCATCCCCCCGTAAAACAGCACCAGCCGTGAACACCCCCGCGCCAGCGGGAAAGATGTGCCGTACTGGGCGGCGGCGGTGCGCGGGAGCGCTGTCTGGACCGGCGAAGCGGATGCAGCCTGCGTCCTGCCCCCCGACGCGGGGTGAGACGGAGGCTCGGGCCGTTGCCGGTTCCGCGAGCGGGCTCGCTGTGTGCAGAGGCAGGCGTTGTGCGCAGCTGCCTCTGCTCGCGGGCGGAAGACTGCTCATCTGTACTTCGATGTACATCACCAACATGGGCGGAGGTGCGGTGTGTCCCTTGCGCAAATCGACATTGATGACGACGCCCTGCGGCGGGTCATGGCGCTCTCGAAGGCGAGGACGAAGAAGGAAGCGGTGAACCTCGCGCTCCACTTCTACGTCGAGCAGCAGGAGCGGGCGGCCCGCATCAGTCGCCACTTCGAGCGGGCGCGGGAGTGGGGAGCTGTCGAGGACGCCGAGGCTCTGCACCAGGCGGAGAAGCGCACCCGGTGAGACGCGGTCGACGCCGGAGCCATGGCGTCCTGCTATCCGCAGCGCACCGAGTTTCTGTACAGCGCCCGGAACGGTCGCGAGTACGGCGAGATCGCCGAGATGTTCGCGGATCTCTACTCGGACGTGTCGGTGAACGCTGGACGCTGGATCGGCGCGGTGCGGCACCACATGGCCCAAGCCGGCGAGTACCGCAGGGATCTGCTGCCGGTCACCACCGACCGGGCCTCCGCCATGCCGGTCAGCAGCGGTCCGGGCGCCCCCGGAGCACCATGGCCGGGCGGCTGCCTCCCCGGCACCGCCGCCGGGGGCAACATGGCCCCACTGCAACCTGGTCCCTCCACGTCCCTCGCCTCCTCCGGTTCGTGAAAAGGTGTTGCGTCACATGCGACACACGAGCCACGAGGGGACGCCATGTCGCTGAGAAGCGCGCCGACAGCTCGTCAGGAGCGGCTGGGCGCCGAGTTGCGGAAGATGCGCGAGGCCGCGGGGGTCACGGCCCGCGACACCGCGAAACTTCTGGGGGTGGACCCCGCCAAGGTCAGCCATATCGAGGCAGGGCGGCTGGGGGTCAGCGAGGAGCGGCTGCGGCGGCTCGCGGCGTTCTACTCCTGCGGCGACAGCGCGCTCATCGACGCCCTCGTGGCCATCACCTACGAACAGCGCGGCCAGGGCTGGTGGGAGGCGTACCGGGGCGTGCTGCCCGCCCCGCTGCTGGACCTCTCCGAGCTGGAGCACCACGCGACCCGGCTCCGCACCATCCAGATCACCCACATCCCCGGCCTGTTACAGACCGAGGCGTACGCCCGCACCATCTTCGGCGCCGCCCTGCCCCCGCTGCCCAAGACGGAGCTGGAGGCCCGCGTCGCGCACCGCATGGAGCGGCAGTCCGTCCTGAGCCGGCACCGCACGTCCCCCTACGAGGTGGTCATCCACGAGGCCGCGCTGCGCATGCGCTTCGGCGGCCGCGCGGTGGTGCGCGAGCAGTTGAAGACCCTGCTGAGCCTGAGCGATCAGCCGTACATCAGCCTGCGCGTGATCCCCTTCGCCTCCGAGGCGCACATCGGGTCCGGGCACGCGATGCTCTACGCCTGCGGGCCCGTACCGCAGCTCGACAGCGTGCAGGTCGACGCCGCGCACGGCATGGGGCTGCTCCACACCGAGCCGCAACTGCGGAAGTACCGGACGCTCTTCGATGCCATCCACGCGGCGGCGCTCGGGGAGACCGAGTCGCGCGCCTTCATCCAGTCCGTCGTGGGCGAGCTGTGAAGGATCATCCGTTGGCCGAGAAGACCATCTGGCAGAAGTCGTCCTACTCGCAGGAGGAGGGCGAGTGCGTCGAACTCGCCGCTGCCGGGCCCGCCGTCGTCGCCCTTCGCGAGAGCGATCACCCGGGTGCGGTTCTCACTCTCCGCCGCACCGTGCTCGGCGCTCTGCTGCGCGGGGTCAAGGCCGGGGAGTTCGACGGTCCGGCTGCTCGCGGACGCAGAAGCCGGCCGCACTGACGCGGGCACATGGAGCGGACCCGGGTCCAGCCCGCCCTGCGGGGTTCAGGGCCCGGGTCCGCTCCGCCGCCGTACCGTCAGGCGTAGGACGCGAGAAGTGCGTCGAGCGTCCACACCCCGGCCTCGATTCCCGAGGTCCGGGCCAGGTACCGGTCGCGCTCGACGAGGATGTTGAGATCGCCGCAGCCCAGACGGTTGCAGGCGTGCTCGATCAGGCTGCTGCCCGTCCGTCCTCCCGCGAGCAGGGTCTCCAGGTGAGCGGCGTTCCACTCGACCTCGTTCAGCGCCCAGGGTGCCGTGCCGTCCACCACCGTCCGGAGGACCGCGGCGAAGCGCTCGGCGCAGGCCCGGCGCGCCTTGCCGTCCGGTAACTGAGCGATGTGGTTCCCGGTCTCGATCACCGCTGTCACCGGGAGCAGCAGCGTGCAGTTCCGGGCCTCGCGCTTGCGGCGCAAGTCCTGGGCCACCTGCTCCCGGTCCTGGCACTTGCCGGGGACCCCGAGGAGGTTGCAGAGGACGGAGGTGTCGACGAACTCGACTCTGCGCGCCACGTTTCACCCGATTCCGAGCAGCCGGTCGAACTCGGTGTAGTCGCGGTCGCCGCGGTCCCGCTGCTCCAGCCGGCCCTGCGTCACCACCTCGCCGAGGGTTCCGGCCGCCATGGCCGCCGGATAGCCCTCCAGTTCCGTGAGCCGGCCGAGGCGGCTGGTGCCGGTCTCCCGGTCGCGCGTGCAGACGACGACGCCTTCGTGGTCGGCGCTGTCGAGGGCCGTGAGCAGAGCCGGGCTGTGTGTGGTGATCAGGACCTGGGTGCTGTTCTCGGCGCTGGCCTGGCGGACCAGTTGCAGTACCTCGGAAGCCTGCGAGGGGTGCAGTCCGTTCTCCAGTTCCTCGATCACCAGCATCAGGGAGCGCTCGGTCTGCTCCGGGAGCCGAGACCCCAGGTCGAGGCCGCTGCCACCGGTGAGCAGTGAGGTGGCCACCGCCAGGAAGCGCAGCATGCCGTCGCTCATCTCCCTGGCCGGGGTGAGCCCGAATCGTCCCTCGTCCAGGGCCAGCATCACATCGCCCAGTTCGGACCTGGTGACCGCCAGTTTCTCGATGTCGTGATCGGTCAGGCCCCGCAGCAGTTCCACCAGCCGCTGGAACAGGCCCGGCTCCCGGCGTTGGAGGTCTCCCACCGCGGCGGACAGATTCTCCGCCGTGCGCCGCAGATGCACGTCGCGCGCCGGCACGTACTGGCGCATGAGGTGCGGCACCGGGTCGAGATGAAAGACCCCCGTGAGCGCCGAGAGCACCGTCTCGGCGCACCACAGGGTGTCCTGTTCGCCCGTGGTCTCGCCGACCAGGCGGCCGGGGACCTGTGAGGTGAGGAGTCTTGACGCGCGGAACATCATCCGGGGGTTCCGGCCCGGCTTGCCGTTGTGCACGGTCGCCACTACGGGGCCGGGCCCGCCCGGTTCGGTCATCTCCAGTACGGCCTTCCGGCCGCGGTGCGTCGGGCCGGTGATGCGCTCGGAGACGATCCGGACCTCCGGCTCCACCTGGACCGTGACGTCGAGATCGACCAGCCACCGCTCGCCCGACTCCTCCCGCCGCACGGTGCAGCCGAGAGTGAAGTGATCCGAGCCGTGCGGCACACAGCCGGCCAGCCCGCCCCGCACCGGCCCGGACTCGCCGCGACGGCTCTCCAGCGCCTCGACGACGTCCTCGCCCCGCGCCAGACGGGACAGGACTTCCAGGCCGTCGAGAGCATTGGACTTGCCGCTGCTGTTCCGGCCGATCAGGACGGTGAGCGGCGCGAGCGGAAGCACTTCGTCACGGAAACTCTTGAACGCGGTGAGACGGACCTCTTGGATCGTCTGGACTGTCACGTTGTCAAGCTACCGCAGGCCGGGCCGGGTCCTCTGCCTGCTGCGCGCGGCCAGGGCCGGGGCAGGGTCCGGAGGGCTGATCCGCGCACGGCCCGGCGGGCTATGCCCGGGCGGTGCCCAGTTCGCACCAGACGCCCTTGCCCCGGCGGTCGCCCAGGCCGGGCGGGCCGCCCCGTACATGGCCCCAGGCATCGGCGAGGGCGGCGACCAGGGCGAGGCCGCGGCCGCCCTCGTCGTCCGCCCGGGCGCTGCGCGGGGCGGGTGCGGACGGGTTGGCGTCGTAGACGCTGATCCTCACGAGGGTCGGCTCGACCACCAGCCACAGCAGGGAGCCGATTCCAGAACCGGAGCCGCCGCCCTTGTCGGTGTGCACATAGGAGTTCGTGACCAGTTCGGAGGTGCACAGAGCCGCGCTGTCGGTGATGTGCCGCAGGTCCAGCGAGCGCAGGACACTCGTCACGAAGTCCCGGGCGATCTTCGGGACGGTGACCTGCGGCGGACAGCACAGGGCGTAGGTGTGGGGCTCCATGCCTCTCCTCTCCCCTGGGAGAGGGACACCGCAACCGCATTGCCACTACCGATGGTGTGAATCGCGTCACGGAACGTAGAAGGCGGGAGGGGAGCGGAGCACGGAGATCCCTTCCGATACGGGTGAGGGCTGCGGATCGGTGGGCGGGTCCGTCCGGTGGTGCGGTGTGCCGGTGGAACGGAGCCGTACGGAGTGGGGCGTACTGCCCGGTGGGCGCGGGCCCCGTACCGGAGGGAGTGCCCAACGGCTGTTCGGCGTACAGCCGTTGGGCACGTGTGTGGGCGGTGCCGGAGCGGCCGGGGTCTGTCCGGCCCCGGCCGGTCCGGTCCGGTTCGGTCCGCTCCGGTTCGGTCCGCTCCGGTTCGGTCGGCTCCGTCAGACCAGGCGGATGACGTTCCAGGACAGGGGCTCCAGCACCGTGCGCAGCGCGCCGTCCACCAGGGTGGTGCCCTCCGCCGCGTGCGGGGTGACGCGCTCCGGGTCGGCCAGGGTGTTGCGGGCCTCCGGGTCGGCGTCGGCCAGCACGCTGTGCTCGGCGACCCGTTCGAGCGCCAGGCCTTGCAGCACGACCTTCAGCGGCAGGGGTTCGGTCTGGCTGCGGTTGACGGCGAAGACGGTGACCGCGCCCGTCTCCTCGTCCTGTACGGCCGTGGCGTGCAGCAACGGAACCTCTCCGTAGCGCGCGGTCTTCTGCACCGGCCCGACCGGGTCGACCGTCAGGACCCGGCCGCGCCCGTACCGCGACGCTTGAGCGAAGGGATAGAAGGTGGTCTGCCGCCAGGCGGGGCCGCCGGGTTCGGTGAGGATCGGGGCGATGACGTTGACGAGCTGGGCGAGGCAGGCGACGGTCACCCGGTCCGCGTGCCGGAGCAGCGCGATGAGCAGTGAGCCGAAGACGACGGCGTCGGTGACGCTGTAGTTGTCCTCCAGCAGCCGCGGCGCCTCCTCCCAGGTGCCCGGGTTCCGCTCGGCCTCCTCCTGGAAGCGGGAGAGGTACCAGACGTTCCACTCGTCGAAGGAGAGGTTGATGCGCTTCTTCGACTTGAGCCGGGCGCCGACGTGGTCGCAGGTGGCGATCACGTTCTCGATGAAGGACTCCATGTCGACGGCGGAGGCGAGGAAGGAGTCCCGGTCGCCGTCCTTCTCCTCGTAGTAGGCGTGCAGGGAGATGTGGTCGACGAGGTCGTAGCACTCCGCCAGGACGGTGGCCTCCCAGGCGGCGAAGGTCGGCATGTACTGGCCGGAGCTGCCGCAGGCGACCAGCTCCAGGTCCGGGTCGATCTGCCGCATCGCGCGGGCGGTCTCGGCGGCCAGCCGGCCGTACTCCTCCGCCGTCTTGTGGCCGGTCTGCCAGGGGCCGTCCATCTCGTTGCCGAGACACCAGAGGCGGATGCCGTACGGGTCCTTCGCCCCGTGCGCGATGCGGCGCTCGGAGAGTTCGGTGCCGCCGGGGTGGTTGGCGTACTCCAGGAGTTCGACGGCCTCGGCGACGCCGCGGGTGCCGAGGTTGACGGCCATCATGGGCTCGCCGCCGGCCTTCGCGACGAAGTCCATGTACTCGGCGAGGCCGAAGCGGTTGGTCTCGGTGGAGCGCCAGGCGAGGTCGAGGCGGCGCGGCCGGTCCTCCGCCGGGCCGGTGCCGTCCTCCCACTTGTAGCCGGAGACGAAGTTCCCGCCGGGGTAGCGGATGGCGGTCACCCCGAGTTCGCGGACCAGTTCGAGGACGTCGGTGCGGAGGCCCGCCTCGTCGGCGGCGGGGTGGCCGGGTTCGTACACGCCCGTGTAGACGCAGCGGCCCAAGTGCTCGACGAAGGAGCCGAAGAGGCGGGGGTTGACGTCGCCGACGGTGAAGTCGGGGTCAAGGGTGATGCGGGCGGTGCGGGCGGTGCGGGCGGTCATGGAGGCCTTTCGGTCCGGGGACGGGAGGCGGGAAGCGGGGGGACGGGGGTACGGCGGTACGAGGGCCGGGCCCGCGTGCCGGGTGCGGTGCCGGGCCCGGCCGGGGGTCAGTACGCGCTGGGCCAGCCGCCGCTCCAGCCCAGCAGGTTGATGCCGAGCTTGGGTGTGCCGTTGTCGTCGCGGTCGTAGTAGTGGTAGACGAGCACATGCCCGTCGCTGTCCTTCAGGACGGACTGCCCGCCGGGTCCGATGTAGCGCCCGTGGGTCTCCAGCACCGGTGTGCCGCCGCCGTCCATCATCCGTACCCCGCCGCGGTCGGTGTACGGCCCGGTCGGGCTGCTCGCCCGGCCCGCCTTGATCTTGTACGTGGAGTCGGTGCCGGCGCAGCACCGGTCGTAGGAGGCGAACAGGTAGTAGAAGCCGCCCCGTTTGACGATCTGCGGGGCCTCCACGGCGTGCGGCGCGTCGGGCCGGGTGGCGAGGCTGTGCACGGTGCGGTCGCTGTGCCGGTTCCCGGTGGCGGGGTCGAGGCGGATCATCTTGATGCCGGTCCAGTACGAGCCGAAGCTCAGCCACCAGGTGCCGTCGTCGTCCACGAAGAGGTTGGGGTCGATGGCGTTGTGGTTGTCGCTCGTGCTCGTCCGGTAGACGATGCCGCGGTCGCTCCAGCTTCCGGGGAGGCCGGTGGAGCTCTTGGCCAGCCCGATCGCGGAGTGGTTGGAGCCGAAGGAGGAGACGGCGTAGTACATCCAGTAGGCGCCGTCGTGGTACGAGATGTCGGGCGCCCAGGGGTCCCGCTCGGAGGAGTAGTCCGACCACCAGGACGGCAGGGTCGTGAAGGCCGATCCGGCGCGGGTGAAGTGGGTGCGGTCGGTGGAGACGCGGGCCTCCAGGCCGCCGTGCGTGGAGTAGAGGACGTACCGTCCGTCGGTGGTCTTGACCATCGTCGGGTCGTGGACGACGACATCGCCGGTGACCAGCCCGGGGTTGGGGTAGGCGGTGGCGCCGGAGGGCAGCAGGGCGAGCAGCAGGGCCGCGGGCAGGGCGGTGAGCAGTGCGCGTCGGCGACGCATGGGGGGTGTCCTTCCGTTACGGGGGCGTGGGGATACGGGAGGGCGGGTCGTACGCGGATGCCCCGCGCGGTGCGGAGTGCGGTGCGCGGTGCGCGGTGCGTCGCGCGTACGGGATGCGTGGCGTTGCGCGTGGGCCGGTCCGGACCGGGAGCCGCCGCGGGCCCCCGGTCCGGACCCGGGCTACTGGCCGGCGAGGCCCGTGTGGGCGACGCCGCGGACGATCTGGCGCTGGAAGATCGCGAAGACGACGAGCAGCGGCAGCCCGGCGATGACGAGGGAGGCCATCACCTGGGCGTAGCGCACGCCGTACGTGGACTGGACGTTGACGAGGCCGACGGGCAGCGTCATCCCGGCCGGATCGGTGGTCACCAGGAACGGCCAGAGGAAGTTGTTCCAGGTGGAGATGAAGGTGAAGATCGCGACGGCGGCGAGGACGGGCCGGGAGAGCGGCAGCACGATCTGCCAGAACACCCGCCAGCGCCCGGCGCCGTCGCAGAAGGCGGCCTCCTCCAGTTCGCGCGGCACGCCCTCGAAGAACTTCACCAGGATGAAGACCATGGCGGGCACGGCGACCTGCGGCAGGATCACGCCCCAGTAGGTGTCGACGAGCCGCAGCCGCACCATCTCGGCGAAGAGCGGGGCGATGAGCACCTGCGGCGGCACCATGATCCCGGCGAGCACGAGCCCGTAGAGGACGCGGCGGCCGCGGAACTCGGTGCGGGCGAAGCCGTAGGCGGCCATCGCGCAGGTGGTGACCGTCAGCAGGGTCGTCATCACCGCGATGTAGGCGGAGTTGACCATCCAGCGGGCCAGGTCGCCGGACGCCCACACCTCGCCGTAGGCCTCGAAGGTGATGGTGGAGCCCACCCACTCCAGTGTGGTCTTCGTCGTCTCGCTCGCCGGTTTGAGGGAGGTGGCCACGGCCCAGGCGAGGGGCAGCAGCCAGGCGACGGCGAGCAGCACGGCCAGGGCGAGCAGGGCGATCCGGCCACGCGTCCAGCGGGGCGTGCGGCCCCCGCCGGTCCCGGGCGCGGCGGCGCCGCCCGGCACGGGGGCACCGGCCACGGTGGTGCCGTCCACGGCGGTTGCGCTCACCGGTCACTCTCCTCACTGGCGCGCCGGGACAGCCGCAGCTGGACCAGCGAGACGACGACGATCAGGGCGAAGAAGACGTAGGAGACGGCGGAGGCGTAGCCGATCCGGTAGCCGGTGAAGCCGGCCTGGTAGACGTACTGGAGGATCGGCCGGGTGGACTCGTCGGGCCCGCCGCCGGTCATGATGTAGACCTGGTCGAAGATCTTGAGCGAGGCCAGCAGCTGGAGCACCAGCACGACGAAGGTGGTGCGGCGCAGGCTCGGCAGGGTGATGTGCCACAGCCGGTGCCAGGGGCCGGCGCCGTCGATCTCGGCGGCCTCGTAGAGGTGTTGCGGGATGGACTGGAGTCCGGCCAGGTAGAGCAGGAAGTTGAAGCCGACCGTCCACCACACGGTGGTGAGGACGATGGAGAGCATCGCGTAGCGGGTGTCGCTGAGCCAGCCGATGTCCGGGTCGAGCCCGGCGGCGCCCAGCAGCAGGTCGGCCAGGCCGAAGTCGGACGGGTAGATCATCCACAGCCAGAGCAGGCAGACGACGCCCGAGGGCAGCAGGAAGGGCGCGAACCAGGAGAGCCGCCACAGCCACTGCACCACCCGCAGCTCGTGGGCCAGCAGCGCGAGGACGAGTCCCAGCACGACGAGCGGGACGGTGCTGAGGGCGGTGAACCAGAGGGTGTTCCAGAGGGAGGACCAGACGTTCGGGTCGGTCAGCGCCTCGGCGTAGTTGTCCAGCCCGACGAACTCCGACTCGGTGCCGGCGATGTTGTCGTCGCCGAGGCTCATCTTGATGCCGTAGAGCAGCGGCCAGACCAGGAAGAGGGCGTAGACGATCAGGAACGGCGCGGTGAAGAGCAGCCCGTGCTCGGTCCACTTGTGGCGGACGGAGCGTACGGAGCCCGTGGTCCCGGCCCGGGCCCCGGCGGCGGGCGCGGCGGGCGGTACGGCGGAGGTGGTGGTCATGCCGCGCCTCCGAAGGGGTTCGGGGTGTCGAGGAGTTTCCGCAGGCGTCTCTTCGCCTCGGCGAGGCCGTTACGCGGGCTGCGGGAGCCGGTGAGCACGCCGGAGAAGACGGCGCCGAGCTCGATCTGCATGGAGGAGGCGGAGCCGGCGAACCAGGCGGGCGGGTCGAGCGCCACGTCGTCCAGCACGGAGCGGTACTCGGACTGCGGTGTGAGTTCCAGGTACTCGGGTTTCTCCAGGGTGGGCAGATAGGCGGGGACGTGGCCGCCCTTGGCCCACTCCACGGTGTGTTTGAGCAACCAGGCGACGAAGGCGTGGGCGGCCTCGTTGCTCGCGCCGCCGCGGCCGGCCTGGTGCGGGAGGACGAAGGTGTGGCAGTCGGCGAAGGTGGAGGCCCGGCCGAAGAGGTCCGGTATCCGGGTCATGGAGAAGGGGATCTTCGTGGTGAGGAAGGTGCTGACCTCCCACTCGCCGTTGATGAGGAAGGCGGTCCGCCGGGTGTTGAAGGCGCCGACGCCGCCCTGGTAGTCGACCCGGCGGA
Source organism: Streptomyces albus subsp. albus (assembly GCF_000719865.1). Taxonomy (GTDB): domain Bacteria; phylum Actinomycetota; class Actinomycetes; order Streptomycetales; family Streptomycetaceae; genus Streptomyces; species Streptomyces albus_E. The sequence continues at coordinate 230,316 of NZ_JOID01000016.1, forward strand.
TGGCCAGCCCCTCGTCGACGAGGGAGCGCATCCACTCCAGGACCCGCAGGGCCTTGGCGTCGTCGATGGTGATCCGGGTACCGGTGTCGTCGAGGACGGTGCCGCCGGTCTGGGAGTAGAAGGCGGCGAAGAGCCGCCACGGGCCGACGGTGTCGGCGCCCATGGTCTCCATGGCGATGGCGGGGCCGCCGGTGGTCTTCTTGACGGCGCGCAGGACCTCGGTGAACTCCCGGGCGCCGCTGATCGGCCGGAGCTTGCCGTCGTCCCCCAGCAGTCCGGTCTTCTTGCAGATCTCGGTGTTGTAGAAGAGCACCAGGGGGTGGGTGTCGAGCGGGACGGCGTACTGCTCGCCGTCCACGGTCCCGCGGCGCCAGATGTGCTCGGGGAAGTCCGTGGGGCGGACGCCGTGTTCGGCGAGGAGGTCCAGGTCGAAGGGGTCGAGGAGGCGGCCGGGGGCGAAGCCGGGGAGGCGGGTGAGGTGGAGGGCGGCCACCTCGGGAGCGCGTCCGCCGGCCCCGGCCATGCCGAGTTTGGTGTAGTACGGCGCCCCCCACTGGAGGGTGGCGGACTCCAGTCCGATGCGGGGGTGCTCGGCGCGGTAGGCGTCCAGCATGGTCTGCATGTTGACGCCGTCACCCCCGCCGAAGAGATGCCAGAAACGGAGGCGGGTGCGGTCGGCTCCGGCGGCCGAGGGGGCCGCGCAGCCGGTGGAGACGGTCCCCAGGGTGCCGGCCGCGGCGAGGGCACCGAGGCCGGTGAGCACGCTTCTGCGGCTCCGTGAAGTTCGTGAACTCTGCTGCATGAGAGGCGGGTATCCCTACGTCTTCGGGATGCTCAGGGCGTGCGAGGAGGGCTGACGCCACCCGATATGTTCGACATGTCGAATGGCGCCCGTAACTTCGAACGGCAAGATAGATTCGAAAGAATGCCCCGTCAACGCTTCGCGCAGAGATACGGCGATGTCGGCGGCGCGCCAACTCGGCTCCCCAGCGCGGGAGATGGGGTGGAAGGGGGTGCGGTGGGGGGTGCGGCCCGCATGCTGCGCGCACGTCGGCGGCCGATTCGGGCCGCTGCCGGCAGCGGTTCCGTGCCGTTCCGTTCCGTGCCGCACGCCCCGGCCCGGCGAGGGAGAAGGCCCCGACCGGAACGGTCTCGGTGCGTCAGGCCGCGCGACCTCTGCCGAACTCGCGCCGTTCACCGTATTTTTGACGGTGGGCGGGCCACGGTGCCCGGCCCGCCGGGGCGCCGCCGAGCGTCGCGCCACGGTGTGCGAACGGGGAGAGGGAAAGCATGGGCGGGTTCATCTGGCTTCTGGCCGGCCTGGTCGGCGTCGCGGTGTGGTGCACGGTCGTGCTACTCCGGCGCGATCGCGGCCGGTACACGGAGAACGTCGACGGACTGATGATCGAGCAGCAGGCCCTGCTGCGCGCCCGGGGCATGCGCGGGGACGTCCGGGCCTTCACCGCCAACGTGGGCAGGCCCGGACGCAAGTTCGGCTCGCACGGGCCAGGGAGCTGAGGCTCCGCCCCGGGAACCGGGAGCAGAACCGGGCTCGGCCTCCCAGCCTCCCGGCCTCCCGTGCTCCCGGGCTCCCGGGCTCCCGGGCTCCCGGCTCAGCCGGCCGGGGGCAACGGCGGCGCCACGGGCCTGGACCCGTTCGCGTGCGCCGTAGCCGGCGCGCGCTCCGCTCCCGCTCCTGTCCCTGTCCGAGACCCCCGGCCTCTCCGGCCCTCCGGTCCCGCGCTCAGCCGGCCGGCGGCGCGGGCGGCGCTGCCGGGGGCCACGGCGAGGCCGCGGGCCCGGGCCCGGCCGCGTCCGCCGTACCCGGCGTCCCGTACCCGCCCCCGTCACCGGCACCCGGCGGCTCCGCCACCGGCAGCACCAGCTCGCGGGCGAGGAGGGTCGCCCCCGCCACCGCGCCCGGCATCAGGAAGACGGCGACGAACGGGACGAGGAAGGCCAGCGCCAGCGGCACACCGAAACCGAGGGTGAGCATCAACCGCCCGCGCAGCAGGCGGAACCGCTCCTTGAGCGGCACCCCGCGGCGCACGAGCGCCACACCGGCCAGCTCGACGGCGAGGAAGAACCCGGAGACGCAGAGGCCGACGACGGGGACGACGGTCTGCCCGACGACGGGCACGAAGCCCAACACGAACAGGGACACCCCGAAGAGGGCGGCCCAGAAGAGCACCCGCAGGCTGTCCCAGGCCGAGATCAGCAGCTCACGCCAGAGCGGCAGTTCCGGCCCGGCCGGGGCGCCGCCCTCGGACTCGTCCACCTGCTCGGCCAGGTTCTCGTAGAACGGCTGACCGACGAGGAGGGTCACCGCGGCGAACGTCACCACGGCGAAGAACAGCCCGCCGACGAAGAGCAGCGCGGTGAGGGTGCCGCGAAGCAGGCCCTGCCAGGGCGAGTCCCAGTCGTCGGCGAACGGGGTGGCCCAGGCGGTGATGTCGCCGGCCCAGAAGCCGAGGGCGACCAGCGCCGCCGCGTACAGCGCCAGGGTGATGAGCGGGGGCAGCAGCAGCCCCGTCCTCATCCGGCTGCCGCGCCGGCCCACCCAGCGCTGCCCTTTGACCAAGTAACCGAAACCCGCCCCGAGATCACGCATGGACGGAAGCCTATCCGGGCCCCGCGCCGCCCCCGGCCCCGCCCGTGGAACGGGAGCGGGGACGGGGACGGGGGCGGGGCCGCACGGCGGTACGCGACGGCGGTACCGGGGGCCCGGGCGGCGGGATGCCGGACCCGGACCGCGACGGGCCCGGCCCGTACGGCGGCAACGGGGCGAGGTGGCCGGGCGGCGGTCACCCCGGGCGGTGAGCATGCCCGGCCGTCACTCGGCCGGGTCTCAGGCGACGACGCTCAGGTCGACCTTGATGTTGCCGCGGGTGGCGTTGGAGTAGGGGCACACCTGGTGCGCGGCCTCGGTCAGTTCGCGGACCGTCGCCTCGTCCGCGCCGGGGATGGAGACGGCCAGCTCGACCTCCAGGCCGAAGCCGCCCGCCTCGGTCTTGCCGATGCCGACCTTCGCCGTGACCCGCGAGCCGGTGATGTCGGCCTTCCGCTGCCGGGCCACCACGCCCAGCGCGCTCTGGAAGCAGGCGCTGAACCCGGCGGCGAAGAGCTGCTCGGGGTTGGTGCCGGCACCGCTGCCGCCCAGCTCCTTGGGCGGGTTGACGACCACGTCGAGCTTGCCGTCGTCGGAGGCGACCCGGCCGTCTCGGCCGCCCTCGGCGGTGGCTATCGCGGTGTACAGAACGTCAACGGACTGGACGGACATGTGAATCCTCCTGTGGTGCGCACACGGTGTGCGCTCTCGGACGGTGCTGCCGCGCACCGGCGCCGCCGCGGCCGGCGGTGTGTCAACCGGCCGAGGCCATGCGCTCGGCGGTACGCGGGGGATGGTGCGTGGGGGGCAGAGGGAAGGGCGGAGGGAAGGATGTCAGCCGTCGAGGCTGACGATCATCTTTCCGGTGTTCTCGCCGCGCAGCATGCCCAGGAAGGCGTCGGCGGCGTGGTCGATGCCGTGCACGACGGTCTCGCGGTAGGTGAGGTCGCCGGACCGGATCCAGCCGCTCACCTCTTCGACGAACCGCGGCTGCAGCGCCTGGTGGTCGCTCACGAGCATCCCCTGCACGCGGAGCCGCTTGCCGATGACCAGGGCGAGGTTGCGCGGGGCGGGCGAGGGCTCGGTGGCGTTGTACTGGGAGATCATTCCGCAGACCGTGACGCGGCCGTGGACGTTGAGGGAGCCGATCGCCGCCTCCAGGTGCTCGCCGCCGACGTTGTCGAAGTAGACGTCGATGCCGTCCGGCGCCGCTTCCCTGAGCTGCTCCGCCACCGGGCCGTTCTTGTAGTTGAACGCGGCGTGGAAGCCGTGCTCCTCGGTGAGGGCCCGCACCTTCTCGTCCGAGCCGGCGCTGCCGATGACGCGGGAGGCGCCCTTCAGCCGGGCGATCTGGCCGACGAGGCTGCCGACGGCACCCGCCGCGCCGGAGACGAAGACCGCGTCGCCCTCGCGGAAGGAGGCGACCTCCAGCAGCCCGGCGTAGGCGGTGAGGCCCGGCATCCCGAGCACACCGAGGTAGGCGGAGAGCGGGGCGAGCGCCGGGTCCACCGCGGTGGCGTGCTCAGCCTTCACGACGGCGTACTCGCGCCAGCCGAGCCCGTGCAGCACGTGGTCGCCCACGGCGAAGCCGTCCGCCCGCGAGGCGAGGACCTCGCCGACGGCGCCGCCGTCCATGGGCGCGTCCAGCCGGAAGGGCGGGACATACGACTTGACGTCGTTCATGCGGCCGCGCATGTACGGGTCGACCGACAGATGCAGATTGCGGACGAGGATCTCGCCGGGGCCGGGCTCCGCGACGGGGATCTCCCGCAGGGCGAAGTCCTCCGGGACCGGCGTGCCGGTCGGCCGGGCGACGAGATGCCAGGCGCGGCCGGTCTGCGGCAGTCCGGACGATACGGGCTGCTCAGGCTGCGCGGACTGTGCGGGCTGCTCGGGCTGTTCCGGCATGGGGGGCGTTCCTCCTCGGGCCACGCTGCACGCGGCAAATATTTCATTACCTGAAACAACCATGCTGCCAAATATTTCAGATTGTCAAGTAAATCGTTACCCTGGTTCCATGGACCCAGCCCCAGCCCCACGCACCACGGACCCCCTGACCCTTGAGGTCGTCGAGCTCATCGCCGCCGTCGTGGCCCGTTACCACGAGGAGTACGAGGACGCGGCGGCCGAGCACCACCTCACGGGCGCGCAGGCGCGACTGCTGGGCCTTCTCTCCCTGGAACCGCTGCCGATGCGCCGGATCGCGCAGCGGCTGAAGTGCGAGCCGTCCAACGTCACCGGCATCGTCGACCGCCTGGAGGCCCGCGGCCTCGTCGAGCGGCGCCCCGACCCGGACGACCGCCGCGTCAAGCTGGCCGCCACCACCGCCGAGGGCCGCGCCACCGCCCGCCGCCTCCGCGACTCCCTCGACTTCGCCCGCGAGCCCCTAGCCGCCCTCACGGCCGACCAGCGCACCCTCCTCCGCGACCTCCTGCGACGGATGCTGGGCGTGGAGCCCTGACGGGTCCGGGAACCCGAGCAGGAATCCCCGGATCTCCACTTCCACTCTCGAAGACCGGCTGCAGCGCCCGCCCGAAGGGGGGCGATGACGTAGTGCGGCGCATGCGGGTCCTCGTAGCCGATGTGTCCCCGCAGGACCTGTGGCTGGGCTTCCAGGCGTTCAGCGGCAACGTGAACGGCGTCCCCGATCTCGCCCTCGCTCCACTACGAGCTGTCGAAGAGGTGGCACATGCCCCCGACCGCAATTACGGCGCTGCCCACGATGAGCACGCGACCGGGGGGATTCCTCGCGTTGTACACACAGCGCGGATGGCCCCGCCTCTTGATGAAGACCGGCTCGTCGGGTTCGTCCGCTCCAAGAGCATGACCAGCGGTCGGGAGGCCCGGAGTTGAGCGCGACGCTCTCGTGGCTGCACCCGTGCGTCCCGCAGCGTCCGCCGGAAGACGCGCAGGTTCGGTACCTCGGCCACGGCTTCGGCGTCCTGGTCTACGAGCCCGACGGCTGCGGTGAGAGCAGCGCGGAGCTGCTTCTTGTCTCGCCGTGGACCGAGCTTTTGAGCAGCGGCGACAAGCCTACGGCGCCTGGTGCCCGAGCTGGGATTCCGGGACCGACGAGGAACGAACGGGGCCCGGCCATCTGGCCGGGCCCTCGCCATACTGCCTTTGAGCTGGCGGCGACGCCTGGTGACATCTCTGATCCCGGGCGCGGACGCTTGCTAAACGATGATCGGGTTCGCTTCCTTGACGCAGCCCGATCCGATCACCACGAGCGTCTCCACCGGCACGGTGTCGAGGATCTTGCCGAAAACGGCGACCGAGTTGGTGCAGTACAGCTGGGTCCGAGCGGTTTCGCTGGCACGGAGCACGACCGGGCCGTTCATGGGGTAGGGGTAGATGCCGGTGTACGGGGTGGTCCGTACGGCCTTGTCGCAGCCCAGGCCGAGGCCGGTGGGCATTCCCGCCAGCCCCAGTCGCTTTGCCACCTCTTCGATCTTCTCGATGGGGTAGCCGAGTGGGGGGTTCTTGAGATCGACCGTGCCCAGCGAGCATGCCAGTGCCGGGGTCTCCCTGGGGGCTGCCTCGACAGGTGAGGCTAAGGCGATGGTGGCCAGGATGATGCAGGCGACAGTAAAAGGCTTCTTCATGTTCTCGATGATTGCCCGTACTTGACCAACAGGCGTGAGCTTCAACGCTTAATCACAAATCCTCCGCATTTATGGTTTACGCACTCCCTGGCCTCGCGCTTTCACGCAGCAGGGCGTCCGGTGGGTGATCAGAAACGCGAAGAGTGCTCCTGACCTGGTCCCTCAGCAAGCTGACGGACCCCTACGCATGCTGGGCCTGGAGCCCTGACGGGGCCTGGCGGAACACGGGCCGTGTGAGACTTCCGTCCCATGACAGGGCATGAGAACGCCGGAGAGGTCCAACGGGCGGACGTCGCAGTGACATTGGGGTTGTTGGCGGCGTGGGTTCTGCACGACGCGGAGGAGGTGGCCGTCACGCCGCGCCGGCTCCGCGCCCGGGTGCCGGAACTGCGGAAGCGGCTTCCGCAGGTTCCGGAACGGCTGTGGCGGCGCCTCGAGACCATCGATGAGCGAGAGTTCGCGACGGCCGTCGCCGCCATGGGCGTGCTGATCACCGCCGCTGCCGCCGACGGGTACCGCACCGGCGGCCGCTCGGCCTTCTACCAGAGCACTCTCAACGGCTTCGGCCTCTGGGGCCGCGGCAGGCTCCGCCGGGCGGGAGTGCTCCGGCCCACACGAGCGTCCGACGCGGTGCGGGGCCTGGCGCTCGCCGCGGCGGCCGTCGGCGCGTCGCACGCCGTCGCGCGGCGGGTCCGCGGCGGGCGGAGGTCCCTGGGCGGGGGCCGTCAGCGGGCCCGGTGACGGCCCCGCCGTCCGGGTCCCCGGCGTGGCGTGGGCGCGGGGCGGGGCGGGACCTTTCAGGATCGGCAGCGGCCGGCTCTTCCGGGCTCGTCCGCACGGCTCAGAAAAAAATCGGCCGGTGATGTCGAGAACCCGGGACCGGCTCCGTCCCCGTAGTGAAAGCGGCCAGAAGGGGCCGCGCCGGCACCGAGGAGAGACATCATGGCCAAGTACCTGCTGCTGAAGCACTACCGAGGCGCTCCGGCCCCGGTCAACGACGTGCCCATGGACCAGTGGACCCAGGAGGAGATCTCGGCCCACATGCGGTACATGCAGGACTTCGCGGACCGGCTGGAGAAGACCGGCGAGTTCGTCGACGGCCAGGCGCTCGCCCCCGAAGGGGCGTGGGTCCGGTACGACGGCGAGGGCCGCCCGCCGGTCACCGACGGCCCGTTCGCCGAGACCAAGGACCTCATCGCCGGCTGGATGGTGATCGACGTCGACAGCTACGACCGCGCCGTCGAGCTGGCCGGGGAACTGTCGGCCGCCCCCGGCGAGGGCGGCAAGCCGATCCACGAGTGGCTGGAGCTGCGCCCGTTCCTGACCGCGCCGCCCACCATCACGGAGTGACCTCCGAAGTGGACGAGAAGCTCCTCCGGAGCCTCATACCCGGCGTGATCACGATCCTCGTCCGCCGCGGAGCCGGCTTCGCGGCGGCCGAGGACGCCGTGCAGGACGCGCTGGTCGAGGCGCTCCGCACCCGGCCGCACGGCCCCTCCCCCAGCTCTTCGGCCGGGGGCGGGGCCGTGCGGGACCTCAAGGGCTGGCTGGTCACCGTGGCCTGGCGCCGGTTCCTCGACGCGACCCGGGCGGAGGCCGCCCGCCGCCGGCGCGAGGACCTCCTCGACCAGGAGCCGGCGCCCGGCCCCGCGCCCGCGGCGGACGACACGCTCCAGCTCTACTTCCTGTGCGCCCACCCGTCGCTGACACCGTCCTCGGCCGTCGCGCTCACCCTGCGCGCCGTCGGCGGGCTCACCACCCGGCAGATCGCCCGGGCCTACCTGGTGCCCGAGGCGACCATGGCGCAGCGCATCAGCCGGGCCAAGCGCACCGTCTCCGGCGTGCGGTTCGACCGGCCCGGCGACGTCGCCACCGTGCTGCGCGTCCTCTACCTCGTCTTCAACGAGGGCTACTCCGGCGACGTCGACCTCGCCGCCGAGGCCATCCGCCTCACCCGGCAGCTCGCCGCCGTGATCGACCATCCCGAGGTGGCGGGGCTGCTCGCCCTCATGCTGCTCCACCACGCCCGGCGCGCCGCCCGGACCGCGCCCGACGGCAGCCTGGTACCGCTCGCCGAACAGGACCGCGGCCGCTGGGACACCGCGACCATCGCCGAGGGCATCGGCATCCTGCAGGCGGCCCTCGCCCGCGACCGGCTGGGCGAGTACCAGGCCCAGGCCGCCATCGCCGCCCTCCACGCCGATGCGCCCACGGCCGGGGAGACGGACTGGGTGCAGATCGTCGAGTGGTACGACGAGCTGGTGCGCCTGACCGACAGCCCGGTCGTCCGGCTCAACCGGGCGGTGGCCGTCGGCGAGGCCGACGGCCCGCGCGCCGGCCTGGCGGCCCTCGCGGCACTGGACGCCTCCGCTCCGGGCCTCCCGGGCTCCCCGGGCTCCCCGAACTCTTCGAGATCGTCGAAGACTCCGGGCTCGCCGGGCAGGGGACAGCCCATCCCCCGCTACACCGCGGTGGCGGCGTACCTCCACGAGCGCGACGGGGACCTGCCGACGGCGGCACGGCTGTACGCCGAGGCGTCCCGCCAGGCCCCCAACCTCGCCGAACGCGACCACCTCACCCGCCAGGCCGCCCGCCTCAACGCACGGGGGTGAGGCCGGCGGCGACGCGACAGGACCCTCATCGCAGTTCCCCGCAGGGCTGCGCGGTCCCGTGTGGCTGGAGCAATCGCCTCACCCCGGAAGAGGCGGGTCAGGCGGCTGCTGGACTACGCATTGCTGGCGGAGTGGCTCAGCGGCGACGGCCTGCGTACCGGGGGCGCGGAGCCTGTCGAGACCCGCACGCCGCAGTGCAGGTGAAAAGGCCCTGGCCAGTCAGTGCTCTGTCCTGTGCGTGTGCCGGGAGCGGCGGCAGGGTGGGAGCGGGCTTCGCTTCGAGGCCGACCGTCAAGCAGGGCGTCCCCCCGACCTGCTCAGTTCCTTGTGCCCGTCAGCTTCGGTGAGCCGCAGCGTGTGATGCGGAGGGTAGGACAGCGGGCCCCGGGGAGCCTTGCAGCCGGGATCGGACCGGCCCGGGTCGATACTGGCCGGAGAGGTCTGCAGGTACTTGGACTCGGCAAAGAGGACCACCGCCGACCATTCACAGTGCCGTCCCGAGAAGTCGCCGGTGCCGGTGACGGCGGCCGAGCCGGTGATCCCGGTGTGTACGGTCACGGCCCAGCCCTCTGCTTGACGGGTGCCGACGAAGTCTTCCGCGATGCGGTCACCGACCGGGGAAGCTTTCGCAAGCCTGACGTATCCATTGTCGGAGTGATGCCAGGACAACGTTTCTTGCGTGGTCCCTGCGCTGACACGTAAAGGCTCGAGCCGGGGACAGCTCCCCTCCGGTAGTCCTTCGGGCAAGGTCTTCTGGATTGTGGGACGCGCAAGTCGCAGGTGCGCCTTGGCAGGCTGGACTTCGCCGAACGAGCCCATGCAGACGACGTTCGCGGTGACCGTGATGTAGGTGGAGGCCTTGCGGCGCTGCAGTGTGAGATGCAGGAGGAACGGCTTCCGGCCCGCGTATGTTGTCCTCAGGTTGACCCACCACCCGCCTCCCCGGTCAAGGATTGCGTTTCCGCTCCTCGGGGTTGACCGGGCCTCTCCTTCCAAGGCGCCCGCCGCATTGCCGTCCCAGTCCCCCAAGGCTGTCCCCGCCACCGTCCCCGCGATGGCCAACGACAGCACACCGGCCACCGTCACCAGCGTTGCCGCGAGCCTCCGCCGAACGAGCACCGACCGCGTGGGCGGAGTCCGCCGGATCGCCGGCGGGGTGATACCCGCCTCCGGAGCGTCGAGCGGATCACGGCGGCGGGCCGGCGCGGTCGCCTGCGGCAAGTCCGGGAAGTCCGGGAAGTCGTGCTCGCAGCCGGACCGGGGTGGCGATGAGTCCGCCGAGTGCGGGACCTCCGGCAGAGGGCGTGCGGCCATCCGGTCGAGACGGATCAGCAGATCTGCCGGCAGCCAGGCGCCGGCCGGGGCCCGGCGGGTGTCGTCCAGGATCTCCGGGATGGTCGGCCGGTCGTGCGGGTCCTTGGCCAGGCAGTGCTGTACGAGCTCCCTGATCGCCTCGGGCAAGCCGGTCAGTTCCGGCTCCTCGTAGGCGATACGGAACATGAGCGCGTGGGCTCCGCGGCCATCGCCCTGGAAGGGAGAGCGCCCGGTGGCGGCGTACGCGAGCACGCTGCCCAGCGAGAAGATGTCGGAGGCGGTGGTGACGCGCTCACCCCTGGCCTGCTCCGGGGACATGAACTCCGGTGTCCCGACGACGGAGCCGGTGCGGGTGATAGTGCTGTCCAGGGACGCGTCCACGGCGCGGGCGATGCCGAAGTCGATGACGCGGGGGCTGTCGACGGTGAGCAGGATGTTGGACGGCTTGAGGTCCCGGTGCACGAGTCCGGCATCGTGGATGGCGTCCAGGGCGAGCGCCAGCCGGTTGGCGAGGACGTGCGCCGAGGCGGAGGGGAGCGGACCGAAGTCGCCCCGCACGACAGCCCGGAGCGTGGGGCCCGGTACGTATTCCGTGGCCACCCATGGCACGTCGGCATCGGTGTCGGCGTCCAGGACGCGTGCGGTCCACTCGCCGCTCACACGGCGCGCGGCGGCCACCTCGCGGGCGAAGCGCCGCCGGAATGCCTCCTGTGTGGCGGAGTCCGGGACATCCATGCGGACCAGCTTCACCGCCACAGTGGCCGCGTCCGCCCCGCCCTCCCCCGCACGGGCGAGATACACCCGGCCCATGCCGCCCGCGCCAAGCCGTGACAGCAGACGGTACGGCCCGATGCGTACGGGGTCGTCGGGGCCCAGCTGATCCATCGTCTTCCCGCCCCCGTCGCTCCTGATCAAGCCGTGCGCGATCCTTGCACGGCGGCATGTGAGCTGCGGGATTTTGCCGGGAGTCGGTCCGGAGGCGGAAGGTTGGTGCTATAGGGGCCGGTCTCCACCAGCACCCCACTCGTGCCCGAGCGGCGCGCCCAGCGCCTTGGCGAGGCGGCTCAGCAGCGGCCGGGGCGGTACGGAGTCGCCGCCCTCCATGCCGGAGACCTGCGACTGGATCATTCCTGCACGCCGGGCCAACTCTGCCTGGGACCAGCCGAGTTCGCTCCGCCGGTCGTAGACCGCCTGCCCCAGCGCGAACGCATGGCCGGCTTCGACGTAGGCGGGGGATTCTTCGACTGTTTCCTCCAGCAGCTTCCTGGTCCGCCAGGTCTTCCACTGGGTGTGGTTCACCGGCCTGCCTCCATGTCGTGGTCACGGACGATGCCGGAAGGGTCGGGGGCGGACCACAAGCGGACCGGCCCAGCCCCGGCGTCCGTTCTGGGCGCGCGTGGGTGCACCGGCGTGGCCTGCTGTCCGGCGATGGCAAACGGCTCGTCAGCGCCCTACTGCCGGGGGAGGTCGGCCGGGTCGATGGCGAAGGGGAACGGGGCGTCCAGGTGGGTGGTCGTGCCCGCGGGAGCGGTCGCCCGCTCCGTGTAGCGGCCGCCCGTCAGTTCGTACACGACGAGCATGGGGGCCGGGTCGAACTCGAGTCGCCAGAAGTGCGGGATCGCGGCCTCGGCGTAGAGCATCGGCTTGAACTTGCGGTCCACGGTGCGGTTGCCCGGAGAGACCAACTCGACCACGAGCCGCACGGCATCGGCCTCGACGCTGACGCCGTCCTCGGCGGTCGCGCCGGCGTCGGTCACCACCAGGTCGGGCACCACCAGACCCGACGGCAGGATGACGTTGATGGCCTCCAGCACTTCGACCGGCGCCTCGGCCGCTCGGGCCGCCGTGTCCAGGGCGGCGTGGAGGCGGAACGAGGCCCGCTGGTGGCGGATGCCGGGCGCGGGGGACATCACGAGGGACTCCCCCAGCAGCTCGTAGCGGGTGGCGCGGTCTTCGGGCAGAGCCAGGACGTCGGCGACGGTCCAGGGCCCGGTGTGATCGATGGCGACGCTCATCCCTTTCACCTCCTCGTCCGACCGGCAGTCGCGGTGTGACCTCGACGGGCGGTACGTCGCCAGCATACGGGCGCTCCCACCTGCTGACACCGGCTTCCCCCACCCCGGGGTGAGCTCTCGGACATACGTGCCGCGCAGCCGTCCGCCACGCTCCGGGAGCCCACCGCTCCCGCCGAAGCCCCCGTCAGCCCGCGAACGGCGGTTGCGGGAGGCCCCGGCCCGCGTTCGGGAGGACGAGGAGGGAGCCGGACAAGGGGTGGGGGCGGTGGCCGACGCGGGCCGTGGTGATGTACAGGTCCGTGAGGTCCGGGCCGCCGAAAGCGCAGGCCGTGGGGCGGCGGACGGGGAGCGGAAGGGTGCGGTCCAGGCGGCCGTCGGGGGTGTAGCGGCGGATCGCGCCGCCGTCCCACAGGGCCACCCATACGCAGCCCTCGGCGTCCACACACAGCCCGTCCGGGTAGCCCGCGCCCTCCTCGATCTCCGCGAGGGTGCGGCGGCCCCGGATGCCCTGGCCGTCGACGTCGAAGACGTCGACGCGGCGGGTCGGGGAGTCGGCGTAGTACATCAGCCGTCCGTCCGGGCTCCAGCCGGTGCCGTTGCTGACGGTGGGGTCCGGCAGCACCTCCACCGCCGTGCCGTCGGGAGCGATGCGGGTGAGGCTGCCGCCGCCGGGCGTCTCGTCGTACGTCATGGTGCCCGCCCAGAGCGAGCCGTCCGGCGCGACGGCCGCGTCGTTGCCCCGGCGGTTCGGCACCGGGTCGTGGTGCAGCCAGGAGAAGGCGCCCTCCGGGGAGAGCAGGGCCACGCCGTCGCGGAGGTTGAGCACCAGGCCGCCGCCCGCGCGCGGCTTCACCGCGCCGACGTGCTGTTCGGTGGTGAAGACCGTGCGGCGGCCGGTGGCCGGGTCGTAGCCGTGGACGCGGGAGGAGAGGATGTCGATCCAGATCAGCCGGCCCGTCGCCGGGTCCCAGGTCGGCCCCTCGCCGAGTTCGGCGGTCGCGCGGACGGCCACCTCCGGGCGCGGGAGCCGGGCCGTGCGGCCGGGAGTCGCTGTGCTCATGAGCGGCCACGGTAGCCGAGGCGGCCCGACAGTTCGGCCGCGCCCTTGGCGGCGAGCTCCGCCAGCTCCGCGTGGCGCTCCTCGCTCCAGCGGATCATCGGTACGGAGATGGAGAGCGCCGCGACGACCGTGCCGGCCGAGTCCCGCACCGGCGCGGCCACGCAGCTCACGTCCGGGTTGGACTCCCGGTGCTCCACGGCGATCCCGCTCTCCCGGATCGCGGCGAGCTGGCGGCGCAGCGCGGCGGGCGAGGTGATGCTGTTGTCCGTCATCGCGGTCAGCGTGCTGCCGTCGGGGAAGAGGTTCTCCAGCTCGGCCGGGGAGAGCGAGGCGAGCAGCATCTTGCCGACGGAGGTGCAGTGGGCGGGGAGCCGGCGGCCGGCGGCGGAGACCATGCGGACGGCGTGGGTGCTGTCCACCTTCGCGATGTAGATGACGTCGGTGCCCTCCAGGATCGCGACGTGCACGGTCTCGTCGCAGGTCTCGGCCACGCCCCGGGCCACCTGCAGGCCCTCGGCGGCGAGGTCGAGCTGCTCGGCGTAGCGGCTGCCGAGCTGGTACGGGCGGACGCCGAGCCGGTAGCGGCCGGGCTGGCCGGGGACGGCCACGAGGTAGTTGCGGGCGGCGAGGGTGGTGACCAGCTCGTGCACGGTGGTGCGCGGCAGTTGCAGCTTGCGCGTGATCTCGGGGGCGGAGAGCGTACCGTCTCCTTCGAGGAAGAGCTCCAGGATGTCCAGGGCTCGGGTCACGGCGGGTACGAGGCGTCCCATGGCCGCTCACTCACCTACTTCCGGCAGTCGCTCCACCGGCGCTTCCACCGGCATCGGCGTTCGAAACTCCGGCCGTTGACCGGTATGGCGAACATCAGCCTAACCGCGGGGGGTTCGGGCGGCAATATGCCTGATCGTCGCCGTCGGTCGCCATCGGTCACCGCCCTGCATCGCTGTGCGCGTCGCGCACCGCTGCGCGCTGTCGTGCGCCGTCGTGGCGTCCTCGCGGCTCTCCGGGCCTCCTGTGTGCGGCGGGCGCTCGCACGGCCCGTGCGCCGGGCGAGACGGCGGCGGTGCCGCCCCACCGGACCCCGGCCGGCCGCTCGGTGTCCCGGTCCTGCGCGACGATGGAGCCATGAGCCGCCCCGAACCATCCCCCGGCGCCACCGGGCCCGGCGACAGCCCCGGGCACCCCGGCGACGCCACCGGGCCCGGCGAGCCCGGCGAGCCCGTGGTCCCCGGTGACGCCCCTCCCCCGCCGCGGTTCGGCCCCCGGATGTTCCAGCTCGTGCTGCTCCGGCGGATGGCCGACCACCAGCCCGGCCTCGTCGAGGACGCCCTGCGGGAGCTGGGCGAGAGCCGGGCCGTGATGCGCGAGGCCAACCGCCGCTGGCAGGCGATGGTGCGCTCGCCCCGCGCCCGCGGCGCCCTGGCGCGCTACCGCTCGGTGCTCGGCCCGCCGGAGTCCCGCGCCCCGCGCCGGATCGGCGATCTGGAGTGCGAGGCCCTGCGCTGGCCGGTGCCGCTCTGGCCCGATCTGCGGTTCGAGGTGCTGGCGGCGCCGGGCGGGCAGGTGTGGAACGAGTGGCTTGTCCGCGCCCCGGGCGCCCCCGGCCCCGTCCTCCGTACGCTCGGTGATCTGCGTCCCTGGAGCTGCACGGTCGACGAGGTGGCCCGCGCCTTCGCCCCGGTCACGCCCATGGAGGGCTCGGCCCCGACCCGCTGGCGGCTGGCGTTCACGGCCCCCGACGGGACGACGGGTGAACGGCGCCGGGTGATCGCGGAGTTCACCTGGGGCCTGCTCCAGCGCCTGCCGGAGCACTGAGCGGGCCCGGAAGCGGCCGTTGCGGCCGCCGCGGAGGCTCGCCCTCCCGTGCGATTTGACTCCGCGGCGGCACACGGCGGACAGTCGGTGGTTCGACAGCCGGAATCACCCGCCGATGACCTTCGACCGGGTTCCGTACGAAGGAAGCGGTGCAGCGGTGGCGCGGATCGAGCTGGGCAAGGTAGTGGCCCTGGCACGCGAGGCCGCGGACGAGGTGCTGGCCCCGAGGGCGGCGGCGGTCGACGCCGGGCAGGAGTGGCCGCGGGAGGGCATGGCCGCGCTGCGGAAGCGGCTGGGCGGGCTGGTGGTGCCCGAGCGGTTCGGCGGGATGGGGCACGGCCTGCTGGCCGTGGCGCAGGTCGGCGAGGTGACGGGCCGGGCCTGCGCCTCGACGTCCATCTGCTTCGGGATGCATCTGGCCGGATCCGCGGTGATCGCCGCCAAGGCCACCCCGGACCAGCAGGAGCGGTATCTGCGGCCGATCGCCGCCGGGGAGCATCTGACGACGCTCGCGCTGTCCGAGCCGGCCACCGGCGGTGAGTTCTGGCTGCCGCAGACGCGGATGGAGCACAGCCGTCCCGGCCGGCTGCGGCTGACCGGCACCAAGAGTTTCGTCACCAACGCCGCGCACGCGGACTCCTACGTGCTCTCCGCGGTGGCGGCCGATCCCGGCATCCCGCCGGGCCTGTTCTCCTGCACGGTGCTCGACGCCGACGCGCCGGGGCAGGTGTGGGGAGAGCCCTGGCGGGGGTTCGGCATGCGCGGCAACTCCTCGCGCTCCCTGGAGCTGCGCGGCACGGACATCCCGCAGTCCTGCCTCCTCGGCGAGGAGGGCGACCAGATCTGGTACGTCTTCAACGTCATCGCCCCGTACTTCCTGATGGCCATGGCCGGCACCTACCTGGGCGTCGCGGCCGCCGCCCTGGAGGAGGCCCGCGCCCATCTGCTGCGGCGCCGGCACGCCCACTCCGACCGGGCCCTGGCCTCGCAGCCGGTCGTCCAGCACAAGCTCGGCTCGATGTGGGCGCGGGTGGAGCGCACCCGGCGGCTGATCTTCCACGCGGCCGTGGAGGCGGAGGCCGGCGGCGCGGAGGCGCTGATGGGGCTGGCGTCCGCCAAGGCGGAGGTCGCCGAGGCGGCGGAGCGCGTGGTCAACGACGCTCTGACCCTGGTGGGCGGCATCGGCTACGGCCAGGACTCGGCCCTGCACCGGATGCTGCGCGACGCCCGCGCGGCCCATGTGATGTCCCCGGCCACCGATGTGCTGCGCATCTGGACGGGCCGCGCCCTGCTCGACGAACCACTGCTGGAGGGATGACGGTGCCCCCGGACAGGCCCCGCGTCCTCCTCGTCGGCGTGCTCCCCGGCGCCGTGTCGGCCCTGCAGGCGGCGCTCGGGCCCGGAGCCGACGTGCTCTTCGTCCCGCCGGAACAGCTCGTGGACCACACCCGGGGGGTGCGGGGCGAGCGCCGCCCCACCCTGGTGGTGCTCGGCCGGGAGCTGCCGGCTCCGTTCGGCCTCGTCCACGCCGTGCGCCCGCACCCCGCGGACCTCGTGGTGATCGCCGTCTCCACGCCCGCCACCGAGGGCGAACTGGCCGCGCTGCCCCTGCTGTTCGCCGCCGACCGGGCGCGCCACCTCCCCGACTCACAGGCGGACCGGTTGCCCGGGGTGGCCCGCGAGATGATGACGGCGCTCGGCCGGCACCGCACCTACGCGACGGTGCGGGCCGCGGCCCAGTACCGCCTCGGCGCCGGCACGGCGATCAGCCGGCAGCTCGGGGACCACCTGTTCGGCGAGTTCCTCACCCAGGCGCCGGTCGGCGCGCTGATGCTGGACGCCGCCGGGGCCCTGGCCGCCTGGAACAACAAGGCGGCCGACATCCTCGGCCTCGGCGAGCCCGAGTCCCTCGGCCGGCCGCTCACCGGCCTGTTCCCGGAGTCCGTCCGCGCGCCGCTGGAGGAGCATCTGGCCTCGTCCGGCGGAGGGCACGGCGGCGGTACGGGCGACGGCCCGGGCGGCGATCCGGCCGGTGACCCGGGCGCCGTCTTCGAACGGCTCCGCCCGGACGGGACGACGCAGGCGCTGCGGCTGGCCCCGCAGCGGGTCCTCGACCCCGAGGGGCGGGAGCGCCGGCTGCTGCTCGTGGAGGACATCACCGACCGGCTGCGCGCCCAGCGCCAGCTCGCCGAGCGGACGAGTCACGCCCTGCTCAGCGCCGAGGTCGCCGCGGCCATGACCGCACCCGGCCCGCTGCCGGACCGGCTGGAGCGCAGCGTCCAGGCGGCGGTGCACCGGCTGTCGGCCGTCTTCGCCTGCGTCTGGGCGGTACGGATGCCCGGTGACGGGCTGGACCATACGGTGTGCGCCGACGGTCCGGCCGACGGCCCGACCCCGGCGCACGTCCGGGTCCGCCGGGAGCTGATGGAACGCGTCGCCGCCGGGCGCCGCCCGGCCCGCGACGAGGTCCCCGGCGAGGACTCCACCGTCTGCGTGGGCTATCCCCTGGTCTCCGGCGGGGAGTTGCTGGGCGTCCTCGCCGTCGGCAGCTCCGTCCCGCTGTCCTCCGCCGCCTCTGGCACCCTGGAGGGGATCGCCGACCAGATGGCCGTGGGCATCCAGCAGGACCGCCTGCTGCACCGGCTGCGCGCCACCACCGAAGCGCTGGAACACCCGCTGCTGCCGCCCAGCCTGCCGGCGCTGCCCGGATTCGACCTCGCCGCCCGCTACCACCCCCACGGCAGCGGACTGCACATCGGCGGCGACTTCTACGACGCCTTCACCGCGGGCGACGGCCGGCACGTCCTGGTGCTCGGCGACGTCTGCGGCAAGGGGCCGGCCGCGGCCGCCATCACCGGTCTGGTGCGGCACACCCTGTGGGCCGCGGCCCAGCACACCCCGGACCCGGCGCACGTCCTCGACCTCGTCGACCGGGCGCTGCGCCGCCAGAAGACCCCCTTCTGCACCCTCGCCTACGTCGTCGTCGACACCACCGTGACGCCCACCCGCCTCCACCTCGCCTCGGCGGGCCACCCCGCCCCGCTGCTGCGCCGGGCGAACGGCGGCACGACCGTCCTCGACGTGCACGGCCCGCTGCTGGGCGCCCTCGGCCGGGTGCACCACCCGGTGACGGAGACCGACCTGCTGCCGGGCGACACCCTCGTCCTCTACACCGACGGCTTCACCGAGGGCGCCGGGTCGTACCACCAGCGGGAGCCCGAGGACCTCGCCGCCGTCGTCGCCAAGCACGCGCCCCCGCCCGGCACCGCCCGCCCCGCCGACCACATCACCGCGGCCCTGATGGACGACGCCCACCACTGGTGGGGCGAGCGGCTGCGCGACGACCTGGCCGTCCTGGCCCTGACAGCCCTGCCGCCCGCCGGTCCGGCGGCTTCGGCGGCTTCGGCGGCTTCGCAGGCTTCGGAGGGCTGAGGGCCCGGCCCGGCCGGGCGCCGGGCGAGCGGGCGGCACAGCCGCTCCCCCGGCGGGCCGGGCGGCC
The DNA here is from genome assembly GCF_000719865.1 of Streptomyces albus subsp. albus. GTDB lineage: Bacteria > Actinomycetota > Actinomycetes > Streptomycetales > Streptomycetaceae > Streptomyces > Streptomyces albus_E. The sequence continues at coordinate 248,844 of NZ_JOID01000016.1, forward strand.
GGTGGCCCGGGGTGCCGGGTCAGGCGGGCACGGCGTCGAGGACGGGGATCAAGTGCTCCTCCTCGTAGTCCAGATGGCCTTCGAGTTCCGCGGTGAGGCGGTCGAACTCGGGGAGGAGCGCCGCCGGGTCCGTGTCCCCGGCGGAGACGAGACCCCGGAGGGCTTCCAGGAGCGCCGCGATCCGCTCGTGTTCCCGGTGCAGACGCTCCACCACCGGGGCCAGCTCCGGCTGCTGCGCGGCGATGGCCGGGAGCATCCCGGCGTCCTCCTTGGTGTGGTGGCCGTGCAGGTTCTGGCAGAACGTCAGGCAGTTGACGCGGAGCTGTGCGCCGAGGGCGCCGGGCCCCGAGCCGGCCAGCTCCTCGCGGATCACGGCGAGTTCACGGCGGAACGCGTCGTGGATGAGCTTGAGGGCCGCGCCCATGGAGGACGCCTTCGTGCGCGGCGGACCGGGGACGGCGGTCAGGGCGACGACCGGCAGGGTGCGTCCCGCCCGGGCCTGGTAGTCGGCCCAGCCCGGTTCGGCCTCGGCGGCCCGGGCGAAGAGCCGGTCCCGTTCGGCGCCCTCCAGGACGGCCGCCTCCGCTTCGTAGGTGAAGACGCCGTCCTCGACGGTGACGCGGGGCTGCGCCAGCACGTTGCGGTACCAGTCCGGGTGCTTCGGCGAGCCGCCGGCCGAGGCGATGACCAGCGTGCGCTCGCCGTCGGGCAGGCAGCCCAGCGGGGTGGTGTGCGGCTTGCCGGTCCGTGCGCCGGTGGTGGTCAGCAGGATGAGCCGGGCGCCCTCGAACGGGCCGCCGACGCGGCCGCCGTTGGCGCGGAACTCCTCGATGATCCGCTGGTTGAAGTCGTTCGGCATGCTGTGGTGTGTCTCCGGTTCTCCGGCGGGCGTCCGGGCCGGGCCGTCGGCGGGCGGGACGCATCGGTGTGCGTCCGGCGCCGGCGGGCGGGGCGAACGCGCCGGGTGAGTTCGTGTGGGTGGTGAAGAGTGAGCGGTGGAGGCCGCCCGGCCGTACGGGCAGGCGGCGGGGCCTCCCGGCGAGGGCGCGGCCGCCGTGCGGCACGGCGGGGCGCTCGAAGGGCGGGAGGGCGCACCGTTCGGACGGTGCGGAGAAGCGGGCGGCGGCGCGGAACGCGCGTACCGACGCCGGTGCTCGGCGGGCGCGGAACGTGGCATGCGCTCGCAGGCGGTATGCGCTCGTCCTACGCGGTGTGCGCTGGTGCGCGGCGGCCGCCGGGCGGGAGCGGGCGGCGGGCCCCTGGCCCGCCCCGGTCTCACCTCGCGGCCGGGCGCCTCACTCGTGTGTGGCCCATGGCCGACCCGGCAGTCACGCACCGCAGTCTTCCCGAAGCGGCTCCGCGGAGGCAACGCTTCCGGGTGAACTCCCCGATTCTGTACGGCATTTCCGTACGGCGCCGGTCATCGCGGCGGAGAGGCGCGTGGCGGGCCCGCAACCCTGGGCGCGGGGGCTGTACGAGGCGCTGGATGCGGCGCGGTGGTGCGGGGCGCGGGACGGCGGGCCGGCAGACGCACCGGGCGGACCGGCCGCCCCGGCGCGTCACGGGTGGACGGGCCCGGCCCGCGGCTGACGGCGCAGAGCACACGCGGACGGCGGTCCGCACGGCTCCCCCGGGGTGAGGGACCGTGCGGACCGCCGTCCGTGTCGGTGCTGCCCGGGCCGCGCCGGGCCGGGGTCAGGAGCGGTTCTTGAAGTACTCCCGCGCCTCCGGCAGTTCGTGCACGTCCTCGACGAGCACCGAGCCGCCCGTCTTCTTCGGGTCCGGCTTGGAGATGTACGAGGCGTACGTCGCGGGCTGCGAGGCGTCGCTGAAGTCCTGCGTCACGCCGAAGCCCTTGTGCTCGCTCTGCGCGCGGTGCGCCTTGACCAGGCCCTCACGGGTGAGGTCCTTGGCCTCGCAGGCCGCGCGCAGGTCCGCGTCGAGCACATTGACCGCGCTGTAGCCGGAGAGGGTGCCGGAGTCGACCAGCTCCTTCGGGTACTTCTTCTGGTAGTCGGCGACCATCTTCTCCAGGTCCGGCAGGTCGTGGCTGACCGGCGGGGTGGCGCTGACGATGTGCAGCATCTTCTCCAGGGCCGGGCCGGCCGGGGTCTTCAGCAGCTGCGGGGCGTAGCCCGGGGCACTGGTGACGACCGGGACGGTGAAGCCCTTGGCGGCGGAGACGCCGACGAGCGAGGCGGTCTGGGTGGGTCCGGCGCTGATGAGGACCGCCTTGACCTTGGCCGCGCGCAGGGCGGAGACCTGGGCCGACAGATCGGTGTCGGTCGGCTTGATCTTCTGCTCGACGACGGTCAGGCCCCGCTCCTTCGCGGCGGCCTTGGCGCCCTCCAGGGCGCTCTGCCCGTAGTCGCCCTCGAAGAAGACGTGACCGATCTTGTCGCCCTTCTTCACCCCGCCCTCGCGGCTGAGGAAGTCCACGGCGTTGATCATGTCGATGTCGTAGGTGGTGCCCATCACCTGGATGGCGTCCTCACCGAGCAGGGAGGCGGCCCAGGCCTGCGGGAAGGTGAGGATCTTGTCCTTCGCGACGGAGTCCTTGAGCGCGGCGACCACCGGCGAGCCGATCACCTGCGGCAGGGCGAGGACGTCGGGCGAGACCTCGGTGTAGGCGGAGCGGGCCTTCTGCACGTCGTAGCCGTGGTCCTTCACCACGATCTCGATCTTGCGGTCGCAGATGCCACCGTTCTTGTTCACGTCGTCGGCCCACATCTTCTGGGCCTGGACGATGCTCTTGCCGAGGGTGGCGTACGGACCGCTGAGGTCGGTCAGCGCGGCCAGCTTGATGGTCTTCTCGGTGACGCCCGGGCCGGTCTTGACCCCGTCCGCGCCGGCCTTGCCGCCGTCGGATTCCTGCGCCTTGGTGCTGCAGCCGGTCCCGGCGAGGGCCAGGGCGACGACCGCCGCCGCGACGGCGGCTCTCTTGCTGTGCTTCATGAGGTGGGCTCCTGGGTTTCGTTGGTGGTGCGGGGACGGACGCCGGCACGGAAGCGGCGGAGCTTGCCGCTGTGCAGCAGGCCGCTCAGCCCGCCGGGGGCGCGGAGGAGGATGAGGACGATGGCCGCGCCGTAGAGGTAGCGGGCGGCGTCTGCGGGGCCGACGGCGTTTCCGGGGGCTCCAGGGGCTTCGATCAGCGGTAGCTGATCGGCGTAGCGGGCGATGACCAGCGGCAGGGCGCTGACGAAGAGCGCGCCGACGGCGGCGCCTCCGACCGAGCCGAGGCCGCCGATCACGATCATGGCGAGATAGTCGATGGAGAGCGCCAGACCGAAGTAGTCGGGCACCACGGTCTGGGAGATCAGAGCGATCAGCGCGCCGGCGAGACCGGCGTACATCGAGGAGACGATGAAGGCGCCGGAGCGGTAGCGGGCCACGGGCACGCCCAGCACGGCGGCGGCCACCTCGCTGTCGCGCACGGCGGTGAGCGCCCGGCCGGAGCGGCCGCGCAGCAGGTTGTGCGCGGTCCACCAGGCGAGGGCGAGCAGCGCCAGGGCCAGGTACCAGAGGCGCTCGGTGGCGCCGAAGGGGACGCCGAGCACGGCCAGATACGGATCGCTGCCCGTGAAGGAGAAGCCGAGGATCTCCATGGGCGGTACGGAGCGGCCGTTGAAGCCGCCGGTGACCGGCTCGGCGTTGAGCATCACGTGGTGGCCGAGGAAGACCAGGGCGAGGGTGGCCACGCCCAGGTACATGCCGCGCAGCCGGCCGGCGATGGGACTGAACAGGCCGCCCGCGACGCCGGTCAGGGCGACGGCGAGGACGAGCGCGAGCAGCGGCGGGAGCCCGGGGCCGGGGTCGCCGCCGAGCCAGGCGTAGCCGTAGGCGCCGACGGCGAGGAAGAAGGCGTGGCCCAGGGAGAGCTGGCCGGTGCTGCCGGTCAGCAGGTTGAGGCCGATGGCGCCGATGGCGGCGGCCATGGCGAACAGGCCGATCTGGAGCCAGGCGGCGTCGAGGTAGAAGGGGAGGGCGCAGAGGAGGAGGGCCGCGGCGAGGGGGAGGGCGCGGGCGGGGGTGATCCGCCGGCGGGGCGGGGCGGTGCCGGCCGCGGGGGCCTTGCCCTCGCCGTGGCCGTCACCCGCACCGTCGCCGTCACCGCTGCCGCTGCCGTCGCGGGCCGGGCCGGGTGCGGGTCCGCTCCCGGACTCGGACCCGGACGCGGACGCGGACGCGGACACGGGCTCGGTAACGGTGCCGGCGCGCGGGCGGGGGCCGGTCTCCGCCGGGGTGGACTCGGCGTGCTCGCCAGGGGCGACGGGGTCGGCGGCGGTCGCTTCGTGCTTGTCGGTGGTGCGGTCAGACACGGACGGTCTCCTTCGTACCGAGCAGCCCGGTCGGGCGGAACATGAGGACCAGCACCATCACCGCGTACGGCGCGACGTCGCTGAACCCGGAGCCCAGGGCGGAGAGTTCCGTCTGGTAGCCGGCGCAGAGGGCCTCGGTGACGCCGATGAGCAGCGAGCCGAGCAGCGCGCCCGTCGGTGAGGTCATGCCGCCGAGCACGGCGGCCGGGAAGGCGGCCAGGGCGATGTGCCCGGTGGTGCGCTCCAGTCCGGGGGACGGGAAGGCCGTCAGGAAGACCGCCGCGATCGCGGCCAGGGCCCCGGCGAGACACCAGGCGAGCATCCGGATGCGTTCCAGGCGGATGCCCATGAGGGCGGCGGCCTCCCGGTCCTCGGCGGCGGCGCGCAGCGACAGGCCCCAGGAGGTGAAGCGGAAGACGGCGAACACGGCGCCGATGACGACGACGGCGGCGGCGATCGAGGCCAGCCGGCTCTGCGCGACGGTGACGCCCGCGAACTCGACGGTGCCGTTGCCCCAGGGGTCGCCGAGGCTCAGCAGGTCGCCGCCGATCCGGCGGGCCAGGTCCGTCATCAGGACGATGTCCACACCGATGGTGATGATCGTCAGGGTGTGCGCGGCGTGCGGGTCCGTGTTGCGCAGCAGCAGCCGTTCGATGGCGGCGGCCACGGCGGCCGTGGCGATGACGGCGACGGCGAGCGCGGCGGCGAAGCCGAGGTGTTCGTGCAGGACGGCGGTGAGGTAGCCGCCGAGCAGCAGCAGCGATCCGTGGCCGAAGTTGAAGACGGCGGAGGCCTTGAAGATGATGACGAAGCCCAGGGAGACCAGGGCGTACACCGAGCCGAGGGCGAGCCCGTTCAGCACGATTTCCGCGGCCGTGCTCATGCGGGGTGCTCCTCTTCCTGTCGTTCCTGTGAGTCCGGGCCGGCAGCCGGCCCGGACTCCGGGTCGGGATCCGGGTCGGGGTCGGGGACCTCTTCCTTTCCGGTGCCGAGGTAGGCCCGGAGCACGGCGGGGTCGTGGCGGACCTCGTCGGGGGTGCCGCCGGCGATGCGGCGGCCGAAGTCGAGCACCGTCACGGCGTCGGCGAGCCGCATGACCAGGCCCATGTCGTGTTCGACGATGAGCACGGACAGGCCGAGTTCCTCCCGTACGGCCCGGACGGTCTCGGCGGTGCGGAGCCGCTCGGTGCCGTTCATCCCGGCCACCGGCTCGTCGAGGAGCAGCAGCCGCGGCTCCAGGCAGAGGGCGCGCGCCATCTCGACCCGCTTGCGGTCCCCGTACGAGAGCAGGGCCACCGGGGTGTCGAACAGCCGCCCGAGGCCGACGAGTTCGGCGATCTCCCGGGCCCGTTCCCGGTGCACCCGCTGCTCCCGCACGGCCGAGGGCAGCCGCAGGGCGGTCGCGGCGAAGCCGGCCCGGGTGAGGACGTGGCGTCCCAGCATGAGGTTGTCGGCGACCGTGCCGGCGGTCATCACGATGTTCTGGAAGGTGCGGGCGATGCCGAGGGCGGCGATCCTGTGCGGCCGGAGCCGGGTCAGCTCGTGCTCGCCGAAGCGGACGCTGCCGCTCGCCGGGCGGCAGACGCCGGAGAGGACGTTGAAACAGGTCGACTTGCCGGCGCCGTTGGGCCCGATGAGGGCGTGGATGCTGCCGGGCTCGACGGTGAAGCCGACGCCGTCCAGGGCGGTCAGTCCGGCGAACCGCACCGTGACGTCCTCGACGCGCAGCGGGGGTGTGACCGTGCCCTCGGCGCCGGTGGAGCCGTCGGTCTTCCCGGCGGCCGCCGTGCCCGTGCCGTACCGCGTCCGCGTCATGCCGCTCACCGGCCCTTCTCCGCGCCCGCCGTGACGGGCTCCTGCCGGGGTGTCTCCTCGCCGAGGTAGAGCCGCCGCACCTCGTCGGTGCGGGCCAGCTCGGCGGCGGGTCCGGAGAGCCGGACCTCACCGACCTCCAGCACGTAGGCGTGCGAGGCGAGTTCGAGCGCCATGGCCGCGTTCTGTTCGACGAGGAGCACGGACGTGCCCTGCCGGTTGATCTCTGTGATGACCTCGCCGATCCGCGCCACCATCTGCGGTGCCAGGCCGAGCGACGGCTCGTCCAGGAGCAGCAGCTTGGGGGCGGCCATCAGGGCGCGGCCGATGGCGAGCATCTGCTGCTCGCCGCCGGAGAGCAGCCCGGCCCGCTGGCCCGTGCGCTCGGCGAGGCGGGGGAAGAGCCCGAAGACCCGGTCGCGGGCGGCGCCGTCGCGGCGGGAGCGGTGCAGCCCGAGGCCGCCGGCGCGCAGGTTCTCGTCGACGGTCAGCGCGCCGAAGACCCGGCGCCCCTCCGGCACCTGGACGACTCCGGCCCGCACGGCCGTCACCGGGTCCGAGCCGTTCAGCGCGCGTCCCGCGTACTCCACGCGGCCGGCGGTGATCGCGCCGCGGTGCATCCGCAGGGTGCCGGAGACCGTGCGCAGCAGGGTGCTCTTCCCGGCGCCGTTGGCGCCGAGCAGGGCGACGACGCCGCCGGCGGGAACGGTGAGGGTCACGCCCCGCAGAGCGCGGACGGACTGTCCGTAGGACACGTCGAGGTCCTGTATGTGCAGGGCCTCGGGAGAGAGGTCGGGCATGAATTCTCCTCGGGGTCCGCGCGGGGGCGGTTCGGGGGAAGTGACGGATACGACAACACGGCGCCGGAGGCGGGTACAGGTCAGCCGGGCAGGTCGGGTCCCGTTCCCAAGGGCCGCCCGTGCGCGTTGTGCGTCCGCCCAGGGGGGAAGTCCAGCGGGCCGCGGCGTTCCGTGAGGTGCCAGGAGGGAAGCCGCTCGCCGGAGCGGTCGGCCGGGGCGGTGCGGGAGCCGCCGTCCGCGGGGCCGGCCGTGGTGCCGCCGCCCCCGTCTCCGTAGCCGCCGTCGCCGTCGTCCTCGCCGGACGCTCCGTCGCCGTCGCGCGGCGGTTCGGGGCGGGAGAGGACGGAGCCGAGCCACCCGAGGAGGAAGCCGGCCGGGATGGTGACGATGCCGGGCGTCTGGAGCGGGAACCACGCGAAGTCGCGGTCCGGGAAGAGCGAGACCGGCAGCCCGGAGACGCCGGGGCAGAAGACGGTCAGCACGGTCAGCAGCGCCGTCGTGCCGTAGAGGCAGGCGTACATGCCGCCGGTGGTGAAGCCGCGCCAGAAGAACGTGTAGAGGAGGGTCGGCAGCAGCGCGGAGGCGGCGACGCCGAAGGTGTAGACGATCAGCACATGGGCGTTCCAGCCCTGGGCGGGGATCGCCAGCAGCACCGCCGTGGTGCCGACGCCGAGGACGGCCCAGCGCGCGTACCGGACCTCGCGGCCGCGGGACAGCCGGCCCCGGAACGCGGTCCGGGCGATGAGGTCGTGGGCGACGGTGGTGGCCGCGGCGAGGGTGATGCCGACGACGGCGGCGAGGACGGTCACGAAGACGGCGCAGGCCACGACGGCGAAGAGCAGGCTCTGGTCGGCGGCGCGCGCCCCGCTGTCCAGCACCCGGGTGAGCGCGAGGAGGGCGGTGCCGCCGGTGTGGTCCTGCCGGTACAGCTCCTTCCCGCCGACCAGGGCGGCGGCGCCGAAGCCGAGCACCACGATGGTCACCAGGAATCCGGCGACGGTGCCGACGGCCCACCGCATGGACTTGCGCGCGGCCTCCGCCCCGCGGTGGGTGTAGAGCCGCATCATCACGTGCGGCATGCAGGCCACGCCGAGAACGAGGGTGAGGTCCAGGCTGAGCAGTTCCACCCGGCCCCGGAGGGAGTCGCCGAACTGGGTACCGGTCGTCCAGTAGGCGTCCCCGGCGCCGCTGTTGCGGGCGGCGGCGGTCATCAGCCGGAACGGGTTCCAGCCGAAGCGGTGCAGGACCATCGCGGCGAGCGCGGTGGTCACCAGGGTCACCACCACGATCTTCAGGATCTGGACGAGCCCGGTGCCGCGCATCCCGCCGAAGGCGACGTAGCCGACCATGAGCAGGCCGACGAAGACCGTGCTGATGGTGGTGGCGGCCTCGCCGGGCAGGTTGAGCAGGGTGCTCATCATCGTTCCGGCGGCGGCGAGCTGCACCAGCAGGATCGGGAAGGTGACGATCAGCGTGATCAGCGCGATGGCGATCCGCGAGGGCCGCTCCCGCAGCCTCCGGGCCAGGATGTCGCCGAGCGTGTAGTGCCGCGGCCCCTCGGCCAGCGGCTCGGCCAGCCGCAGCTTCAGCAGGTAGAGCGAGAGCACGGTGGCTGCGGCGCTGAGCAGGCCGTCGGCGCCGGTGAGGGCGATCGCCCCGGTGGTGGTGAGCACGGTGGCGGCGGAGATGTAGTCACCGGCGATGGCCAGCCCGTTCTGCGCGGGGCTCATGCTGCCGCTGCCCGTGTAGAACTGGGCGGGTTCGTCGGTGTCGGTGGCCGCGAGCACGCAGAGGAGGAACGAAATGGCGACGCAGGCCGAGAAGATCACATAGGCCAGCGTTCCGGCGTCGAGGATGGCGGAGGCGGAAGTCACCCGCGTCACGACAGCAGCGCGTCCGGCGGTCGTACAGGCGGTGACCGCACCTCGGTGACCGGGCCCAAGCCCGCCGCGCACGGACTGTGCCCCGTCACACCTTGCGCCACCGCGCGGTTACGGAACGGCTGTGCGGGCCGCTGTACGGGGCCACCGCGCGGGCCGCCGGTGTGCCGGACGGGGCGGGCCGGGCACCGGGGTGGCGGGTGGCGGGCCGTGGCCCGGCCGCATTCCCTGGCGGGCCCACCGGGCGAGCGGACAACGAGCGTCGCCGGGCGAGCGCCGGACAGCGGGGCACCGGGTCGCGGAGGTGCCGGCGGCGGAGCCCCCGGCGGAGCCCGGGGCCACGACGCCGGAACGGGCGGGTCTCAGACCCGGAGCAGGCGGCGGGCCGTCAGGGCCAGGGACAGTTCGACCACGTCCTGCGGGCTGGCGAGGGAGCTTCCGGTGAGCTGCTCGTAGCGGCGCAGCCGGTTGAGGACCGTGTTGCGGTGGCAGAACAGCCGGGCCGCGGCGCGCACGGCCGAGCCCTCGGCGGACAGCCACACGGTCAGCGTGTCCAGCATGATGTCCCGGTCGGAGGGCTCCAGTCCGAGGACGGGCCCCAGGACGCGGTCGGTGAGCGCGGCCCCGAGCTCCGGGGAGGAGATGACCAGCGCGGCGGGCAGATGCTCCTCCAGCACCGCCACATCGCCGTCACCGGCGGCGCAGCGCAGCGCGTTGGCGGCCAGTCTGCGCGCGTCCCCCACGGCGGCGAGGCCCTCGACCGCGGAGCTGATTCCGGCCCGGCCGCCCGGGGGCGGTTTGATCCGGGCGGCGAGCCCGGCCGGGCCGCCGTCACCGAGGAGGACGATGCCGTGGTCGGCGTCGGCCCCGGTGTGCCAGACGACGCGCATCCCGTCCGGGACGGACGGCGGCTCCCCTCCCCCGTACGCGGCCCGCCGGCCGCCGGTGACCACGACGACGGCGTACCGGCCGTCCTCGGGGAGGCCGAGGGCTGCGGCCACCTCGGGCAGGTCGGAGATGCGGGTGGTGCCGTCGAGCAGGGCCCCGGTCATCAGCCGGTGGCGGTTCTCGCGGCGCCAGGTCAGCTCGCGTTCGACCTGGCGGTAGGCGTCCGACACCAGTCCGCAGTGCTCGTCGACGAAGTTCCACACGTCGGCGGCCACATGGACGAGGAGGTGCGCGTCGTCCGGGTTGCGTTCGCCCGCCGCCTCGACGAGGCCCTGCCAGACGACGGAGCCGCCCAGCCGGAAGGCGTGCAGCACCGCGTCGAGCGGCATGCCCTGCTCGGCGCGCTCGGCCCCGATCCGCCACGAGCACTGGCGGGCCGACTCGCGGGACTCCTTGGGGCGCAGCAGGGAGCCGACGTTGTGCCGGAGGGAGCCGTGCACCTCCTGCCACAGCTCGTCCGGGTCCGTGGTGGGGGCGCGGTAGGCGGGTTCCTGCTCACGGAGCAGGGCGACGACACGGTCGGTCAGCAGGGGGAGCTGGTCGATGAGCACACGGGCGGCCCGGTGCAGCACGGTGACCGCTTCGGCGCTCGCCCGGGACCGGACCGGCTCGTCGGCCGCGGGCAGTCCCGGCAGGGCCCGCACTCGGGCCCGTACGACTGGGTGCATCTCGGTCCTCCACGGGTGCGGGGGCCTGGGCGGGGGCGTGCCGTTGCCGGCGGCGCGCCCCCGGTGGTGTTTCCGGGGTGGTGCGTCCTCTTACTCCAAGGACATACCGTCCGGTCGGTCATTCGTCCATACCCGTGGCGGCAACCGTGTCCGCATTGCGGCCCGGCCGCGAGGCCGCCGCGCTCCGTGGCAGCGGTACGGACCGGCCCGGCCCCACCCCTGCCCCACCCCTGTGAGCTGCGGCGGAGCCGGCCGCCGGCCGGGCCGGCGCCGCCCCGGCGCCGGGGCCGCGGGCCCGTCCTCCCGGATACGTTTCCGGTCACGGCCGTGCAACCGCCTCGGACCGCGCCGCTGGGCCCGGCCCGGCCGGCTTCGCCTCGGAGCCCGGGCCGCCGGCCCGTCCCCCCGGGGACGACTCCGATCACAGCCGCACCGCTCCCGACCGCGCCACGAAGCCCGCTCCCGCGACCCCCGCCTCGACGCCCCGGCCACCGGCCCGTCCCCCGGGAGCGGCGCCGATCACAGCCGCACCGCTCCCGGCCCCGCCGCGAAGCCCGCTCCCGCGACCCCCACCTCGACGCCCCGGCCGCCGGCCCGTCTCCCGGGAGCGGCTCCGGTCACGGCCGTGCCACCGCTTCCGGCCGCGCCGCGAAGCCCGCTCCGGACGCCGGAGTACCGGCTCCCGGTCCGGCCGCGGTTCCGGCTCCCGGCCCGGCCGCGGCGAGCAGCCGGGGCAGTTCCACCCGGGACCTGATGCCGAGCGCGGCGAACACATTGCGCAGATGGTGGTCCACGGTGCGCGGGCTCACGGACAGCCGGAGCGCCACCTCCCGGTTGGTCGCCCCTTCTGCCACGCAGCGCGCGATCCGCAATTGCTGCGGGGTGAGGAGCCCGGCGACGGCGGGGGCCTCGGCGGCCCGGCCGGCCTCGCCGGTGGCCCGCAGCTCGGCCCGTGTCTGGTCGGCCCAGGCTCCGGCACCGCACCGTTCGAAGGCCACGAGGGCGTCGCGCAGATGATCCCGGGCCGCACCCGGGCGGCGCTTGCGGCGGAGCATCTTGCCGCGCAGCAGCTGGGTACGGGCCCGCTCGAAATCGCCGTCGGCCAGGTCGTGCAGTTCCAGGGCCCGGGCGAAGAGGGCGTCGGCCCCGGCCACCGGACAGCCGTTCCCGGTCCCGGCCGTCCCGGCCACCCCTGTCGTCCTCACGGCACCGGCCCTCGCCCAGCCGACGGAGCCGAACACCCCTGCCTCCCCGCCCGCCGGGGCGCCCGCCGGGACCGCGCGACGCGCGGTGCTGCCGGGCTCGCCCGCCGCCGCGTGGTCCACGGCCAGCAGCGCGCGGCAGCGGGCGAGCTGGGCGGGAGCCAGCGGGTCGGCCGTGTGCGCGGTCCAGATCTCGAACTCCGGCAGCACGGCCCGCGCCGCCTCCGGCTCCCCCGCCAGCACCGCGGCCTCGACCAGATCCGGCGCGGCGAGCATGCGGAGCGCGAGATGCCCGCGCCCGGGGCCGGTGCCCACGAGCGGGCGCAGCCGCACCAGGGCCTCGCGGGGCAGGCCCCGGCCGAGGTCCGCGCGGGCCAGCGACCACGCGGCCAGCGTGGCGGCCACTCCGAGGCCGTGCGGCCCCGCGTTCTCGCCCACCGCCCGCGCGTGCTCCTCGCAGGCGGCGGCGTCACCGCGGACGGCAGCGGCCATGGCCAGGGCCGCGTGGTGGTGCGCGGCGCAGTTCCGCTGGCCCGCCCGGCTCGCGGCCTTCAGCCCTTCCAGGGCGTGGGCGTGGGCGCGGGTGTGGCGGCCGGCTCGCAGCTCCGCGTAGACTAGGTGCTCCAGGGCCTGCGGTACCAGGGTGTCGAGTCCCCGGACGCGGGCGAGGGCCAGGGCACGGGTGTTGATCTCACAGGCGGCGACGACCTCGCCGAGCACCAGGGCCGCCACTCCGGCGCGGATGAGGCTCTCGTAGTCCTCGGCGCCCCGGCCCAGCGTGATCACCCGGCGCAGCGGTTCCGTCCCGTCGGTGAACCGGCCGCTCATCACCGCGCGCATGCCCGCGCAGTAGGCGTCGAGCAGAGCGCTCCCGGCCGGACCGTACGGATCCGGTCCACGCCCGGACGCCACCGCCGACGCACCCCTGTCACCGGCCGCCGGGCCGGCCACCCTTCCCGCACGGCCGATGACGGCACCGCCGCTGCCGAGGCCGTCGCCAAGGCCGCCTTCGCCGTCGGCACGGGCGCCGTCACCCTCGCCGTCGCCGTCGTCGTCACCGGCGGCCGTGCGGCCCGAGGTGGTCAGGGCCGTGGCCCGGCCGATGTCGGAGAGGTAGCCGGTCACATCGCCGTCCGCCCAGGCGGCCTCCGCCGCGTGCAGCAGGGCCTGGCGTGCGGCCGGCCCGTCGTGTGGTTCCAGCAGACGGGCCGCGTGCAGCAGGACCTCGCGGGCGTCCGTGACGACGCCGTCGCGCAATTCGAGGATGCCGCGCACCAGTTCGGCCCGTCCCCGTACGGCCTCCCGGGCGGGCAGTTCACGGCCCGCCGCGAGCAGGGAGCGCGCCCGGTGCGGCCGTCCCGAGAGCCAGGCGTGCTCGGCGGCGGCGGCGAGCCGGCCGACCCGGGCGTCGGTGGAGACGGTGAGTTCCGCGGCCCTGGCCAGTGCGGCGGCCAGTTCACCGTGGGCGTGGGACGCGCCCGGGGCGGCGGCCGCCGCGGCGGCGAGCCGGTCGGCCAGTTCCGGGTCCGGCCGCTCGGTGGCGGCCGCGCGGTGCCGCAGGGCCCGCAGCCGGTACGCCTCGCCGCGCGCGTCCAGCACCTCGGCGAGCAGCGCGTGCGCGGCGCGGCGCCGAGCGAGCGGTTCGCTGTCGAAGGCGGCGCGGCGCAGCGTCGGATGGGCAAAGCGGACGCGGTCCCCCTCGGTCCGTACGACACCGGCCGCCTCGGCGGGCTCCAGTCCTGCCCCGGCCAGCCCGGCCCGGATCGCGACGCTCAGCAGCAGATCGGCGCCGATGCCGTCCGCCGTGCCCGCGCACGCGTGCGCGGCCGCGGCCAGCAGGAGCAGCAGCCGGGTGTCGGGCGGCAGGGCCCGGAGCCGCGCGGCGCCGTCGCGCAGCAGCGGGCCGTCGGCGGGCAGCGGCTCCGGCAGCGGAGCGGCCCCGGTCAGCTGGGCGGGAGTCAGTCCGGCCACCAGGTCGGTGAGGAGACTGGGGTTGCCGCAGCCCTCGTGCAGCAGCGCCTCCCGTACGGCCGGCGCGGCGTCACCGGGCAGCAGGTCGTCGAGCAGGGCCAGGGCGTCGGGCTCGGTCAGCGGTGCCAGGGTCCGGACCGGTATCCCGGCGAACTCCGCCTCTCCGGCGTGACCTTGCGGAACGCTCAGCAGCAGAGCCACGGGCGGGCCTCCGTCGAGGCGGCGCGCGGCGAAGCCCAGGACGGCGCGTGAGCCGGGGTCGAGCAGATGGGCGTCGTCGACGCAGACGAGGACCGGTCCGCGGCGCGCCAGCTCACCGAGCCGGACGAGGAACGCGTCCGCCACGGCGCCGGTACCGGAGCCGACTCCCTCGTCCGCTGCGGCGCCCGTGTCCGCGCCGGAGCCCGCACCGCTGTCCGCGCCCGTGCCGCCGTCCGCGCTGCCGTCGGTGCCCGTGCCGGCGTCCGCGCGTGGGCCGGCCGGCCGGTCGGCGGGGAGCCCGAGATCGTGTGTCCCGGGCGCTTCGGTCGTCGTCTCCGGCGGCGCGGCGGGGCACGGCTCGGCCGCGCCCGGCCGTCCGGCGCACGGGGCCGGGGCAGGGGCGCCGCCCGCCGGGGCCGGGCCCCCGTCGCGACGGGCCGCCGCACGCCGCCGGAAGCCGGCGTCACCCGCGCACTCCGTGCCGGGGAGTCCGGCCGCAGCCCCCGCCGTGTCCCGGGCAACTGCCGTACGGCGCCCGGCCGCTGTGTCCCGGGCGGTCACCGCGTCACATCCGGCGGCCGCCGCCTCCCGCGCCGCGGCCGTGTCGGGGACGGGCGCATTCCCGGGCCCGGCCGGCCGGGCGAGGCGCAGGGCCTCGGCCAGTGGCGCGGTGCGCGGTGTGGTCGCGGGCAGCCGGGCCGGTGCCGGGGTCAGCAGGGCGTGCAGGCCGCTGTAGGGGATGTGCCGCTCCGCGGCCACCGCACGGATACGGAGTACCACCGTGGCCGTAGGCCTGGGGGCGTGCCCCGGCGCATGCCTCGGCGCATGCCCCGGCGTGAGGCCCGGCGTGAGGCCCGGAGCGGACCGCGTCGCCGCCCCCGAGGCGTGCGCCGCCGCCCGCTCCAGCAGGGCGCTGCGGCCGAGCCCCGGCTCGCCCACGAGCAGCAGGGCCCCGCCCGCGCCTCTGTGCGCCGCTTCCAGGAGGGCGCCCAGGGCCCGGAGTTCGGCTTGCCGTCCGTACAGGCGACGCGGCGGTCGCCCCGGTGCCGGTGCCCTGCCGCCGTGCTGTTGGTCCACCGATCTCATCAGGAACTCCTCGTGTGAATCCCCCCGGTGTGGATCCCCCGGTGTACAACCCCCCTGGACCGGAGGGTCGTTCGTCCGCTCTCCCGCTCGCGCCCGCCCCTCCGGGCGTCCGTCGCCGGCCGCCGTCCTCCCACAGGGCGGCCTCCGGCGCGGCGGTCCGGGCGGGGCCTCCCCCGGGGGCACTCGGGCCAGGGCCCGGTCCGTCCCCTCGCCCCGCGGCCCCGTGGTGCCGCGGCCCGTCGGCGCGCGGCCCCTCACCGCGCGGCCCGTGACTCCCGTCAGTCCGGCAGCATCACCGCCCGACCCGCCGTCGTCCCGTCCGCGAGCCGCTGCAGACCGTCCGCGACCTCCGGCAGCCGCAGCCGTTCCCCGAGCAGCGGGGACACCACGCCCCGGTCGGCGAGCGCCGTCAGTTCCCGGTGCGCCCGCAGCACTTCGGGGCGGCTGCGCCGGGCGTACAGGCCCCAGTGCAGACCCAGGATGGTGTAGTTGCCAAGCAGGGCCCGGCTGAGGTTCGGCCGGGGGACGACGCCGCTGGCGAAGCCCACCACCACGATCCGCCCCTCGAAGGCCATGCAGCGCGCCGAACCGCTGTACGCGGTGCCGCCCACCGGGTCGTAGACGACGTCCGCGCCGCGCCCGGCGGTGACCTCCAGGGCGACGTCGGCGAAGTCCTCGCGGTGCCGGTCCACCACCACGTCCGCGCCCAGCTCGCGGGCGAGTCCGGCTTTCTCGGGGCCGCCCACGACCCCGATGACGGTGGCCCCGGCCGCCTTGCCGAGCTGGACGGCGGCGCTGCCCACACCGCCCGCCGCGGCGTGCACCAGCAGCGTCTCCCCCGGCTGCAGCGCGGCCCGCCGGTGCAGCCCGAACCAGCCGGTCTGGTAACTGATGTAGAAGGCCGCGGCCGCCGTGTCGTCGAGGGCGGCCGGGGCGGGGAGGGCGGAGTCGGCCTCCATGAGCGTCCGTTCGGCGAAGGCGCCGTGCGGCAGCGCGGACAGCCCGATGACCCGTTCACCGACGGCCGGGGTGGTCACGCCCTCACCGGTCCCGATCACCTCACCGCAGACCTCCAGGCCGGGCGTGAACGGCAGTGGCGGCTTGAGCTGGTACTGCCCGCGGCACAGCAGGGCGTCGGGGAAGTTGACCGCCGCCGCGAGCACCCGGACGAGGATCCGGCCGGGGCCCGGCACCGGATCGTCGACGTCCTCCAGACTCAGCGCGGCGACGGGTTCCCCCGGTTCGTGGACCTGCCAGGCACGCAAGGGCCCTCCTCGTATGGCCGGATCGGGCCGCCACGACACCACGGGCCCGGAACGGCGGTCCATGGCCGGGAACGAGATCGGGGCGGGCTCCCAGCAGCGGTACGCGCCCCGTTGTGCGCGCCCACAGCGAGGGCGTGCCGGGCCCGGCGAGCGCCCCTGATCCGCCACCGGCCGCTCGGCGTCCCGTCCGGTGGCCCGACCGGCGCCCCCTCCGCGCCGGGGAACGGACGACGGCCCGCCCGCCCTCTGGGCCGCCGTCCAGAACGGTCAACTCCGGGCTGTGCTCCGGCACAAGGCACTCGCCGCGCCGCGCCGCACCCGGTTACGGTCGGCTCGGCCGGCGCCCCGACCGTGTCGGGCGCCCCGGACCGCCGCCCGGCGGCACACCGGGCCGGGCACAGTCCACGACCGCGTCCGCACAGCCGCCCACGCGGCCCCGCGGGGCCGTCGGGCCGGCGGCCCCGGACACCGACACGACGGGACAACGGGATGACACAGCAGGCACCGCCGGGCAGCGCAGGACCGGCAGGCCCGGAGGAGCACCCGCGCGGAACCGCCCACCGGTTCACGGCCGCAGACGGCACACCGCTCACCTACCACGTCTACGGGACGGACACCGCCACCCCGGGCACCCCGCCCGTGGTGCTGCACCACGGCTTCGTCGCCGACACCTTCGTCAACTGGGTGGCACCGGGCATCGCCGGCGCGCTCACCGCCCGGGGCCACCGCGTCGTGGGCCTCGACGCCCGCGGCCACGGGCGGTCCGGCAAGCCGCACGACCCGGCCGCCTACGGCGAGGCCGCGATGGCCCGCGACCTCCGCCAGCTGTTCGACGTCCTGGGCGCCGACCGGGTCCACCTCGCCGGCTACTCGATGGGCGCCGTCGTCTCCCTGCTCGCGGCCGTCGAGGACGAGCGCGTGACCCGTCTGGTGGTGGGCGGCGTGGGGGCCGGTGTCGTGGAGGTCGGCGGTCTGGACACCCGGGCCCTGCCGCCGGGTTCGGTGATCGCCGCGCTCACCGCGGAGGATCCGTCCACCGTGCCGGCGGAGGCCGCCGGCTTCCGCGCTCTGGCGGACGCGGTCGGCGCGGACCGCGCGGCCCTCGCCGCCCACGCCGCCGCCGTCCACCGGGCAGCGCTGCCGCTGAGCGCGATCACGGCCTCTACTCTGGTGATCGCCGGAGACGAGGACCCGCTGGCCGTACGGCCGGCGGTGCTGGCGGACGCCATACCGGGCGCCCGGCTGCACACCGTCCCCGGAGACCACCTCACCGCCGTCCGCGACCCCGGATTCGTCTCGGCCCTCACCGGCTTCCTCGCCGGGGACCGGCCCGGTCCGGCCGGGCGGCGGGTCGGTGTGGACGGCCGCTGAACGGCCGGATGGAATAAGACGGACAGATGTGACACCCAGAGCCCAGGAGGCAGCCAGTGGCGGACCGGACGGAAAACCGGATCGTGGTCGGAGTGGACGGCTCGGAGCCCTCCCGGGAGGCCCTGCGCTGGGCCGTACGGCAGGCCGAGCTCACCGGCGCCGAAGTCGACGCCATCATGTCCTGGGAGTGGCCCGGCTATGTCACCTGGGGCGGGATGATGCCGCCGGCCGCCCCCACCGACGCCACCCTGGAGGAGAGCGCGCAGCAGACCCTGCTCACCACCATCGAGGAGACGGTCGGGAAGGAACCGCCGGTACGCGTCCGCGCGCTCACGCAGGCGGGCGGACCGGTGCAGGTGCTCCTGGAGGCGGCGCGGGGCGCGTCGCTCCTGGTGGTCGGCAGCCGCGGACTGGGCGGCTTCAAGGGCGCGCTGCTCGGTTCGGTGAGCCAGCACGTCACCCATCACGCACCGTGCACGGTCGTGATCGTACGGGCGCCCTCGGACGACCGGGAGAGCTGAGTTCCGCGCGCGTCCCGTCCCCGGCATTCCGGCGGGGACGGGACGCCGGTGAATCGGTGACCGATCACCGGTGACGGCCTCGCAGGATTCCCCGGAATCCGGAAAACTAACGGGAAAGCGGCCGTGTGTACGGGAACCTCGCGGGCACAAGCTTCCATGGAGGTTGATAAACATGGTTCCGCTTCTACTCGTTCTGCTCCTGGCCCTGATCCTTTTCGGGGCGGGATTCGCACTCGAAGCACTGTGGTGGATCGCGGTCATCGTGCTGGTTCTCTGGCTCGTCGGCTTCTTCGTCCGGCCCGCGGGCGCGGGCGGCAAGCGAGGCCGCTGGTACCGCTGGTAGAACCGGGGTCCACCTCGGCTGAGAAGAATCAGGGGATTGGCTCAGGGGCCGACCGGAATTCCGGTCGGCCCCTCTTTCTTTCGCCTCTCTCAGTCTTTTTTTCTCCCTCAGTCTCCCGGTCTCCTTTCGCGTCTCCTTCCGCTCCGAAGCCTGCGACGCCTCCCACGCCTGCGCCGTCTTCTCCGAGGTCTTCACCGGAACGGCAGAGCCGTTCCCCGGGGAACGGGGGAAAGGCGGGTTCCAGGACGCAAGGCCGCCGCGGGCTGATGTGGCGCACAAAAACGGCTGTGCCGACCGGATCGATCCGGTCGGCACAGCCGGGAAGAGTGCGGGAAGCCCGGGAGGCTTCACCAAGGGGCGGCGGGAGCCGCCCGGTTCACGCCTGGTGCGGGACGAGCCCGGCGCGCAGCTCACGGAGCGTGCGGGAGAGCAGCCGCGAGACGTGCATCTGCGAGATGCCCAGCTCGGCGCCGATCTCCGACTGCGTCATCTCCTGGCCGAAGCGCAGCTCCAGAATGGTGCGGTCGCGCTCGCCCAGGTTCTCCAGCAGCGGCTTCAGGGCGTGCAGGTTCTCGATGGTCTCCAGCGCGGGGTCCACGTCGCCGAGCAGGTCGGCCAGGGTGTTGCCGCGGGAGTTCTCTCCGCCGTCCTCGACCGGCATGTCCAGCGAGCCGGCGGCGTAGCCGTTGCTCGCGACGATGCCCTCGAGCACCTCTTCGACACTCCGGTTGAGGTGCTTGGCCAGCTCATCGGGGGTCGGGGAGCGGTCCAGCCGCTGCGACAGCTCGTCATTGGCCTTGGCCAGCTCGATCCGCAGCTCCTGCAGCCGGCGCGGAACGTGCACGGACCAGCTGGTGTCGCGGAAGAAACGCTTGATCTCGCCGACGATGTAGGGCACGGCGAAGGTGGTGAACTCCACCTCGCGGCTCAGGTCGAACCGGTCGATCGCCTTGATCAGTCCGATGGTGCCGACCTGGACGATGTCCTCCATCTCGTCCGAGCGGTTGCGGAAGCGGCGGGCCGCGAACCGGACCAGCGAGAGGTTCAGCTCGATGAGCGAGTTGCGCGCGTACTGGTACTCGTGGGTTCCCTCTTCCAGCTCGGCGAGCCGGTCGAAGAAGAGCCTGGACAGCTCCCGGGCGTCCTGGGGCGCGACCTTGGTCGGGTCCTCGATCCAGGGCAGCTCTCCCACGGTCGCCGCGGCGCCGAGTTCGTTCTCGATCTCCGAGACCGCCATCGAAACCGTGCTTGCCGTGGTGTCCATAGTGGCCTCCATGCTCGTCGTGCTCGTTCCATCCGGGGGTGAAGGGGCGTCTACCCCGGCCCATTCGTACTACACACCCGGACTCCTGCCCTTCTTCCCGGATCTCATGACACCCGGCCGCGGAGGTCTCGTGACGACGGTGCGTTTGTCGCTCTGAGTAGCGGTAAGGCGGAGGCCATGGCTGAGAACAAGGACGTATCCAACCAGAACGGCAAGAAGGCGAACGCCGACGGACGGGCGGGAGGCGCCAAGTCCGCCGCGGCGACCACGACGGAGAAGGCGGGGACGCAGGCCACGAACGCCGCGAACGGTGCGCGGACCGCCGCGACGAGCACGGAGAAGGCGGGCAAGGCCGCCCGGGACAACGCCGGGCGGGCGACCGACAAGACGGGCGAGAAGGCCCGCTCCGGCGCCAACGGCATGGTGAAGATGGCCGACTCCCCCGCCGCCAAGGCCGCTGCCGCGAAGGCCGCCGCGGCGAAGACCGCGGTCGGCGGCCTGGCCACGAAGACCGCGCAGATGACCTCCGAGAAGGCCCAGGCCACCGGGCAGGTCATGGCCGGGGTGCCCAAGAAGGCCGCGGCCGTGGCCGGTACCGCCTGGCTCGCCGTCAAGGCCCGCAAGGCGATCGCGGCCGGAGCGGCCGGCGCCGGTGCCGCCGCGGTGGCCGGTGCGAGTGTGCTCGTCTCGCGCCGGCGTGCCGCGCGCAGGCGCGGCCCGCTCGCCCGGCTGACCGGTGGCCGGCTGGGTGCCTGACCGCGCCCCGGCCACCGCCGGCCCGACCGGCCCTTCCCCGACCGGAACCGGCCCCGGCCCGCCTCCGCGGCCCGGGGCCGGTTCTCGCATCGTCACCCCCCGGGCCGGCCGCTCCCGCGCGCCGGGCCGTCCGCGCCCGGACCGGTTTCCCCGGTCCGCCGGAGGGCCGGGGCTCCGGAGCGGTCGCGCCCCGGCCGGTTCTTCCGCGGTTCTCCGGCTCCTCCACGGGCGGGCGCGGGCCGCCGCAACCGACCGGTGACGGCCACCGGTCCGCAGCCGGCCGGTGACGGCCGGTCGCCACCGGAGCCGGGGCGAAGGGCTTGCATCTGCCCCGCCACCCCGGGCCCCCGTAACTGAAAGTAACATTCGGGCGGACCGCCCCGGTTTGCCCGCGACGCCCGGTTCGTGGCGGGAATCACACCCCGGCGGCCTCCCGCACCCGCTCGGCCGCGTCCGTGCGGAGCGCGACGCGGACCAGGCCGGCCGCGAGCCCCGGCAGGTCCTCCTCGTCGACGAGCCGGGCGAGCGCCCCGGGCGAGTCCGGCAGCCCGATGCGCGCCGCCCCGTCCAGCGCCTTGCCGTCGATACGGGGCCGGACCTCCGGCCAGACGCCCTGCACCTCGCGGAGGAAGATGTCGGCCCCGGCCGGGCCGATGCCGGGAGCCTCCTGCAGCAGCTCCCGCTCGGCGGCCGTCTCCTCCGCCCCCTCGCCGTCCGCCCGCCGCCGCGCCTCCTCGCGCATCCGCCGCAGGTCCCCGCGGTACTTCTCCAGCAGCAGACCGGCGCCGTCGCCGAGCTGGGTGGCCGTCCGCTCGTCATAGCGCCGGTAGTGGCCCCTGCCCAGCGCGTCCACCCGCTCCTGCCAGCTCGCGTCAGCCATCCGGCGCGGGGTCCGCAGGCCGTCGTCGAACAGCGCGCGGGCCGCGGCCACCGCGACATCCGCGCGGATCCGCGCCGAGAGCAGGTGGGACAGGACCAGCAACTGGTAGAGCGGCTGGGGCGAGTCCTTCAGCCGCACGCCGGCCTCCTCGGCGTACGTCCGCCCCTCCTCCTCCAGCAGGGCCCGGACCAGCGCCTCCTCCCGCCCGCGCCGCCCGCGCCCGGCCTTGCCGGCCTTCCCCGCTCTTCCGTTCGTCCCGCTCATGCCCGCATCACCGTCCGCTCCGCTCGTCCGACCGCGGCCGGGGCGCTGCCCCGCCCCGCCCGTCTCGCTCGCCCGCACGAGTGCCCACGACGGCGCGGGCCACGCCCCCGCGGCCCGTACGGCACCGGCCGGCGGCATCGCCGCCGCCCCCGCCGTACGGGCCGGACCGGGTGTCAGGCCGGGGTGCCCGGCCGTCGGCCGGGGCCGCGGGCCAGGGAGTACCCGGCCGCGGTGGTGAACGCCGCGAGCAGGCCACCGGCGGCGGTCCAGAGCCAGCGGTCGGTCCACCAGCCGGAGGACCAGCCGTCCTCGGGCGCGCCGGCGGCGACCGTGTCGTCCCGCTCCCGCTCCCCCTGTTCTCCCTGCTCCTCCTCCGAGGCGTCCCCGTCCCCGCCCTCGTTCCGCGGACCGGCGACGGTCAGCGGGACGAGCGGGGCGGAGAGCGTGCCGTCCACGGCGTGCGCACCGCCCGCGTCGGCCGAGGCGGCCTCGATCTCCGCCCGCACCGGCAGTCCGAGGTCCCGCTGCGGCAGATCGACGACCGTCAGCCGGACGTAGTAGCTGCCCGGCAGGGGTGCGTCGCTCCAGGGTTCCGCCCACGCCCGCACGGTCCGCAGGGTGCAGGCCAGTTCCACCGAGGAGGCGTCCGCCGGAACCGACCTGGTCTGGCTGCCGTGGACGCACGCCTGGCGGCGGCGGAGCCCGTCGTGGACGTCGATCCGCCAGCGGGACGCACCCTGCCGTCCGGCGGACTCGGGCAGTTTCACGGTGGCCGTCACGGTGACCCGCTGCCCGGCGTCGGCGGGGAAGACCCAGTAGAAGTAGTCACCCGCCGATCCCTCGGCCGCGGCCCGCTCGCCCTGCCGGATCTCCGTCGCCAGCCGGAAGGTGGTGCCCGCCGCGGCCGGCGCCCCGTCCTCCCCGCCGGCGCCGGGGCTCGCGGACGGGCCGTCGGCCGCGGCCGTCCCCGCCGCGGCGAGCAGGGCGGCTCCGGCCAGTACGGCACCGGTCAGGGCCCGCACGGTTCTCAGCGCTCCTGTGCTCCGCATCAGCTGGTCCTCCCGGAGTCCGTACGGCGGCGTGCGACCAGGCCCCACAGCAGACCGGCGGCCAGACCGGTGAGCGCGAGCACGCCCAGCAGCCACAGGCCGCGGCCGAGGCCGAAGGCGGCCGGGTCGGCCGCCTCGTCCGGGGCGTCCACGAGGTCGACGGTCAGTTCGAGGGGGAGGCCCGGCGTGGCCGGCACCGAGGCCGGCGCGGAGAAGGAGTTGCTGACCCGCAGGCAGACGGTCTCGCTCGCCGGCTTGACGTCCGTGTCCGCCTCCTCCTCGTCCGGGATGGTCGTGGGGTAGCGCAGCCCGGCCGAGATGACGTCCGTGCGACCGTCGCCCGCGTCCGAGCCCCGGACGATCTCCCTGCCGTGCACGGTCTCGGCGCGCAGCAGCACGCCGTAGTCGTTGTCGACCGCCCGGTCGGCACCGAGGCTCACCGAGGCGCGCAGCTCGTGGCCGGCCGGCACCTCCACCCGGTACCAGCGGTGCTCGCCGAACTCCTCGCGGTCGGTGTAGAGGCCGGGTTCGAGCGTGGGGGCCTTGGCGCACGCGTCCGCGCCCTCCGCCGGCACGGGCGTGACGACGGGGGCGGCCGCCCGGTCCACGAGTTGCTTCACCCGGCCGGACAGCTCCTCCGTGTGCTGGACGGAGGTGTACGTACCGCCGGTGGCCTCGGCTATGCAGACGAGCTGCCGGCGGGTCTTGGCGTCGGGGACCAGGCCGAGGGTGTCGATGGTGAGGCCGACGCCCTTGGCCGCGAGCTCGCGGGCGACCTCGCAGGGGTCGAGCGGGGCGCAGGTGTCCTCGCCGTCGGTGATGAGCACGATCCGGCGGCTGGCGTCACCGCCCTCCAGGTCGTCGGCCGCCTTCAGCAGCGCGGGCCCGATCGGCGTCCAGCCGGTGGGCGCCAGCGTGGCCACCGCGGTCTTCGCCTCGGTCCGGTCGAGCGGGCCGACGGGGTAGAGCTGCTCGGTGTCCTTGCAGCCGGTGCGCCGGTCGTCGCCGGGATAGTTGGCGCCGAGGGTGCGGATGCCGAGCCGCACCTCGTCCGGTACCGCGTCGAGCACCTCGCCGAACGCCTCTTTCGCCGCCGCCATACGGGACCGGCCGTCGATGTCACGGGTCCGCATGGAGCCGCTGACGTCGAGCACCAGCTCGACCTTGGGGGCTTCTTTCTCCGCTGGTTCGTCCGCCGCCGCACCGGCCGGGACGAGCCCGGCGGCCAGGGCGGCGAGCACCCCGCACACCACGGCCGCCGGCCATGTTCTTCTGATCATCGCCGGATCCTATGGGGCGGTGATCCACACCCCCAACCCGGGTGCGCCGAAGGCCGGTTGAGCACCGCGCGCCGTCCGGCGCCCGTGTTCACCGGTCTCCCCGTCCCAGCGGCCCGGATCGCCGACGACCGTTCGGCGGGAGAGCCTGCCCGCCGCCATACGCTCGCCACACAGGCGCGCTCAGGCGCGTACGTCCCGCTGCTCCACTTCCTTGAGAACCGCCGCCACCGTGGCGAAGTCGTTGTCCACGTGGAGCACTGTGTGGCCGTAATGGGCCGCGGTCGCGCACACAAGAAGGTCAATGGCCCCGGCGGAGCGGTGTTGTCCCCGTTGGGTGAGCTTGTATTGCGCGGCGTCGACCCAGCGCCACGCGTTCTTGGGAACCGGCGAGAACCGGCAGAGATCATCCAGTTCTTCCGCCAGATCATCGCGCTGGGCCGGACTTGTGGCCGAGTAGAGGAACTCCGCCCTCGTGGGCTCGCAGATGTGGAACACGCCGGCGGCGATGTGCCCTTCCCAGGGCCGCAACGCCCCCGGCGTACGGAAGAGGTGCCACAGGGCTGACGTGTCGAGGAGGTACGTGATCACTCGAAGGCTGCCCGACGGGCGCGCTTCGCGGCGGCATGCGCCGCAGCCGCGGCCTCGAACTCGCCCCGCTGACCCCGCGCGGCCAGCTTCTCGGCGGCCTCGAGCCTCTTGATGCGCGCCACATAGTCCCGCAGTGCCCCGTTGACGGTCTCCTTCTTCGTCGAGACGCCCATGAGCCGCATGGCCTCGGCCAGCGCCTCATCATCAAGATCGATCTGCGTAACGGACATACCAACCACCGCCATCCGGAGTCCATAATGTACATAGCCAAGATACATCACCAACATGCGGGGCTGGGGGCGCAGAAGAGGCGCCCGCCCCTGGGGCTGCCGGAGCGGTACAACGATGGCGCATCACACCAAGTCGGTCACCGCACACCCCGGGGGACCCAAGGGCCCGGCCCCGCTCGAAGGCCTTCTCCGCACGTTCCGCGTCGGGGTCGGTCAGAGTACGATTCCGCGCCTTGCCGACCCCCGCCTCGGTGATGGAGTCGGGGAGTCGACGGGCTTCACGTCCCACGCCTGGGAGGACTGCGCCCACTGGGCCGAGAGCGACCGCAAGAGTCATCCAGCAGATGCCGACGGCACGGCCGCCGGAGGAGACCCTCCCGGGACCGGGAACCGGGCGGGAGCGGGGCTCCCCGGTTCGCCGAGTGGGGCGGGTGGGACTCGAACCCACGACCGACGGATTATGAGTCCGCTGCTCTAACCGGCTGAGCTACCGCCCCTCACGGCGCGTCGCGCACATCTGTGCGCGCCGTCTGCCGCAGCATAGCCGTTCATACGATCTGCCGCCCGTACGGGCTGCGCTGGGCTGCCTGTGAGGACGATCTACGCCGGGCAGCGGTTCCCGCCCTCGTACGGTGCAAGAAAAAGGGCCCCGAACCGGGGCCCTCGTACGGTGCAAGAAAAAGGGCCCCGAACCGGGGCCCTCGTACTGTGCTCCCCCGACTGGACTCGAACCAGTAACCTGCCGGTTAACAGCCGGCTGCTCTGCCAATTGAGCTACAGGGGACTGCTCCGCTCGGTACCGCCCGGCCGGTTCTCACCGGGGGCGTTCCCTCGCTGCGAGCAATACATTAGCGCATGGCAGGGCGTGCTCCGAAATCCGTATTCGCATCAGCGCCCGGCGGCCGGGGCAGGCGCCCAGTACGCATCGAAGGAAGGTGGAAGCCATGCGGTACCGGCTCACGTTCATGACCGGACTGGCCGTCGGTTACGTCCTCGGCTCCCGGGCCGGTCGGGAGCGCTACGAGCAGCTGCGCAAGATGGTGCGGCAGGCGGCGCAGAACCCGGCGGTCCGCAACGCGGCCGAGTCCGCCGCCCAGAGCGGCCGCCAGGCCGCCTCCAAGGCGGCGGTCACGGTCGACAGCAAGTTCGGCGACCGCCTGCCGGGCCCGGTCTCGGAGCGGGTGCGCGCGCTGCGCGAGCAGCGCGGCGGGACGGCGGCTTCGGCGGTGGAGGACGGCTGGGGCACCTGACCCCTCGCCGGGGTGGCCGCTGCCGCGCGGGGCGGGGTGTTCCGCCTCGCGCGGTGGCGGCCTTTCCGTTGCCCGGCCCTTCCTCCTCGTTCGCCCGTTTCCCGTTCTCCGGTACTCCCGCTCTCCCGGCCCGCGCCGCGGGCGGTGCCGCCTTCCCGTCCGCCGCCCCGTGCCGCCGCGCGTGATGGGTGCGGGCCGGACCGTGGCCCGGGGCCGACGGGGTCCCGTGGCGCCGACAGGTGGCCGTCGGAGCGGTAGGGCATCATCTGGAGCCATGGGGATCGTTGCCGGATTGGACAGTTCGTCCGACTACACGCGTATCGTCGTCTGCGACAGCGGCACCGGTGCCGTCATCAGACAGGGGTACGCGCCGCACCCCAGCGACGGATACGCCGGGGCGGGCGGGAAGCGGACCGAGATCGATCCCCAGGCCTGGCTGGTGTCGCTGGGTGAGGCGGCGGCCGGCGGCGTACTCGAAGGCGTCCAGGCCATCGGGGTCTCCGCCCAGCAGCACACCCTGCTCACGCTGGACGCCTCCGGCGAACTCGTCCGGCCGGCCCTGCTCGGCAACGACAAGCGCGCGCAGGCCGCGGCCGCCGACCTGGTGGACGCGCTCGGCGGCCGCGCCGCGTGGGCGGAGGCCGTCGGCTCCGTACCGGAGGCGGCGCAGCCGGTGGCGAAGCTGCGCTGGCTGGCGCGGAACGAACCGGAGTCCGCCGAGCGGACCGCCGCGATCCTCCAGCCGCACGACTGGCTGGTCTGGCAGCTGCTGGGGCGGCCGCCGCGCAAGACGACCGACCGGGGCGGCGCCTCCGGCACCGGCTACTGGTCCGCGGCCACCGGCGCCTACCGCTCCGATCTCGTCGAACTGGCGCTCCGACGGCAGGTCGAACTGCCGGACGTCCTGGGCCCGGCCGAGGCCGCCGGCTACACCCCCGAAGGGCTGCTGATCTCCGCCGGGACGGGCGAGACGATGGCCGCGTCGTTCGGTCTGGGCGTCGGCCCGGGAGACGCGGTGGTGTCGCTCGGCGCGTCCGGGTCGATCTTCGCCGTCCACCACGAGGCGCTGGTGGACCCGTCGGGCACGATCACCTCCTTCGCCGACGCGACGGGGATGCATCTCCCCGTGGTGCACGTCTCGAACGCCGCCCGCGTCCTGCGCGGCACCGCCGAGCTGCTGGGCACCGACCCCGAAGGGCTGTCGCAGCTGGCGCTCAAGTCGACGCCCGGCTCGCACGGACTGGTGCTGCTGCCGTATCTGGAGGGCGAGCGCACGCCGTATCTTCCGCACACCGCGGGCACGCTGTCCGGGCTGCGCCGGGAAAGCATGAAGCCGGAGCATCTGGCGCGCGCCGCGTTCGAGGGGATGCTCTGCGGGATCTCCGACGCGCTGGACGTGCTGCGCGGACGGGGCGTCCCGGTGCGGCGGGTGTTCCTGCTCGGCTCCGCCGCCGGACTCCCGGCCGTGCAGGCGACGGCCCCGGCGCTGCTCGGCGCGCAGGTCGTCATACCGCAGCCGGCGGACTACGCGGCGCTGGGCGCGGCCCGGCAGGCGGCGTGGGCGCTGGGCGTGGCGCAGGGCGCGCTGTCGCCGCAGGAGCCGCCGCGCTGGCAGGGCGCCGCGGCCGAAGTGCTCGACCCGGGCGACGAGCTGGCCGTCGGCCAGGCCGTGCGGCAGCAGTACACGGCGGTGCGGGAACAGACGTACCCCGGAGCCTTCGGCCCGTCGGGGCCGCCGTCCACGCCCGGGCCCGCGTACTGAGGCCGTTCGCGGCACCGGCGCGGTGCGCGGTCCCGGTCTCCGGGGTGCTCCCGGTGGCCTTCTTCTTCCCTGCCTCTTGTCCGGCTGTTCCGGCTTGGGAGCCCGGGCTCCGGTGCGGGGTGACGGTGCGTCCCGCCGTCCCCGTGAGACCACGATCTCGTCGCCAGGGCGCCGGGCGATACGGTCGCGCACATGTGGCAGGGGTTGGACGAGGTCGACTGGGCCGCGCTGGAGCACCACTACGGGTCCGCCGAGGACGTGCCCGTCCTGCTGCGCCGGTGCGCGGGACCGGACCGGGAGGACGTCCACAGCGCGGCAGCCGAGCTGCTCAACCACCTTTTCCACCAGGGCGGCTGGATCTGCCCGGCGGCCACGGCCGCGCTGCCCTTTCTGGTGCGCCTGGCGGCGAGCCCGAACGCTCTGCTCCCGGGGCGTCGCGCGGCGCTGGAACTGGTGTCGAGTCTGGCGTCCGAGGCCGGCCGGGTCGCCGAGAGGTTCCTGGACCCCGGCTGGCAGCCGGCATGGGAGCGGACCCTGCCGGACGTGCTCCCCCTGCTGACCGATCCCGCCGCGGACATCCGGCGGGACACGGCTGACGTCCTGGGGGTCTGCGACAGTCCCGGTGAACTCGTGCTGCCGGTGCTTCTGCGGTGTCTGCGGACGGAGACCGATCAGCCGGCCCGCCTCGACCTGGTCCTCGCCCTCGGCCGGGCGGCGCGGCGCGAGCCGTCCGGCCCGTGGGCCACCGAGGCCCGGGAGGTTCTCCGCGGGCTACTCGACGCACCGCAGGCGCAGACGCGCCTCGCGGCCGTGCACGCGCTCGCCCCGGGCGACCGAGACCTGCCGCTCCGACGGATGGGCCTTCTGCTGGAAGCGGTCCGCGACCCGAGTGTCGAGGTGTGGCGGCACACCAGCGCCGTCGGAACCGACGTCAGGGGTGTCCACCACTGGACGGCGGCACTGTTCACCGGACCGTCCCCCGCCTTTGCTCTCGGCCTGCTCCGGGACCATCCCGACGCAGACCAGCGGATCGGCGCGCTGAGCCAGGCGGCCGGGTTGCTCGCGGAGTGGCGTTCGCCGGCCGCCGCGCTTCTTCCCGCTCTCCGCGCACGGCTGGACGATCCCGCTCCCGAGGTCCGGTTCCGCGCGGTCGAGTTGCTGGCCTGCCTCGGCCCGGCCGCCGCGGCCCATGCCGACGAGGCCGCCGCCCTGCTCGGTGACACGGCCGCCCGTGCCACACGGAAAGGGGAGACCGTCGCGGAGGGCGCGCTGTGGGCGCTGGCCCGGATGAACGATCCGCGTTGCGTACCGGGCCTGATCGAGGCGATGGCCGGCGCGCGGCCGGGCTTCGCGTGGGGTTCCAGCGGCTATCCCGTGACCGCCGGCCGGCATTACGCCGTCCTCCCGGGGCTCCATGAGGTCCTCGGCCCGCTGACGGACCATGCCGAAGCGTTGGTGCCGGCGATCGTCGCACAGTTGGAAACGGCCACGGACGATCACGTGCTGGGGGGACTCTGCCAGGTGCTCGCGGACTGGGGCCCGGCCGCGGAGGCGGCGGTTCCGCAGCTGCTCGGCCTTCTGGAGGACGACAGGACCTGGGCCCCGGCCGCACGGGCGCTGGCGGGGATCGGAGTCGCGTCGGAACGGGCACAAGAACTGCTGCTGACCCGGTCGAGGGCCGGCGGGGCTTTCGCCGGCGTTGGCGCCTGGGCTCATTGGAAGGTCGGCGGCGAGGCCGGACCGGCCGTGGCAGCGCTCGGAGGGGCGGCCGCCGGGGCGGGCATCAGGCGCCCCGATCTGTCCTTGCTCGCCGACCTGGGCCCGCGCGCCGCCCGCTGCGCGGACCGGCTCCGGACGCTGACCGCCGACAGCCATCCCCGCACACGCGTCGAGGCGGCTCACGCCCTGTGGGCCGTCACGGGCGACACCGACACCACCGTCCCGGTGCTGACGGCGGTCCTGCGGGATCTGGCGGAGGGCTCGTACCACCCGGTCATGCTCCCCGCCGTGCGCCACCTGGCCCGGACCCGCCGTGCCGACCGGTCCGCGGTCCGGCTTCTGGGCGATGCGCTGTCCCGTGATCAGCGGTTCCGCAGCAGCGGCGGCTGGCGCGGCTTCACCCAGGACGAGACCATGCGCTCCGCCATGGAGGACCTGCTTGCCGGGCATGACGGATGCGCGGCGGCCGCTGTGTGAGGCCGGCTCGGCCAGGACACGGTGCGGAGGCTCTCCCGGGGACCCGGCGTCCCCGTCTCCCGGCTGTCCGGGGTCACAGGGAGAATCAGCTCAGTGCATGCCTCCTCCGGTGCGGGCCTCACAGGGGAAGACGGTTCCGGGCCACTGGATGGTTGCCTGTGTCCGCCGTGCGCGTAAGCGGCCCGGCTTTGCCGAAATTCGAGCGCACGCGGCGGCCGGATGACGGAGGATTGCGACGCGTTTTCGATCGGCTGCCACGGGCCGCGTGTGCCTGCGGCCGGCCTTCGTCCACGCACCCACTTCCGTCCGGCTCTCCGCTCCTCCGCCCCCGCCTGTCCCCCCGTTCCGGCCCGCCCCCGACCGACTCCGCCCCCGCCCGCGCCGATGAGAGATCTCTCGTGCTGTTCCGACTTGTGCGTTCCCGGCTCGCCCCGTACCGGCGAGCCGTCCTGCTGATCGTCCTGCTGCAGTTCGTCCAGACGCTCGCGGCCCTCTACCTGCCCGCGCTCAACGCGGACATCATCGACAACGGCGTGGTGAAGGGCGACACCGGGCACATCCTGCGCACCGGCGGCGTCATGCTCGCGGTCACCCTGGTCCAGGCCGTGTGCACCATCGGCGCGGTGTTCTTCGCCGCCCGGACCGCCATGGCCGTCGGCCGGGACGTCCGGGCCGCCGTGTTCGACCGGGTGCAGAGCTTCTCCGCGCGCGAGGTCGGCCACTTCGGGGCGCCCTCGCTGATCACCCGGACCACCAACGACGTCCAGCAGGTGCAGATGCTGGTGCTGATGTCGTTCACGCTGATGGTCGCCGCGCCCATCATGGGCGTCGGTGGCATCGTGATGGCGCTCGGCCAGGACGTGCCGCTGTCCGCTCTGCTGGTGGCCGTGGTGCCCGTCCTGGGCGTCGCGGTGACCGCGGTCGTGCGGCTGCTGCGCCCGCTGTTCCGTCTGGTGCAGGAGCGACTGGACACCGTCAACCGGGTGCTGCGGGAGCAGATCACCGGTATCCGCGTCATCCGCGCCTTCGTCAAGGACGACTACGAGCGGCTGCGCTTCGAACGGGCCAACGCCGAGCTGACCGACGTCTCGCTGAGCACGGGCCGGCTGCTCGCCCTGATGTTCCCGCTGGTGATGACGGTGGTGAACGTCGCCGGAGTGGCCGTGCTGTGGTTCGGCGCCCACCGGATCGACAGCGGCGGCATGCAGATCGGTGCGCTGACCGCCTTCCTCTCCTATCTGATGCAGATCCTGATGTCGGTGATGATGGCCACCTTCATGTTCATGATGGTGCCGCGCGCCGAGGTCTGCGCCGAGCGCATCCAGGAGGTGCTGAACACCGAGCCGGGCGTCGTCCCGCCCGCCGACCCGGTGCGCGTCCTGAGCCGGCACGGCACGCTGGAGCTGCGCGGCGCGGGCTTCAGCTACCCCGGCGCCGAGGACGCGGTGCTGCGGGACGTCACCCTGACCGCCCGGCCCGGGGAGACGACGGCCGTGATCGGCTCCACCGGCAGCGGCAAGAGCACGCTGCTGCACCTCATACCCCGGCTGATCGACACCACCGAGGGCGAGGTCCTGGTCGGCGGCGTGAACGTCGGGCGGCTGGACCCGGCGCTGCTGGCCGAGACGGTCGGGCTGGTGCCGCAGAGGCCGTATCTCTTCTCCGGCACGGTGGCCTCCAACCTCCGCTACGGCAATCCGGAGGCGACCGACGAGGAGCTGTGGCACGCCCTGGAGGTCGCCCAGGCACGGGAGTTCGTCGAACGGCTGGGCACCGAGGCGGCGGAGGGCGGGACCGGCTCGGGCCTGGACGCGCCGATCGCGCAGGGCGGCTCCAACGTCTCCGGCGGGCAGCGGCAGCGGCTGGCCATCGCCCGCGCCCTGGTGCGGCGCCCGGAGATCTACCTCTTCGACGACTCCTTCTCCGCCCTCGACTACGCCACGGACGCGGCGCTGCGGGCCGCCCTGGCCCGGGAGACGGCCGAGGCGACGGTGCTGATCGTCGCGCAGCGCGTGAGCACCATCCGCGACGCCGACCGCATCGTCGTCCTCGACGAGGGCCGCGTCGCCGGCACCGGCACGCACCGCGAACTCATGGCCGGCAACGCCACCTACCGGGAGATCGTGCTCTCCCAGCTCACCGAAGAGGAGGCCGCGGCGTGACCGCGCAGCAGACCCCGGCCCGCCGCTCCCCCGCGCCGCTGCCCGGCCCGGCCGGGCGGATGATGGGCGGACCGGTCGAGCGCTCCATGGACTTCAAGGGCTCCGGACGGCGGCTGCTCGGCCGGCTGCGCCCCGACCGGGCGGTGCTGTACGGCGTGCTGGCGATGAGCGCGGTCTCCATCACGCTCTCCGTGATCGGGCCGCTCTGGCTGGGCCGGGCCACCGACCTGGTGTTCGCCGGGGTCGTCGGCCGGCAGACCCCGGAGGGCGCCGCCAAGGACGAGGTGGTGGAGAGCGCGCGCCGCGCGGGCGACGACAACATCGCCGACATGCTCTCCGCGATGGACTTCACCCCCGGGCAGGGCATCGACTTCGGCGCGGTGGGCGCCGTCCTGCTGACCGCCCTGGCGATCTACGGGGCCGCCGGTCTCTTCATGCTCGTCCAGGGCCGGCTGGCCGCCCTCGCCATCAACCGCACGGTCTACCGGCTGCGGGAGGACGTGCGGGCGAAGCTGTCCCGGCTGCCGCTGGCGTACTTCGACCGGCAGCCGCGCGGCGAGGTGCTGAGCCGGGCCACCAACGACATCGACAACATCGCGCAGACGCTCCAGCAGACCATGAGCCAGCTCCTCAACTCGCTGCTGACGGTGGTCGGGGTGCTGGTGATGATGTTCTGGGTGTCGCCCCTGCTGGCGCTGGTCGCGCTGGTCACCGTGCCGGTGTCCGTGGTGGTCGCGACGGCCGTCGGCAAGCGGGCCCAGCCGCAGTTCGTGGCGCAGTGGAAGACGACCGGGCAGCTCAACGCGCACATCGAGGAGATGTACACCGGGCACGCCCTGGTGAAGGTCTTCGGGCGGCAGCGGGAGTCGGCGGAGGCGTTCCGCGAGCAGAACGAGGCGCTGTACCGCTCCGGGTTCCGGGCGCAGTTCATCAGCGGGATCATCCAGCCCGCGATGATGTTCATCGGCAATCTGAGCTATGTGCTGGTGGCGGTCGTCGGCGGGCTGCGGGTGGCGTCGGGCGCGCTGTCGCTCGGCGACGTGCAGGCGTTCATCCAGTACTCGCGGCAGTTCAGCCAGCCGCTGACGCAGGTGGCGAGCATGGCCAATCTGCTGCAGTCCGGGGTCGCCTCGGCCGAACGCGTCTTCGGGCTGCTGGACGAGGAGGAGCAGCGGCCGGACGGGCCGTCGCCGTCCCCCTCCTCGTCCCCGTCCTCGTCCCCAGCGGGTCCCGGGCGGCCCGCGGGCCGCGGCGGCCGGGTCGCCCTGGAGCACGTCTCGTTCCGCTACCAGCCGGAGAAGCCGCTCATCGAGGATCTGTCGGTGGCCGTGGAGCCCGGCCAGACCGTGGCGATCGTCGGCCCGACCGGTGCCGGCAAAACCACCCTGGTCAATCTGCTGATGCGCTTCTACGAGGTGACGGGCGGCCGGATCACCCTGGACGGCACGGACATCGCCGCGCTGCCGCGCGAGGAGCTGCGCTCACGGATCGGCATGGTCCTCCAGGACACCTGGCTGTTCGGCGGCACCATCGCGGAGAACATCGCCTACGGGGCGGCCGATCCGGGGGCGGTGAGCCGGGAGCGGATCGAGGAGGCGGCGCGGGCCGCGCACGCGGACCGCTTCGTCCGCACGCTGCCCGACGGCTACGACACCGTGATCGACGACGACGGCACGGGCGTCAGCGCGGGCGAGAAGCAGCTCCTGACCATCGCACGGGCGTTCCTCTCCGATCCGGTGATCCTGGTGCTGGACGAGGCGACGAGCTCCGTCGACACCCGCACCGAGGTGCTGATCCAGCACGCCATGGCGGGGCTCAGCGCGGGGCGGACCAGCTTCGTCATCGCGCACCGGCTGTCCACGATCCGCGACGCCGACGTCATCCTCGTCATGGAGTCGGGTGCGATCGTCGAACAGGGCACGCACGAGAGCCTGCTGGCGGCGGGCGGCGCCTACGCGCGGCTGTACGCGGCGCAGTTCGCGGAGGCGGTCGCGGAGGTGGACTGAGGGCGGGACGGGGTCCGGGCCGGGTTCCGGGGGCGCGGGCGGGCGCCGTGCGCGGCTCCGCCTGCCCCGGTCCGGATTGCCCCTCCCGCCTGCCCCGTCCCGGCCGTCCGATCCGGCCCCGGTTTCCTCACCCGCCGTCGCCGTCCAGGAACGGCGTGGTCGTGAAGGCCGTCATGTTCCCGGGGCCGGTCCCCCGAGTGATCCACCAGTGCGTGGGGTCCTCGCCGTAGAAGCGGAAGAGGCTGTGGGCCGCCCAGTTCAGGACGAGTTCGTCCCGGCCGTCGCCGTCGAAGTCGGCGGCACCGTACGGGCGTGCCGCCCGCTGCCCGGCCGGCACCTTGCGGCTCTTCCCGGCCTTGCCGCTCTTGCCGTCCTTGCCGCCCTTCGCGGCCGGCTCACCCGGCACCCGGGCGGGGCCGAGGCGCAGCACCTCCGTGCGCCGCTCGTCGCCGCCGTCCCCGCCGCCCTCGCCGTCGGGCAGGTCGATCAGCAGGGCCCCGTCGTCGGTGGCGACCAGCAGCGCGTCCCGGCCGTCGCCGTCCGGGTCGGCCGCGCTGTAGCCGCCCGGCCCGTACGGTTTCCGGGTCTCCGGGAGTTTCACGGTGCGCGGAGGGCTGCCGGTGCCGGGGTAGACCCCGAGGGAGGCGTGCACCTCGGGTGCCTCGGTGCGGTAACCGGGCTCGTCGTTGCGGCTGCCGTCGTCGCCGATGGCCAGATCGCGGAGGCCGTCCCCGTCGAAGTCGCCGAAGGCCACCGCGTTGCCCTTGCGCACTTCCCTGCCGGAGGCGGCCGGGCCGCTGCCCCGGCGCGCCGCGTAGAAGAGACCGCCGGTCTGCTCGCCGTCACTGCCCCGGTGCACCAGCAGACCGGTGGCGCGGGGCTTGCCCGTGGGGTCGATGTCGTCCGCGATCAGCCGGCGCGCGTCCCGGGTGCCCGGACGGGTGTCGGTGCGCGCCGGGACGCCGGAGCGGGAGAAGGGGCCGTAGAGGAGGACCACCGCCGTGCCGTCCTGCCGCAGCGCCGCGAGGTCGTGGTGGCCGTCGCCGTCGAAGTCGCCGCGCACCGCCGCGTCGAGACCGCCGGCGCCCGCGTTCCCCGCCGGGCGGACGGTGGTCGGCGGGGTGCCGTCGCGCGGACCGGCCGGCCCCGCCGGTCCGCCCCAGCTCACCGCAAGGGCGGAGCGCTGGGCGTGGCCGCCGGTGTCCCGCTGTGCCTCCTCCCACGTCAGGGGCTCGCCGTACCGGGTGACGAAGTCGGGGTAGCCGTCGCCGTCCAGGTCGGCGGTGGTGACCTGGGCCGGGCCGATCTCGTTCAGGGGCGCCCGCTCCGGTTCCGCCGGGGGCGGCACCAGGCTCGCGCGGTCGTGGACGGTCCGCGTGGCGGGGTCCGGGCCCTCGGCCGAGCCGAAGACGACGGCCAGCCGGCGCGGTGTCCGCTCCCCTGGCCCCTCGCCGCCCACCGGGATGAGCAGGTCGCGGTGGCCGTCGCCGTTGATGTCGTCCGGGTCCTCGGAGCCCTTGCCCTCGGCGGGCGGGCGGGAGGCGGTGGGAGTGGCCACCGGGTCCCCCTTCTCCCCCGCGCCGCCGGAGGAACCCCCCGACGGGCGCGCCGGCTCGGCGGTCCCCCCACCGCAGGCCACGAGCGATATCAGGACGGCGCCGGCCACGAGGGCGCAAGCAGGGGTGTTTCCGCGTCTCATGACCTCACCCCACACCACCGCTGCCCGCGGGCCAAGGGCGGCGGCGGGTTGTTGCGGAGTCGTTGACCACCGGCGCCGGGCGGGGGGCCGCGGGGGAGGCGGCGCGGCGCGGCAGGCCGGCCGGGCGGGCGGGCTGCCGGGGCTCAGTCGAGGTAGCCGCGGAGCTGGTCGGCGAAGTTGTGCTCGCGGAGTCTGCCGAGGGTCTTGGACTCGATCTGCCGGATGCGCTCCCGGGTCACGCCGAAGATCTGCCCGATCTCCTCGAGCGTGCGCGGCCGGCCGTCCACCAGTCCGTAGCGCAACTGGACGACCCTGCGCTCCCGTTCGCCGAGGGTGGAGAGCACGTGGTCGAGGTGTTCACGGAGCAGCAGGAAGGCGGCGGACTCGACGGGGGACGCGGCGTCGCCGTCCTCGATGAGGTCGCCGAAGGCCACGTCGTCCTCCTCGCCGACCGGCGCGTGCAGGGAGACCGGCTCCTGGGCGAGGCGGAGCACCTCGTCCACGCGCTCCGGGGTGAGGCCGAGATGGGCGGCGATCTCTTCGGCCGACGGCTCGTAACCGCGCTCCTGGAGGACCCGGCGCTGGATCCGGATGACGCGGTTGATCAGCTCGACGACGTGGACGGGGACCCGGATGGTGCGCGCCTGGTCGGCGAGCGCCCGCGACATGGCCTGCCGTATCCACCAGGTGGCGTAGGTGGAGAACTTGTACCCGCGGGCGTAGTCGAACTTCTCGACGGCGCGGATGAGGCCGAGGTTGCCCTCCTGGACGAGGTCGAGCATGGTCAGCCCGCGCCCGACGTAGCGTTTGGCGACGGAGACGACGAGCCGCAGATTGGCCTCGATCAGCCGGCGTTTCGCCATCCGGCCGAGCACCACGAGCTGGTCCAGTTCGCCGGCCAGCCGGGAGTCGAGGTCGGGGAACCGGCTCAGCTTGTCCTCGGCGAAGAGGCCGGCCTCCACGCGGGTCGCGAGTTCGACCTCCTCGGCGGCCGAGAGGAGCGGGATCCGGCCGATCTCGCGCAGATACTGGCGGAAGAGGTCGGAGGAGGGGCCGGAGAGGTCGGAGGAGGAGCCGGAACGGGCGGCGCCCTCCGCCTGCCGGGCGAGACGGGGCGGGGGCCCGGCGTCCGGGACGGCGTCCGGGACGGCGGGGTCGCCGGGCCGGATGCCCTCGGGTCCGGCCGGGCTCTCCGGCGCGGTGCCGCCGGGCGGCGCGTCGCCGGGCGGGGCCTCGCCCGGCGGGGGTTCGGAGTCCTCGGCCGCGGCGGCGGAGCCGGCGGAGTCACCGTTCGGCGTGCCGTCCGCCGCCCCCGGATGGTGCGGCGGGACGGTCAGCGGCGGCACGGCCGCCGCCGTGCCGCTGAGGGTACGGGTCTGCACGGGACGGCCTCCAGGAGGATCGCTGCCGGATCGGGGCGGCAGGCGACGGCGGAACGGCCGCGGCCCAGCCGCCGGCCGTCCCGAACGCCGGGAGCGGATGCGCGGGGGGACCCGGGAACCGGTCGACCGGACCCGCCGCGCTCCGAGGAATCGGGCACCGCACACCAGTGTGAGGCACCGCACATGCCCGGTACGAGGGTGCTGCGCCCACTTTCTGGACGGGGCCGTCACGCTTCGCCACCCCGTCGCCACCGAACGTGCGACCGCCCCGGTCCGTTCCGGCATGGAGCCCTCCCCTCCGGGTAGTCGCGCTGCCGAAAGGGCATCAGGCGGCCCTCTGCCGCGCCATCGGCGCTCGCGCCACGGGCGGACGCGCGAGGGCGCCCCGCGGACAGCACAGGGAGGCTCAACGATGCGTACGGGCAAGCGCGTTCGGATCATGGCGGTCGCGGCCGGCGGGCTGCTGGTCACCGGAGTTCTGGCCGGCTGCGGCCCGGAGGACGGGGCGGCGGGCGGCGACGGCTCGCCGGGAGCGGCGCGAACGGACGGGGACGGCGACCGGAAGAGCGGTGGTGACGGGAAGGGCGGCACGGACGGCGACGGCGGCACGGTCGCGGCCGCCTACCAGAAGACGGCGGAGGCGCGGACCGCCGAGATCACCCTGATCACCGAGGTCGAGACCGGGGAGGAGGACGCCGTCCTCCGCGGCTCCGGCGTCATCGACCTGAAGCGGGGCACCAGCGACATGGTCCTGAAGGCTCCCGGCACGCGGATCGAGCAGCGCACCGTGGACGGCGTCGTCTACCAGAAGCGGCCCGCCGGGCAGCGGGAGCAACTCCCCGACGGCAAGACCTGGATGAGTTACGACCTCCGGAAGCTGGGCGCGCAGGCGGGCACCGGCGCCCAGATCGCCGACCCGGCCTCGACCCTCGCCTACGCCAAGGGCATCACCGAGAAGGACGTCGAGAAGATCGGTGAGGAGACCCTCGACGGCGTCTCGACCACGCACTACGAGGTGGCCGTGGACGTGCGGTCGCTGGTGCGGAACAACGAGCTGATGGGCGAGGCGCTGGAGGACACGGTCGGCAGCACCCTGCCGCTGCACATCTGGCTGGACGACGAGGGACGGCTCCGCCAGCAGACGATGGAGCTCGACATCAACGCCTCCGGGGCGGGCGGGGAGCGGAGCGCGAGCCCCGACGAGGTCAGTGTCGCCACGACGCTGAAGCTGGGCGAGTTCGGCACGGAGGTGGACGTCGAGCCGCCGCCCGCCGCCGACACGGCCGACATGACCGACAAGGCCGTCCGGCAGGGCGGGCGGAACGGCGGATAGGCGGCCGGACTGACACCCGGCCCGGATGCGGCGGCGCCGCGGTTCACAGCGCGGCGGCGCGGTTCACAGCGCGGCGGCGCCGCGGTTCCGCAGATCCTGCCGGTACTGCTCCAGCACCCACAGCTCCTCCTGCAGGGAGGCGTACGCCGACATGTCGCCGCCGGCCTCGCAGCGGCGCATCGAGCCCTGGATCTGCCCGATCCGCCGGTCCACGGCGGCCAGCCGCACGGCGGCGAGCTGGGTGCCGGCGTAGAAGTCGTCCGGGTCCTTGCGGGTCAGCAGCGGCTCGACGGCCAGCTCCGTGATCAGCGAGCGCACGGTGTCGTCCGGCGCCGCCTCGCGGGCCCGGGTGAGGAAACCGGCGTCCGCGTCCGTGGTGCCGCCCGCCTCGGCGATGGCCTCGCGCACCGTGGCGTACGGGGCGGCGGTGAACTCGTCCGCTCCGTAGGCGTCGAACACGGGGGCGACCAAGTCGGGCCGCTGGAGCGCCAGCTTGAGCAGCTCGCGCTCCACGCGGTGCGCCGGGCTGCGCAGATCCAGCCGCGGGCCCCGCGGCGCCGCCGGGCGCTGCGGCTCCGGCTGCCGGCCCCGGCCCCCGCCCTGCGGACCGCGGCCCGGCGCGGCGCCCGACAGGGCCGGTTCCGGCGTGCCGCGCTCGTAGCTGCGCGCCAGGGCGTGCACGCGGCGGCGCACCGCCTCCTCCTCGGCCGGGGAGGTGAGGCCGACCATGCCGCCGAGCCGGGTGGCGTAGCGGTCGCGCAGGCTGCGGTCCTTGATCCGGGCCACCACGGGCACGCCCGCGTTGAGCGCGGCGACCTGGCCCTCCTCGGCGTCGAGGTGGTAGCCGGAGACGATCGAGCGGAGCGCGAAGGCGAACAGCGGGGTACGGGAGTCGATCAGGGAGCGCACGGCCTCGTCGCCCTGGGCGAGCCGCAGTTCGCAGGGGTCCATGCCGCCGGGGGTGATGGCGATGGAGGTCTCGGCGGCGAACTTCTGGTCGTCCTCGAAGGCGCGGAGGGCGGCCTTCTGGCCGGCCGCGTCACCGTCGAACGTGAAGACGACCTCGGCTCCCGAGTTGTCCATCAGCAGCCGGCGGAGGATCTTGATGTGCTCGCCGCCGAAGGAGGTGCCGCAGGTGGCGATGGCGGTGGTGACCCCGGCGAGGTGGCAGGCCATGACGTCGGTGTACCCCTCGACGACGACGGCCCGGCTGCCCTTGGCGATGTCCTTCTTGGCGAGGTCGATGCCGTAGAGGACCTGCGACTTGCGGTAGAGCGGGGTCTCCGGGGTGTTGAGGTACTTCGGGCCGTTGTCGTCCTCGCGGAGCTTGCGGGCGCCGAAGCCGATCACCTCGCCGGTGATGTCGCGGATGGGCCACATCAGCCGGCCGCGGAACCGGTCGATGGGGCCGCGGCGGCCGTCCTGGGCGAGACCGGAGAGGATCAGCTCCTTGTCGGTGAAGCCCTTGCCGCGCAGGAAGCGGACGAGGTGGTCCCAGCCGGCCGGGGAGTAGCCGACGCCGAAGTGCTCGGCCGCGGCCTGGTCGAAGCCGCGCTCGGCGAGGAACTTCCGGCCGATCTCCGCCTCGGCGCCGCCGAGCTGCTCGGCGTAGTAGCGGGCGGCGGCCCGGTGCGCCTCGACCAGGCGGATCTTCTCGCCCTGCTGGCGGCCCGGGTTGTAGCCGCCCTCCTCGTAGCGCAGGGTGATGCCGGCCTGGGCGGCCAGCCGCTCGACGGCCTCCGAGAAGGAGAGGTGGTCGAGCTTCATCACGAAGTCGAGGGTGTCCCCGCCCTCCTGGCAGCCGAAGCAGTAGTAGAGCCCCTTGCTGGGGCTGACCTGGAAGGACGGGCTCTTCTCGTCGTGGAAGGGGCAGAGGCCCTTGAGGTTGCCGCCGCCGGCGCTCCGCAACTGGAGGTACTCGGACACGACGGCGTCGATCGGGACCGCGTCCCGGACCGCCTTCACATCGTCGTCGTTGATCCTGCCTGCCACGCGGTGAAGTCTACGGTGGCCCTACGACACCTCGGACCGGCCGGTTCTCCGGCCGGTGGCAGGCCGGCGGCGCGCCCGGGCGGCGCTCCCGGGCGGTCCCGGTGATCCCGGGCAGCGGTCAGTCCTGGCCGGCTCCGACCGTTCTCGCCAGGACCACGTGCGGGCCCACGCCCTCGATCTCGAACTCCTCACCGACGACCGTGAAGCCCTCGCGCTCGTAGAAGCCCCGCGCGCCGGTGCGGCCGTGGCACCAGACGACACCGGCCCCCCGCGAACGGGCCTCGGCGATCCCCGCCGCCAGCACGGCCCGGCCGAAGCCCCGGCCCCGGACCGACGGATCGCTGGCCATCCCGCGGAAGCGGTGGGCGGGCGCCCGGCTGCCGGACTCGGAGAAGGGCTCGGGGAAGGGCTCGGGGAAGAAGGTGACGCAGGCCCGTACCGCGCGGGTCTCGTCGTAGGCGGCGATGTGGAAGGTGCCGGGCGCCGAGTCCTCCGGGAACACCGCGGACTCCTCGGGGCGGCCGGGGCGGAGCACCTTCCACCGCAGCGCGAAGATCTCCGCCACGGGCACGACAGCTGTGGGTATCGCCATGGGTGCGACGCTACTCCGGACCCGGGCGGCCGCTCCACCTGGCGCTTCCCCGGCCTCCGTCCCCTCGCCCGGCCGTCCGCGCGTCCCGTCCGGCCTACTCGGCCGGCTGGTCCGTGAGCGCTCCCAGCGGTACGGAGGGGTCGGCGAGCGCCGACGGGTCCACGGGCCGGCCGGCGCGGACCAGCCGCTGGATCTTGTCCGTGACGTCCCACACGTTGACGTTCATGCCGGCGAGCACCCGGCCGTCGGCGGCCAGCCAGAAGGCGATGAACTCCCGGCGGCCCGCGTCGCCCCGGATCACCACCTGGTCGTAGCTGCCGGGCGGTGCGTAGCCGGAGTACTCCAGGCCCACGTCGTACTGGTCGGAGAAGAAGTACGGCACCCGGTCGTAGACCACCTCGCGGCCGAGCATCGAACGGGCCGCCGCCGGGCCGCCGTTGAGGGCGTTGGCCCAGTGCTCGACGCGCAGCCGGCCGCCGAGCAGGGGGTGCGCGGCAGCGGCGACGTCGCCGGCGGCGTAGATGTCCGGGTCGCTGGTGCGCAGGGAGGCGTCGACGGCGATGCCGCCGCCGGTGGCCGGATCGGCCAGCTCCAGTCCGGCGGATTCGGCGAGGGCGGTGCGCGGGGCCGCGCCGATGGCGGCGAGGACGGCGTGCGCCGGGTGCTCCTCGCCGTCGTCCGTGCGGGCCGCGAGGACCATGCCGTCCTGGCCGGTGATCTCCGTGAGGCTCGCGCCGAAGTGGAAGCGGACGCCGCGCTCCGCGTGGAGATCGGTGAAGAGGCCGCCCAGCTCGGGGCCGAGGATGCCGTGCAGCGGGGTGGCGGATCGCTCGACCACCGTCACCTCGGCGCCGTAACCGCGGGCGGCCGCGGCCACTTCGAGGCCGATCCAGCCGGCGCCGGCGATCAGGAGATGGCCGTTGTCCCGGCCAAGGGAGGCGAGGACACCGCGCAGCCGCTCGGCGTGCGCCAGCCGGCGCAGATGGTGGACGCCGGCCAGGTCGGTGCCGGGGATGTCGAGGCGGCGGGGCTCCGCGCCGGTGGCGAGCAGCAGCTTGTCGTAGTGACAGCGGGTGCCGTCGCCCAGGCCGACGGTCTTGGCGGCCGGGTCCAGGTGGACGGCGGGCTGGCCGAGGTGCAGCTCGATGTCGGCTCGCGCGTACCAGGCCGGTTCGTGGACGAAGACGCTGTCCCGCTCCTCCTTGCCGATGAGGAAGCCCTTGGAGAGGGGCGGACGCTCATAGGGCTGGTCGCGCTCGTCGCAGATGAGGATGACCCGGCCGGTGAACCCCTCGGACCGCAGGGTCTCGGCCGCCTTCGCCCCCGCCAGTCCTCCCCCGACGATGACGAAGGTCTGATGTGCGTCGACCACGTGATGCCTCCTCGCTACCGGCGTATGGGCCTGCGTTCATAGTCCCCCGGGCGTCCCGCCCCAAGCGAGCGTCCCGCAACGGGCGTGCCGGGTGAAGAGGGAGCGGGGGGTGCGGGGCACACCTTCACGGGTCGTCCCCATCCCCGCCGGCCGGCCGTTCAGCCGTCGCGATGGCCCGGCCGTTCGGTGAGCCGGGCGTGCAGGTCGCGGGCCGAGGTGTCGGTGAGCGAGGCGATCTGGTCGACGACCACCCGCTGCCGCGCCCGGTCGTCCCCGGCCGCCGCGTACTCAGCGCGGAACTGCGGGTCCATGCCGTCGGGAGCCCGGGCGCTCAGCGCCTCGGCCAGCTCGCCGAGGACGACGCGCTGGTCGGCGCGGAGCCGCTCCTGCTCCGGGTGCTGCATCACGTACCGGTCGGCGACCGCCTTGAGCACGGCGCACTCCAGGCGCGTGGCGCGGGGGACCACCAGCTCGGCGGCGTAGCGGGTGAGCCGCCCGGAGCCGTACGCGGCCCGCGTCGCGCCCTCGGCGGCGAGGCAGAAGCGGCCGATGAGCTGGCTGGTGGCGTCCTTCAGCCGGGCCTGCGCCACGGCGGAGCCGTCGTAGCCGTGCGGCCACCACTCCTGGTCCGTCAACCGGTCCAGGGCCTCGGCCAGTTCGTCCGCCTCGGTGCCCGGGGGCGCGTAACGGGCCCGCGCGACCCGGAAGATGTCCTGCCGCTCCGGTTCCGCGAGGAGGAGGTTGGGGTCGATGTGGCCGGCGTGGAGGCCGTCCTCGACGTCGTGGACGGAGTACGCCACGTCGTCGGACCAGTCCATGACCTGGGCCTCGAAACACTGCCGCCCCGGGGGCGTGCCCTGCCGGAGCCAGTCGAAGACGGGCCGGTCGTCCTCGTAGACGCCGAACTTCGGGGAGGCCGGTCCGGCGGGGTGGGCGCCGCGCGGCCACGGGTACTTGGTGGCGGCGTCGAGGGCGGCGCGGGTGAGGTTGAGGCCCACGCTCACCAGGTCGCCGTCGTCCGTGCGGACGAAGCGCTTCGGCTCGATGCGGGTCAGCAGCCGCAGGGACTGGGCGTTGCCCTCGAAGCCGCCGCTGTCCTTGGCGAAGTCGTCGAGCACCTGTTCGCCGTTGTGCCCGAAGGGCGGGTGGCCGAGGTCGTGCGCCAGACAGGCCACCTCGACGAGATCGGGGTCGCAGCCGAGCGCGGCCCCCAGCTCCCGGCCGACCTGGGCGCACTCCAGGGAGTGGGTGAGGCGGGTGCGAGGGCTGGCGTCCCAGGCGGAGGTCCGGACGGGCCGGGTCCCGGCACCGCCCGCCGCCGCGCCGGCGGCCTCCTGTGCGATGCCGGGCGTCACCACCTGCGTCTTCCCGGCGAGGCGGCGCAGGGCGGCGGAGTGCAGGACGCGGGCGCGGTCGCGCTGGAAATCGGTCCGGCCGGGACGCTTGTCCGGCTCGGGCGACCAGCGCTCGACGTCCGCCCGGTCGTAGCCGGGCACGGGCGTGCGGGGCGAGCCGGGGTGCTCCCGGCCGCCGGGTACGGGGCGGTCACCGGGGACCCCGGGGTTCCCCGGGTCCCCCGAGGACAGGGGCGCTGGTGTGCCTTCACCGTTCATGTCCTGACCGTATCCGCAGCCGACGACGGCATTCATGAGCCGTTCGGGCCGGAGCACCGGGCGCGCGAGCGAGCCCGGCGTGGTGCCCTGTTCCGCCGCGTCGACCGGTACGGCGAGGGCGTCGGCGCCGAGGTGGCCCGGCCGCCCGGCGGTGCCCGGTTCGGCCGGCGGTGCCGGAGGCGGCGCGTGCGGTCCGGCCG
Source organism: Streptomyces albus subsp. albus (assembly GCF_000719865.1). Taxonomy (GTDB): domain Bacteria; phylum Actinomycetota; class Actinomycetes; order Streptomycetales; family Streptomycetaceae; genus Streptomyces; species Streptomyces albus_E. The sequence goes on from NZ_JOID01000016.1 coordinate 293,101, forward strand.
GTCCGGTCAGTCCGTTCGAGCCGGACGCCATCGGGTGGGCCCACAAACGGGCAGGGCGACGGCGCTGCTGTGGCCGGGCCGGGCGGCCCGGCCCGGTGACTGGTCGCCCGGTGACTGGTGGCCCGGTGACTGGTGGCCCGGTGACTTCCCTCAAGCCTCTCCGGTCCGGACCTGCCGGTAAGCGACGCGGTTGCCTTGGGTGCGGACGGAGGCGGCGGGGCCGGTCGGCGCGGGCGGCCGGACGAGAGTGTGGCGCTCGCGCCGTGCTACGCGGCCGGGGCGGAGGCTGAGCCCGGGCGGGGGGCCTCAAGCCGGGCCGGGGCCGAGAAGTCCCGGACGGCCGGTTCGGCCGCGGCGGCGAGCGCCTCGTCGTAGCGGTGCAGGATCAGGCGTGCCATCGCGCTGTGCGCCCCCAGGGGGGCGGCCGCCAGGCCGTCCGGCGCGGCCTGGGCGCAGACGGTGGCGAAGCGGCCGGGCGCGGTGAAGTACGAGGCCACGGCCACACGGCGGCAGCCCCGGGCGCGCAGTTCACCGACCGCTTCCGGCACGGTGGGCGCCGCGGCCGAGGCGTAGGCCGGGAGCACCGGGATGCCGCCGAGGCGTGCGCCGAGCAGCCGCGCGGTGCGGCCGGTGTCGCGGGCTCCGTCGGGATCGCGCGATCCGGCCGCGGCCAGCACCACGCCGTCGTAACCGCCGTCCGGGTGAAGGGAATTGGCGGCGGCCTCGGTCAGCCGGGCGTGCAGGGCCTCGGCGAGCAGGGGGTGCGGGCCGAGCGGTGCGGCGACGACGGCCCGCAGGGCGGGAGCCGCCTCGGCGAGGGTTCGCGGGATGTCGTGCTTGACGTGGTAGCCGCGGCTGAGCAGCAGGGGCACGAGGACAGCGTCCCGGGCGGCGCTGCCACCGTGGGCGGGGGCGGGGCCGTGTCCGGGGACGGGGCCCGGGTGGGCGACGGAGCCGGCGTGGGCGCCGGACCCGGAGCCGGCCGGGCCGCTCGCCCCGGTGGCGGCCGCCGTCTCCGCCAGGGTGTCCGGCAGCAGGGGTTCGTTCAGCTCGATGTGCCCGAGGCGCACCGGGAGGCCTGGACGCAGCGCGCGGACCCGGTCGAGGAGTGCGGTGACCGTGCGCAGGGCCTCGGGGTCGCGGCTGCCATGCGCCACGGCGACCAGGACGGGTGGCCGGGCCCCGGAGCGGCGGGGTGCGGGGTACGGGTGCCCGCCGCGGGCGCCGATGGAGTGGAGGGCGGTGCCGAGCCGGCTGCCGATCCGGTGCATGAGCTGCGCCGTGCTGTCGAGAGCGAGCGGGCCGTGGGGGCTGTGGGGGCCGTGGCCGTCACGGTGGCCGTGGGGGCCCGGGTGCGGGGTCGACGCCGTCATGCGACGAGTCTGCCGGGCGCTCGTTGCCGCGCCGTTGCGCCGTGATGACGGCTGGTTTCCGCTGCTTCACGGGCGGGGGCGGACCCTGTGAGGGGCGCGCGGGGAGACGCCACTCCCCCGCCCCTCGTGAGCGCCCCCTCGTGGCGCTGCCCACGACTGGCCACGCGGGTTCCCGGATCCGGCCCGGTGGACGAACACCGTCGCGGGGGACGGGCCCGGTCCCGTGCGGGGCGTGCGGCCTCCGGGGCATCCGCGCGGCCGGGGTTCCCGGCGGGGCCGCATGCGGCGCCCCTCCTCGGGCCACCTCTTGGCGCCACCTCACGGCGGCCCGCCGGCCGCGCTGAGGTCTCCGTCCGAGGCGCGTAACCCGGCGGGGAGCGGTGCGTAACACGGGCCGCGCAAGCTGGCGTGCATGAGTGCCACGCTTCCCGCCGCCGCCGTTCCGCCCCGGCGCACCGCCGTCGACACCCACTGCCCGTACTGCGCCCTGCAGTGCGGGATGGGGCTGCGGACGGGCGCGGCCGGGGAACCGCCCGAGGTGGTGGAGCGGGCGGCCTTCCCCGTGAACCTCGGCGCCCTGTGCGGCAAGGGCCGTACGGCCGCCGCCGTGCTCGACCCGCGGCTGCGGCTCACCGGCCCGCTGGTGCGCCGGGACGGCGAACTGGTGCCGGCGGGCTGGGAGGAGGCGCTGGACCGGGCCGCCGAGGGGCTGACCCGCACCCGCGCGGACCACGGCCCGGACGCCGTCGGGGTGTTCGGCGGCGGCGGGCTCACCAATGAGAAGGCGTACGCGCTGGGCAAGTTCGCCCGGGTCGCGCTCTCCACCTCGCAGATCGACTACAACGGCCGCTTCTGCATGTCCTCGGCGGCGGCCGCCCACCAGCGCGCCTTCGGGCTGGACCGGGGGCTGCCGTTCCCGCTGGAGGACGTGGCCCGCACCGGCTGCGTCATCCTCGTCGGCTCGAACCTCGCCGAGACGATGCCGCCCGCGCTGCGCTATCTGCGGGAGCTGCGGGAGAACGGCGGCAAGCTGATCGTCGTCGATCCGCGCCGGACCCGGACCGCCGAGCAGGCCGATCTCCATCTGGCGCCGCGCCCGGGCACGGACCTGGCGCTGGCGCTGGGGATGCTGCACCTGGTGGTGGCCGAGGGCCGGGTGGACGAGGAATTCGTCGCGGAACGGACCACCGGCTGGCCCGAGGCCCGGTCGGCGGCGATGGCGCACTGGCCGGAGCTGGTGGAGCGGATCACCGGGGTGCCGCTGCCGGCGGTCCGGGAGGCCGTGGAGCTGTTCTGCGGCGCGGAGAGCGGCATGGTGCTGACGGCGCGCGGACCGGAGCAGCAGTCGAAGGGCACCGACACGGTCGGCGCCTGGATCAACCTGTGCCTCGCCACGGGCCGCGCCGGCCGACCGCTGTCCGGCTACGGCTGTCTGACCGGCCAGGGCAACGGCCAGGGCGGGCGCGAACACGGCCAGAAGGCCGACCAGTTGCCCGGCTACCGCAAGCTGGCGGACCCGGCGGCACGCGCCCACGTGGCGGGAGTCTGGGGTGTCGACCCGGAGTCGCTGCCGGGCCCGGGGCGCAGCGCGTACGAACTGCTGGACGCGCTGGGCGGTGAGGTGCGGTCGCTGCTGCTGATGGGGTCGAACCCGGTGGTGTCCGCGCCGCGCGCGGCCCATGTCGCCGAGCGGTTCGCGGCGCTGGACTTCCTGGTGGTGGCCGACGTGGTGCTGTCGGAGACGGCGGCGATGGCGGACGTGGTGCTGCCGGTGACGCAGTGGGCCGAGGAGACGGGGACGACGACGAACCTGGAGGGCCGGGTCATCCTGCGCCGCCGGGCGGTCGATCCGCCGGCGGGCGTGCGGTCGGATCTGGAGGTGCTGCACGGGCTGGCGCGGCGGATGGGCCGCGAGAAGGGCTTCCCCGTCGACCCGGAGGAGGTGTTCGAGGAGCTGCGGCGCGCGTCGGCGGGTGGCCCGGCGGACTACGCGGGCATCAGCTACCGGCGGATCGCCGAGGAGGACGGCGTGTTCTGGCCCTGCCCGGACGAGGGGCATCCGGGGACGCGCCGGCTGTTCCTGGAGCGGTTCGCGACGGAGGACGGCCGGGCCCGCTTCGTCCCCGTGAGCCACCGGCCGGCCGCGGAGGAGCCGGACGGGGAGTATCCGGTGTTCCTGACGACGGGGCGGGTGGTCGCCCAGTACCAGTCGGGCGCGCAGACCCGGCGGGTCGCCGAGCTGAACGCCGCCGCGCCCGGTCCGTTCGTGGAGCTGCATCCGCGGCTGGCGGAGCGGATCGGGGTCGCGGAGGGCGAGGCGGTGGCGGTCACCTCGCGGCGGGGGCGGGCCGTGGCGCCCGCGCGGGTGACGCGGGACATCCGGCCGGACACGGTGTTCATGCCGTTCCACTGGCCGGGCGAGGGCCGGGCGAACACCCTGACGAATCCGGCGCTGGACCCGGTCTCGCGGATGCCGGAGTTCAAGGTCTGCGCGGTCCGGGTGGAGGCGGCGGACGACGGCGGCTGATCGCTGCCCCGGCCTCGGCCGCGCGGTTCAGCCGTGTCCGGGGCCGCCGTGCTCAACCCGTTCAGGCGGCCAGCGGCCGTCCGGGACGCGGGTGCCGTGGGCCCGCAGCTCGCGGGCGACCGGCTCGGCCGCGAAGTACACCCAGGCGCGCACGGCCCGCCCGTCGGCGCGCAGCACGTCCCGCGCGCGCCGCTCGTAGAAGGTGGCGGGCTCCCCGGGGGTGTAGCCCTCCAACGCGTCCAGCGCGGCGAGCAGTTCGCCGTACTCGGCGGCGCGCGGCGCGATGAGGTGGCCGTGGACCTCGCCGCCCGGCTCCTCGACGGCGTACGGGAAGCCGGGCCCTTCGTAGAGCGCGGCGCCCGGGAGCCGGGCGGGCTCCTCGTGGTCGGTGCGGCCGCGCAGCAGGCGGGTGTGGTGGCGTCCGCCGGGGCGGAGGGTGCCGTAAACGAAGACGGGCAGCCGGTCGCCCTGCTCCCAGGGGCCGGGCGGCGGCTCCTCCTCCGGTCTCACCGGGCCGCCGTCTCCGCGGCGACCCAGGCGAGGTAGTCGGCGCCGCCCTGGGTGACGGGCGTGGCGATGATCTCGGGGACGTCGTAGTCGTGGGCGCCCCGGATATAGGTCTCCAGTTCGCCGAAGCGGACGCTCGCGGTCTTGAAGAGCACCTGCCACTCGCGGGCGGTCTCGACCGCGCCGTCCCAGTGGTAGACGGAGGTGACCGGCGCACTGATCTGCGCGCACGCCGCGACCCGTGCCTCCACTGCTCCGCGCGCCAGGGCCTCGGCCTTCTCGGCGCTGTCGGTGGTCGTCATGACGGTCAGGAACTCGGCCATGGCGGGGTCCTCCTCGTGCTGCCGGTGCGTTCACTTCGTCCGGTGCACGGTAACCGGCGGGGCCGGACCGGCCGCAACAACGGCGCCCGCCCTCCGCCCCGCGCTCCCGTGGCGGCCACGGGTGCGGAGCGGAGGGCGGGCGGTCCCGCCGCGGGCCCCGGCGGGTGCAGCCGCCGGTTCCGTCAGCGGCGGCGGCGCGGGCCGGAGCCACGATCACGGACCGCGGTCACGGACCCGCGGTCACAGGCCGCGGATCGACAAGCCGCGGATCAGAGGCCCGACTTGTACAGCAGCCGGTTCGGGGTGCCGCTGTAGTTGCCGCTGATGACGTACGTCGTGGCGTTGGAGGTGATCCAGTTGTTCACCGTGGACGACGAGGCGTCACCGTAGGCCGACTTGTAGAGCGCGGCGACACCGGCGACGTGCGGGGACGCCATCGAGGTGCCGCTGAGCGAGGTGCTGCCGCCGCCCAGCCGCGTCGAGGTGATCGACACGCCGGGGGCGTAGACGTCGGTGCAGGAGCCGTAGTTGCTGAACGACGCCTTGCGGTCAGAGCTGTCGGAGGCGGCGACGGTGATCGTGCCGGGCGCGCTGGCCGGGGAGACGTTGCAGGCGTTCTGGTTCTCGTTGCCCGCCGCCACGGAGAGGTGCACGCCGGAGTTGGCGAGGTTGGTCGCCGCGTTGTTGATGGCCGAGGAGTAGCCGCCGCCGAGCGAGGCGTTGGCCACGGCGGGCTTCACCGCGTTCTGCCGGACCCAGTCGAATCCGGCGACGACCCCGGCGGTGGTGCCGGAACCGGAGCAGTTGAGCACACGGACGCCGCGGAGCTGCACGCCCTTGGCGACGCCGTAGGTGCTGCCGCCGACCGTACCGGCCACGTGGGTGCCGTGGCCCTGGCAGTCCTGTCCGTTGCCGCCGAACGCGTCGAACACGTTGCGGGCCCGGGTGCCGAAGTCCGGGTGCGAGGTCTGGATGCCGGTGTCGATGATGTAGGCCGTGACGCCGGAGCCGTTGCGGCTGTAGGTGTAGGAGCCGGACAGCGGGCGGTTCCGCTGGTCGATGCGGTCCAGGCCCCAGGGGGCGTTGTACTGGGTCGCGTCGGCCGTGATCCGCTGGTCCTCCTCGATGGCGGCCACGGAGTCGTTGCCGCGCAGTTCGGTGAGCTGCGCGGAGGTGAGCTTGGCGGCGAAGCCGTTCAGGGCCTTGGAGTAGACGTGGCGGGTTCTGATGCCCTCGGCCTTCGCGACGTCCTTGGCCTTCTCGCCGGCCTTGAGAGTGACGATGTAGCTGCCCGTCACTTCCAGTTCCTGCGGGGCCTGCTGGACGGTGACCAGCGGGGCGGGCGCCTCGTCGGGGGCCGCGACCGCTCCGGCGGTGGGGGTGAGGGCCAGCGGCACGGCGAGCAGCAGTGCGCCGATGTGGGAACGCTTCATGACAGAAGAGACCCTTTCGTCTCGCGGCGGCAGGGGTGGCCGCCGCTTCTGGGGAGACCTCCGGCGCCCGCTCGGACCGGGGAGTCCGGGCGGGCGTCCGCACTGGGGTGGCACGGTGGAGGCTCGCCCGTACGGTCTCGAGCACCCGTACGGGCGGGAGAGCCACCGCGACGCGTGCGTCCCCGTGAGACGCGCGCGGCGCGGCACGCCGGCCGGCGATCCGGAGGGTTGGGGGACACCGCCGGACCGCCGGTAACCCGGCGCTGTGCGGCTCACGTTAGGGCTGGTTGGCGTGAGTTGACCCCGGCCGGATCAGGCATGACCGGTCCCGGCCAGTCACCGCTCACCGGTGTGGGGCGTCCGACTTTTTGGCAAAGGCGGCATGGCCCCCTATCGTCATGCACATGTCTGCCGGAGACGACAACCGGCCGGCCGGGCGGCCGGACGCCCCGCACAGCGGGCGGGAGAAGCCCTCGCCCGGCGCCGCGGCCGCCCCTGCCGACGGCGGCACCGAGGCCAGGGCGCGAGCGGCCTATGCCGCGCTGCTGCGGCAGTTGACGCTACGACAGGCGAACACCGGCCGGGACGCGGTGCCGGGGGCGGAGACCGCCCGCGGCCCGGGTCGCACGGGGCCGGAGGGAACGGATCCGGCCACCGGCACCGGGGCGGGCCGCGCGGAGCCGGGCGGCCCGGCGCCAGGCCCGGACCGCACGCCGACAGGCCCGGACCACACGGAGCCGGGCCGCACGGAACCGGACGGCACGGAACCCGGCGGTTCCCAGCCCGATCCGGGCGGGACGGAGCCGGGCGGGACGGGGCCCGGCAGCCCGCCCGGAGGCATCCCGGGGGACGCCACGACGGACGCCCTGCCCGAGGACGTGGCCCGCTGGCTCACCGAGCGCCGCCTTCTCAACCCCTCACGCACCGACGTCAGTTCACCCGAGCGGGCCATCGTCGAGCTGCTGACCGGGCACAGGGAACGGCTGCTGAGCGCCTGCACGACGCTGCAACGCGACCTCAGGGCCGTGGAGGACGTGGCGCGGCTCCTGCCGCCGCCCCGGCTGCACGGACACGACACCGTGCCCGTCGAGTTCTTCACGGACCGCGCCCAACTGCGCAAGCGCATCGACGCGTTCCATCCGCTGACCCGGCATGAACTGCTGTCCATGCGCACCACTTTCCCCGAGCCGGAGGTGCTGGAGGAGAGCCTGGTCACCGACCTCGAAGTGCTCGCCCGGGGCGCCGCCTGCCGGCTGCTCGTCTCGGCGAGCGCCCTGCGCAAACCGGGCGCGGCCCGCTATGTGGAGAGCGTGGCCGAGGCCGGCGCGGAGGTCCGCGTCGCCACGTCCGTACCGCTCTACCTCCTGATCGTCGACCGGGAACTCACCGTCATGTGGGCCGGTCTGGGCTCCGACCGCGACCGCGGTGACGTCGCCCTGCACGGCCCCCTCATCGCCTCGTGCTTCGTCCAGGTCTTCGAGCACAGCTGGGCCGCCGCCTCCCCGCACGCGTCCGGCGCCCCCGGCGCCCGGGCCCAGTCAGCCCAGGACTACACGCCCCGGGAACGCGAGGTGCTCGCCCTTCTCGCCACCGGCGCCAAGGACGAGAGCATCGCCCGCCGCCTCGGCATCTCCGAACGCACCCTGCGCCGCCTGATGAACCAACTGGTCGACAAACTCGGCGTGGAGAGCCGCTTCGCGGCCGGCGTCCGCGCGGCCCGCCTGGGCCTGGTGGACTGACAGCGACCACCGGCCCACGAGGCCCCGGAAACAAACGAACTGGGCAGCGCAGCTCACCGGCCCAAGTGACCCGCACCACGACGATCACCTGCCGACTCGGCACGGGCAGAAACCAGAGCAGCCCCGCACCCAGGAAGTCGAGTGTCCGCAGAGCACCGCCCTCGCCGACTTCGCCGGCGTCACGGCCGAGAACGGCCAGTTCCCGTGCGAGGCGTTCGACTTCGGTGACGACATGCGCCGGGAGCCCACCGACGACATGCTCGGCATCCGGGGGTCGTACTCCCAGACCCAGGCGTCACTCAGGATCCAGTTCCTCACTCGCCGCACGAAGGATGCGGCCGACCTCAGCGGCTGCGGAACGCGCTTCCTCGGGATCGGCGAGCGGACAGGCGGCCCGCTCCTGGCAGGCGCGGAAGCGAGCCGCGCGCTGCGGCCATCTTTCGATGTTGACGATGGCGCCCCAGTGCAGGGTGAAGGCCCGCAGAGGCCCGAGGCTGCTGGTGCGCTGCGCGTTCGTCGCGGCCCGGGCGAGATGCCGGTTCAGCTCCGGAAGACGGCTCGGAACGATGTGCGCCACGGCCTCCCGCAGGGCATCCGGCGTGAGCGACGGCATGGGAATGATGGGGCCATCGGTCTCGGTCGGCTGACCGCTCACGGCACTCTCCCACTCCGCTCGGTCTGCGGTTCAGAGCCTATCGCTCCGGCCACCGCCGCCACCCCGGCCCATCGCACCATCTCACCTGGAGAAGCGTGAACCGGGCTGGGACGGCACCCGCCGCATCGCCTCTCCCGCCCACTGCGGATGCGCAGCCTCCGCGCGGCCCGCCTCGGCCTGGTCGACTGACCGGATCCTCACGGATTCGCCGTGGGAGGCGCAGGCGACGGCCTCTCCCTCGGCACCAACTCGGCGTGCACATCGGCGGTGTCCTCGCTCGGGGTGAGGGTCGCGCCATTGCTGCGCAGCGCCGCGAGCGCCGCCGCGTTGTGAGCCGTGGTGTCCGCGACGACGACCCGCGCACCGGCCCTGCCGGCTTCGTCGAGAAGCAGGCGCAGTGCGGCGGTACCGATGCCGTGGCCCCGGTGGGAACGGGCCAGCCACATACCCGTTTCGAGGGCTTCCCCGCTGCCGCGTACAGCCAGGCGGGCCGCGCCCACGATCTCCCCGTCGTGAGTGATCGCGTAGGTGGACTCCCGGAGCGGGCCGGCAAGCCCGGCGCGCCGGGCGCGGTGCCAAGCCCGGAAGGCTTCCTCCCGTTCGGGCGTCCATCCCGGTGGACCGGCCACGGGAGGCATGACCTCCTCGGGCGCCGCGTCGCCGACGGCCACGGCGAGGAGTTCTCCGAGGCCCGCCTCGTCCATCCGCCGCAACTCCACCCGACCGACCATGTTGGCCCCCCATCACCGAGCGCCGGACACCGGTTACCGGCCCCGTCACTTTCCGCGACCGACGAGCGACAGGCTATGCCCAGGCTGCGGGAAGCGGACGGCACAGCGAGACAGCCCCTGCGCGAACGCACCGACCGGCCGGAGGACACACGGCGCGTGCCGGGCCAGTGCGCGCAGAGGCCCGAGACCGCTGATGCCACTCCGCCTTGCCGCGCGGTCACTGCCATGACGGGACCACCGGGGCACGGGAACGGGACTCCCCGCGAGGCCCCGCCGTCAAGCAAGCCAGACGCATATGTCAACTTCTCGGCCGTGAACGGACCGAGCTTGTTGGCTCAGTCGGTCACACCGATTCATGCTCTCCTGCGCGGCCGGCTTCCGCGCCCGGAGTCACATTCCTTCCTTGGACCACGCCGACGTCATACTGGAGCGCCGCGACGAGGAGAATCTTGTCCTCATGCGGGAAGAGCGGTTCGGCGCCGCCCTCACGAGCCTGAACTTCGCTGCTAGGTCTCTCTCCGTCCTCGCAGCCCGCCACGAGGCTCTCGCCGAGGAAGTGCTGGCCGAGGAACTGCCCTGGCTGCACTGGCTCCCGGAGCACGAGCGTCCGCAGTGTGTGCGCGAATTGCTCGCCGACCTTCGCGCCGGCGCCGAGACAGGTCTGCTCCTGCCCTTCGCCCGCAACCTGGCCGCCTGGCGCGCCACCGCCGAGGCTTGGTCCGACCCGGAACTGGCCCAGAAGCTGCAGGGCCCGTTCGAGGGCAACGGGCCCGAGCTGGGCCGGCCTGAGGGGGACGCGGCATGAGCGCTCGGGGCCGGGAACTCCCGCGTCCGCGTCCCTGGCGAGTCCGCGCCGCCGACCGGCGTGCCCATGGCGGCTGGCAGCAGTTGCTCCGGCAGGTGCGGACAGGACCGTCCCTCAGCGCGCCGGTTCGGTGACGTCCTGGGTGCCGATGACGGCGAGCAGGTCGAGGAGGCCGGCGCTGTCGGTGCCGACCGCGGGGGTGAACCAGAGCAGCCGCTGCCGGCCGTCCTCGCTGAACAGGTTGAGGCAGTTGACCTCGATCAGGCCGAGCGCCGGGTGATTGAGACGTTTGCGGTCCATGCGCCGGAACGCCACGTCGTGCTCGGCCCACAGGGCGGCGAATTCGGGTGAGGTGCCGAGCAGCGAGCTGATCATCGAGCGGGCTTCCCCGTCCTTGGCGTCCCGCCGGGCGGCGGCCGCCCGCAGGTCGGCGACGAAGGCGCGGGAGTGGCTCTCGTGGTCGGCTTCGGGATACAGCCGCCGGGCCCCGGGCTCGGTGAACCACCGGTGGACGAAGCTGGCCCGGGGCCCCCGGAAGCCGGAGTGGTCCCCGAGCAGCGCCACGGCGAGCGGGTTCTGTACGAGGGTGACGTGCAGGTCGGTGATGACCTGCGCGGGTGTCGACGCGAGCCGGGTGAGCAGGTCGAGCATCCCCGGGTGGACGTGCGAGGCGGACGAGCCGGGCGCGGGCACCGGGCGGTCCGCCAGGCGGTACAGGTAGTCGCGCTCGTCGGCGGTCAGGCGCAGCGCCCTCGCCAGCGCGGCGATCATCTGCTCGGAGGGCTGGGAGCCTGCTCCGCGTTCCAGTTCGGTGTAGTAGTCCACCGAGGCTCCGGCGAGCTGGGCGACCTCGTCGCGGCGCAGCCCGGGCACACGCCGCCGGGGCCCGTGGGGCAGCCCCACGTCGGCCGGGCGGATGCGTCCGCGCCGCGACCGCAGGAAGGCCCCCAGTTCGGTGTACTTCGCAGCGCCCATGCCCCTCATTCTGCGTCCGGCCGGGCCGCGGACACAGGGGATGACATCCCCTGGTTCCGTCCGCCGGTGCCGCGCACCGTGGAGACATGACCACGAACACCACGAACCACGCCCCTCCGGCGGCCGTACGGGCCGCCATCGTCACCGGCGGATCACGCGGTATCGGCCGGGCGGTCTCCCACCGGCTCGCCCGGGACGGCCTGGCCGTCGTGGTGAACTACACCCGCGACACGGCCGCCGCCGAGGAGACGGTGGCGGCGATCACCGCCGCCGGCGGGCGGGCGATCAGCGTGCGGGCGGACGTGGCGGACGAGCACGCGATCGCCGCGCTGTTCGACCGGGCGGAGCAGGAGTTCGGCGGCGTGGACGTCGTCGTCAACTGCGCCGGCCGGCTCGCCCTGTCCCCCGTCGCCGACCTCGACCTGGCCGTCCTCGACGCCGTGCACCGCACCAACATCCGCGGCACCTTCGTCGTCGCCCAGCAGGCCGCCCGGCGGCTGCGCGCGGGCGGCTCGTTCGTGGGCTTCTCGACCTCCGTGATCGGTACCTGGTTCCCGGCGTACGGCGCCTACGCGGCGAGCAAGGGGGCCGTCGAGGCGCTCACGCTGATCCTCGCCCGCGAGCTGCGCGGGCGGGACGTCACGGTGAACACCGTCGCCCCCGGCCCCACGGCCACCGACATGTTCCTCGACGGCAAGACACCCGAGCAGATCGACCAGTTGGCCAAGGCCCCGCCACTGGAGCGGCTGGGCACCCCGGAGGACATCGCCCGGGTGGTCGCCTTCCTCACCGGCCCGGAAGGGCGCTGGGTGAACGGCCAGGTCCTCCGGGCCAACGGGGGCATGGTCTGAGACCGCTCACTCACCGTGCCGGCCTGTGACCGGGCCCGCTCCGATCAGGCCGGTCCCGGCCGGGAAGCGGCCCCTGGCTGCGCGGTAACGGCGCCCGCCCCCGGACACGCGCTCCCCCACCACGGAAGAAACCAGCCCAAGGAGAAACAGCCATGCCCTTCGCGCATTTCAAGGTCCCCGCGGGCACCGTCACCGCGGAGGACAAGAAGAAGATCATCGAGCGCACCACCGACCTGTACGCGGAGATTTACGGCGAGCGGGCCCGCCCCACCACCGTGGTCCTCGTCGACGAAGTCCCTGACGGCGGCTGGGGCGTCGCCGGCAACGTCCTGACCGCCGCCCTGCTCAACGGCGAGGCCTGATCTCCGTCTCCTGTGCGGGCTCGGCGCCACGGTACCGGGCCCGCACAACCGCAGCCCTCACCCGCCGGGCCGGAGGCCGACGGACGCGACACTGCTGGTGAACGCGGCCCAGCTCGGTGCCGCGACGCGGAGTATCGGGCCGTCCGGGGCTTTGGAGTCGCGGATCGCGACGGTGCCGGGGACGTTCATGGCCACCTCGACGCACTCACGATCAGCGCTGCTGTGGCTGGACTTGCGGAAATGAAAAAGCGGCATGGCTCACAACTCCTTGCCGAGATAACGGATATAGGCAGTGGACTCCCTCTCGCAGAGAGCACTGCGGGTGAGTCGTTCGAAGAGCGCTTCGTGAGCGGCAGCCCCGTCACCGCCCTCGATCCAGAGCTGCCCGAGGGCGGTCTCTGTATACACCACGTCCATCGCGCCCGGTACCGCAAAGGACAGGATGTTGAAGGTGCCGCCCATGCCCACGTGTTCACCGTGCGAGAAGGGAAGCACGTGGATACGCACATGAGGCTTCCGAGCCACTGCCACCAAGTGGTCCAACTGCTCGCGCATGGTCGGCGCCCCGCCCACCAAGTGGCGTAGTGCGGCTTCGTGGACCACTGCTGTCAGCTTGAGCGGCGGATCGTCGTCCAGGCGCTGCTGGCGCGCGACCCGTGTGGCGACCAATCGGTCACCGTTGTCGCTGTGGCCGCGCAAAGAGTTGCCCAGCGCGAGCGCCCGGGCGTACGCAGGGGTCTGCAGCAGCCCGGGGACGAAGCAGAGCTGCCATGTTCTGATCACGGTCGCCGCGTTCTCCAGGGCGACGTACTCCTGCATGTCGCCGAGTTCGGGGTGGTTGTTCCACCACCCCTTCGCCTTGCGGCGTTCGCGGTCGACGCGGGCCAGGTCGAGGAGCGAGCGTTCGGTGTCGGTGCCCTCGACGCCGTAGAGCTTGCAGAGCGCGTGGATGTCCGGGTCCCGGATGGGGACCCAGCCGCGCTCCAGCTTGGCGACCTTCGCTGTGGACGCCGTCAGGGCGTTCGCGGCCTGCGGCTGGGTCAGGCCCGCCGCCGTGCGCAGTCTCGTCAGCTCTCCGCCCAGCCTGCGTCCCAGGACGCTTGACGTGCTGTTTCCCTGCTTGGCGGGACCCTCTGTCACCTGTCGCTCCTCCTGCGTGAGGACACTCAGTCTGCTGTGCGTCGACGGTCACAGGCAAACTCGATAGGTGGAAATCTTCCAGGTAGAGCTTGAGGATGCTGGGACGAGTGTGGATACGTTCCGTGCCGAACCACTCACCGCGTGGCACCGAGCAGTCGCGTTTCCTCGCTGACCGCCCGGAAGCCGTCACGCCCGCAGCCCGCACCAGGAGGCACGCAACCATGCCCGAAGCACACTTCTCCCCCGAACCCGCGCTTCGCGTGGACGCGTTGGACTACACGCTGAGCCCGCGCAGTGTCGGGCTCGCGCGGCGGCGGGCCGCTCGGCTCGTCGGCGAGTGGGGGCATCCCGGGCTGGCGGGGGACACGGCGCTGCTCCTGTCCGAGCTGGCCACCAACGCCCTGGTGCACGGCCACGTTCCGGGCCGTCTCTTCCGGGTGGAGCTGTCGCTCGGCCGCGGCGCGCTGCGGATCGCCGTCTCGGACGCGCGCGGCGAGGCGCTGCCGCGTCCCCGCCCGGCGGCGCTCACCGGTACGTCCGGGCGAGGGCTGCTCATCGTCCGGACGCTGGCCTCCCGTTGGGGGGTTGCGCACCGGACGGTCGGCAAGACGGTCTGGTGCGAGCTCGATCTGCCCGCCGGTCCCGCCGGTCCCATCAGTTCGGTCGGTCCCGCCGCACCGGCGGCAGTCCGGAAGGCCGATCTCGTTTCGGAGGAGCGTGGCGGGGATCCCGCCGCCGGGTGAGGGCCCTCAGCCCAGCCACTGGTCGTACGCCAGCTTGGCGACCAGGCCGAGGACCACGACGACCAGCACCACGCGGACGAATCCGCTGCCCCGCTTGAGCGCCGTATGGGCGCCGAGGGTGCCGCCCGCGAGGTTGAAGAGGGCCATCAGGGCGGCCAGTTTCCACAGCACCGTGCCCTGCGCGGTGAAGACCACCAGGGCGCCGAAGTTGGTGCACACGTTGACGATCTTGGTCGTGGCGGAGGCCGTCACCAGGTCCATGTGGAGGATCGCCACCAGCGCGATGACCAGGAACGTTCCGGTGCCGGGGCCGATCAGGCCGTCGTAGAAGCCGATGCCCAGGCCCGCAACGAGGATCGCCGTCAGGACGCGCCGCCGGGTCACCGGGCCGGTCACCACCGGGACCGTCGTGCCGAAGGACGGGCGCAGCAGGACGAAGGCCAGCACGCCCAGCAGGATCACGATGATCAGCGGGCGGAGCACCGCGCTCTCGACCCCGGCGGCGAAGAACGCCCCGAGCAGGGAGCCGCCGAGCGCCGTCAGCCCGATCCGCACGGCCGTCCGGACGTCCACCGGGGCCTTGCGGGTGTACGTGACGGCCGCGGCGGTCGTGCCGACGATGGAGACGGCCTTGTTGGTGCCGAGGAGATACGCGGGCGGAAGGTGCGGGAAGCCCACGAGCAGCGCCGGGAGCTGGAGCAGCCCGCCACCGCCGACGACGGCGTCGATCCACCCGGCGGAGAGGGCCGCCAGGCACAGCAGGGCCACGGTCGCCAGTGATATGTCGTCCATCCCCGCTGTTCCCGTTCACGGCGGAAGCGCTACGCCGGCAACCGCACAGCCTGGGGAATCGTACGTGCGTCCGGCCGGAAGCCCGGAACCGGCCGGGGACGGCAGTCCGCCGGGCAGGCACGGACGAGGGAAAGAGCCGACTGCGGCCGACGGCTCTCGCTACCGTGAGCCGGGGCGCCCACGGGCTCCCCGGGAAGGAAGGAGAGCCATGACGTCGATGCCTGAGCGATCCGGGCCCATCGGCAATCTCGCCTCCGTGTCGTTCGACCAGCTCTGCCAGGCCGTGGAAGAGCTGCACCCGCCAGACGGCCGCAAGGCCGAGGTCGGCGGAGGGAGGATCGTCCTGGCGGCGCGGCCGTGGGCTTGCCACTGGCGGGCTCTGAGATCACTGCGCCGCCAGTTGCAGCCGCACGCGCCCGAAGGCCACGACGCCGACAGCGCCCCCTTCCTCTTCGTCTTCCCCCGGTCCGCGCGCGCCTACGGGCCCGACCTCTTCGTCGCGGATGAAGCCGCTTTCGAACACCTGAGCCCCCGTATCCCCGGCGAAGCGCTCTCCCTCGTCGCCGAGCTGACCTCCGTCTCCACCAAGGACGACGACTGGGCGGAGAAGGTCGCCGTGTACGGCAGGCAGGTGCCGGTGTACCTGCTGGTGGACATGCAGGCGGAGACGGCCACCGTCTTCTGGGACCCCTCCGAGCAGGGCTACCGCTCACGGACCACGGTCACCTTCGGCGAGAGGCTCCACGTTCCGAAGCCGTTCGACTTCGACCTCGACACCAGCGAGTTCCACGCTCCCGACGAGGGCGGCGACGGCGCCTCCTGAGCCTCCTCAAGCCTTCTCCGCCTCACCGCCCGTCCGGCTCACAGTGAGGGGCGGGCGCCGCTGAGGGCAGCGTTGCCCGGGGGAAACAGCGGGGATGCGGTCGGGAAACAGCCGGCGCGCACGCTCTCCGTATGACCTCGAAGAAGGAGCCGGACCGGGACCCGGGCCGCCGTCGCACCGTGGTGATCGGCGGTGGCATGGCCGGTGCCCGGCTCGTGCAGCAGCTGACCGCCCTCGGCGGCGGTGCCCCCGCCGGCGGCGCCGACGTCACCGTCATCGGCGAGGAACCGCACGGTCCGTACAACCGGGTCCTGCTCGCGGACGTCCTCGCGGGACGGTACGGGCCCGAGGTGATCACCCTTCCCGCCCCCGGCGCCTCCGTCCGGCATCTCACCGGCGTGCGCGCCGTGCGGATCGACCGCGGCGCCCGGCTCGTGCTCTGCGACGACGGGCAACGCGTTCCCTACGACTCACTCGTGCTGGCCACCGGCTCCAACCCCGTGCTGCCGCCCCTGCGCGGCCTGTTCGAGCCCGACGGCCGCGAGCTGCCGTCCGGGGTGCACCCCTTCCGGACCCTGGACGACTGCCGGGCGCTCGCGGAGGCCGCGCGCCCCGGCGTGCGCGCCGTGGTGATCGGCGGCGGACTGCTCGGCGTCTCCGCCGCCCGGGCCCTCGCCCGGCGCGGGGCGCAGGTGGTGCTGGCCCAGCAGGGCGAGCACCTCATGGAACGCCAGCTCGACGCCGACGCGTCCGCCCTGCTCCGCCGCCATGTGGAGACGCTGGGCGTGGAGGTGCACACCGAGTGCCGGGTCCGCGGGCTGCGCACCCGGGGCGCCACCCGGGACGGCGGCGCGTCCACCCGCGAGGTGACCGCCGTGGAGCTCGCCGACGGGTTCCGGCTCGACGCCGAGATCGTCGTCCTCGCGTGCGGGGTGCGGCCCCGCACCGGGCTCGCCCTGGCGGCCGGGCTGAAGGTCGCGCGCGGCATCGTCGTGGACGACGAGCTGCGCACCGACGACCCCCGCGTCCACGCCATCGGCGACTGCGCGGAGCACGACGGCACCGTCTACGGACTGGCCGGGGCCGCGCAGGAGCAGGCCGACGTGCTGGCCCGGGTGCTGGCCGGGACCACCGCCCCGGGGGTTGCGGCCCCGCGCTACCGCGGCACCCGCGCCCTGACCCGGCTCAGCCTGCCGGCCTGGCCCGGCCCGCTCGACCTCGCCGCCTTCGGCGAGACCACCCCCGCTCCCGGGGACGATGTCATCCATCTCTCCGACGCCACGCGCGGCGCGTACCGCAAGGTCGTCGTCCGCGGCGACCGGCTGGTCGGAGGAATCCTTCTCGGCGATCTCGGCACCGTCGGCGCGCTCGCCCGCACCTGGGAGGGCGACGAGCCGCTGCCCTCCGCTCCCCTGCTCCATCTGCTCACCCACGACGGAGGCTGCTGAGATGGCACCCGAACAGACGACCCGCCGCAACGGCGTGACCGGTTCGAACGGCGCGAACGGCACGTCCGCCGCGGCCGCCGCCGTCGGCACCCCCGGCACCGCCCGCCCCACCATCGTCCTCGTCGGCCACGGCATGGTCGGCCAGCGCTTCCTGGAGGCCCTCGCCGAGCGCGGGCTGACGGAGCGGGCACGCGTCGCCGTGTTCTGCGAGGAGCCCCGCGCCGCCTACGACCGGGTCCAGCTCACCTCGTACTTCTCCGGCCGCACGCCCGAGGATCTGGCGCTCGGCGAGCCGGAGTTCATGGAGAAGCACGGCATCGAGCTCCATCTCGGCGATCCGGTCGTGGCCGTCGACCGGGAGGCGCGCACCATCACCTCGCGCGCCGGGCGCACGCTCCGGTACGACACCCTCGTCCTCGCCACCGGCTCGTACCCCTTCGTTCCGCCGGTGCCCGGCAAGGACGCCGAGGGCTGCTTCGTCTACCGCACCATCGAGGACTTGCTCGCCATCGAGGAGTACGCGAAGAACTCCCGCACCGGCGCGGTCGTCGGCGGCGGACTGCTCGGCCTGGAGGCCGCCGGGGCGCTCAGGGGCCTCGGTCTGGAGACGCACGTCGTGGAGTTCGCGCCCCGGCTGATGCCCGTGCAGGTGGACGAGGGCGGCGGCGCCGCGCTCCGCCGCACCGTCGAGGACATGGGCGTCGAGGTGCACACCGGCGTCGGCACCCAGGAGATCACCACTGGCGGCAACGGCTCCGTCACCGGCATGGCCCTCTCCGACGGCTCCGCGCTCGCCGCCGACCTCGTCGTCTTCTCCGCCGGCATCCGCCCCCGCGACCAGCTCGCCCGGGACTGCGGTCTGGCGGTCGGCGAGCGCGGCGGCATCACCGTCGACGCGAGCTGCCGCACCTCCGACCAGGCCGTCTACGCCATCGGCGAGTGCGCGCTGGCCGCCGACGGCAAGGTCTACGGACTGGTCGCCCCCGGCTACGAGATGGCCGAGACCGCCGCCGCCGCCATCGCCGGCGCGGAGGCCGCCTTCACCGGCGCCGACACCTCCACCAAGCTCAAGCTGCTCGGCGTGGACGTGGCGAGCTTCGGCGACGCGCACGGCACCACCGAGGGCTGCCTCGACGTCGTCTACTCCGACTCCCGCTCCGGCGTCTACAAGAAGCTGGTCGTCGGCTCCGACGGCGCGCTGCTCGGCGGCGTCCTGGTCGGCGACGCGGACGCCTACGGCATGCTGCGCCCGCTCACCGGCTCCGTGCCGCCGGTGCCGCCGGAGCAGCTCGTGCTGCCCGCGGGGGCCGGGGCGCCGGTCGCGCTGGGACCGTCCTCGCTGCCCGACGAGGCCGTCATCTGCAGCTGCCACAACGTCACCAAGGGCAGCATCCGCGGCGCCGTCACCGAGCACAGCTGCACCACGGTGCCCGAGGTCAAGAAGTGCACCAAGGCCGGCACCGGCTGCGGCAGCTGCGTCAAGGTGCTCACCACGCTCGTCAACGACGAGCTGGAGGCCCAGGGGGTCAGCGTCGACAAGGGCCTCTGCGGCTGCTTCGCGCACACCCGCGCCGAGCTGTACGAGATCGTCCGGGTGCGGCGGCTGACCTCGTACGCACAGGTGCTCGACGAGCACGGCCGCGAGGAGGCGCGCGGCGGCGACGGCTGCGAGATCTGCAAGCCGACCGTCGCCTCGGTCATCGCCTCCCTCGCCCCCTCCATCGGCGCCGACGGCTACGTCCTGGACGGCGAGCAGGCCGCCCTCCAGGACACCAACGACCACTTCCTCGCCAACATCCAGCGCAACGGCTCCTACTCGGTCGTCCCGCGCATCCCCGGCGGTGAGATCACCCCGGAGAAGCTGATCGTGATCGGCGAGGTGGCCCGCGACTTCGGGCTCTACACGAAGATCACCGGTGGTCAGCGGATCGACCTGTTCGGCGCCAGCGTGGACCAGCTCCCGCAGATCTGGGCCCGGCTGGTGGACGCGGGCTTCGAGTCCGGACACGCGTACGGCAAGGCGCTGCGCACCGTGAAGTCCTGCGTCGGGCAGACCTGGTGCCGCTACGGCGTGCAGGACTCGGTGCGGATGGCCATCGAGCTGGAGCTGCGCTACCGGGGCCTGCGCTCGCCGCACAAGCTGAAGTCCGCCGTCTCCGGCTGCGCCCGCGAGTGCGCGGAGGCGCGCGGCAAGGACTTCGGGGTCATCGCCACCTCGAACGGCTGGAACCTGTACGTCGGCGGCAACGGCGGCGCCGACCCGCGCCACGCCGACCTGCTCGCCCAGGACCTGTCCGACGCCGAACTGGTCCGCCTCATCGACCGGTTCCTGATGTTCTACATCCGCACCGCCGACCGGCTGGAGCGCACCTCCGTCTGGCTGGAGCGGATCGAAGGGGGCCTCGACCACGTCCGGGACGTGGTGGTGCACGACTCGCTCGGCATCTGCGGCGAACTGGAGCGGCTGATGGCCGACCACGTCGCCGGCTACCGCGACGAGTGGGGCGCGACGCTGGAGGACCCGGAGCGGCTGCGCCGCTTCGTCTCCTTCGTCAACGCCCCGGGCACCCCCGACCCGTCCGTGCGCTTCGTGCCCGAGCGCGACCAGGTCAAGCCGGACCTCGGCATCCTGGCCGGCCCCGTCCTCCCCGTCCGCACCCTCGAAGGGAGCTCCGCCCGATGACGCTCGCACCCGAGACCACCCTGGACCGGCCCGCCCCGGCGTCCGCCGGTACGGCCACGATCACCGCGACCCGTGTCGAACTGCTGGCCGGCGGCCACTGGCATGCGGTCTGCGACGCGGCCGACCTCACGCCCGGCCGCGGGGTGGCGGTGCTGCTGCCGGACGGGCGGCAGGCGGCCGTCTTCCTGGACCGGGCGGGCGCGGTGTACGCGATCGGCAACCAGGACCCGTTCACCGGCGCCTACGTCCTCTCCCGCGGGCTGATCGGCCGCACGGGGCGGGACGGCCGGCCCTTCGTCGCCTCGCCGCTGCTCAAGCAGCGCTTCGACCTGGCCACCGGCCAGTGCCTGGACGACGCCTCGGTGGCCGTGCCCGCGTACACCGCGCGCAGGGGCTGAGACCGCCACGGCCGGCACCCCTGCCTCTGCCGTCGCCCTCACACGCGTCCGGCGCGCCACCGGTCCCTCACGGGCCGGGGCGCGCCGGAGCCATGCGGTGCGGTCGCTGTTCCGCGGCTGTCTCCCCGGCGGTCACCGCCGCGTCCGGGCAGGTGGTGCTGCCATCCCACCACGGTGCAGGCGGGCTTCACGGTCTCCCAAAAGGTGCCGCGTTGTCGGGAGTGATGCTAGTCAACTTCTCGACCGTGAACGGACCGAGCTTGTCGGCTCAGTCGGTCACACCGGTTCATGCTCTCCTGCGCGGCCGGCTTCCGCGCCCGGAGTCACATCCACCGCGGGGTTGCGGTGCGGGACCGTTGACAGGGCCCCACGCCGGGGCAGGCCCGGCGACATCCGCCCGGTCAGCGCCATCTGAGCCGTATCCCCGGCAAGCCGGTTCGTGCCTTGCAGGCTCCCAAACGGATGCGAAGAGACTACCGGACCGCTGCGCGGCCCGGGGCCGGAAGATGCGATTCCTCCCGGGCGTGAACACCCGGGGTTCCTCCCGAGAACCGGCTGAACTGCGTGGCGACTGTACGCTCGCAGGTGGGACCGCCCGTCCGGCCGGCCGCAGCGGCCTCGCTCAGCGTTCTGCCGTGAGTCTGCCGTGGGCTCCTCCGGGGGCCTCCGCGGCGGAGGCGGGCGTTGCCGAGACGGCGCCGAGACCACCGAGCAGGGCGGTCGCGGCGAGAGCCGCCACCGCGGCCCTGCGAACGCGCAGTAAATTCATGAGGTTCCCTCTCAGCTTCACGCGCTTCCAGTTTTCCGGAAGAATGCTGCAAGTTTTCGGAGGCTGCGCCGGGAACGCTAGAGCTGGTTGGGACACCCGTCAACGGGTGTGGTGCAAGGAGGTTCCATGGCGGTCGACGAAGCCGGGCAGTCGCGACCCAAGGTCACGATCACGGCGATCGCACAGGAAGCGGGTGTTTCCGTCCCGACGGTCTCGCGCGTGGTCAACGGCCGGTCCGACGTGGCGCCGGAGACCCGCGCCAAGGTGGAGGACCTGCTGCGCCGCCACGGCTACCAGCGGCGGGGCAGCGCCGGCCGCGAGGGGGCGGGCCTGATCGACCTGGTGTTCAGCGACCTCGACAGCCCCTGGGCCGTGGAGATCATCCGCGGCGTGGAGGAGGTGGCGCACGCGGCCGGCATGGGCACGGTCGTCTCCGCCACCCACGGCCGGGCCGGCGCCACCCGGCAGTGGCTGGAGAATCTGCGGGACCGCGCCTCCGACGGCGTCATCCTGGTGACCTCGGCCCTGGAACCGCTGCTCCAGAAGGAACTGCGGCGGCTGGACGTCCCCGTCGTGGTGGTGGACCCGGCCGGCTCGCCCTCCCTGGACGCCCCGACCGTCGGCGCCACCAACTGGGCGGGCGGCATGGCCGCCACCGAGCACCTCCTGGAGCTCGGGCACCGCCGGATCGGCTTCATCGGCGGCCCCATGCGGCTGCTGTGCAGCCGGGCCCGGATGGACGGCTACCGCACCGCGCTGGAGGCGGCCGGCATCCCCGCGCTGGACGAGCTGATGGTGGGCGGCGACTTCTACCACGAGTCCGGTTTCACCGGGGCGCAGAAACTGCTGGACCTGCCCGAGCCGCCCACCGCCATCTTCGCCTCCAGCGACCAGATGGCCCTGGGCGCGATCGAGGCGCTGCGCCGCCGGGGGCTGCGGGTGCCGGACGACGTGAGCGTCGTGGGCTTCGACGACCTGCCCGAGATGCGGTGGTCCTCGCCCCCGCTGACGACGGTGCGGCAGCCGCTGGCCGAGATGGGGAAGGTCGCGGCGCGTACGGTGCTGCGCCAGGCCCGGGGCGAGGAGCTGGACTCCCCGCGGGTCGAGCTGGCGACCGAGCTGATCGTCCGGCACAGCTCGGCGGCGCCCGCCCCGAGGTCCTGAAGCGCCGCCGGACCCGCCCCGGCGCCTCTCCCGGCCCCGGGCGGCCCCTTGAGCGCCCGCGCACCCCCGGAGCCGGGCGCCGGCGCTCCCTGTGGCCCCGCACGCCCCAGCGCTCCTCTTGGCGCCGCCCGCCTCCCGGCGAGCCCCGGCGCTCCCGGCGGACGACAGCCCCGGCAGCCGCCGGGTCCGCGCGCCGTCCCCGGCTCTTCGTGCCGAGCCCGGCTACCGTCAACTCCGGGCAGCCGGGAGCCCCACGGAAGTCCAGCGGAAAGCCCAAGCGGTAGCCTCGGGCAACCGGTAGGCCTCCCGGATCCACACATCCACTCCGCCGGCGGCGCCGGGCGCCAGGACCTCCGACGTTTCGTCAACCGGCCCTTCTCACGCCTGCTTTCGGGCATCGCCGGGCCGGTCCCGGGGGCCCGCCGCACCGTCCCGGCACGAACCCTCTGATCCCATTTTCGTTACAGCCGTTGACACAGCTCATGATGGATCCGTAACTTCCAGAAACATCGACCGATAATTTTCGGAAAGCTTCCGGAAGGTGTGCCATGCGGAACAAACTGTCACGTAGAGGCGGCCGGGCCATCGCCGCGCTCACGGCCACGATCGTCGCTTCATCCGTCCTGGCCGCCTGTGGCAGCAGCGGCCCCGAAGGCGCCGGGGGCGGCGAGGAGGGGACCCTCAACGTCTGGGTCTACGGAGACGCCTCCACCAAGGTGCAGGACGAGGCCGTCAAGCGGTTCAACAAGACCTCCGACGTCAAGGCCAAGCTCACCAAGGTCCCCGGCGACAGCTACCAGGACAAGCTCCGTACCGCGATGGGCACCCCCAACGCGCCGGACGTGTTCTTCAACTGGGGCGGCGGAAGCATCGCCAACTTCGTCGAGAAGGACATGCTCGTCGACCTCACCGCGGAGTTCGAGAAGGACCCGGACCTCAAGGGTGCGTTCATCGACTCGATTGTCGGCGCGGGCAAGGTCAACGACAAGTACTACGGCGTGCCCATGCGCGGTATGCAGCCGGTGATCCTGTTCTACAACAAGAACGTCTTCGAGAAGGCCGGCGCCGAGCCCCCGCAGTCGTGGGAGGACATGCTCGACCTCGTCGACACCTTCAAGAAGGAGGGCGTCACCCCGTTCGCCCTGGCCGGCGCCGACGCCTGGCCCGAGCTGATGTGGGTCGAGTACCTGCTCGACCGCAACGGCGGCGCCGAGGTCTTCCAGCGCATCCAGGACGGCGACTCCGAGGCCTGGGGCGACCCGGCCGTCCTCAAGACGGCCGAGCAGATCAAGGAGCTGGTGGACAAGGGCGCGTTCGGCAAGAACTACGCGTCGGTCAACTACACCGAGGACGGTGCCTCCACCCTCTTCGCCAAGGACCGCGCCGCCATGCACCTGATGGGCAGCTGGGAGTACGCCAACCAGAAGGCGAACCAGCCCAAGTTCGCCGAGGACGGCCTCGGCTGGACCTCCTTCCCGGCCATCCCCGGCGGCAAGGGCGACCCGAAGAGCGTCGTCGGCAACCCGACGAACTACTGGTCGATCAACGCCAAGGCCAAGGAGCAGAAGGCGGCTCTGGAGTTCGTGAAGACCGCCGCCCAGGACGAGTACGTCAAGGACCTGGTCGCCAACGGTGACGTGCCCACCACCTCCGACGCCGAGGAGCGGCTGAAGGCCCACGACGCCCCGCAGTACGCGGAGTTCCAGTACGAGATGGTCAAGGCCGCCCCGGACTTCACCCTCTCCTGGGACCAGGCGCTCCCGTCCCAGCAGGCGGAGCCCATGCTCACCAACATCCAGAAGCTCTTCAACGGCCAGCTCTCGCCGAAGGACTTCGTCGAAGCGATGAAGGGTCTGTAAGTCACATGCCGGCGTCCGCCACCCCTGGAACCACGGTGAAAGAGCCCCCCACGGGAGCGGTCAGGGCCCGGCCGTCCCGCGCCACATCAGGCGCGGGGCGGCCGGGCCTCGGCTGGGCCGTCCCCGGGCTGCTCTTCTTCACCCTCTTCGCGATCGTCCCGATGCTGCTGGTCGTGGCTCTGTCCTTCACCTCGTGGCAGGGCCTCGGCCTCCCCGAGTGGACCGGCGGCGCCAACTGGTCCCGTCTCTGGGAGGACCCGGAGATGCGGCAGGCCATCTGGCTGAGCGTGCTGCTCACCGGGCTGTCCTGGCTCTTCCAGACCCCGGTGGCGCTGCTGCTGGGCGTCTGGGCCGCGGGAAAGCAGCGCAACCGCGCCGTCCTCTCCGCGATCTTCTTCCTGCCGCTGCTGGCGTCCTCCGTGGCGCTGGCCCTGCTGTGGAAGTCGCTGCTCGACCCGAACTTCGGCCTGATCGCCGACATCGGCCCGTACATCGGCTTCCCGGACGGCAATCTGCTCGGCGACCCGCAGGGCGCCTTCGCCGCCGTCCTGTTCGTCGCCTCCTGGCAGTTCATCCCGTTCCACACGCTGCTCTACCAGGGCGGCGCGCGGCAGATCCCGAAGTCGCTCTACGACGCGGCGTACGTGGACGGGGCCGGCACCGTCCGGCAGTTCTTCAGCGTCACCCTGCCGCAGCTGAAGAACACCATCATCACCTCGTCGGTGCTGATGGTGGTGGGTGCGCTGACCTTCTTCGACACCGTGCTCATCCTGACCGAGGGCGGTCCCGGCACGGACACCACCATCGTGCCGTTCCTCATGTACACCACCGGCTTCGACGCGTTCGACATGGGCTACGCCAGCGCCATCGCCACCATCCTGGTCGCCATCGCCACCGGTATCTCCCTGCTCCTCGTACGACTCACCGGCTTCAGCGCCATGCGCAGTACCCGGGAGGGAATGTGACCGACGTGCTGTCCAAGCGCCCCGCCACCGGCTCACCGGAGCACGGCGGCCCCCGGCCCGCGTCCGGACGGCGGTCCTTCCGGCTGCCGCGCTGGAACTACCCGGCCGGCTTCGCCTCCCTGATCTGGCTGCTCATCGTCGGAGTGCCGCTCTACGCCCTGCTGACCTCGACCCTGAGGACCCGGGACGACTACCTCGACAGCGGTGCGCTGTCGGTGCCGAGCGACCCGACGCTGGACAACTACCGCAAGGTCTTCGAGAGCGACTTCCTGACCTATCTCACCAACACGGCCATCGTCACCGTGGCGACCGCGGCCCTCGTGGTGGTGCTCGCCGTGACGATCGGGTACACCGTCGTCCGCACCCGCAGCCGGATGTCCAACCGGATCTTCCAGGTCTTCCTGCTGGGACTGGCCATTCCCGCGCAGGCTGTGATCATCCCGGTCTATCTGATCATCACCAAGATGCATCTGTACGACTCGCTGCTGGCGATCATCCTGCCGACCGCGGCCTTCACGCTGCCGGTCAGCGTCGTGATCCTGGCGGGCACGATGCGCGACATCGACGAGGAGATGTACGAGTCCATGGCCCTGGACGGGGCCAACTCGCTGCGCATCCTGTGGAAGCTCGTCGTACCGCTCAGCCGGTCCGGCATCTCCACGGTGATCGTCTATGCCTCGCTCCAGGCGTGGAACAACTTCCTGTTCCCCCTGATCCTCACCCAGTCCCCGGAGACCCGGGTGCTGACCCTCGGCCTCTACGACTTCGTCGGCCAGTTCCGGGTGGACATCCCGGCGCTGCTCTCGGCGGTCGTGCTGTCGATCGTGCCCATCTTCGTCGTCTATCTCTTCGCCCGCCGTCAGCTGGTCAGCGGCCTGATGGGTGTCGGCGGCAAGTAGACGGCACCGCCCCCCACTACTTCATGCGCCGGACAGGAGTCCCATGCAACCCGAGACGAAAGGCCCCTGGCAGGACACCTCGCTGTCCGCCGGGGCCCGCGTCAGCGACCTGCTCGCCCGGATGACCCTGGAGGAGAAGCTCGCCCAGCTGTTCAGCATCTGGCCCGGCTCCGACAACGAGGGCGAGGACGTCGCCCCGCTGCAGCACGAGATGACGGCGTCCGACGAGCCCGTGGACCTCGACGCCCTGATCCGCCACGGACTGGGCCAGCTCACCCGGGCCTTCGGCACCGCGCCCCTCGAACCGGCGGCGGGTGCCGCGGCCCTGGCCCGCACCCAGGCCCGGATCGCGGCGGCGAACCGTTTCGGCATCCCGGCGATCGCCCACGAGGAGTGCCTCACCGGCTTCACCACCTGGGGCGCCACCGTCTTCCCGACCCCGCTGGCCTGGGGCGCCACCTTCAACCCGGCGCTGGTCGGCCGGGCGGCGGAGCTGATCGGCTCCACCATGCGCTCCGCGGGCATCCACCAGGGCCTCTCCCCCGTCCTCGACGTGGTGCGCGACCCCCGCTGGGGCCGCACCGAGGAGTCGATCAGCGAGGACCCGTACCTGGTGGCGACCGTCGGCACCGCCTACGTCCGGGGGCTGGAGTCCAGCGGCGTCATCGCCACCCTCAAGCACTTCGCCGGCTACTCGGCCTCCCGCGCCGGCCGCAACCACGGCCCGGTCTCCGCCGGGCGGCGCGAGCTGGCCGATGTCCTCCTGCCGCCGTTCGAGCTGGCGGTACGGGACGGCGGCGCGCGCTCCGTCATGCAGGCGTACAACGAGATCGACGGGGTGCCGGCCGCCGCCGACTCCTGGCTGCTGACCGAACTGCTGCGCGACGAGTGGGGGTTCACCGGCACCGTCGTCGCCGACTACTTCGGCATCTCCTTCCTGGAGTCGGCCCACCACGTCGCCGGCTCCCCCCGGGACGCGGCCGCGCAGGCCCTGGCCGCCGGCGTGGACGTCGAGCTGCCCGCCGTCCGCTGCTACGGCACCCCGCTGCTGGACGCCGTACGGGCCGGGGACGTCCCCGAAGCCCTGGTGGACCGCGCGGTCACCCGCGTCCTCCGGCAGAAGTGCGAACTCGGCCTCCTCGACCCGGACTGGGACCCGGCCCCGCCGGTCCTCGCCGGACCGCCCGCCGCGGTCACCGGCTCCGCCGGCGCCTCGCAGGACGGCACCACGGAGAACGGCGCCGCCGCCCCGGACGCGGCGGACGACGGCAGCGCCGTGGCCCCGCTGGCCGCCGCCCGCGCGGCGTCCCTGCGGCCCGGCACCGTCCCGGGCACCGCGGGCGCCGACTTCGACCCGGCCGAGATGCGCGCGGTGGCCCGGCAGCTCGCGGAGGAGTCCGTCGTGCTGCTCGCCAACGACACGGGACTGCTGCCGCTCAGCGCCGGCCCGGGCTCCCGGATCGCCGTGGTCGGCCCGATGGCCGACGACCCGGCCGCCATGCTCGGCTGCTACACCTTCCCCCGCCACGTCGGCGTGGAGCACCCGGAGCTGTCGCTGGGCGTGGAGGTCCCCACCCTGCTGGAGGCCGTCCGCGAGGCGCTGCCCGGGGCGGAGATCTCGCACGCGCCCGGCTGCGCCCCGCCGGAGCCGGACAAGTCCGGCGCGGTGTCCGCGGGCGTCACCGGCGCGGGCTCCGCGCCCCTCGGCGGCGTCCTCACCAAGGCGGAGACGCCGTCCGGCGGTCCCGGGCTTCCCACGGCCGCGGAACTGCTCGACGCCGAGGCGGACCTGCTCACCGAGGCGGTCGCGCTGACCGCCGGGGCGGACGTCTGCGTGGCCGTCCTCGGCGACCGCTCCGGCCTCTTCGGCCGGGGCACCTCCGGCGAGGGCTGCGACGCCGCGGACCTCGAACTCCCCGGCTCGCAGGGCGCGCTGCTGGACGCCCTGCTGTCCACCGGCACCCCGGTCGTGCTGGTCCTGCTGACCGGGCGCCCGTACGCCCTCGGCCGGTACGCCGGCCCCGGCCGCTCCGCCGGCGCGCCCCGGGCCGCCGCCGTGGTCCAGGCGTTCTTCCCCGGCGAGGAGGGCGGCCCGGCCGTCGCCGGTGTGCTGTCCGGGCAGGTCAACCCCTCCGGCCGGCTGCCGGTCAGCGTGCCGTACGGTCCCGGCGGCCAGCCCTGGACGTACCTGGCCCCGCAGCTCGGGCTGCACAACGAGGCCAGCTCGCTCGACCCCACGCCGCTCTACCCCTTCGGGCACGGCCTGTCGTACACCGCGTTCGACTGGACCGGCGGGGGCGTGGAGGCGGCGGACGGCTCCGCGGCCGGCGCTGCCGATGGTGACGGCGACGGAACCGTCCTGCTGGACACCGACGGCGAGGCGACCGTCCGGCTCACCGTGCGCAACACCGGCGACCGCCCCGGCACCGAGACCGTCCAGCTCTATCTGCACGACCCGGTGGCCCGGACGACCCGTCCGGTGAACCGCCTCATCGGCTACGCGCGCGTGCCGCTCGGGCCGGGGGAGGCCGCGGAGGTGCGGTTCGGCTTCCACACCGACCTCGCCGCGTACACCACGCGCGACGGCCGCCGCATCGTGGAGCCGGGCGACCTGGAGCTGCGGCTCGGCGCGTCCAGCGCCGACATCCGGCACACGGCCCGGCTCCGGCTGAACGGGGCGGAGCGCACCGTCGGGCACTGCCGGCGGATGGTCTGTGCGGCCATGGTGCACCGGCTGGGTGTGCCCGGGCAGGGCGCGGCCCCGGCGGCGCCGGAGCCGGCGCGCGAGGAGAGCGGCACCGTGGCCGTCGCGCCCTCGGGCCGGTCCCTCTAGGCTGACGGCGGGCCGCGTGAGCGGCCCGCCACCAGCCGATCCGAGGAGCAGGGCGTGCGGCGCTGGACCGTGAGCGACATCCCCGACCAGAGCGGCCGTACGGCCGTGGTGACCGGCGCCAACAGCGGCCTCGGGCTCGTCACGGCCCGCGAACTCGCCCGGCGCGGCGCCGAGGTGGTGCTCGCCTGCCGGGACGAGACGCGCGGCCGGGCCGCCGAGGCCCGGATCGCGGAGGAAGTGCCGGGCGCGCGGGTACGGCTGGCCCTGCTCGACCTGGCGGACCTGGCCTCCGTCCGGGAGTTCGCCCGGTCCTTCGCCGGACCCTCCGGAACCGGCGGGTCCGGGTCCGCCGACGGCGGTTCCGGGGAAGGCGGCTCCGGGGACGCGGCGCGCGCCTCCGGCGTCCCGGGCGGCAGCCGGGGCACCGCCCGGCTGGACCTGCTGGTCAACAACGCGGGCGTCATGGCGCTGCCGTACCGGCGAACGGCCGACGGCTTCGAAACGCAGTTCGGGGTCAATCACCTCGGCCACTTCGCCCTCACCGGCCTGCTGCTGCCGGCCCTGCTCGCGACACCTGGCGCGCGGGTGGTCACGGTCTCCAGCGCGATGCACCTGCTGCCGGGCGCGGGCGACCCGGGTGATCCGTCCGGCGAGGAACCGTACCGCCGCTGGACGGCCTACGCCCGCTCCAAGAGCGCCAATCTGCTCTTCACCCACGAGCTGTCCCGCCGGCTGCGGCGGGCCGGCTCGGACGTGGTGGCCGCCGCCGCCCACCCCGGCTACGCCGCCACCAATCTGCAGACGGCGGGCCTGCGGATGGAGGGACGCCGCGGGGCCGAGCGCCTGGTGGGGCTCGGCGGCCGGCTGCTGGCCCAGCCCGCGGCGGCCGGCGCGCTGCCCTCGCTGTACGCGGCCACCGCGCCGGACGTCCGCCCGGACGGCTTCTACGGCCCCGGCCGCGCGATGCCGCCCCGGACCGGGCCGGCTCCCGCGCGGCGCGCGGCACGGACGCTGGACGACGGGGCGGCCGAACGGCTGTGGCGGCGCTCGGAGGAGCTCACCGGCGTCCGCTACGAGGCCCTGGACGTGCCTCCGTCGGTGTAGGCCGCGGTAGCGCGTCTCCTTCCCGGCCCTTCCGCCTCTTTCGCATCCCGCCCCACCACGGGACAAGAGCGGTCCGCGAGGCAGGCCCGGCCCTTGGGGCGACCGAGGAGACACCGTGCTCGCGTGCCGTCCGGGCCGTGGGGGCAGCCGTGCCCGGTTCGGCCGCGGTCGTCCCCGCTCCGCCGTCCGCCCGTCACCACTTGTTGATGCACAGTCAACTACCGCCCCACAGACTCCGGACACCCGACTCCGCGCCCGGTCCGGCGCGGGGCAGACACGATCCCGGTGGGAGGATCTGTGGAACGTCGTACCTTCCTGCGCACCACCGTCGTCGGCGGTTCGGCCGCGGCCTTCGGCGGCAGTCTCTGGCGCGGTGCCGCGTACGCGGCACCCGCCCAGCCCGGCAGCGGCCCCTACGGCACCCTGCGGTCGGCGGACGCCAACGGCATCCGGCTGCCGGCCGGTTTCAGCAGCGCAGTGATCGCCCGGTCCGGACAGAAGGTGTCCGGCACCTCCTACACCTGGCACAACGCCCCCGACGGCGGCGCCTGTTACGCCGACGGCAGCGGATGGATCTACGTCTCCAACTCCGAGATCAACCCCTCGGGCGGAGCGGGCGCGGTCCGCTTCTCCTCCTCCGGCGCGATCACCGGCGCGTACCGCATCCTCTCCGGCACCCGGCAGAACTGCGCGGGCGGCAAGACCCCGTGGAACACCTGGCTCTCCTGCGAGGAGGTCGACCGGGGCTACGTCTACGAGACCGACCCGTGGGGCGCGAAGGCGGCCGTCCGCCGGGACGCCATGGGCCGCTTCAAGCACGAGGCCGCCGCGGCCGACCCGGTGCGCAAGGTCGTCTACCTCACCGAGGACGTCTCCGACAGCTGCTTCTACCGCTTCCGCCCCACCACCTGGGGCGACCTCTCCTCCGGCACGCTGGAGGTGCTGCGGATGGGGTCGGGCACCTCCGGTCCGGTCACCTGGGCCCCCGTGCCCGACCCGAGCGGCGCCTCCACCGCCACCCGCGACCAGGTCTCCGGCGCCAAGCGCTTCAACGGCGGCGAGGGCTGCCACTACGCCGACGACACCTGCTGGTTCACCACCAAGGGCGACAACCGGGTCTGGCAGTACAACGCCGCCGCCCAGACCATCGAACTGGCCTACGACGACTCGCTGGTGAGCGGCGGCGCCCCGCTGACCGGCGTCGACAACGTCACGCGTACCGCCTCCGGTGACCTGTTCGTCGCCGAGGACGGGGGCAATATGGAGATCTGCGTCATCACCCCGGACAACGTGGTCGCCCCCTTCCTGCGCGTCGACGGCCAGTCCTCCTCCGAGATCACCGGACCGGCCTTCTCCCCCGACGGCAGCCGGCTCTACTTCTCCAGCCAGCGCGGCACCAGCGGCCGTTCCTCGGGTGGCATCACCTACGAGGTCACCGGCCCGTTCCGCTCGTAGCGGCGGCCCGGGCGCCCGCGGCGGGGCCGGCGGAGCGGCCGGCCGGCCCCGCCCCGTCCGCCGGCGGGGAATCGTCGGCGCCGCCGTGCAGGAGGGCGGCGCCGAGCGGCGTCAGGGTGTGCAGGACGGCGCTGCCGTGCCGCAGGGTCACCACGAGCCCGGCGTCGCGGAGCACGCTGGCGTGCTGGCTGGCGGAGGCCGGGGAGACGCCGACCCGGCGGGCCAGCTCTCCGGTGGTGCATCCGCCCTCGATGGTGCGCAGCACGGCGGAGCGGGTCTGGCCGACGAGCTTGCCCAGCGAGCCGACGTCGGCCGCGTACGGCCGCAGCGGCGCGGGGGCGGTGTTCTCACCGGAGTGCCGCACCGGGTAGACGAGCACGGGGGTCAGCTCCGGGTCGTGGAAGGCGACCGGGGTGACCCGGCAGAAGAAGGACGGCAGCAGGAGCAGGCCCCGGCCGTCCAGATGGAGGTCCCGGTCCACCGGGTAGTCCGCCTCCAGCACCGGCGGGCGCCAGCGCATGGCCGCCGGCATCGAGGCCAGCAGCCGGTCGGCGCCGCCGTCGAGGAGCGCGCGGCCGCGGGCGGCCCGGTCGGCCTCGATCTGCGCGCGGATGTGCGGCCAGTACGGGGCGATGGCGGCCCGGTGGTAGCCGCGCAGCGCGGCGATGAGGTCGCCCAGGGCCCTGGGCCGCCCGGCGGCCAGCTCCTCGTGCCGCGGGGCGGGCCCGGACGGGTGGGAACCCCCGCCGGCGGCGAGCAGTCCCAGGTCCCGGCGCAGGCGCTCCTCCGGGGTCCCGCGGAGCGCCTCCATGGCGGGCTCCATCCCGCAAATACCCTCCGGCGGTGTCAGAAAGTCGGGAAAATAGCCGCGCACGGGCACCAGGGAAGCGAGCAGGCGTGCTTCACCGTTCAAGCGGGTGCGGGTCTCCCTCCGCCATTCCCCGAAGACGGTCGCGGAACGTTTGTCGCGCAGCCGGTGGAAACTCAGAACGGTTTCCCACAAGGCGTCCGGGCGCGCGGCTATGCGTATGCGCCCGAGGTCGCGTCCGGTGAAATGGATGCGTAGCACCAAACCCCCACAAGTATCCCCCCGTCCGGCTTCCCGACGAGTATGCACCTGCACACATTGGGTCACCACGTGCTTTTGGCCACAGTTGAAACGGGTCGCGGCGGACTCCCGGTCCACGGAAGGGTGGAACCCGTCGGGCACCGGGAAACGGTTGTGAGGCTGTCGTGGGGGCAGTGCGGAAACCGTTTCCGGGCGGCTGGGTACCGCCCATGGGCCCGATGGGGTGGAGGACCGCGGTCCGGTGATTCTCGAGCTCGCCGGACCGCGGGAGTCCAGTTATGTGCGCCCCGGTGTCCGGTCCCGTCGCTTCCGGTGCAGAATGCGCTTTCCGGTCAGGTTGAATTCCCGAACATTTCTCGCCGCGGCCGGGGGCGCGCCATCGAACCGCCACCGAAAAGGGGCGCGAAATTAGCGGTGGCAATCGGTCCGCTCCCGCCGACCCGCCCCGCCCGCCCCGCCCGCCGCCCGGCCGTCGCGGGTCCCCGGCGCCCGGTCCCCGCCCGTGCCGTGGAAGCCGGGGCCCTCGCCGCTCCGGCGCTCCGTCCCGCTCCACCCGTCGCCGCCCCGCCGCCCGCTGCCGCCGCGGACCCGTACGGGCGGAAGCGGAAGTCCGGGCATGCGGAAGGGGGCGGCGCCCCGCACAGGCGCCGCCCCCTTCCCCCGGGGAACCCGGGCCCGGCCGCCGCCGGTGAGGGTCGTGGCCGCGGCGGCCGGCTCCGGTTCGGTCGGTGCTTCCCGGTCAGCGGCTGTCGCTGCCCAGGCTCTCCGCCGCCGCGCGGCCCGCCTCCAGGCGGGCGACGGGGATGCGGAACGGCGAGCAGGAGACGTAGTCCAGGCCCACCTCGTGGAAGAAGTGCACGGACTCCGGGTCGCCGCCGTGCTCACCGCAGACACCGAGCTTGATGTCGGGCCGGGTGGCCCGGCCGGCCTCGACGGCGTTCCGCACCAGCGAGCCGACGCCGTCGCGGTCGATGGTCTCGAACGGGCTGACGCCGAAGATGCCCTTCTCCAGGTAGGCGGTGAAGAAGCTCGCCTCCACGTCGTCGCGGGAGAAGCCCCACACCGTCTGGGTCAGGTCGTTGGTGCCGAAGGAGAAAAACTCCGCGGCCTCGGCGATCTGGCCGGCGGTCAGCGCGGCCCGGGGCAGCTCGATCATGGTGCCGATGGTCAGCTTGAGGTCGGCGCCGGCGGCGGCCTCGACCTCGGCGATGACCCGCTCGGCCTCCTCGCGGACGAACTCCAGCTCCTGGACGGTGCCCACCAGCGGGATCATGATCTCCGCGCGCGGGTCGCCGTTGGCCGTCCGGCGCTCCGCCGCCGCCTCGGCGATCGCCCGGACCTGCATGGCGAAGAGGCCGGGGATGACGAGGCCGAGGCGCACGCCGCGCAGACCCAGCATCGGGTTCTGCTCGTGCAGCTTGTGCACGGCTTGGAGCAGCCGCAGGTCGTTCTCGTTGGAGTCCTTGCGGGCCTCGGCGAGGGCGACGCGCACCGACAGCTCGGTGATGTCGGGCAGGAACTCGTGCAGCGGCGGGTCGAGCAGCCGCACGGTGACGGGCAGCCCGTCCATGGCCTCGAACAGCTCGACGAAGTCGGCCTTCTGGAGCGGCAGCAGCGCGTCCAGCGACTCCTCGCGCTCCTCGTCGGTGTCGGCGAGGATCAACCGCTCGACCAGCTCGCGCCGCTCGCCGAGGAACATGTGCTCGGTGCGGCAGAGGCCGATGCCCTGGGCGCCGAAGCGGCGGGCGCGGGAGGCGTCCTCGGCGTTGTCGGCGTTGGCGCGGACCCGCAGCCGGCGGACGCGGTCGGCGTAGGCCATGATCCGGTGCACGGCCTTGACCAGGTCGTCGGCGTCCTCGGCGCCGGCGTGCATCCGGCCCTCGAAGTACTCCACGACCGGCGACGGCACGACCGGGACCTCACCGAGGTACACCTTGCCGGTGGAGCCGTCGATGGAGATGACGTCGCCCTCCTCGACGACGACCCGGCCCTTGCCGTCCGGCGACTTGGCCGTCAGGCAGCGCTTCTTGGTGTCGACCTCCAGCTCCTCGGCGCCGCAGACACAGGTCTTGCCCATGCCGCGGGCGACGACGGCGGCGTGCGAGGTCTTGCCGCCGCGCGAGGTCAGGATGCCCTCGGCGGCGATCATGCCGTTGAGGTCGTCCGGGTTGGTCTCGCGGCGGATGAGGATGACCTTCTCGCCCGAGCGGGACCACTTGACCGCGGTGTACGAGTCGAAGACGGCCTTGCCGACGGCGGCGCCCGGCGAGGCGGCGATGCCGCGGCCGAGCTGCTCGGAGGCGGCGGTCTCGTCGAAGCGCGGGAACATCAGCTGCGCGAGCTGGGCGCCGTTGACGCGCTGCAGCGCCTCCGCCTCGTCGATCAGCCCCTGGTCGACGAGCTGGGTGGCGATCCGGAAGGCGGCACCGGCGGTGCGCTTGCCGACCCGGGTCTGCAGCATCCAGAGCTGGCCGCGCTCGATGGTGAACTCGATGTCGCACAGGTCCTTGTAGTGCGTTTCGAGGGTCTCCATGATCTCCATCAGCTGGTCGTAGGACTTCTTGTCCAGCTGTTCGAGATCGGCGAGCGGCACGGTGTTGCGGATACCGGCGACGACGTCCTCGCCCTGCGCGTTCTGCAGGTAGTCGCCGTAGACGCCCTGCTGGCCGCTGGCGGGGTCGCGCGTGAAGGCGACACCGGTGCCGGAGTCGGGCCCGAGGTTTCCGAAGACCATGGAGCAGACGTTGACGGCGGTGCCCAGGTCGCCGGGGATGCGCTCCTGGCGGCGGTACAGCTTGGCCCGGTCGGTGTTCCAGGACTCGAAGACCGCGCACACCGCCAGGTCCATCTGCTCGCGCGGGTCCTGCGGGAAGGAGCGGCCGGTCTCCTCGCGCACGATGCCCTTGAAGCGCTCGACGATCCGCTTCAGGTCGCCGGCGTCGAGATCGATGTCGACCGTGACGCCCTTGGCCCGCTTGGCCTCGTCGATGGCGTCCTCGAAGAGCTCGCCGTCGACGCCCAGCACGGTCTTGCCGAACATCTGGATGAGGCGGCGGTACGAGTCCCAGGCGAAGCGCTCGTCGCCGGCCTGCCGCGCGAGCCCCGCGACGGAGTCGTCGGAGAGGCCGATGTTGAGGACGGTGTCCATCATGCCGGGCATGGAGAACTTCGCGCCGGAGCGGACGGAGACCAGCAGCGGGTCGTCGGCCTGGCCGAGCTTCTTGCCCATCTTCGCCTCGAGGGCGGTGAGGTGAGCGCTCACCTCGTCGCGCAGGGCGGGGGGCTCGGCCCCGGTCTCCAGGTAGACCTTGCAGGCCTCGGTGGTGATGGTGAACCCCGGCGGCACGGGGAGACCGAGGTTCGTCATCTCGGCCAGGTTGGCGCCCTTGCCGCCCAGCAGATCCTTGAGATCCTTGTTGCCCTCGGTGAAGTCGTAAACGAACTTCTGCTGCTCGGCTGCGGCTACATGGGGGTTCGTGGTTTCCGACACGGGATCTCGCACTCCTCGTGGTGGGGTTCCCCCTCGGAGCGGTTCGGGGGAGGGGCTGCCCTGACGGCGGGGAGCGTACCCAGATCGAAGGTTGATGAGTACGTCCACTTGGTGGTCATCGGGTTGTAACCCCGCATCTGCCACCGGATCGAAAGTGAGCTCGCTCTCCTGGCGGAATCGTTATGCGTTCAGGAAGTGAACTCACAGCGACGGGAGAACGGGCGTGAGGGACCGGAGCGCGGTCGCGGCCCCACAGCGCGTCACGTGATCCGCGACCTCTTGAAGGCAAGATGGGTGGCACTGGGTGCCACCCTTTGAGAGATGCAGGCCACCGCAAAACGCTCATCTGAGCGAGCCTCCGATCACAGTGGCGAGAATCACGCACTGTCCAGGTACCCCGTCTCACGACATGGACACATGAGGGCGGCCAATCGCTCGAATGAGCGATAAGGGTGCCGGGCCCGGCTGAGGCACGCATCACAATGAGACTTTTGCCCTGGGACTGGACAAAACCCTCCGGTACGTTCGTGCGGTATCGACAAGCCCGTCGACAAGCCGTCCCCTACTCGGAGTCCCGGAGCCTCTCGTGGAAAGCGTCGCCCCCGCCGGCAACCCGCGCCTCCCGCGACCCGCCATGCCCGCGTCACTCCCGGGCGCACTGCGCCGCGGCGCCGAGCGCGTCCTGGCGGGCAACTGGACCGGCACCTCGACCGTCCCCTCCCGCGGCCTCTACCCGCACCAGTGGAGCTGGGACTCCGCGTTCATCGCCATCGGCCTGCGCCACCTCTCCCCCGCCCGCGCCCGGCGCGAGCTGTCCACGCTGCTCGACGCGCAGTGGGAGGACGGGCGCGTCCCGCACATCGTCTTCAACCCGGAGGTGCCGGCCGGCGCCTACTTCCCCGGGCCCGAGTTCTGGCGCTCCTCACGGGCCGGCTCCGGCACCGGGGCGCCCGCCCGCACCGAGACCTCCGGCATCGTCCAGCCGCCCGTCCACGCGCTGGCCGCCTGGCTGGTCCACGAGGCGGACCCGGAGTCCTCCGCCCGCGAGGGCTTCCTGGCCCGGCTGTATCCGCGGCTGGCCGCCTGGCACCGCTACCTCGTGGAGCGCCGCGACCTCCGGGGGCACGGACTGGTCTCCATCGTCCATCCCTGGGAGTCGGGCATGGACAACAGCCCCTGCTGGGACGCGCCGCTCGAACGCGTCGAGCCCGCCTGCCGCAGCACCTTCCGGCGCGCGGACCTCGACCACTGCGATCTCACCGACCGGCCCACCGACCTGGACTACGGCCGCTATGTCCGGCTCGCCGCCGACTACCGCGACCACGGCTACCGCGACGACGCCCCGCACTCCTTCGCCGTCGAGGACGTGGGCCTCAACGCGCTGCTCATCGTCTCCGAGCACGCCCTCGCCCGGATCGCCGCCTCCCTCGGCACCGATCCGGCGGAGCACCGGGCCCGCGCCGAACGTCTCACGCGCTCTCTGGTCGAGCACCTGTGGGACCCGGAGACGGAGATCTTCCGGGGCCACGACGTGCCGGGCGGCGAACCGCTCTCCGGGCTCAGCGCCGCCGGGCTGCTGCCGCTCGCCGTGCCCGGACTGCCCGACGAGGTCGTCACCGGGCTGCTGGCCACCGCCGCCGGACCGCACTTCGGCCTCGGCCGCACGGTGCGGCTGGTGCCGAGCTACGACCTGCGCGGACCGGCCTTCGACCCGTCCCGCTACTGGCGCGGGCCGGCCTGGTTCAACGTCAACTGGCTGCTGGAGCGGGGCCTGCGGCAGTACGGCGCCGTGGCGGCGGCCGACGAGCTGCGCGCCGCGACGCTGGCCGCGGCCGACGCCTCGGGCTTCGCCGAGTACGTCGACCCGCACAGCGGACTGGCGCGCGGCAGCCGGGACTTCGGCTGGACGGCGGCGCTGGCCCTCGACCTGCTGACGGCGGCCGAACGCGCGGAGTCCGGGGCCGGGGTGCCGGGCGCGGAGCCGCGCGCGGTGCGGTCCCCGGTGGTCGCCGCGGCCGAGGCGGCGGTGCTCGGCGCGGAAACCGGCGGGGACGCTCCGGACGAGGTGTGCGAGCCGGTACCGGTCCGGGTCAGCCTGGTACGGCGACCGCGGCCGCCCCGCCGCGAGGCCTAACGGCCCGGGCCCGGCCCGGCGGCGTCAGCCGCCCGAGGTGTCCAGCTCCGCGTCGGCGCCCACGCAGGCGCTGTCGTACGGGTCGGCCAGCCAGCCGTCCGGCAGCACCACCCGGTTCCGTCCCGAGGTGCGCCCGCGCGGACCGTCCGCGTGGGCCGGCCAGGGCTGGTCCGGGTCCAGCCGGCTGAGCAGCTCGTCCAGTTCGGCCAGGGACGAGGCGGTCGCCAGCCGCTTGCGCAGCTCGGAGCCGACCGAGAAGCCCTTGGTGTACCAGGCGATGTGCTTGCGGAAGTCGATGACGCCGCGCGCCTCGTCCTCCAGCCACTCCCCCAGCAGCTGGGCGTGGCGCCGCATCACGGCGGCGACCTCCCCGAAGGCGGGCGCCGCGATCTCGCCACCGCCCTCGAAGGCCGCCACCAGATCGCCGAACAGCCAGGGCCGCCCCAGGCAGCCGCGGCCGACCACCACGCCGTCACAGCCGGTCTCGCGCACCATGCGCACGGCGTCGGCGGCGGACCAGATGTCGCCGTTGCCGAGCACCGGGATCTCCGGGACGGCTTCCCTGAGGCGGGCGACGGCCTCCCAGTCGGCGGTGCCGCCGTAGTGCTGGGCCGCCGTCCGGCCGTGCAGGGCGATCGCGGTGACGCCCTCCTCGACGGCGATCCGCCCGGCGTCGAGATAGGTGAGGTGGTCGTCGTCGATGCCCTTGCGCATCTTCATGGTGACCGGCAGCCCGCCCGCGCCCGCGACGGCCTCCCGCAGGATCGCCCGCAGCAGCGGCCGCTTGTACGGCAGCGCCGAACCGCCGCCCTTGCGGGTCACCTTGGGCACCGGACAGCCGAAGTTGAGGTCGATGTGATCGGCCAGGTTCTCGTCGGCGATCATCCGGACGGCCTTGCCGACGGTCGCCGGGTCCACGCCGTAGAGCTGGACGGAGCGGGGCTTCTCGGCGCCGTCGAAGTGGATCAGCCGCATCGTCTTGGCGTCCCGCTCGACCAGCGCCCGGGTCGTGATCATCTCGCTGACGAACAGGCCCTTGCCGCCGGAGAACTCCCGGCAGAGCGTGCGGAACGGCGCGTTGGTGATCCCGGCCATGGGGGCGAGCACCACCGGTGGCTGCACGGTGTGCGGGCCGATCTGCAACTGCGACATCGAGCGGCTTTCCTCGGTTCGTACGGTTCCGGCCGCCCGTGTACGGGGCAGCGGCGGAAGGGGCGGCCTCCCATTGTCCCGCATCCCCCGGACGCCGCGGACCGTGCCGGAGGCCCCGCACACCGGCGCCCCGGCGCCCGCCGTGAGCGGGTACCGGGGCGCCGGTGGGTGCGCAGGGCGGCGGTCAGCAGCCCAGGAGGCGGGAGGCCAGGTAGCCCTGGATCTGGTCCAGGGAGACACGCTCCTGCTTCATGGTGTCGCGCTCACGGACGGTCACCGCGTTGTCGTCGAGGGTGTCGAAGTCGACGGTGACGCAGAACGGCGTGCCGATCTCGTCCTGGCGGCGGTAGCGGCGGCCGATGGCGCCCGCGTCGTCGAACTCGATGTTCCAGTTCTTCCGCAGGTCGGCGGCGAGCCCCTTGGCCTTGGGCGAGAGCTCGGGGTTGCGGGAGAGCGGCAGCACGGCGGCCTTGACCGGCGCGAGGCGCGGGTCGAGGCGGAGCACGGTGCGCTTCTCCATCTTGCCCTTGGCGTTGGGCGCCTCGTCCTCGACGTAGGCGTCGAGCATGAAGGCGAGCATGGCGCGGTTGACGCCGGCCGCCGGCTCGATGACGTACGGCGTCCAGCGCTCGCCGGCCTCCTGGTCGAAGTACGACAGGTCGTGGCCGGAGGCCTTGGAGTGGGCGCCGAGGTCGAAGTCGGTGCGGTTGGCCACACCTTCGAGCTCGGAGAACTCACTGCCGCCGAAGTTGAAGCGGTACTCGATGTCGGCGGTGCGCTTGGAGTAGTGGGAGAGCTTCTCCGCCGGGTGCTCGTACCAGCGGATGTTCTCCTCCTGGATACCGAGGTCGCGGTACCAGTTCCAGCGCTCCTCCATCCAGTAGATGTGCCACTTCTCGTCCTCGCCGGGCTTGACGAAGAACTCCATCTCCATCTGCTCGAACTCGCGGGTCCGGAAGATGAAGTTGCCGGGCGTGATCTCGTTCCGGAAGGACTTGCCCATCTGCGCGATGCCGAACGGCGGCTTCTTCCGCGAGGTCTGCTGCACCGCGGCGAAGTTGGTGAAGATGCCCTGGGCCGTCTCGGGCCGGAGGTAGGCGACGGAGGCGGAGTCCTGGGCCGGGCCGAGGTGGGTGGCGAGCAGCCCGGAGAACTGCTTGGGCTCGGTGAAGCCGCCCTTGTTGCCGCAGTGCGGGCAGTTGACGTCGGCCAGGCCGTTCGCCGGCAGCCGGCCGTGCTTGGCCTCGTACGCCTCTTCCAGGTGGTCGGCGCGGAACCGCTTGTGGCAGGAGGTGCACTCGGTGAGCGGGTCGCTGAAGGTGGCGACGTGGCCGGAGGCCTCCCAGACCTCGGGGGCGAGGATCACCGACGAGTCGATACCGACCACGTCCTCGCGCGAGGTGACCATGGCGCGCCACCACTGACGCTTGATGTTCTCCTTGAGCTCCACACCGAGCGGCCCGTAATCCCAGGCGGCGCGCTGACCGCCGTAGATCTCACTGCACGGGTAGACGAAGCCACGGCGCTTGCTGAGGCTGACGATGGTGTCGATCTTGTCGGCGGCCACGGTGCTCTCTTCATGATGACGACGAACAGCGGAATGACACAGGCTACCGGCG
Organism: Streptomyces albus subsp. albus; assembly: GCF_000719865.1. Lineage (GTDB taxonomy): Bacteria > Actinomycetota > Actinomycetes > Streptomycetales > Streptomycetaceae > Streptomyces > Streptomyces albus_E. Next base: position 333,921 of record NZ_JOID01000016.1, read on the forward strand.
GGCGGTCCTCCGGGACCAATTGGTGTCCGGGCTTTGGCCATCCGGGCCCGGCGGGGGTCCGTGCGGCGGGCCTCTCACCCGATTTATTGACAATCGTTTCCACCTTTGTTGAAAATGGATGTCATGAACGTACGCCGGAACCGCCCCGCCTCCCGAATAACCGCCGCCGCGGCCGCCGCCGGGGCCACCGCCCTCGGCCTCGTCACCCTCACCGCCTGCGGCACCGGCGCGGGAGGCGCGGGCGGGGACGGCAAGGTGAACGTCGTCGCGTCCTTCTACCCGCTGGAGTACCTCGCCGAGGAGGTCGGCGGGGAGCACGTCTCCGTCACCACGCTGACGAAGCCCGGGGTGGAGCCGCACGACCTGGAGATCAAGCCGCGCCAGACGGCCGAGCTGAGCGAGGCCGACGTGGCCTTCTACCTCAAGGGGCTGCAGCCCGCCGTGGACGCCGCCGTGGCCCAGTCCGGTGTGAAGACCGCCGTGGACGCCGCGGAACTCGGCGCCGGCGAGCACGGCGACGAGCACGCGGAGGAACACGGCGACGAGCCCTCCGGGGAGCCGGAGTCCGGCGGAGACGGCCACGACCACTCCGGCGGCGCCTCCGACCCCCACCTCTGGCTCGACCCGACCCAGTACGCCGAGGTCGCCGAAGGTTTCGCCAAGACCCTCGCCGAGGCCGACCCCGACCACGCCGCCGCCTACGAGAAGAACGCCGGCGCCCTGGCGAAGAAGCTCACCGCGCTCGACAAGGAGTTCGCGGACGGCCTGCGGAACCGCACCACCGACACCTTCATCACCACCCACGCCGCCTTCGGCCACCTCGCCTCCCGGTACGGCCTGGAGCAGGAGGCGATCGGCGGCCTCGACCCCGAGGCCGAGCCGAGCCCCGCCCGGATGCGGGAACTGCACACCGTCGCGGAGCGTGAGAAGGTGACCACCGTCTTCTTCGAGACGCTGGTCAGCGACGCCACCGCGAAGACCCTGGCGGCGGACACCGGCCTCAAGACGGATGTGCTCGACCCCCTGGAGGGAATCACCGACCGGTCCGCCGGCGATGACTACTTCGAGGTCATGCGCGCCAACCTGGACGCGCTGCGGAAGGCCCTCGGCTCCGGCTGACCCCACCGCCACCCGGCGCGGCCTCCCCCGGCCGCCCCGCCCGCCCCCGCGACCGCCCCACGACCGTCCCCGAAAGGCCCGGACCATGGCCGTACAGCCCGTTGTCTCCCTGCGCGGTGCCACCGCCCGGCTCGGTGCGCGCACCGTGCTGCGCGGGGTCGATCTGACCGTCGGCCGGGGCGAGGTCGTCGCCCTGCTCGGCGCCAACGGCTCGGGCAAGTCCACCGCCGTACGGGCCGTCGTCGGCCAGGTGCCGCTGGAGGAGGGTTCCCTGGAGCTGTTCGGCACCCCGCTGCGCCGCTTCCGCGACTGGGCCCGCGTCGGTTACGTACCGCAGCGGACCACCGCCGCGAGCGGGGTGCCCGCGACCGTGCGCGAGGTCGTGGCCTCCGGCCGGCTGGCCCGTACGGGGCTGCGGCCGCGGCGGAAGGCGGACCGGGCCGCCGTCGGCCGGGCGCTGGAGCTCGTCGGCATGGACCACCGCGCCGGTGACTCCGTGAACGCCCTCTCCGGCGGCCAGCACCAGCGGGTGCTGATCGCCCGCGCGCTGGCCTCCGAACCCGAACTGCTGATCATGGACGAGCCGATGGCGGGCGTCGACCTCGCCGGCCAGGAGGTCCTCGCGGACATCCTGCGCGCCCAGGTCGCCGCCGGCGCCACCGTCCTCCTCGTCCTGCACGAACTCGGCCCGCTGGAGCCGCTGATCGACCGCGCGGTCGTCCTCCGCGACGGCTGCGTGGTGCACGACGGGCCGCCGCCCGAGGCCGTGGGCCAGCACGCGCTGCCCGGCCACGACCATGTCCACCCGCACGCCGGCCCGGCGGCGGAACCGACCCGGACGGGGCTGCTGAGCTGATGGAGATCCTGAACTACGCCTTCATGCAGCGGGCCCTGCTCGCCGCCGTGCTCGTCGGCGTCACCGCGCCGGCCATCGGCATCTACCTCGTCCAGCGCCGTCAGGCGATCATGGGCGACGGCATCGGCCATGTCGCCATGACCGGCGTCGCCCTCGGCTTCCTGCTGAACACCAGCCCGGTGTGGATGGCGACCCTGGTCGCGGTGGCCGGCTCGGTCGGCATGGAGCTGATCCGCTCCCGCGGCCGCACCAGCGGCGACGTCGCGCTCGCCCTGCTGTTCTACGGCGGCATGGCCGGCGGTGTCATGATCATCAACCTGGCGCCGGGCGGCTCCACGGCCAACCTCTCCACCTATCTCTTCGGCTCCATCACCACCGTCGCCCCCGAGGACGTGGTGGCGATCTGCCTGCTCGCGGCCCTCGTGATCGCGATCACCCTCGGCCTGCGCCGCCAGCTCTTCGCGGTGTGCCAGGACGAGGAGTTCGCGCGGGTCACCGGGCTGCCGGTGCGGCTGCTGAACCTGCTGCTCGCGGTCACGGCCGCGCTGACGGTCACCGTCGCCATGCGCATCGTCGGGCTGCTGCTGGTCAGCGCGATGATGGTGATCCCGGTCGCCGCCGCCCAGCGGGTCACCCGCGGCTTCGCGGCCACCCTGGCCATCGCGATGGGGATCGGCGTCACGGTCTCGCTGACCGGTACGGTGACGACGTACTACGTGGACGCGCCCTCGGGCGCCGCGATCGTCCTGCTGGCCATCGCCGTCTTCCTGGCCTTCGCGGCCGTGACAGCGCCGCTGGCCCGCGCCCGGGCCCGCCGGGCCGCGGCGGAGCAGGGGGAGCGGTGCGGCGTGGAGAAGGCGGCAGGGGAGCGCCCGGCGGGCGACGACGTGAAGGTCTGAGGTCCCGGACGGGACCGGCGAGGGCGCCCGCGGGGGCTGGCACAATGGCCAGTCGGATGCGGGCCGGCGAGGAGGAGGCAACGGTGGCCACAGCGGGGAGCGGCGGAACGAGCACGGCGCCGGTACGCGGCCGGTCGACGCGGCAGCGCGCGGCCGTGGCCGCGGCCCTGGACGAGGTGGACGAGTTCCGCAGCGCCCAGGAGCTGCACGACGTCCTCAAGCACCGGGGCGACTCCGTCGGCCTGACGACCGTCTACCGCACCCTGCAGTCGCTCGCCGACGCGGGCGAGGTGGACGTCCTGCGCACCGACGAGGGCGAGGCCGTCTACCGCCGGTGCAGCACCGACGACCATCACCACCACCTGGTCTGCCGGGGCTGCGGCAGGGCGGTCGAGGTGGAGGGCCCGGCCGTCGAGACCTGGGCCGAGCAGATCGCGGCCGAGCACGGCTTCGTCGACGTCGCGCACACCATCGAGATCTTCGGCACCTGCGGCGACTGCGCGGCGAAGGCCGCGGCGGGCGGCGGCAAGCGCTGACCCGCCCGCCCGGGAGGCGGGCGGAACGGATGGCGAGAGCGGCCCCGGCCGGGGAAGACCCGGCCGGGGCCGCTCCGTGCCCGGGGAGAGTGTCAGGCGGACGCCCCGGCCGCCCCCTCGCCCGGCTGCGCCGGGTTCGGCTCCGCGCCCCCGAAGCGGCGGTCGCGCCGGGCGAACTCCAGGCAGGCCCGCCACAGGTCGCGGCGGTCGAAGTCCGGCCACAGCACGTCCTGGAAGACCATCTCGGCGTAAGCGCTCTGCCATATCAGGTAGTTGGAGGTGCGCTGCTCCCCCGACGGCCGGACGAAGAGATCCACGTCCGGCATGTCCGGGTAGTACAGGTACCGCTGCACCGTCTTCTCGGTGACCTTGGACGGGTCGAGCTTCCCGGCCCGCACGTCGGCCGCGATGGCCGCCGCGGCGTCGGCGATCTCGGCGCGGCCGCCGTAGTTGACGCAGAAGTACAGCGTCATGGCGTCGTTGTCCTTGGTCTGCTCCTGCGCTATCTGCAGCTCCTGCACCACGGACTTCCACAGCTTGGGCATCCGCCCCACCCAGCGGATGCGGATGCCCAGGGCGTCCATCTCGTCCCGGCGGCGGCGGATCACGTCCCGGTTGAAGTTCATCAGGAAGCGCACCTCCTCGGGCGAGCGCTTCCAGTTCTCCGTGGAGAAGGCGTACAGCGAGAGGTTCTTGACACCCATCTCCAGGCAGCCCTTGAGCACGTCCAGGACGACGCCCTCACCGACCTTGTGCCCCTCGGTGCGCGGCAGCCCGCGCTCCTTCGCCCAGCGCCCGTTGCCGTCCATGACGACCGCCACGTGCTTCGGGATCAGCTCCCCGGGGATCTCCGGCGGGCGCGCGCCGCTGGGGTGCGGCTCCGGCTGCTGGTACTCGCGACGGGTACGGCCCAGAATCCCGCGTCGTGCCATGCGGTCCACGTCTCCTATTTCTCCACATACCTGAGGGAACGCAGTCCGCGCTCCAGGTGCCAGTGCAGATAGGCTGCCACGAGCCCGCTGCCCTCCCTGACGTACCGCGCCTCGCACGCGTCCGCCGTCTCCCAGTCGCCCGCCAGCAGCGCCCCGAGCAGGGCCAGGGCCTCCCCCGAGGGCACGACGCTCCCCGGCACCCGGCAGTCCCCGCACACCACGCCGCCGGCCGACACCGAGAAGAAGCGGTTCGGGCCCGGCAGGCCGCATTTGGCGCAGGCGGCGAAGCTGGGCGCGTAGCCGTTGACGGCCAGCGAGCGGAGCAGGAAGGCGTCGAGCACCAGCCGCGGCTCGTGCTCACCGCCCGCGAGCGTCCGCAGCGCCCCCACCAGCAGCAGATACTGCTGGACGGCCGGCTCGCCCTCGTGGTCGGTGAACCGCTCGGCGGTCTCCAGCATGGCCGTGCCCGCCGTGTAGCGGTCGTAGTCGGTGACGATGGCGCCGCCGTACGGAGCGATGGTCTCGCTCTGGGTGCACAGCGGCAGACCGCGGCCGACGAGCTCCCCGCCCCGGGAGAAGAACTGCACGTCCACATGGGAGAAGGGCTCCAGCCGGGCCCCGAACTTCGACTTGGTCCGCCGCACCCCGCGCGCCACCGCCCGCACCCGGCCGTGGCCCCGGGTGAGCAGGGTGATGATCCGGTCCGCCTCACCCAGCTTCTGGGTGCGCAGCACGATGCCGTCGTCGCGGAACAGAGTCATGCGGGCCATTGTCCCGCACGGAGAGCGCTGCCGGACGCGGGGGCGGGGAAAGCCCGGGGCGGCCCGTACGGCTCCGGGGAGGGCTCAGGAGGGGGTGCGGGCCGCGGCGGTGAGGAGCCGCTCGGTCTCCTCTCGGCGGATGGTCAGGGCCGTGCCGACGGCGGAGAGGGCCTCCCGCTCGGCGGGGCGGTAGGGCCCGTCCGCGAGGGCGATCCGGGCGCCCTGCAGCAGGATGCTCTCCCGGCCGGCCGGGGCGAGATGCGGGGCCAGCGGGCCCAGGGCCTCGTGGAGCTCTATGGTCAGCGCCGTGCCGCTGCCCTCGCCGAAGTCCTCGGCCCAGCCGGGGAGCCGTCCGGCGTCGGTGGCCAGCGCCTCGACGAGGGTGAGGAGCTGCTGCTCGGTGCAGTCCGCGAAGCCCGCGGCGCGCACCACGGAGACGGCCGCCTCACGGGTCGGGCGGGCCTCGGTGCCGCCCGCTGCGAGGACGGCGAGCGCGACGGTGTGCACGGCGTCGCGGAGCATCGCCGAGAAGCGGACGGTGGTGGGGTGGTCCAGGGTCTCGGTGCCGAAGTGGCCCCGGCAGGAGGAGCACTCGACGACCGGGCCCGCGCTGCCCCGGGGCAGGACGGGGATGCCGAGGAAGGTGAACCGGCGGCGCCCGGTGCGGCGCCGGTAGTTGCGGTCGCCGCCGCAGTCCGGGCAGAAGAACTCACCGTCGCCGACCGTGTGCCAGCTGGCGCCCACTCCCCACACGCGCATCTCGCGCACCTCCGGCGGCTCATCCCAAAACATCGGGGCACCGTGCGCCGCGTGATGGTCGCGCCCTGCGGCAACGGTGCCGTATGGACGTGATGTTAACCACAGCCGGCGGGTGCCGTCAGCACCCCGGACGGAGGATGCGGAGGCCCCGCGGCGGCCGGCGATGGCCGGGAACGGCCGTTCGAACCCCGTGCGCATGCCCCGACCTGCGCCGCAGCCCTCGCGGAGCGTGCGGTTCACGCCGGGCCGGCCTGGCCGGAACCGGCGGAAAAACAGCGGGGACCAGCGGGAGAACAACCGTGCCGCCACCCCGGGTACGGGACGGCGGCACGGGTGGGGAGCGCGTGGCGCGGGTTGGCCTCGCGCGGCCCGGGAGAGGTCAGGCGGCGCGGACGGAGCGGTTGACCGCGGAGACCACGGCCTTCAGGGAGGCGCGGACCGTGTTGGGGTCCATGCCGACGCCCCACAGGACCTTGCCGTCCACGGCGCACTCGACGTAGGCGGCGGCCCGGGCGCCGGCGCCCTCGCTCAGGGCGTGCTCGGCGTAGTCCAGGACGCGGACGTCCACCCCGATCGAGCCGAGGGCGTTGATGAAGGCGGCGATGGGGCCGTTGCCGCTGCCGGTCAGCACGGTCTCCTGCCCGTCGACGACCGCCTCGACGGTGAGCGCGTCGCCGCCCTCGCCGGTGGTCGAGGTCTGGGCGGAGCGCAGCGCGATCCGGCCCCAGGGGGCGTCGGTGGTGGGCAGGTACTCGTCCTGGAAGACGGACCAGATCTGGGCCGGGGTGACCTCGCCGCCCTCGCTGTCGGTCTTCGCCTGGATGATCTTCGAGAACTCGATCTGCATCCGGCGCGGCAGGTCCAGCTTGTGGTCGTTCTTGAGGACGTAGGCCACGCCGCCCTTGCCGGACTGCGAGTTGACCCGGATGACGGCCTCGTAGGAGCGGCCGACGTCCTTGGGGTCGATGGGCAGGTACGGCACGGCCCACTCGATCTCGTCCACGGTCTTCCCGGCCTCGGCGGCCCGGGCGTCCATGTCGTCGAAGCCCTTCTTGATGGCGTCCTGGTGGGAGCCGGAGAAGGAGGTGTAGACGAGGTCGCCCGCGTAGGGGTGGCGCGGGTGGATCTCCATCTGGTTGCAGTACTCGGCGGTGCGGCGGATCTCGTCGATCCGGGAGAAGTCGATCATCGGGTCGACCCCTTGCGAGAACAGGTTCATGCCCAGGGTGACCAGGTCGACGTTGCCGGTGCGCTCGCCCTGCCCGAACAGGCAGCCCTCGACGCGGTCGGCGCCGGCCATGACGGCCAGCTCGGCGGCGGCGACGGCGGTGCCGCGGTCGTTGTGCGGGTGTGTGGACAGGCAGACGAACTCGCGGCGGGAGAGGTTCCGCGACATCCACTCGAAGCGGTCGGCGTGGGTGCTGGGCGTCGAACGCTCCACCGTGGCGGGGAGGTTGAGGATGATCTCGCGGCCGGGCTCGGGCTGCCAGACGTCCATGACGCTTTCGCAGACCTCCAGCGCGAAGTCCAGCTCGGTGTCGGTGAAGATCTCCGGGCTGTACTGGTAGCCGAAGACGGTCTCCTCGCCCAGCAGCTTCTCGGCGTACTCCATGACCAGCCGGGTGCCGTCGACGGCGATCTGCCTGACCTGCTCGCGGCTGCCGCGGAAGACGACGCGGCGGAAGACGGGCGCGGTGGCGTTGTACAGGTGGACGGTCGCGCGGCGGGCGCCGCGCAGCGACTCGACCGTGCGCTCGATCAGTTCCTCGCGGGCCTGGGTCAGGACGGAGATCGTCACGTCCTCGGGGATCGCGTCCTCTTCGATGATCGACCGTACGAAGTCGAAGTCGGTCTGGCCGGAGGAGGGGAAGCCGACCTCGATCTCCTTGTAGCCCATGGAGACCAGCAGATCGAACATCGCCCGCTTGCGGGCCGGGGACATCGGGTCGATCAGCGCCTGGTTGCCGTCCCGCAGGTCCGTGGACAGCCAGCGGGGGGCCTTCGTGATCCGCTTCTCGGGCCAGGTGCGGTCGGGGATCGCCACGGCCTCGTAGGGCCCGTACTTGTGGACCGGCATCCCGGAGGGCCGCTGGGAGACGGTGGCGGCGGTGACGGGGGTGGTGCGGCCGACGGGGCGGTGACCGGCGGCGGGCTGGGAGGAAGACATCTGCGCGGGGCTCCTGTCGAAGGATTCTCGACGGCCGACGGTGGCATCACCGAACTCCGCGGGGAGGGGGTCGGCCTCGACTACAGGCCCTCGCCGCGGCGGCTAAGGAGAAGCAGCCCGATACGCATGGTGCACAGCACCTTAGCCGAGGGGAGCCGTGACGTGTGGGGTGATTCCAGTATGCGGGACGGCGGGGAGCCATGGGGGCGTTCGTGCGGTATCCCTCATTCCCGGCACTCCGGAATGTTCCGGACCCCGGCGCGCGCGGGACGCCCGTCAGAAGCCGAGCTTGCGGAGCTGCCGCGGGTCCCGCTGCCAGTCCTTGGCGACCTTCACATGGAGGTCGAGGTAGACCGGGGTGCCCAGCAGCGCCTCGATGTGCTGGCGGGACTTCATGCCGACGTCCTTCAGCCGGGCGCCCTTGGGGCCGATGACGATGCCCTTCTGGCTGGGCCGCTCGATGTAGAGATTGGCGTGGATGTCCAGCAGCGGCTTGTTCTCGGGCCGCCCTTCGCGGGGGATCATCTCCTCCACGACGACGGCGATCGAGTGCGGCAGCTCGTCCCGGACGCCCTCCAGCGCGGCCTCGCGAATCAGCTCCGCGACCATGATCTGCTCCGGCTCGTCGGTGAGATCGCCCTCCGGGTAGAGCGCGGGCCCCTCCGGCAGCAGCGGCACCAGCAGATCGGCCAGCAGGGACACCTGCTGCCCGGCGACGGCCGAGACGGGGATGATCTCCGCCCAGTCCAGGCCCAGGTCCTGCCCGAGCCGGTCCACCGCGATGAGCTGCTCGGCGAGCTGCTTGGAGTCCACCAGGTCGGTCTTGGTGACGACGGCGATCTTCGGCGTCTTCCTGACCTTGGCCAGTTCCCCGGCGATGAACCGGTCGCCGGGGCCCAGCTTCTGGTCGGCGGGCAGGCAGAAGCCGATGACGTCGACCTCGGCCCAGGTCGTCCGCACGACATCGTTGAGCCGCTCGCCGAGCAGGGTGCGCGGCTTGTGCAGCCCCGGGGTGTCGACCAGCACGAGCTGGGCGTCGGGGCGGTGCACGATGCCGCGGACGGTGTGGCGGGTGGTCTGCGGCCGGCTGGAGGTGATCGCCACCTTCGTCCCCACCAGGGCGTTGGTGAGGGTCGACTTGCCCGCGTTGGGGCGGCCGACGAAGCAGGCGAAGCCCGCGCGGTGCGGGGCGGCCTGCGGCCGGGGCTGGGACGGGGAACGATCGCTCATGGCGGCCATTCTCCCCGATCGGCGCACCGCCCCCGACCACCGGACCGGGCGGGCACCGGCCGGACCGGTGGTCGGGCCGCGCCCGCTTCCGTTCCCGGGGTCCGCCTCAGCCGGCGGCGGCGGTCGTCCGGAGGGTGCCGTCCGGGCCGGCGAGCAGGACGGGGGTGTCCGGGCCGCCGAGGTCGCGCACGGCCGCGCGGTCCTCGTCCCGTACGGCCTCGGCGGAGGAGACCACGACGGCGGCCTCCAGGGACCGGGCGCCGCTGGCCACGGCCATGGCAACGGCGGTGCGCAGGGCGCTGAGCTCCAGCGACGTCAGGGCCACCGTCCCGGCGACGTACGTCCTGCCCGTCTCGTCGCGCACGGCGGCGCCCTCGGGCACGCCGTTGCGGGCCCGGGTGGAGCGGGCCAGGGTGACGAGCTTGGCGTCTTCGGCGTCGAGGGCGGGAGCGCTGTCCGTGGTGTCCGTCATGGCTACGAGGATAGGGACCGCCCGGGCGTGCGGCGGCCACCGGGGGACCCGGGCCGCGGTCCCGGGCCCGGTCGGCGCGTCACCCGTCCTCGTCCCCGGTGGGCCCGTTCTCCTCCGCGGGGACCGGCTCGACGAGGACCGTGACGATGCGGTTGCGGCGGCCGGCCGGGGACTCCGCGGTGAGCCGCAGGGCGGGCGGCTCGGGGTCGGTGACGTAGTCGGCGAGGTCCACCACGGCGGTCGCGCCCGCGATGGGCACCCGGCCCAGCAGTTTGGCGAGCAGCCCGCCGACCGTCTCCACGTCCTCGTCGTCCAGGTCGAGCTCGTAGAGGTCACCCAGGTCGCCGATGTCGAGGCGGGCGGTGACGCGGTAGCGGCCCCCGCCCAGCTCCTCGACCGGCGGCAGTTCCCGGTCGTACTCGTCGGTGATCTCGCCGACGATCTCCTCCAGGATGTCCTCGATGGTGACGATGCCGGCGGTGCCGCCGTACTCGTCGACCACGACCGCGACGTGGTTGCGCCGCTGCTGCATCTCGCGCAGCAGGTCCCCGGCGTTCTTGGTGTCGGGGACGAACGCGGCCGGGCGCATGGCCGTGGCGACCAGATCGCTCTCCGACTCCCGGCTGATGTGGGTCTTCCGGGCGAGGTCCTTGAGGTAGACGATGCCGACGACGTCGTCCTCGCTCTCCCCGACCACCGGGATCCGGGAGAAGCCGGAGCGCAGGGCGAGCGTGAGGGCCTGCCGGATGGTCTTGCCGCGTTCGATGACGACGAGGTCGGTGCGCGGCACCATCACCTCGCGGACGAGGGTGTCGCCCAGTTCGAAGACGGAGTGCACCATCTTCCGTTCCTCGGCCTCGATCAGCTGTTCCTGCTCGGCCAGGTCCACCATGGCCCGCAGTTCGGCCTCGGAGGCGAACGGGCCCTTGCGGAAGCCCTTGCCGGGGGTGAGGGCGTTGCCGAGGAGGATCAGGAGCTGCGGGACCGGGCCCATGATCCGGGCCAGCGGCAGCAGGACGTACGCGGCGGCGGTGGCTGTGTTCAGCGGGTGCTGCCGGCCGATGGTGCGCGGGGAGACGCCGACGGCGACGTAGGAGACCAGGACCATCACCCCGGTGGCGAGGGCCAGGGCCTCCCAGGTCTCGTCGAACTCCCGCACCGCGGCGAAGGTGACGAGCACGCCCGCCGCCATCTCGCAGGCCACCCGCACCAGCAGGGCCACATTGAGATAGCGGCTGGGGTCCTCGGCGACCGCCATGAGCTTGGCGCTGCCGCGGCGGCCGGAGCGCACGGCCTCCTCGGCGCGGAACCGGGTCGTCCGGGCCAGGCCCGTCTCGGCGCAGGCGGCGAGCCACGCCACGACGACCAGGAGGACGGCCGCGGCGATCAGTTGGCCGGTCACCGGGTGGTGGGCGCCGGCGAGGGCCCCTCGACGCCGCGCTCGGCGCGCCAGCCGTCGATGATCGCTTTCTGCAGGCCGAACATCTCGACCTTGTCCTCGGGCTCCTCGTGGTCATAGCCGAGGAGGTGGAGGACGCCGTGGACGGTGAGGAGCTGGAGCTCCTCGTCCATCGAGTGCGCCGTCGGCGCCTCCTCGCCCTGGCGCCTGGCCACCTCGGGGCAGAGCACGATGTCGCCGAGCAGCCCCTGCGGGGGCTCCTCGTCGTCCTTGGCCGGCGGGCGGAGCTCGTCCATCGGGAAGGACATGACGTCCGTGGGGCCCGGGAGGTCCATCCACTGGAGATGGAGCTGCTCCATGGCGTCGCTGTCGACGACGATCACGGAGAGCTCGGCGAGCGGGTGGATGCGCATCCGGGCGAGGGCGTAGCGGGCGACGTCCAGCAGCGCCTGCTCGTCCACAGCGGTACCGGACTCGTTGTTGACGTCGATCGACATGGTGCGGTGAGTCTACTTCCCGGGGTGGCCGTGGCCCCGGCTGTGCCCCCGGGCGCCGTCGTGGCCGCCCTCCCGGCTGTCGTAGCGGTCGTAGGCGTCGACGATGCGGCCGACCAGCTTGTGCCGGACCACGTCGGTGCTCGTCAGCCGGGCGAAGTGGACGTCCTCCACGTCGTGGAGGATCTCCTGCACCTGGCGCAGGCCGCTCCTGGTGCCGCCGGGGAGGTCGACCTGGGTGACGTCACCGGTGATCACGATCTTGGAGTCGAAGCCGAGCCGGGTGAGGAACATCTTCATCTGCTCGGCGCTGGTGTTCTGCGCCTCGTCGAGGATGATGAAGGCGTCGTTGAGCGTCCGGCCGCGCATGTACGCCAGCGGCGCCACCTCGATCGTCCCGGCCGCCATCAGACGGGGGATGGAGTCGGGGTCGAGCATGTCGTGCAGCGCGTCGTAGAGCGGGCGCAGATACGGGTCGATCTTCTCGTAGAGCGTGCCGGGCAGGAAGCCGAGCCGCTCCCCCGCCTCCACGGCCGGCCGGGTGAGGATGATCCGGTTGACCTGCTTGGACTGCAGGGCCTGCACCGCCTTGGCCATGGCCAGATACGTCTTGCCGGTGCCGGCCGGGCCGATGCCGAAGACGATCGTGTGCCGGTCGATGGCGTCGACGTAGCGCTTCTGGTTGAGCGTCTTGGGGCGGATGGTGCGGCCGCGGTTGGAGAGGATGTTCTGCGTGAGCACCTGGGCCGGGGTCTCGGGCCCGCCCTCGCCGTTCTCGGGGGCGCGCAGCATGGCGATCGAGCGTTCCACGGCGTCCTCCGTCATCGGCTGGCCGGTGCGCAGCACCAGCATCATCTCGTCGAACAGGCGCTGGACCAGGGCGACTTCCGCCGGGTCGCCGACCGCGCTGACCTCATTGCCCCGGACGTGGATGTCGGTGCGGGGAAAGGACTTCTCGATCACGCGCAGCAGGGAGTCTCCGGAGCCCAGGACCGTCACCATCGGGTGGTTGGCCGGGACGGTGAAGCGGGCGCGCGCCTGCCCCTCGTCGGGGTTCTGTGCTGAAGGTGTCTGCGTCATGGGCCGGCTCTGGGGCCTGCTGATCCCGCCTTCTTCGTTCGGTGCACCGCATCTGTGCCGTGCGGTTTCTCTCGTGCTCCAGGGTACGACGGGGGACCGACAGGGCCCGAGTGGTTTTCCCGGGTCTGTCGGGGCCGGCGCCGGTGCCGCCGCTGGGCCGCCCCGGGTCCCCTGGTGGCTTTCCGTAAGGGATCAGTGGCGCTTCGGGACGGGCACCCGCATGAGGTCCCGGGCCACCGTCAGCTCGCCGCCGAAGCCCGCGGCGCGGGCCTGCCGCCCGAACTCCTCCGCGTCCGTGTACCGCTGGGAGAAGTGGGTGAGCACCAGGTGCCGCACCCCGGCGGCGGTGGCCAGCCGGGCGGCCTGCCCGGCGGTGAGGTGCCCGGCCTCGGCCGCCAGCCGTTCGTCCTCGTCGAGGAAGGTGGACTCGGTGACGAGCATGTCGCAGCCCTCGGCGAGCGCCTCGGCGCCCTCGCACAGCCGGGTGTCCATCACGAACGCGAAGCGCTGGCCGCGCCGCACCTCGCTCACCTGCTCGACATGGACGGTGCCGTGCTCCTCCGTCTCCAGACTGCCCTCACGGATCAGCCGGCCGACGTCCGGGCCGGAGATGCCGTACGCGGCCAGCCGCTCGGGGAGCATGTGGCGCCCGTCCGGTTCGGTCAGCTTGTAGCCGAAGGCCTCGACGGGGTGGGAGAGCCGCCGGGCCTCCAGGGTGAACGGCTCGGTCTCGGCGACGACCCCGTCACCGTGCACCGGGTGCTCGTCCAGTTCCACGGCCTCGTAGTAGGAGGTGGAGTAGCGGAGCCGTTGGAAGAAGTGGGCGCCACTGGCCGGGTAGTGCGCGGTGACGGGGTGGGGCACCCGGTCGAGGTTGATGCGCTGGATGACACCGGAGAGGCCCAGCGAGTGGTCGCCGTGGAAGTGCGTGACGCAGATGCGGGTGATGTCGTGCACGGCCGCGCCCGCGTAGAGCATCTGCCGCTGGGTGCCCTCGCCGGGGTCGAACAGAATGCCCTCGCCGTCCCAGCGCAGTATGCAGCCGTGGTGGTTGCGTTCCCGGGTGGGGACCTGGCTGGCGGTGCCGAGGACGATCAGCTCGCGGGTCAAGGCAACTACCCGGGAGGCCAGTTGAGGCCGCGTCCGCCGAGGACGTGCGCGTGGACGTGGAACACGGTCTGCCCCGCGCCGGCACCGGTGTTGAGCACGATGCGGTAGCCGGACTCGTCCACGTGCTCGTCGGCGGCGACGGCTCCCGCCTCGCGGAGGATGTCCGCGGCGAGCTGCGGATCGGCCGCCGCGACGGAGGCCGCGTCGGGGTGGTGCGCCTTGGGGATGACGAGAACGTGCGTCGGGGCCTGCGGGTTTATGTCGCGGAAGGCGACCGTCGTCTCGCTCTCGCGCACGAGCGTGGCCGGCACCTCCCCCGCCACGATCTTGCAGAACAGACAGTCGGCCTGCGGCTCTCCCGCCATCAGCGGACCTCCTCGGCACGTTCGTTCGGTGGCCGACCGGTCGGTGACCGGTGGTGACCGGTCGGCACCCCGGCCGGTCTGGCCGCATGCTACCGGCCGGATCTCCAGCCGCCGCGCCCGCGCCGCCCGGCACGACCCGGCACGGCACCGTGGTCACGCCCGGGCGTCGCACTCCCCCGGCGGGAGCGACAGGTGCGCCCACACCACCTTCCCGGGGCCGTCCCGGTCGCCGGTGCCCCAGGAGTCGGCGAGGGCGGCCACGAGGAGCAGGCCCCGGCCTCCGCACGCGTCCGGGTCCGGTGCCTGCACACGGAGTTCGGGCCGGGCGGGCGAGGCGTCGTGGACCTCGATCCGCAGTCCGCTCGGCAACGCCGGGATGTACCGGGTCTCGATCTGCCGTCCCGGCGATACGCGGGCGTGCCGCCCGGCGTTGGTGAGGAGTTCCGAGAGGACCAGCGTGGCCGATTCCTCCAGCGCGGCCAGCCCCCAGCCGGCCAGCGCCTTGCGCAACTCCAGCCGAGCCAGCCCGACGCAGCTCGGGTGACGGCTCCAGCGCAGGACGACGGGGCGGCCCACGTGTTCCGCCGACCGGCTTTCTGACGGCGGACGCGAGCGGTCCGGGGACGCGGGGTCGGGACGGCTGGCAAAGCCCGGCATTGCTGACGCTCCTTGATGCGGTGACCACGCCCCGGCCGCGAACAGAAATGTGCTTTCGTGCGACCGGAATGGCGGGAGTGACCACACCACCATCGCGGTCCGGGCACACTGGGGTACATATCCGAGCCGTCACCAATAGGGCTGCGTGGACGGCCAGTTGCACGAAAGAAGGTTCGGTCGAAGTGGAGCTGAACAATGAATCCGACCAGCTCACACCGCGGGTCAGGCTGGGGCGCCGACTCCGCAGGATGCGGGAGCGCAGGGAACTGTCACTACG
Source organism: Streptomyces albus subsp. albus (assembly GCF_000719865.1). Lineage (GTDB taxonomy): Bacteria > Actinomycetota > Actinomycetes > Streptomycetales > Streptomycetaceae > Streptomyces > Streptomyces albus_E. The sequence goes on from NZ_JOID01000016.1 coordinate 349,034, forward strand.
CCAACTGTCCGAACAGGTGGGCGGATATTCGCACAGTTATCTCGGCAGGGTGGAGCTGGGGGAACAACTCCCCTCCGAGGCACTGGTGAACTCGCTGGACGGCTTCTTCGACACCGACGGAGTGCTGGGCGAGCTGCTGGAGATCGCCCGCGAGAACTCGATCCCCGGCTATGGACGCGCGATCGTCAGCAAGGAACGGGAGGCGCAGCGCATTCAGGTGTTCACCAGCAGCCTGATTCCCGGACTCCTCCAGACCGAAGACTACGCGCGAGAACTATTCCGCAGGTCATTGCCGGGCGAATCCGAAGAGCGACTGAATGAACGTGTGGCGGTGCGCATGCACCGAAAATGCATCTTCGACCACAAGGATCCACCCTATTACTGGGCGATCATGGATGAAGCGGCACTAAAGCGCCCTATCGGGAATGCGGGGCAAATGAGAGATCAGCTCGATCACTTGCTTCGCACCGCCGAGCAACCGTGCTTCACGATCCAGGTCCTTCCGTTCACCGAAGGCGCTTACCCCATGCTCGGAGGGTGCCTGACCTTGCTCACGATGCGCGATGGCGGGACGATGGCGTTCGTTGAAAGCTTCAAGTCCGGTGAAACGGTGGAGGCGCCGAAAGAGGTGGTCGAGCTCAGTCAGCGGTTTGACGTCGCCCGGTCACTTGCCCTGCCGGAAGGCAAATCCCTGCACTTGATCCGTGGATACCTGAAAGAGTATGCAGATGAATACGATTCCGGATGCATCAGCTCTGACGGCCTGGCGCAAATCCAGTTACAGCAATAACGGGGACGGCGCATGTATCGAGGTCTCCGACGGCCACCCCGGACGCGTCCCCGTCCGTGACAGCAAGAACCCCCACGGGCCCGCGCTGGTCTTCCCGGCGGATCACTGGTCCGCGTTCGTCGCCGCCGTCAAGGACGGTGACTTCCGGGCCTGAGCCCCCGGGCGGCGACATGACCGGTCCGGCGGGGCCGCTGCCGTACGGGGGCGGCCCCCGCCGGCCTCGCGGCCCCGGCCGCAACGGTCCGGCGGCACCGGTGCGTTCGGGGCGGAAGGCCCCGTCCCGGCCGGGAACCTCCGGTGCCCCCTGTTCGCGTCGGTAATGGGTGAATAGGGTTGCAGTTGTGACGCAGCCTTCGTACCTCCGCTACCCGCATCCGCACGGTGAGTTGATCACCTTCACCGCCGAGGACGACGTCTGGGCGGCACCGCTCGACGGCGGCCGTGCCTGGCGTGTGAGCGCCGACAACATGCCGGTCTCGCATCCGCGGATATCCCCCGACGGCCGGCACATCGCCTGGACGTCCACGCGCGACGGATCGCCGGAGGTCCATGTGGCCCCCGTCGACGGCGGCCCGTCCCGGCGGCTGACGTACTGGGGCAACGCCCGCACGGCCGTGCGCGGCTGGACGCCCGAGGGCGAGGTGCTGGCGGTCACCGCCGCCGGGCAGGCGTCCCTGCGCCGCACCTGGGCGCGGGCCGTGCCGCTGGACGGCGGCCCCGCGCGCACCCTGCCGTACGGGCCCGTCGGCGACGTGGCGTACGGGCCCGAGGGCGCCGTGCTGCTGCTGTCCGCGACCATGGGCCGCGACGCCTCCTCCTGGAAGCGCTACCGGGGCGGCACGGCCGGCAAGCTCTGGCTGGACGCCACGGGCGAGGGGGAGTTCGAACGGATTCACGCCGGTCTCGACGGCAACATCGAGCAGCCCCTGTGGGCGGGCGGCCGTATCGCCTTCCTCTCCGACCACGAGGGCACCGGAGCCCTGTACTCCTCGCTGCCCGACGGTAGCGATCTGCGCCGCCACTCCCCGCTCGACGGCTTCTACGCCCGGCAGGCCACCGGCGACGGCACCCGCGTCGCCTACGCCTCGGCCGGTGAACTCTGGCTTCTGGACGACCTCGACGGCGCCGAGCCGCGCCGCCTCGACCTCCGCCTCGGCGGCTCCCGCACGGACCTCCAGCCGCACCCGGTGCGCGCCGCGCACCACTTGGGCGAGGCCCGCCCCGACCACACCGGCCGGGGCAGCGCCGTGGAAGTGCGTGGCACGGTCCACTGGGTCACCCACCGGGAGGGCCCCGCCCGCGCGCTGGCCGCCGAGCCGGGGCAGCGGGCGCGGCTGCCGCGCACCTTCCGGGTGGACGGCGCCGAGCACGTCCTCTGGGTCACCGACGCGGAGGGCGACGACGCGCTGGCCATCGCCCCGGCCTCCGGCGCCGAGCCGGGCAGCGGGCCGCGCCGGATCGGCGCCGGGCGGCTCGGCCGGGTGCTGGACCTGGCCGTCGCCCCGGACGGCGGCCGCATCGCCGTCGCCTCGCACGACGGGCGGGTGCTGCTCGTTGAGCGCGAGTCCGGCGAGGTCCGCGAGGTGGACCGGAGCGAGGACGGTGACGCCGACGGCCTGGTCTTCTCGCCGGACTCCGGCTGGCTGGCCTGGTCGCACCCCGGGCCGGGGGCGCTGCGCCAGCTCAAGATCGCCAACACCGCCGATCTGTCCGTGTCCGAGGCCACCCCGCTGCGCTTCCGCGACTTCTCGCCCGCCTTCACCACCGACGGCCGGCATCTGGCCTTCCTCTCCGAACGCGCCTTCGACCCGATCTATGACGTTCATGTCTTCGACATGGCGTTCGTGGGCGCCTGCCGGCCGCATCTGATCACGCTCGCCGCCTCCACGCCCTCGCCGTTCGGCCCGCAGCGCCACGGGCGCCCGCCGACGCCCGAACGCAACGACGGCGACGACGGCGAGGGCCGCGCGGCCTCCTCGTCCGGCTCGTCCTCCTCGGTGCCCGTCACCCGCGTCGATCTGGACGGACTGGCCGACCGCATCGTGCCGTTCCCCGTCGAGGCCGCCCGCTATTCCACGCTGCGGGCCGCCGAGGGCGGCGTCCTGTGGCTCCGCCATCCGCTGCGCGGCGTGCTGGGCTCCGCCCTGGCCCCGGACGCCCCCGGGCCGTCCACCGCCCTGGACCGCTACGACCTCGTCCAGCAGCGGCTTGAACACCTGGCCGACGACGCCGACGACTACGCGGTCACCGGCGACGGCAAGCGGGTGCTGCTCTCCACCGGCAGCAAGCTCCGTCTGGTGCCGGCCGACAGCAAGCCCGGCGACGACGACAGCGACGACAACATCACCGTCGACCTCTCCCGGGTGCGGCTCACCGTCGACCCCGCCGCCGAGTGGCGGCAGATGTACGCGGAGGCCGGCCGGCTGATGCGGGACAACTTCTGGCGGCCGGATCTCGGCGGCGTCGACTGGGACGGCGTCCTGGAGCGCTACCGGCCGGTGCTGGACCGGGTGGCCACGCACAGCGACCTCGTCGACCTGCTCTGGGAGGTCCAGGGCGAGCTGGGCACCTCGCACGCCTACGTCAGCCCGCCCGGCGGCTGGACCGACTCCGCGCACCGGCAGGGCCTGCTCGGGGCCGATCTGGCCCGGGACGAGGAGGGCGTGTGGCGCGTGGAGCGCGTCCTGCCGTCCGAGACCTCCGACCCCCAGGCCCGCTCCCCGCTCGCCGCGCCCGGTGCCGCGGTGCGGGCCGGGGACGCGATCCTCGCCGTGGACGGCCGGCCCGTCGACCCGCTGCTGGGCCCCGGCCCGCTGCTCGTCGGGGCGGCCGGCAAGCCCGTCGAACTGACGGTCGCCCCGGCCGGCGGCGGCTCGCCGCGGTACCCCGTCGTCGTCCCCATCGCCGACGAGGAGCCGCTGCGCTACCACGACTGGGTCGCCGGGCGGCGCGCCCATGTGCACGAGACGTCCGGCGGCCGGCTCGGCTACCTCCACGTGCCGGACATGGTGGGCTCCGGCTGGGCGCAGCTCCACCGCGATCTGCGGGTGGAGGTGACGCGCGACGGGCTGATCGTGGACGTCCGGGAGAACCGCGGCGGGCACACCTCGCAGCTCGTCGTGGAGAAGCTGGCCCGCCGCATCGTCGGCTGGGATCTCCCGCGCGGGATGCGGCCGTTCAGCTATCCGCAGGACGCGCCGCGCGGTCCGGTCGTCGCGGTCGCGAACGAGTTCTCCGGCTCCGACGGGGACATCGTCAACGCCGCGATCAAGGCGCTGGGCATCGGCCCGGTCGTCGGCACCCGCACCTGGGGCGGCGTCATCGGCATCGACAGCCGCTACGACCTGGTGGACGGCACGGGCGTCACCCAGCCCAAGTACGCGACGTGGATGGAGGGTTACGGCTGGGGCGTGGAGAACCACGGCGTCGATCCGGACGTCGAGGTGGTGCACACCCCGCAGGACTCCGCGGCCGGCCGCGACCCGCAGCTCGACGAGGCGGTGCGGATCGCGCTGGCGGCCCTGGCGGAGAACCCGGCGAAGACCCCGCCGGAGCTCCCGCCGCTCTGACGGGTACGGGGCGTACGGGCCGCCCCGGGGGGGTGGGAGCGGGCGCGGTGCTCCAGTGCGGCCGGTGACGGCGCCCCGGAGCGGCCCCGCCGGACGGCCGGGGGCCGGGCACGGGGCGCGGGGACGGGAACGGGGCGGGAACGGCGTCCCACGGGCCGCTCCGCGGCGGCTCCGCCCTCCCCCGCGGCTTCCCTCGCCGCTGCCCGCCCGGCTGTCCTCCCCACGTCCTCCCGGGGCGGACAGCGGGCCGCACGGACGGTGCCCGGGCGGTGCCCGGCCGGGGCGCCCCGGCCCCCGGAGCCCGGCGGAAACGCCCGCGCGGAACGGGGGTTGGCGGCCCCCGGGGCGACGCAGCGCCCGCCGGAGGGGGACTCCCTTACCACGCGGTTCCGGACCATACTGGCGGCCACCACCGCCAGGAGGAGGCGCCCATGAGTCCCGCCCGGAGCACGGACACCGCCACGCGCCGCGCTCCCGGCCGCCGGGGCCCACGCCGGGCGGCGGCCGCCGGAGCGGCCGTGGCGGTGCTCCTGTCCCTCGCGGCCTGTGGGCAGCCCGGTGCCCGGGGCGGTACGGAACCGGCACCCGGCTCCCCCCGGCCGTCAGCGGCCGCCGACGGGCAGTTGCTGGCGCTCACGGTCAGCGGCGGTGTGGCCGGGCACACCAGCCGGGTCACCGTGGGGGCGGACGGCACCGTCGAGACGGTCCGGCGCAGCGGTACGTCGAGAACGGGGCGGATGCGGGACGGACAAGTGGCCGAGCTGCGCGACGTCCTGGCGAGCGAGCGGTACGCGCGGCTGCCCGCCCGCACCTTCAACCGGCCGACGACCGACGCCTTCGTCTACGAGTTCGAAGCACAGGGGCGCACCGTGGTCGCGGACAGCACCTCGCTGCGGAGGCCGCTGAACGAGGTGCTCCAACTGCTCGGCTCCTGGCGGCCGTAGCCGCCGTCGTACGGCCGCACGGCCGTGCGGGCCCGGCCGGTGTCCAGCCGGTGTCCAGGAGTGTCAGGACCAGCGGCCCGTGCGCCCCAGCAGCAGCGCGGCGGCGGCCGTCCCGGCCGTGGAGGTGCGCAGGACCGTCGGGCCCAGCCGGTACGGCTTCGCGCCCGCCGCCGTGAACGCCGCCAGCTCCTCCGGCGAGACACCGCCCTCCGGGCCGACCACCAGCACGATGTCCCCGCCCTCCGGCAGCGCGGCGGTGGCCAGCGGTTCGGCGGCCTCCTCGTGGAGCACGGCGGCGAACGCGGCGCCCGAGAGCAGCCCGGCGACCTCACGCGTGCTCATCGGGCCCGGCACCTCGGGAAGCCGGAGGCGGCGGGCCTGCTTGCCGGCCTCCCGCGCGGTGGCCCGCCACTTGCCGAGCGCCTTGACGCCCCGCTCGCCCTTCCACTGCGTGATGCAGCGGGCCGCCGTCCACGGCACGACGGTGTCCACGCCGGTCTCCGTCATCGTCTCGACGGCGAGTTCGCCGCGGTCGCCCTTGGGCAGCGCCTGGACGACCGTGATCCGGGGGCTGGGCTCCGGCTCGTGGCGGACCTCGGTGATCTCGGCTTCCAGGCGGTCCTTGCCCTCGACGGCCGCCACCGTGCCGTACCCGCCGGTCCCCCGGCCGTCCGTCAGCACGATCTCCTCACCGGCGCGCAGCCGCCGCACGGAGACGGCGTGCCGCCCCTCGGGGCCGTCGAGCACGAACCGGCCGGTTGCCAGGGGGCGTTCGGGGTCGGTCAGGAACACCGGAGCCGTCATGCGGGCTCCCCTTTCTCGGGCTGTGCGGTCCTTGTGCTGTGCGGTCCTTGTGCCGTGCGGTCCCTGTCGGGGCCGTGCCGCGCAGGGCGAAGGCTCAGGGCACGGCACGGCCCCGGCGGAGGGGGTCCGCCGGGGCCGGGGTGTCGTACGGCTGCGCCGCCCGCCGGTTCAGCGGCCGTTGAAGGCGTCCTTCAGCCGGGAGAAGAGGCCCTGCTGACCGGGCTGGAAGTGCCCGGCCGGGCGCTCCTCGCCGCGGATCTTGGCGAGCTGCCGGAGCAGGTCCTCCTGCTGGGGGTCGAGCTTGGTCGGCGTCTGCACCTCGACGTGGACGATGAGATCGCCGCGCCCGCCGCCGCGCAGATGCGTGACGCCGCGCTGGTGGAGCGGGATCGACTGGCCGGACTGGGTACCGGGCCGGATGTCGACCTCCTCCATGCCGTCCAGCGTCTCCAGCGGGCACTGGGTACCGAGGGCCGCCGCCGTCATCGGGATGGTGACGGTGCAGTGCAGATCGTCGCCGCGCCGCTGGAAGACCGGGTGCGGCACCTCGTGGATCTCGACGTAGAGATCGCCGGGCGGGCCGCCGCCGGGGCCGACCTCGCCCTCGCCGGCGAGCTGGATGCGCGTGCCGTTGTCCACACCCGCCGGGATCTTGACGGTGAGCGTGCGGCGCGAGCGGATGCGGCCGTCGCCGGCGCACTCGGGGCACGGGGTCGGCACGACGGTGCCGAAGCCCTGGCACTGCGGGCAGGGGCGGGAGGTCATGACCTGGCCCAGGAAGGACCGCGTCACCTGGGAGACCTCGCCGCGGCCGCGGCACATGTCGCAGGTCTGGGCGGAGGTGCCGGGGGCGGCGCCCTCGCCGCTGCAGGTGTTGCAGACGACGGCCGTGTCGACCTGGATGTCCTTGGTGGTGCCGAACGCGGCCTCGTCCAGCTCGATTTCGAGCCGGATCATCGCGTCCTGGCCGCGCCGGGTGCGCGATCTCGGGCCGCGCTGCGAGGCGGTGCCGAAGAACGCGTCCATGATGTCGGAGAAGTTGCCGAAGCCGGCTCCCCCGAAGCCGGCGCCCGCGCCACCGCCGGCCCCCGACATCGGGTCCCCGCCGAGGTCGTAGACCTGCTTCTTCTGCGGGTCCGACAGCACCTCGTAGGCGGCGTTGATCTCCTTGAACCGCTCCTGCGTCTTGGGGTCCGGATTGACGTCCGGGTGCAGCTCGCGTGCGAGACGGCGGAACGCCTTCTTGATCTCGTCCGGTCCGGCGTCCCGGCTCACGCCCAGTACGGCGTAGTAGTCGGTGGCCACTTACGACTCCGCCAGAATCTGTCCGACGTAACGTGCCACTGCGCGTACCGCTCCCATCGTTCCGGGGTAATCCATGCGGGTCGGTCCGACCACGCCGAGTTTCGCCACCGCCTCGTCGCCCGAACCGTAGCCGACGGCGACGACGGAGGTGGACGTGAGGCCCTCGTGGGCGTTCTCATGCCCGATGCGCACCGTCATGCCGGGCTCCTCGGAGGCGCCGAGCAGCTTCAGCAGCACGACCTGCTCCTCCAGGGCCTCCAGCACGGGCCGGATGGTCAGCGGGAAGTCGTGGCGGAAGCGGGTGAGATTGGCGGTACCGCCGATCATCAGCCGCTCCTCGGTCTCCTCGACGAGGGTCTCCATGAGGGTGGCGAGCACCGTGGAGACCGTCCCGCGGTCCTCCGTCTCGAAGGACTCCGGAAGATCCTGCACCAAGCGCGGCACTTCCGCGAAACGGTGACCGGACACCGCGCTGTTGAGACGGGCCCGCAGATCGGCCAGCGAGGTCTCCCCGAACGGCGCCGGGCAGTCCACCATGCGCTGTTCGACCCGGCCGGTGTCGGTGATCAGGACGAGCATGATCCGCGCGGGCGCCATGGACAGCAGTTCGACATGGCGCACGGTCGAGCGGGTGAGCGACGGATACTGCACCACCGCCACCTGCCGGGTCAGCTGCGCGAGCAGCCGCACCGTGCGGCCCACCACGTCGTCGAGGTCGACGGCGCCGTCGAGGAAGTTCTGGATGGCCCGGCGCTCCGCCGTCGAGAGCGGTTTCACACCGGCGAGCTTGTCGACGAACAGCCGGTAGCCCTTGTCCGTGGGGATGCGGCCGGCACTGGTGTGCGGCTGGGCGATGAAGCCCTCGTCCTCCAGCGCCGCCATGTCATTGCGCACCGTGGCGGGCGACACCCCGAGGCGGTGGCGCTCCGTGAGCGCCTTGGAGCCGACCGGCTCCTCGGTGCCCACGTAGTCCTGGACGATGGCGCGCAGCACTTCGAGTCTGCGTTCGCTCAGCATCGCGCTCACCTCCAGTCGGTCTCTCGGTCTCCGGTCCGGCCTCTCGGTCCGGCTCTTGGCACTCGATCCGCGGGAGTGCCAGTTTCCCCGGCCAAGTGTACGGCGGTGCGGTATGGCGAGGGCAAGGCCGGACCGGTTACGGGGCGGATACGCGGCCGGTCGACGGCGCCCCGGGCGGACACGGGCGCCCGCCTGCGACTAGCGTCATCGTATGGAACGCGGTTGGGAAGAGGCGGACGGGGAGCACCTGGCGCGGGGGGTCGCACGCCGCCGCCTGCCGGGCTGGGACGCCACGGCGGGACTGGTGTACGGGCCGGACGCGGCGCTCGTCGTGGACGCGGGGGCGAGCCTCGCCGAGGGGGCGGGCATCCGCCGGTGGGCACGGCGCCTGGCGGGCCGGGACGTGACCCATCTCGCACTCACCCACGGTCACTTCGACCACATCCTGGGCGCCGCGGCCTTCGCCGGCGCCGAGACCTACGCCGCCGTGGGCCTGGACCGGCTGCTCACCGGCGGGCGGGAGGCGGTGGCCGCCGACGCCGTCCGGCACGGGCTGGACGCCGGGGAGGCGGCCGAGGCCGCCGATCTGCTGGTCCGGCCGCGGCACCTCGTCTCGGGAGAGATGACGGTGGACCTCGGCGGAGGGCGGGAGGCCGTGCTCGTCAACGTCGGGCCCGGGCACACCCCGCACGATCTGGCGGTGCTGGTGCCGGGCGCCCCCTGTGTCGTCTTCTGCGGCGATCTGGTGGAGCAGTCGGGGGAGCCCCAGGCCGGCCCGGACGCCGTGCCCGGCCGCTGGCCCGCCGCGCTGGACCGGCTCGTGGAGCTCGGCGGCGAGGACGCGCTGTACGTGCCCGGTCACGGAGCGGTGGTGGACGCCCGTTTCGTACGGGCCCAACGCGACGCGCTGGCGGGGCGGTTCGGCGTGTCGTGACCGGCGTCCGCCCGCCGTTCGTATCGTCTGTGCCCATGCGCAGCAGACAGTACGGGCCCGACCTGACCCCGCCGTGGAAGAAGAACCGGCCGGCGCCCGAGGTGGCGGCCGAGCCCGGCCTCGTGGTGGAGGAGGCCGCCACCGGCTTCTGCGGCGCGGTGATCCGCTGCGAGAAGACGGCGCGGGGACCGGTGGTGACCCTGGAGGACCGCTTCGGCAAGCACCGGGTCTTCCCGATGGAGCCCCGCGGTTTCCTGCTGGAGGGGCGCACGGTCACGCTGGTGCGCCCCGCGGCCGCCGCGGCCGCCGCCCCGCGCCGCCCGGCGCGCACCGCCTCGGGGTCGGTCGCCGTCCCGGGGGCGCGGGCGCGGGTCGCGCGCGCCGGGCGCATCTATGTGGAGGGCCGGCACGACGCCGAACTCGTCGAGCGGGTCTGGGGCGACGACCTGCGCATCGAGGGCGTGGTGGTCGAGTATCTGGAGGGCATCGACGACCTCCCGGCGGTGGTACGGGAGTTCGAGCCGTCGGCGGACGCGCGGCTCGGGGTGCTCGTCGACCACCTGGTGCCCGGCTCCAAGGAGTCGCGGATCGCGGACGAGGTCATGGGCGACCCCGCCTGGGGCGGGCACGTCCTCGTCGTCGGCCACCCGTACATCGACATCTGGGAGGCTGTGAAACCGGCCTCCGCGGGCATCCCCGCCTGGCCGTCGGTGCCCCGGGGCCAGGACTGGAAGACGGGCGTCTGCCGGGCGCTGGGCTGGCCGGAGAACACCGGCGCGGCCTGGCAGCGCATCCTGTCCTCCGTGCACAGCTTCCGGGACCTGGAGCCGGAGCTGCTCGGGCGGGTGGAGGAACTCATCGACCATGTGACGGCGCCGTAGCCGGTCCGGAGTGCCGGGGGCCAAGGAGCCGGTGGCCGGCCGCCGGGCCGCCGGGCCGCCGGAGCATTGCGGCGCCCGGGGTTCCTGCCCCGGTGTTCGGGTTCTCCGGGGAATCCGGGGTACGCCCGGCTTCCAGGTGCCCGGATACACCCGGGTTCCGGGCGCCCGGTTGCTCGGGTGCCCGGTTGCTCGGGTGCCCTTTTCCGGTTGTGACCGGGTTTCCGCGGACCCGGGCACCGCCGGGGTTCCGGGTGGCCGGGTTCCGGGTGGCCCGGGGTACCCGGCCCGCCCCGGCCGGGATGCTCCTATGGATGTCAAGCGGCTTCAGTGAGAGCGCGTTGTGTGGTTTGTCGGGTGGTGGTGCGGTGGTCGAGGGATCGCAGGAGGACGC
>NZ_JOID01000017.1 GCF_000719865.1 Streptomyces albus subsp. albus
TATGACAAACGCGACTACATCTTCAATGGCACTCTGACCGTCACCGCGATCGTCATCTGGCTCCGAGACACCGTCCAAGAGCCATCAGAAACGACCTAGTCGCTCGGCATCTGATCGAAGTGGTGGACGGCTGTGAGGATGAGGTCCCGGGCCGCGGTGCCGTAGACCGCTGACTGCTTCAAGAGGGCGAACGCCTTGGTGTACAGCTCGATCTCTCGGGGTTGCGTGACGGAGAGTTCCGCGGAGTAGGTCTCGACGAGGACGAGCCGGGCATCGAACATCGAGAACGAGTTCCCCGGCCATATGGAGGCCGGCGCGGAGCGGGGCACGATGCCGAGGCTGAGCCGGGGAAGCCTCATCACGGCCAGGAGCCGGTCGAGCTGCCCCTTCATCACGTCCGGGCCCCCGAAGTTGGTGTACAGGGCCTGTTCGCCGAGCAGGACGTTGAAAATCCGGTCGCCCCGGTACAGGTACTGCTGCCGCTCAAGCCGCTTCGCCACGGCCTCTTCGGCATCGTTGGGGATCTCGTAGTAGCTGACGACCTGTTCGAAAACTGCGGAGGCGTATTCCGATGTCTGCAGGGTTCCCCAGACGACTGTGGGGTGCCATATGCGGAACACCTTGGTCTTGCCGTAAACCGGAAGGGCTTGCCGCTGTCGCTGCTCCGCGCCGGCCCGGAGGAGCCGCCGCATGTCGAGCCACAGTTCATCGACATGGCGGACGGTGGCGATCAGGTCGCCGAGTTGGTCGTCCTGACCGGTGATCTCGCACCAGACGCGGACGTCGTCCTCGCTGGGGCGCTGCTTGCCGTTCTCGATGCGGGAGACCTTCGATTCCTGCCACGCGGCGGCACGGGCGAAGGCCCGGCCGCTGACGAATCCGGCGTCCTTGCGGAAGCCGCGCAGCCGGGCACCCAGCGCTTGCAGTATCTCTTCTACTTGCGTGCTCACGGAAAGGTCAGGGCTTGTACTCGGGGTGCGGGACGGCGGCGGCCCACAGGAGATCCCGCAGGCGCACGCACTCGGCCACGGTGTCCGGGTCTTCGACGATCTCCGAACCGAGCACTCTGCCGTCGGAGTCGAAGTGGCCCACCGCCAGGAGGCGGTCGTCGTACAGCCACCAGTCGTTGCCGCCCAGGGGGAAGGTGATGTCGTCGGGGAGGCGGTGCCGGGGCAGCCAGCGGATCTCCTCGCCCGCGTCCTCGTTGAGGGTGGTGGTGGCGTGCTCCCACTGGATGTAGGGGCTGTGCGGCTCGGTGACCACACGGACGCGTCGGACTGTCTTTCCTTCTCCGGTGAGGCGCCGCATGAGCTGGGTCCACGGTTCCATGTAGGAGTGGTCGACGGCCTCACCGCGCAGCCAGCTTGCGAACGGGCTCTCCTCCCCGGGGACGGAATAGTCGTCCCTCAGCTCCAGGTGGAATGCGTCCTGCGCGAAGCTCTCAAAGAGCTGGTTGCGCTCGGCGCTGGAGATCAGCTCCACGCGGTTCCTCCAGTAGGGCGGTGATGGCGGTCTTGGGGACCTCGACGACGGTCTCGTAGTCGGGAATCTCCATCTGGGCGAGGGCCTCGGGGTCGGTCACCTCGCGGCCCTGGACAACGAACGTACCGCCCGGGGTCAGGATCATGACCGGGTCCTCGACGCGCCTGATCTCCCCGGTCGGCAGGCCGTCCTCCGTGAGGTGCTCGAACAGCTCCGTGGGCACCTCCACCGCCGTCTGCCCCTCGGGGACATCGAGTCGCATCAGCAGGTCGTTCGCGTAAATCCTCCAGCCCTGGACGAGGTAGGTGTCGCGGTCCGTGGCGTACAGGGTCGGACAGTCGCCGGTCGTGGAGTTCTTCCCGAGGAACCGTAGCTTCATGGTCGTTCTCCCGTCTGCAGTCTTGCGCGGGTTTGCTCGACGCGACGATGGTCGGGGACACATCAGGGGCCGTCAATCGACTTGCTGCAAACTCGCGCAATCTTCTTGGGGCTTGGGTGGAGCTCGCTCTACGTTCGTTCGCGAACCCGGACAACGGAGGTGGCCGCCCCGCGCTGCGGTACCGAGGGGAGATGTGCGGTGGCCGGTGTGGCGGACGAATCCCGGCCGTTGGCAGCCTGCCGATCGACACGGTGCTGATCATGGACAGCATCGGCGCCGCCCTGGGGCGTAACCCGCGAGGGCGTCGACACCACAACGGCACCCGTCATCAGTCACCTCTGTATCGCACTGCCCCCCGACCCTTCGGCGCACATCGCCGACAAGGAGAACGCTCGTGGATGACGCCTTCGGCACGACAACCGGGAACCGCGACGACAACCCTGCGTCCGAGCGGCAACTGCGTGACGCCATGGTGCGGCGGCTGATCGAGTTGGGTGCTGCCCGCAGCCCTCGTGTGCTGGCTGCGTTCCGCTCGGTCCCCCGGCACCTGGCCACTCCCGGGCTTACCATGGCCAAGGCGTACGACGCCGAGTACGCGGCGGTGACGAAGACCGACGCGGAGGGGGTGGACATCAGCTCGGTGTCGGCTCCGCGCATCCAGGCCCTGCAGATCGAGCAGGCCGGCATCGAGCCGGGGATGCGCGTCCTGGAGATCGGCTCGGGCGGGGTGAACGCGGCCTACCTCGCCGAGTTGGTGGGTGAGCGGGGCCACGTCGTCACGATGGACATCGACCGGGATGTCATCCGGCGGGCGGAGGACTTCCTCACGGCGACCGGCCACCGCAACGTCACTGTGGTCACCGGCGACGGCGAGCTCGGCGCACCCGGCCACGCACCGTACGACCGTATCGTCGTCACTGTTCAGGCCGCGGATGTCCCGCCCGCGTGGGTCCATCAACTCCAGCAGGGCGGACGGCTCGTGGTGCCGCTGCGGATGCGTGGCATGACCCGCACGGTGGCCCTCGTCCGCGACGGTGAGCACTTGGTCAGCGACGGGTTGGAGCTGTGCGGCTTCGTCCCGATGCAGGGTGCCGGCGAGAACCGGGTACGCCTGGCCGTCCTTCACGACACCCAGGGCGAGGAGGTCGCCCTGCGCCTGGACGGCCACCCGGAGCCCGATCCCCAGGCCCTGCGTGCCGCGCTGCACGCACCGCGCGCCGAGGCGTGGTCCGGAGTGACGCTCGCAGGCGAGGAGTCCAACGAGCACTTGGACCTCTGGCTGATGACCGCCCTGGACAACCTGCCCCTGATGGCGGCGAAGCCCGCCGCCCGGCAGCGCGGTCTGGTCGCCTCCGCATCGCCGCTCGGCGTGCCGACCCTCGTGGAGGGCGACAGCTTCGCCTACCGGACCGTGCGCCGCACCGACCGCCCGGACCGGTTCGAACTGGGTGCGGTCGGCCACGGGCCGCGGGGCAAGGCTGTCGCCGAGCGCTTGGTCGAGGAGATCCGGACCTGGGACCGCAGCCACCGCGGACACCGCGCGCACATCGAGGTCCACCCGGCCGGAACGCCGGACGACCAGCTCCCCGCGGGCCGCGTCATCAACCGGCCGCACACGCGGGTCACGATCTCCTGGCCGTGACGCGCACGCCTCTCGACCAGGACGTATGGCACCCACCCAGCTCTTGTAGTGAGGAGAACGTGATGGCACCGCAGAACACCGGAATCGCCCTGAAGGCCGCTACGGATTTCGGGGCCGTTGGAGACTCGGACTTCGATCTCCGCATCGAGACCGTGGCTTCCGCCCCTGTCCTCGGTTCGCTGCTGAACGACACCAGCGACAACTGCGGATCCACCTGCCAGTCCGCCTGCTCCAACAGCACCTGCATCGGCGGCTGACATGCCGCGGGAGTCCGGGCCGAGCCTCCTGCCGGCCCGGACCCTCGCGCGATCGTCACGAGAAGGAGACACAGCGATGTATCACGCTGTTGATGCGGGCATGATCAGGGCATCCGTCTTCCTGCCGACGGCTACACCGCCTCCCTGTCCGGACCTGCGCGGCGACACCGCCGCCGACGTGCACCGGTGGCGGGAGTGGGTCGCTCAGGTCTGGGCGGAGGACAGCGTAGCCGCCGCGATCGAGGTCGCCACACCCCGCTTCGCCGATTCCATCCGCCAGGTACTCAGCGAACAGCGCCGACGCCCGCGCCTGGTCCGACGCACCACCATCTCCCTGCTCCGTTACCTGCTGCGGATGCAGCACCGCGCCACCCCCTTCGGGCTGTTCGCCGGGCCGGCCCCTCTGCACATCGGCCGCACGGCACGAGTGCGCTGGGGCACAGCCCACCGCGCCTTCGCACGCGCCGACGCGGTGTGGCTGAGTGATGTCATCACCACCCTCGAACGCGACCCGGACGTGCTGCGGCACCTGCACGTCATCGCCAACTCCACCTGCACCGTGCGCGGCGCCCGGTTGACCGTTCAGCACCAGCCGGGCACCGCCGGCCCCACCGACACGCGGCTGCGGCGCACCCCGGTTGTCGAAGCCGTGCTGACCCTGGCCCGGACTCCCATCACGGTCGGTGACCTCGCGGCCAAGCTGTGCGGCGACTACCCCAGTACCCCGCCCACGGTCATCGCGGACATGCTCCGCGACCTCGTCGCCCATCGCGTGCTCCTGAGCTGCCTGCATGCCCCCATGACCTGCGACGACGCACTCGGCCACCTGATCGACCAGCTCGAAACCACTGAAGCCGCCCCTGACACGGCCGGGAAGCTGCGGCAGATCCACACACTCCTCACCCGCCACGACAGCGGCCCACCAGGCGGGCAACGCGTCGTGCGAGCACAGGCCACCGCGCGGATGAACGCCCTGGTCGACACCACGGACCGCGGCCTGGTCGTCAACCTCCGACCCGACTGCGACATCGTCCTCCCGGAGATCGTGACCCGCGAGGCCGGTCACGCCCTGGATGTCATGTCCCGGATCACGCCTTACCCGAACGGCTCCCCGGCCTGGAACGACTACCGGGCCCGTTTCCTGGAGCGCTACAGCATGGGCGCCACCGTCCCCTTACGGGACCTCACGGACCCGGACACCGGCCTCGGATTCCCCGTCGGCTACCGCGGCACGGTCCTCAAACGTCCGATCCTGGGCACCAGCCGCCGCGACGAGCATCTCCTCGCGCTCGCCCAGCACGCAGCCCTCAACGACCAGCGCGAGATCGTCATCGGCGAGCAGGACATCCAGGCACTGTCCCTCGGCGAACCCGACCAGGTCCCCGCGCACGCCGAACTGTGCTTCACCGTGCTGTCGCCCACCCTCACAGACCTGGAACGCGGCCGGTTCACCCTCACCACGGCCGGGCTGTCCCTGGCCGCCGGCACCACCACCGGCCGCTTCCTCACCATGCTGGAACGGCCCGACAAAGCGCGGATGATCGCCGCGTACGCCTCCCTGCCGACGCTCACCACCGGCGCGGCCCGCGCCCAGGTCTCCAGCCCACCGCTGCGGCTGCCGACACACAACGTCGCACGAGCCCCGGCCGTCGTGCCGGACGTGCTCTCCGTGGGGGAGCACAACCCGCACGCCACCCTTGACGTGGCCGACCTCGGCGTCGTCGCCGACGCCCAGCGCCTGTACCTGGTGTCGCTGTCCACCGGCCGACCGGTCGAACCGTCCGTGATGAACGCGGTGGAGCTCAGCCACGCCACCCACCCGCTGGTCCGCTTCGTGTGTGAACTGCACCGCGCGCACACCGCGGTCCTCCTTCCCTTCGCCTGGGGCGCGGCGGCACAGCTGCCCTTCCTGCCCGAAGTGCGCGTCGGCCGCACCATCCTGTCCGCCGCCTGCTGGCGGCTGCGCACCCGAGACCTCCGCGACGGCGGCAACTGGGTCTTCCGCTTCACCGACTGGCGCATCCGCTACGGCGTCCCGCGTACCGTCTACATCGGCAGCGACGACCAGCGGCTGCGCCTGGACCTCGACGTACCGGCCCACGTCCAACTCCTCCGCGCCGAACTGGACCGGAACGAGACCGTGGCGCTGCACGAGGCGCCCCCAAAGGGCGCGTTCGGCTGGCTGGGACGCGCGCACGAGATCACCATCCCCTTCGCCGCCGACCAGCAGCCCACCCCCACGCCCGTCCGCCGGACCGCGACCGTGGTCGGCCGCGACTCCGGCCGGCTGCCGGGCGCCTGCGCCTGGGCGTACCTGAAGCTGTACGGCAACGCCGACCACGCGCCGGAGGTGCTGACCACCCACCTGCCGAGGCTGCTGAGAGACTGGGGCACTGAGGGACCGGACTGGTGGTTCACCCGCTACGCCGATCCCGACCGTCACCTGCGCCTGCGGATCCGCCTGCCGAACCCGCGCGCCTTCGGTGACGCCGCGCAGCGCGTCGCCGCATGGGCGGCAGAACTCCGCGCCGAGGGCCTGCTCCAGCGCGTGCAGTGGGACACCGACGAGCCGGAGACCGGACGCTACGGCACCGGGCTCATCCTGCGAGCCGCCGAAGGAGTCTTCGCCACCGACTCCGCCGCCGCCGTCGCGCAGCTGGCCCTGCCCATTCCCGACGACCTTCGGCCGGCCGTCACCGCCGCCGGCTTCGTGGACATCGCCGACGCCTTCCTCGGCTCATCGGCCAAGGGCCGGGCATGGCTGACAACGAACCTCCTGAGGAACGAGGGCCAGGCTGCCGCCCGCGACGTACTCGCCGCAGCCGTCCGCTTCACCACCCCGGGTCACGGCTACGCCGCCTTGCGAGCCCTGCCCGACGGCGACCACGTCGCCAGGACGTGGGCCTTGCGCCGAGGTGCCCTGGCCGCCTACCGCCAAGCCCTCAGCGCGCACGGCCCCGAACCGGTCGCTGTTCTGCCATCCCTGCTGCACATGCACCACAACCGCACCGCAGGCATCAACCCCGACGGCGAAGCCACCTGCCGCCGCCTCGCGCGCGCCGCCGCACTCTCCTGGACCGCCCGCACCGAAGGAGCCCCACGGTGACCACCGCCCCGCCCGTCGCCGACACCGATCTGGCCACCCGGCAATCCCTTGCGCGCGGCTCCCTCGGCATCACCCTTCTCCATGTCGAACGGGCCCGGCGCGGTCTCATCCCGTGGAAGGCCGTACACCAACGGCTCGCCGACGTCCGCCTGTCGATCGACGGGAATGAGGCGAGCCTGTTCCTCGGCGCCCCCGCCATGGCCTACGTACTGCACCTGACCGCGGCCGACAGCGACCGGTACACGGGAGCCCTGCACACCCTCGACGACATCGTGGCCGCGCACACCCGCCGCCGCCTGGCCGCCGCACACACGCGCATCGACCAAGGCCGGTACGCCACCTTCGCCGAGTACGACCTGCTACGCGGCCTGACCGGACTCGGCGCCCTCCTGCTGCGCCGCCGACCGGCAGGCGACGAACTCAAGACCGTCCTGCACTACCTCGTGCGGCTCACCGAACCCGTGGCCGGACCCAGGAAGCAGCCGCTGCCCGGCTGGTGGGTCGGACACACCCCCTCCAGCCAGAAGACGGCAGCACCGGGCGGGCACGCCAACGCCGGTCTCGCCCACGGCATCACGGGCCCGCTCGCACTTCTCGCCCTGGCCAAGCGCCGCGGCGTCACCGTCGACGGCCACGACACCGCCATGAACCGCATCTGCCACTGGCTCGACCGCATCCGCCACAGCGACCACCGCGGAAGCCGCTGGCCACGCTGGATCTCCCGGACGGGCCCGGCGCCCATGCGCCCGGCTGCCCCGTCCTGGTGCTACGGCACGCCCGGACTCGCCCGCGCCCAGCAGCTCGCCGCGATCGCCCTCGCGGACGAGAACCGCAAGAGGATGGCCGAACGTGCCCTGCTGCACTGCCTGACCGATTCCGGACAGCTCGACCAGCTCACCGACCGCGGCCTGTGCCACGGAGCCGGCGGACTCCTGCGCACCGTCCAACGTGTCGCCGAGGACGCGGAAACCCCCACCGCCTTCACCGACCGGCTCCCCGGACTCCGCGAACGCTTCCTCACCCTCAACCCATCGGAAGACCCCGGCTTCCTCCAAGGAACGGCGGGATCCACGCTGGCCTTCCAGAGCGCCGAACCCGGCTCCGGACCCGCCACCGACTGGGACGCCTGCCTGCTCCTGTGCTGAGGAGAAAACAGCGACATGGACCACAAGGACACCGATTCCCTGGAGGACGCCGTCCTGTCCGTCCTCACCGGCTCACCGATCGAGCAGGCGGCTTCCCGGACGCGGACATCCCCGGCCCGGTTGGCCGACGCGGTCGAGCGCTACCGTGCCGCCGGCCGGGCCGCACTCGACCCCCAGCCCTCAGGCTGGCACCAGGTGAACATCGAGTTCGCCGACTACCCCACCGCGGAACACTCTTTCCGCGCGCATCTCCTGTCGGCCCTGTCCACCGGACCCATCGGGGAGTGGTGGTTCGTGCGGAAGCACCCGTGCTGGCGTCTGCGTATCCACCCGGGACCGGATGGGCGGACCGAGGACGCCGTCACGCGTATCACCGAAGCCCTCGACAACACCCTGGCCCTCGGCGTGATCAGGCGATGGCGACTCGCCCTGTACGAGCCGGAGAGCATTGCCTTCGGCGGGCCGGAAGGGATCAGGCTGACGCACAGCCTCTTCCACGCCGACAGCGTCGGCGTACTCGACTACCAGCAACACACCGCCGACGGCATCGAGGGCCTCCCCGGGGACAAGGAGGCCTCCCTCCTCGTCACCACCCTCTTCCTGCGTGCTGCCGGACTGGAGTGGGGCGAACAGGGAGACGTGTGGGGCCGGGTCGAAGCCGGACGACCGCTCCCCGCAGACGTGTCCCCCGAGCAGGTCGGCAGCATGGCGGCCCCGCTACAGCGACTGCTCACGGCCGACGCCCGTCCCGCAATCGTCGACGGTCCTCTGACCCCTCTGACGGGGTGGATCAGCGGCATGCAGCGCGGCGGCCGAGCCCTCGCGGAGGCCGCACACGCCGGCAACCTGCAGCTCGGCCTGCGCTCCCTTCTGACCCGGCACATCCTCTTTCACTGGAACCGCATGGGCTTCACCGCAGCCCAACAGGCCATCTGGGCACGCGCGGCCCGGGAAGCGATCCTGGGGAGTTGATCTCCGGTAGCGGCCCGTTCCGTCGGGAGTGTCCAGCCTTCACCGCGCCAGGCAGCGGGCCCGCGCTGCACTCGTTCCGGCCGGCCCGTACACACTGCCCGCGCGGGGCAGACCTAGTAGACCGACTCCGCCTCGCGCATGCGGTCCTCCGGGACCGTCTTCAGCTCCGAGACGGCCTCCGCCAGCGACACCAGGCGGATGTCGTTGCCGCGCAGCGCGGTCATCATGCCGAACTCCCGCCGGTGCGCGGCCTCCACGGCGTGCCAGCCGAAGCGGGTGGCGAGGACGCGGTCGAACGCGGTCGGGGTGCCGCCGCGCTGGACGTGGCCCAGGATGACGGGGCGGGCCTCCTTGCCGATCCGGCGCTCCAGTTCGGCGGCGAGGCGGTTGCCGATCCCGGCGAAACGCTCGTGCCCGTACTGGTCGATCTTGCCCTTCTCGTACGGCATGGTGCCCTCCGCCGGGTGGGCGCCCTCGGCGACGCAGACGACGGCGAACTTCTTGCCGCGGGCGAAGCGTTCCTCGATCATCTCGCAGAGGTTGTCGAGCTGGAACGGCCGTTCCGGCAGGCAGATGCCGTGGGCGCCGCCCGCCATGCCCGACTCCAGGGCGATCCAGCCGGCGTGACGGCCCATCACCTCGACGACCATGATCCGCTGATGCGACTCGGCGGTGGTCTTCAGCCGGTCCAGTGCCTCGGTGGCCACGCCGACGGCCGTGTCGAAGCCGAAGGTGCGGTCGGTGGCGGAGATGTCGTTGTCGATGGTCTTGGGCACGCCCACGACCGGCATGCCCGCGTCGGAGAGCATCCGGGCCGCGGTGAGGGTGCCCTCGCCGCCGATCGGGATGAGCGCGTCCAGGCCCAGTTCACCGCAGAGTTCCTCGGCGTGGTCGCAGGCCTCGTCGAGCCGGCCGCGCTCCAGCCGGGCGGAGCCGAGGATGGTGCCGCCGCGGGAGAGAATGCCGCTGACCGCGTCCAGGTCGAGCTTGCGGTAGCGCCGCTCCAGCAGTCCCTTGAACCCGTCCTCGAAGCCGATGACCTCGTCGCCGTGGCCGACCACGGCGCGGTGCACGACGGACCGGATCACAGCGTTCAGTCCGGGGCAGTCGCCGCCTGCGGTGAGGACTCCGATGCGCATGGTGCTGTGTCTCCTGTGGTGGATTTCCGGGCCGGACGTGGGGGGAGATACGGATGTGTCAATCCGATTGTTCCACGCCTGGCGTACCGGCGGCGCTTCCAGCCGTCCGGACGAGCGCCCTACCGACCGGTACGGATAGTGTCAAGACGAGCACTCGCCACGCGGGGATTATTCACCCCCCGGGCCGGTGAGGCTTCCCCGTGCCCGGTCTCGGCACGCACGGGGGCGGCGGCCCGCACGCATGGGGCACCAGCGGTACGGGCAGCCGCGAGCGAGAACGAGGCGTGAGCCCGGCGGGACCGGCCGGGACGAGCGAGGAACGGAGAGCACGCGTGACGCGCAGCGTGTACGTCACCGGAATCGACCGGGGCGACGGCCGCCAGGTCGTCGAGCTGGGGGTGATGGAGCTCCTGACCCGCCATGTCGACCGCGTGGGCGTCTTCCGCCCGCTGGTGCACGACGGACCGGACCGGCTCTTCGAACTGCTCCGCGCCCGCTACCGGCTGGTCCAGGACGCCGGAACGGTCTACGGGATGAGCTACGAGGCGGCCGCCGCCCTCCAGGCGGAGCGCGGCACCGACGAACTGGTGTCGCGTCTGGTGGACCAGTTCCACGCCATGGCGCGGGACTACGAGTTCGTACTCGTCCTGGGCACCGACTACGCCGAGACCGGCGTCCCCGCGGAGCTCAACCTCAACGCCCGGCTCGCCAACGAGTTCGGCGCCGCGCTGATCGCGGTCGTCGGCGGGCAGAAGCAGCCGGCCGAGTCCGTACGGGCCGAGGTGCACAACGCGTACGCCGCCTTCGACTCCCTCGGCTGCGACGTCGTCGCGATGATCGCCAACCGGGTGGACCCCGCCGAGTGGCAGGAGATCGCGGCCGGGCTGGCCGCCAAGCTGCCCGTCCCCTGCTACGTCCTGCCGGAGGACAGCTCGCTCTCCGCGCCGACCGTGCAGCAGATCGTGCAGTCCCTGGGCGCGGAGGTGCTGCTCGGCGACGCGGCCGGACTGGCCCGGGACGCCCGGGACTTCGTCTTCGGCGGCGCCATGATGCCGACCTTCCTCGCCGCGCTGACCGAGGGCGCCCTCGTGGTGACCCCCGGGGACCGGGCGGATCTGATCATCGGCGCCCTCGCCGCCCACGCGGCCGGCTCGCCGCCCATCGCGGGGGTGCTGCTCACCCTCGACGAGCGGCCGGGACCGGACATCATGGCGCTCGCCGAACGCCTCGCGCCCGGCACGCCCGTGATCTCCGTCCCGGGCAAGAGCTTCCCCACGGCCGGGGAACTCTTCGCGCTGGAGGGCAAGTTGAACGCCTGGTCGCCGCGGAAGACGGAGACCGCCCTCGGCCTCTTCGACCGGCACGTCGACACGGCGGACCTGACCTCCCGGATCTCGCTGGCCCGCTCCAGCCGCGTCACCCCCATGATGTTCGAGCACGAACTGATCGAACGCTCCCGCGCGCACCGCCGCCGCGTCGTCCTCCCCGAGGGCACCGAGGAGCGGGTGCTGCGCGCCGCGGACGTGCTGCTGCGCCGCGACATCTGCGACCTGACGCTGCTGGGCGATCCGGAGACGATCCGCCGTCGCGCCTCCGAGCTCACCGTGGACCTGGCGGACGCCCAGCTCATCGACCCGCGCACCTCGCCGTTGCGGGAGCGCTTCGCGGAGCTGTATGCGAAGCTGCGCGCGCACAAGGGCGTCGACTACGAGCTGGCGTACGACGTGGTCTCCGACGTCTCGTACTTCGGCACCCTGATGGTCCAGGAGGGGCTGGCCGACGGCATGGTCTCCGGGGCCGCGCACTCCACCGCCGCGACCCTGCGCCCCGGCTTCGAGATCATTAAGACGGCGCCGGGCGCGCACATCGTCAGCTCGGTCTTCTTCATGTGCCTGTCCGACCGGGTGCTCGTCTACGGCGACTGCGCGGTCAACCCGGACCCGGACGCCGAGCAGCTCGCCGACATCGCCATCCAGTCGGCCGGTACGGCGGCCAAGTTCGGCGTGGAACCGCGGATCGCGATGCTCTCGTACTCCACCGGCACCTCGGGCCACGGCGCCGACGTCGACAAGGTGCGCAGGGCCACCGAACTGGTGCGGAAGCTGCGGCCCGACCTGCTGGTCGAGGGGCCGATCCAGTACGACGCCGCCGTGGACGCCACCGTGGCCGCCGCGAAGCTGCCGGAGTCGGAGGTCGCGGGACGGGCCACGGTGCTGATCTTCCCCGACCTCAACACCGGCAACAACACCTACAAGGCGGTCCAGCGCTCGGCGGGCGCCGTCGCCGTCGGACCGGTCCTGCAGGGGCTGCGCAAGCCGGTGAACGACCTGTCGCGCGGCGCGCTGGTTCCGGACATCGTCACCACGGTGGCGATCACCGCCATCCAGGCCCAGGCGCAGGAGGGGAGCGCTCCTGGGCAGGACCGGCGCCCCGGGCAGCCCGAGCCGCCGGTGCCGCCGGCGGGGCCGGTGCCGGTGCCGGAGGGTGCCCCGGCCCTGGAGGCGGGGCGGTCGCGCCAGGCCCTGAGGGCCGCCCCGGCCCCGGCCCCGTCGGCGGCGGACGGATCGGCGGAGATCACCGAGCAGGCGGAGAACGCCCACCGGACCGAGAACCCGCGGGGCCCCGAAGCCCCGCGGACCGGGAAGGCGCGGCCCGAATGAGCACGGATCCCGCGGGCCCGGCCCGCAGCGGCGCCCCCGCCACCGCCACCTCCCCCGACACCTCCCCGGACGCGGACCGCCCGGCGGGCACCCGCGTCCTCGTCATCAACTCCGGTTCCTCCTCGGTCAAGTACCAGCTCCTGGACATGGCCGGCCGGGACGGCGCCGGTGCCGCGCGGCTCGCCTCCGGGCTGGTGGAGCGGATCGGAGAGGGCCCGGTCGCCGACCACGCGGCCGCCCTGCGGCAGGTCGCGGCGGAACTGGACGAGCGCGGCCTGGGCCTGGGCTCCCCCGATCTCGCCGCCATCGGCCACCGCGTGGTGCACGGCGGCACCCGGTTCACCGAACCGACGCTGATCACCGACGAGGTGGTGGCGGAGATCGAGGAGCTGATCCCCCTCGCCCCGCTCCACAACCCGGCGAACACGGAGGGCATCAGAGTGGCCCGGGAGCTGCGGCCGGATCTGCCGCAGGTCGCCGTCTTCGACACCGCGTTCCACTCGACGATGCCCGAGCACGTGGCCCGCTACGCGATCGACACGGCCACCGCCGACGCCCACGGGGTGCGCCGCTACGGCTTCCACGGCACCTCGCACGCCCATGTGTCGCGCGCCGCCGCCGCGCTGCTGGGCAAGGACCCCGCCGAGGTCAACGTCATCGTGCTGCACCTGGGCAACGGCGCCAGCGCGTCCGCCGTCGCGGGCGGGGTGTGCGTGGAGACGTCGATGGGCCTGACCCCGCTGGAGGGGCTCGTCATGGGCACCCGCTCGGGCGATCTGGACCCGGCCGTGATCTTCCATCTGTCGCGGGTGGCGGGGATGTCCACCGACGAGCTGGACACTCTGCTCAACAAGCGGAGCGGGCTGCTCGGCCTGTGCGGGGACAACGACATGCGGGAGATCGGCCGCAGGATGGCCGAGGGCGACCCGGCGGCCCGGCTGGCGTTCGAGATCTACATCCACCGGCTGCGGAAGTACGTCGGCGCGTACACCGCCGTGCTGGGCCGGGTGGACGTCATCGCCTTCACGGCGGGCGTCGGGGAGAATTCGGCTGCCGTACGGGAAGCGGCCATGCGCGGGCTGGAGGCTCTGGGCATCGCACTGGACCCGGTGCGCAACGCCCTGCGCTCGTCCTCCGCCCGGCTGATCTCGGCCGGCGGCAGCCGGACCGCCGTCGCCGTCATCCCCACCGACGAGGAACTGGAGATCGCGACGCAGGCATACGCGCTGGTCCGCGCGGTACACGACTGAGCCGCGCACCGGTGTGCTCCGGCCGCCCCCGGTCCGGGCTCCGGCCGGGACCGAACAGGATCAGGCAGGAATATTCCGCTCCGAAACAAACCCGATAGGATGGCCCCCATGCGCCGTTCCAAAATCGTCTGCACCCTGGGCCCAGCCGTCGACTCCTACGAGCAGTTGAAGTCGCTGATCGAGGCCGGCATGAACGTGGCCCGGTTCAACATGAGCCACGGGACCCACCCGGAGCACGAGGAGCGGTATCACCGCGTCCGCAAGGCGTCGGAGGAGACCGGCCGGGCGGTCGGCGTGCTCGCCGACCTCCAGGGGCCGAAGATCCGGCTGGAGACCTTCGCCGAGGGCCCGGTCGAGCTGGTCCGCGGGGACGAGTTCACCATCACCACCGAGGACGTCCCGGGCGACAAGTCCATCTGCGGCACCACCTACAAGGGCCTGCCGGCGGATGTCACCAAGGGCGAGTCCATCCTCATCAACGACGGCGCGGTCGCGCTCCAGGTGACGGAGGTCGACGGGCCGCGGGTCCGCACCATCGTCATCGAGGGCGGCGTCGTCTCCGACCACAAGGGCATCAACCTCCCGGGTGTGGCGGTGAACGTGCCGGCCCTGTCGGAGAAGGACGTCGAGGACCTCCGCTTCGCGCTGCGGCTCGGCTGCGACATGGTCGCGCTGTCCTTCGTCCGGGACGCCTCGGACGTGCGCGACGTCCACCGGGTGATGGACGAGGTCGGGCGCCGGGTCCCCGTCATCGCCAAGGTGGAGAAGCCGCAGGCCGTCGCCAACATGGAGGAGGTCGTGATGGCCTTCGACGGCGTCATGGTCGCCCGCGGCGACCTGGCCGTCGAGTATCCGCTGGAGAAGGTCCCCATGGTGCAGAAGCGGCTGGTGGAGATGTGCCGCCGCAACGCCAAGCCGGTGATCGTGGCGACCCAGATGATGGAGTCGATGATCAACTCCTCGCGGCCGACCCGGGCCGAGGCCTCCGACGTGGCCAACGCGATCCTGGACGGCGCGGACGCGGTGATGCTGTCGGCGGAGTCCTCCGTCGGCAAGTACCCGATCGAGACGGTCAAGACGATGTCCCGCATCGTCGAGGAGGCCGAGCAGGAGTGGCTCACCCGCGGCCTCCAGCCGCTGGTGCCGGGCAAGAAGCCGCGCACCCAGGGGGGTTCGGTGGCCCGCGCGGCCTGCGAGATCGCCGACTTCCTCGGCGCCAAGTCGCTGGTCGCCTTCACCAAGTCCGGTGACACCGCCCGCCGGCTGTCCCGCTACCGGGCGAGCCAGCCGATCCTGGCCTTCACCACCGACCCGGCGACCCGCTGCCAGCTCGCGCTGAGCTGGGGCGTGGAGACCTACGTCGTCCCGCACGTCGACAACACCGACGCGATGGTGGAGCTCGTCGACGCGGAGCTGCTGAAGCTGCACCGCTACAGCGAGGGCGACACCATGATCATTACGGCGGGCTCCCCGCCCGGCGTGCCCGGCACCACCAACATGGTCCGGGTCCACCACCTGGGCGCCCAGGGCTGAGGCCCGCACCACCACGCAGAGTGGGCCGCCCCGTCCGGGGCGGCCCACCTGTCGTCCCGCGGCTCCGGGAGCGGGGTAACCGTGCCCGGGGTGCGGTGTGGCGTTCCGTCTCAGCCTCCGTCGTACATGTTCATGCCGGGGACCGTCAGATCGCCGCCGAACTGGCCGGCCTGGGTGACCGTCACCCCGGTGAAGAAGACCTCGGGGAGGTTCAGCGGCGGCGGGCTCTTGGGGCTGAAAGTGATGGGGATGATGCCCAGGAGGTTGCCCTTGAGCTCCTCCGTGTACATCGTCACCGTGCCGCCGCGGATCGTGGAGTTGCTGCCCTTCGCGGCCTTCACATGGGTGGTGCTGCCGCCGGGGGCCTGGACCATCTGGTGGAGGTCCCGGATGTCCACGCCGCTGGCGGTGAACTTCAGGACTTCCTTGACCTTGCCGCTCCAGGTCCTGACCTTGACGATGCCCTTGTAGTCGAGGCCATGCAGGGAGAGCTTGCTGCTCTTCAGGATCCACGGCTCGTCGGGCAGCAGGGCCGGGGTCGGGTCGATCTCCGCGTCGGCCAGGGCCTGGGCGTCGTACTCGGGGCAGGGGAACGGCTGCAGGCCGTCCTCCGCGGTCGCCGAGGGGGACGGGGTGGCCGTCGCGTCCTTGGCGTCCTCGGCCGCCTTCTCCGCGGCCTCCTTGGCCTCTTCGGCCTTCTCCTCGGCCGTCTTGGCGGCCGATCCGGCGGCGTCCGCGACCTCGCCGGCGGTGTCGCGCACCGAGTCCGCGGGCTCGTCGGCCTTCTCGGAGTCCTCCTCCGCGGTGGCGCTCGGCGAGGCGGTGGCCGAGGGCTCCGCCGTCTCCTCCTCCTCGTCGCCGCCGCCGCCGGTGAAGAAGTCGTTGATCTTCTCGCCGATGCCCAGCGGGTCGAGCGGGTTCCTCGTCTCGGACTCCGACGGCGAGGGCTCCGGCTCCGGCGACGTCCCGGTGGACCCGGACGTCCCGGAGGACTCCTCCGCGCTCGGGGAGGGCTCCGGCTCCGGGGCGCTGCCGGACGACGGCTCGGGGGACGGCTCGGACGTACCCGGCTCGCCGGCCCCGCCCTTCTCGTCCGCGGCCTGGTCGTCCGTCTTCTCGTCCTCGGCGGCCTTGCCGTCCTCGTCCTGCTCGTCGGGCAGGGACACGCACTTGCCCGGCTTGAACTTGGGCTGCGGGTCGGCCTGGGCCAGCGGGCTGGTGAGCCCCATGCCCACGAGCACGGCGGTCGGCATGGCCGCCAGGGCTATCGCCCGGCCCGCGGGCATGTGCAAACGGGTGAGCATCGACTTTCTCGGGGCCGCGTGGCGCGGCCCTTCTCCTGCACGACGGCGGCTCTCGCCGTCGAGCCGAGCCTCGTCAGCCCGCACTGTGCCTCCCCTTCTCGGATTCTTCGTCCGCCCAGACGCCGGCCGCGGCCGGTTCCGGCGCGGAGGCACCGCCCTCGCTGTCCGGCACCCTCCGGGGTGCGGGTTCCTCCACGGGCTTCTTGCCGGGCGCCCAGGCGATGGCCAGGCCACCACCGATGAGGGCCGGCAGGAAACCGAGGAGGAAGCCTCCGAAGTTGGAGACCACCAGCGAGACCAGTGCGAGCATGATCGCCGCGACGCCGGCGAAGGTCTTGGCGACGGACTGGTACCACATCGTCAGGCCCAGGACGACCAGGAGCACCCCGATGACCAGCGAGCCCGCGCCCGCCGTGGTCGCCATGCGGATCGTCAGCTGTCCGACGGTCAGATTCGCGTACGGGAAGTAGGCGATCGGCAGTCCGCCCAGCAGTGTCAGCAGGCCCGCCCAGAAAGGCCGGTTGCCACGCCAGACGCGGAAACGAAGCCTCCAGTAGTGGAATCGGCCGCTCGGACCCGGTGACTCGGCGCTCATGGAAAACAGCTCCCTGGTACGGGCATTACGCAAAAAGTGAGGAGACGGGCGGACGGGGGACGAAGCCCCCGCCCGCCCGGGCGAGTGCTTAGTAGCACTCCTGGACGCCCCTGTGCAGCTTCATCGAGAGGCCGCTCAGCTTGAAGGTTCCGGCGCTGGTCGCCCAGGCCGTCTGCTTCACGTCGGTCAGGATGGCCTTGTCGGCCTCCTGGGCGAACCCGTAGGGGTTCGACTGCTCCTTGCCGCCCTTCATGCCGGGGCCCTTGGTGCTGGCTCCGGCGGCGACACCGATGTTGATGTTCTTGAACGTCGCGTTGGCGTTCAGGTCGGCGACGTCGATGTACAGCTTGTCGGCCTCGACCGCCGTGCCCTTGTTGCCGGCCGTCAGCTTGAGCGACACCGAGCCGAGGCCCGGGATGCCCGGCGTGACCACCGACTGGCACATGTTGGTGATCTTGGCGTGGTCGAACGCGGAGACGGCCACCGGGTGAGCGGTGTCCTTGCCCTCCAGGGTCTTGCCCGTGTCGACCGCGCCGTACTGGACAAAGCCGTCACCCTCGAGGTGGTCGGCCGTCACCTTGAAAGACTGCCCGGAAACGCTGAAGGACGCCGCCAGCGCACCCTGCGCCATTGCGATACCCACCGCGGCGGTGGCCGCCACGCTGGGGACCATCACGACGGCGAACCGCTTCCATCTGGTCCCGCCACGCACCTGGGACTCCATGACTTTCCTCCTTCTCGGACGTACATCTCCGGCCGGGGGAGCCCTGGCCTGGGATGGGAGAAGTGCTACGTCCTCGGGAAGGGGAACGCCGTACTCGGAGACGGATACGTGTCCGAAACGCGGCGATCACCCCCGAGCGACAACCACTGGCCACGCTCTCGCGCAACCTCCTGGACAGGACCTGCTCCGCGGCAGGTACCCCCCTGTCCAAGGCCGGCATCACCCACGCCGGCCTGCCCGGTGGGGACCCGCTCCGTGGCGCCGGCTGGATGCGGCACTGCGGGACGGGACCGAGCGTGGCCGATCGTGGTGCATATCCGTCTGTCACACAAGGGGTTCGTTACTTGCCAGTAATGAACCGATGACAGAAGACGGTCCGGAGCGCCCGAATTCGGCACTGTCGGTCGTCGCGATTCGCTGCGGCACATCCGGAATACCCGGACAGAAACGGACGAAGATCCGCCAGTCTCTTACTGGCAGTAACAGCGGGCGTGATTGCCAAGTTTTGGCAAAGTACGGCGTTCGGGGTGTGGAGATCCGGACATCCGGCAACGCGGGCCCGGCCGCGGCGGCCCCCTGTGCGCGCCATACCGGCCGGGCATCCGCGGAGGGATCCGGCGGGAGATCCCGCGGGCCCCCGGGAGGCACCGCGGAGACGGCGGACGGCGGCCACCCGCGGGTCCTTTCCCCGCGAGTGGCCGCCGTCCGGGCCGGCCGTACCGCTGTCACCGTCCCGCCTGCGCCCCGGCCCCGGCGCTCCGCCCCGGGGCCGGTGTCCGCACGCGGCGCGGCGCGGCCCGGAGGGCCTAGAACAGCACGCGCGCCAGCGCGGTCCGGGCCTTGGTCACGCGCGGGTCGTCCGCGCCGATGACCTCGAAGAGCTCCAGGAGCCGCACCCTCGCCCGCTCCCGCTCGTCACCGACGGTGCGCCGTACCGTCTCGACCAGCCGTCCGAAGGCGTCCTCGACGTGTCCGCCGACCAGATCCAGATCCGCGGCGGCGATCTGGGCGTCCACGTCCGCCGGGTTGTCGGCCGCCGTCTTCCGCACCGCCTGCGGGTCCGCCCCCTGCACCCGCTGGAGCAACTCCGCCTGGGCCAGGCCCAGCTTGGCCTCCGGGTTGGCCGGGTCATCGCCGAGGACGTTCCGGTAGGCCTGGATGGCGCCGCCCAGGTCGCCCGCGTCCAGCGCCTCGTGAGCCGCCGCGAGCGCCGAGTCGTACGGGCCCGCGGGCGGTTCGGGAGCCGCCTGCCCGGGCTCCCCCTCCGCCCCGAGGGGCCCGCCGACGATGCCGAAGCGCTCCTCGGCCACCTGGATCAGCTGGTCCAGCACCTGCCGGATCTGCGCCTCGGGGGCCGCGCCCTGGAACAGCGGCAGCGCCTGCCCGCCGACGACGGCGAAGACGGCCGGGATGCCCTGGACGCCGAACTGCTGGAAGAGCATCTGATTGGCCTCGACGTCGACCTTGGCCAGGATGAAGCGGCCGTCGTACTCCGCCGCCATCCGCTCCAGCACCGGGCTGAGCTGCTTGCAGGGCTCGCACCACTCGGCCCAGAAGTCGATGACGACCGGCACCTGGGCCGACCGCTGGAGCACCTCCCGCTCGAAATCCGCCTCATTGACATCGATCACGGCGGCCGGAGGCGCGGCAGCCGGCCGGCCCTCGCGGGCCGCCTCGGCGCGCGCCTGCTCCGCCTTCTGCCTGGCCTCCCCGGCGGCCTTCACGGCGGCGAGGTCGACCACTCCACTCATGGACATGTTCCGTGGCTGCATGGGTACATCCTCCCCTCTCCGGGCGCCGATCGGAAAAGCGCCGGGTGGACGCTCGCCGTTCGGGCCGTCCGTACGGCCGCCGGATCGCGGAGTACGGCCGGCCCGGCCGCCGCGGTGTGCGGGGAGGGCCGCTGTGGCGCCGGGTCCCCACCCGGTGCCGGATCCTTCGTCAGCGGTTCCGCGCGGCGTCGGTCGGGGCCGCGCGGGGTCGGGTTGTGCGTGTCGCGTGGTTGTCGCGTGGTGGTCGTGCTCGGGTCTCTCACACTTTCGATACCAACCGTAGCGTAATTGCGGCCGGGTGGGAACGGGGACCGGCGTTAAGGTCGTGTCCATGCCCGCCCCCGCCCGTCGCACCCCCCGTACCGGCCGCCCCCGCGACGCCGGCGCGGACCGCGCGATCCTGGCCGCGACCCGGGCCGCGCTGGTGGAACTCGGCTGGTCGAGGCTGTCGCTGGGGGACGTCGCGGCGCGCGCCGGCGTGGCCAAGACCACGCTCTACCGCCGCTGGTCCGGCAAGAACGACCTCGTGCTGGACGCCGTCGCCGAACTCCTGGACGAACTGGAGCTTCCCGACCGGGGCAGCCTGCGCGCCGACGTGGAGGGCGTGGTGCTGCGCTTCGCCCGGCTGCTGGAGCGGCCGGAGGCCAAGGCCTCGCTGATGGCCGTGGTCGCCGAGTCGACGCACGACCCGGCCCTGCGGGAGCGGATCCGGTCGGCGATCGTGGACCGGCAGAAACGGCTCGTCCTGCTCGGCCGGGAACGGGCGCAGCGGCGCGGCGAACTGCCCGCGGACGCGCCCGGCCCGGAGGGCGCCGCGGCGGCGCGGCGCTCGGTGGACCTGATCTTCGACGTGATCGCCGGCGCGGTGGTGCACCGGACGCTGGTGAGCAGCGAGCCCGTGGACCCCGGCTGGGTGCGCGACCTCACGGCCCTGCTGCTCGACGGGCTGACGGCCGGGGCCACCCCGCCGCCGGCCGCCCCACCGGGGCCCGGACGACCGGAGACGGGGCTCCCGTAGGCGGGGCCCGGACGGGGGCACCGGGGCCGGCGGCGGGCCGGGGCGGGCGGCCGGTGGCGGGGCGGCCGGACGGACAGCCGGGACGGACGAGCGGGGCTGACGGCTTCAACGGACAGCCGGAGGGCCGGGGGTTCGCGCCCCCGGCCCTCCGGAAAAACCCCCGCGCCGGGCGTCAGAAGCCGGCCGGCTCCGTGTAGACGCCCCACTCCTCGCGCAGCACGCCGCAGATCTCGCCGAGCGTGGCCTCGGCCCGTACGGCCTCCAGCATGGGCTCGATCATGTTGCCGCCGTCCCGGGCCGCCGCGAGCATGGCGTCCAGGGCGGCCCGGACCGCGCCGTCGTCACGGGCGGCCTTCCGCTCCGCGAGCACCCGGACCTGCTCCCGCTCGACCTCGTGGCTGACCCGCAGGATCTCCAGGTCTCCGGTGACGGAGCCGGTGTGGCAGTTGACGCCGACGACCTTCTTGTCACCCTTCTCCAGGGCCCGCTGGTACGCGAAGGCCGCTTCGGCGATCTCGCCGGTGAACCAGCCGTCCTCGATGCCGCGCAGGATGCCGGAGGTGATCGGCCCGATCGGGTGCTCGCCGTTCGGCACCGCGCGCCGGCCCCGCTCCCGGATCTGCTCGAAGATCTTCTCGGCGTCGGCCTCGATCCGGTCGGTCAGCGCCTCGACGTACCAGGAGCCGCCGAGCGGGTCGGCGACGTTGGCGACGCCGGTCTCCTCCATCAGCACCTGCTGGGTGCGCAGCGCGATCTCGGCGGCCTGCTCCGAGGGGAGCGCCAGGGTCTCGTCCAGGGCGTTGGTGTGCAGGGAGTTGGTGCCGCCGAGGACGGCGGCGAGCGCCTCGACCGCGGTCCGCACCACGTTGTTGTACGGCTGCTGGGCGGTGAGCGAGACCCCGGCGGTCTGGGTGTGGAAGCGCAGCCACTGCGCCTTCTCCGTCTTCGCCCCGTAGACGTCGCGCATCCAGCGGGCCCAGATGCGGCGTGCGGCGCGGAACTTGGCGATCTCCTCGAAGAAGTCGAGGTGCGCGTCGAAGAAGAAGGAGAGGCCGGGCGCGAAGTCGTCCACGTCCAGGCCGCGGGAGAGGCCCAGTTCGACGTAGCCGAAGCCGTCGGCGAGGGTGTAGGCGAGCTCCTGCGCCGCCGTGGAGCCGGCCTCGCGGATGTGGTAGCCGGAGACGGAGAGCGGCTTGTACGCGGGGATGTTCCGCGCGCAGTGCTCCATGAGGTCGCCGATGAGGCGCAGATGCGGCTCGGGCTGGAAGAGCCACTCCTTCTGCGCGATGTACTCCTTGAAGATGTCCGTCTGCAGCGTGCCGTTGAGGACGCCGGGGTCGACGCCCTGCCGCTCGGCGGCGACGAGGTACATACAGAAGACGGGGACGGCGGGCCCGCTGATCGTCATGGAGGTGGTGACGTCGCCGAGCGGGATGTCCCGGAAGAGGACCTCCATGTCGGCGGCGGAGTCGATGGCGACGCCGCAGTGGCCGACCTCGCCGAGCGACTTGGGCTCGTCGGAGTCGCGGCCCATGAGGGTCGGCATGTCGAAGGCGACGGAGAGGCCGCCGCCGCCGGCCTCCAGGATCATCTTGTAGCGCTCGTTGGTCTGCTCGGCGTTGCCGAAGCCGGCGAACTGGCGGATGGTCCAGGTGCGGCCCCGGTAGCCGGTCGGGTACAGACCGCGGGTGAAGGGGTACTCCCCGGGCCAGCCGATCCGCTCGAAGCCGGGCACGGTGCTGCCCGGGGGCGGGCCGTACACGGGGTCGACCGGGTCGCCCGAGAGCGTGGTGAAGTCTGCGTCCCGCTTGCGGGCCGCGTCGTAACGGGCCTGCCAGCGGCGGCGGCCTTCTTCGAGGGCGTCGGAGTCCATGGAGGCCAATTTACTTGGACGTCCTACTATCTGTCGATGGCAGTCCGCGGGGCACGGGTGACCGGGGCCCCGCGGTGCCGGGCCGCTCAGGCCTTCGCGACCACCGGACCGCCGTCCGCCACGAGCGGTTCCACCTCACGGGTGATCTTGCGCTCCACGAAGAAGGCGGCGAGCGGGATGGTGCCGGAGAGCAGCACCCAGAGCAGCTTGCCGAAGCTCCACTTGGCCTTGGAGCCCAGGTCGAAGGCGAAGATCAGATAGATGATGTACAGCAGGCCGTGCGTCTGGGACACCACGAAGGTGAGGTCCTCACCGCGGCCGAAGCCGTACTTGAACACCATGCAGGTGCTGAGCACCAGCAGCATCACGGCGGTGACGTAGGCCATGACCCGGTACCGGGTCAGCACGCTCTTCTTCATGCCGTCGAGCGTAACCGGAGCACGCCGCGAGCCCCCCGCTGCCCCGGGGCCGGGCCCGGACCCGGCCCGGCCTCAGCCTTTTTCGTCGAAGTCGCCGGCCGCGACGCGCAGGGGGCGCAGCAGCGCGAAGATCTCGGCGCACTCCTCCGCGTCGTACACCCCCAGCCCGAAGTCCATCGCCATCAGGTCGCGGGTGGCGGACTCGACGACCTCGCGCCCCTTGTCGGTGATGGTCGCCAGGGTGCCGCGCCCGTCGTTGGGGTTCGGCCGCTTGGCGACGAGCCCGGAGCGGACCAGCCGGTCGACGGTGTTGGTGACGGAGGTGGGGTGGACCATCAACCGCTCGCCGATCTTGGACATCGGGAGCTCCCCGGCCTTGCTGAAGGTGAGCAGCACCAGGGCCTCGTACCGGGCGAAGGTGAGGCCGTACGGCTTGACGACCGCGTCCACCTGCCCGAGCAGGATCTGCTGGGCCCGCATGATCGAGGTGATGGCGACCATGGACGGCACGGATCCCCATCGCTGCTTCCAGAGTTCGTCGGCTCGGGCGATCGGGTCGAACGACAGACTGAGCGGCTTCGGCACGCCTCGACCCTACCGGCCGGTCATATGGTGGTCAGCCCCGTTCCGCATACCGGTCAACCGGACGGCACGGGAGGACCGGCCAGGCATGTGCCCCAGCCCTCGGGGTAGATCATCTCCGACATGCTTTCGGACGGAGACGAAAACCTGGCGGAGAGGGCGGACCACCCCATGCCGTTCCATCTGCGATGCGGGCCCGACGACGCGGCGCGCTGCCGGTTCGCGGTCTCCCCGCTCTGGGAGACGCGGAGCGCCGTGCGCGCCCTGGACCGCCCCGGCCCGCCCGGCACCCGGCTGCCGTGGCTGCGCAGGATCCAGGTGGCGGCCTCGGGGCTGAACCTGGCGCCGCTGTCACTGCTGACGCCGGTCCACGGCCGCGGCCCGCGCTTCCTCGCCCCGCGCCCCGACGGCACCGGCACCCGGATCGAGGACGAACTGGCCCGGGTCCGGGCGACCGACCCGGCGGTGGCCCGGGTGGAGCTGGAGCGGGCGCTGGCCGGAACCCCGGGCGCGGCCGGCAGCCTGCGCGGACGCCGGATGCTGGAGGACCCGGGCCGGGCCGTCAAGGAGCTGGCGGACCTGCTGGAGCTGGCCTGGCGGGCGCTGATCGAGCCGGACTGGCCGCCACTGCACGCCCTGCTGGAGGCCGACGCCGCCTTCCACGCGCGGCGGCTGGCCGGCGGCGGGCCGGAGGCGCTCTTCGCCGAACTGCACCCGGACGTGTCCTGGGCGGACGGCACGCTGACGATCGCGCACGCCGAACCGCCGGGGGACGGCACGGAGCGGAGCGCCGCCCCGTCACCGTCCGCTCCGGACGGAGCCGATGGCACCGGAAGGCCGGAGGACGCGGCAGCGGCCGGACCGCCGCACGGAGCGGACGGTGACGGGGCGCCGGACGGTGCCGACGGGCGCGGGGTACGAGAGGGCGCGGACGGCGGCCGGGCGCGGGACGGAGCGGACGGCGGCGGGCTGCTGCTGGTCCCGAGCGTCTTCTGCCGGCCGGGCCCGGTCGCGGGCCGCGAGATGCCGTGGGACCGTGCGCTGGTCTACCCGGCACGGGGCCTCGGCGGACTGTGGCAGTCCTCCGGCGACCAGCCGCCGGAGGTGCTGTCCCGGCTGCTCGGCCGGGGCCGCGCGGCCGTCCTCACCGCGCTGGAGGAGCCGGCCAGCACCACGGGCCTCGCCCGCCGGCTGGGCCTGGCCCCGTCCTCCGTCTCGGCGCATCTCTCGGCGCTGCGCGACGCGGGCCTGCTGACCTCGCACCGCTACGGCCACCAGGTGCTGTACGAGCGCACGCCGCTCGGGATCGCGCTGGCGGCCGGCTGACCGAGGGCGGCGTACCCGTCGGCGGCGGCGTACGCCGTCCGGAGCGGCCGGCGTCCCCCCGGACCCGGGTGACGGCCCCGGACCCGGGTCACGGCCCCGGGCCCGGGTGACGCTCCGACCGGTCAGGCGCTGACGACGCCCTCGCGGCGGGCCCGGGCGGCGATGACCCCGGCCTCCTCCTCGCGGCGCAGCATCCGCTCGGCCCAGAAGCCGCCGACCGGGATCAGCGAGAGCACGAAGTAGACCAGCGGCTGCTTCACCGGCCACTTGGTGCGGTTCCAGGCGTCGGCCAGGAAGAGCAGGAAGAGGACGACCAGCACGCCGTGGATCGCGCCCATCACCGGCACCGCGTTGAAGTCGGTGGTGCGCTTGAGCACCGAGCAGACCAGCAGCAGCACATAGGAGACCGCCTCCACGGCGGAGACCAGGCGGAGTCGGCGGACGGCGGAAGCGGTCTTGATGTCCACGGGCGGGAACCTCTTTCGACGGAACGGGGGGCGGGGTCGTGGAGCCGGAGGGCTGGGGGCGCCCCTGCGGGCGAGCTGCTTGTGAACGCTTGCACAAACGCGTCCATTCTGACAGCCGTTCCCGGCGGACGGCCGCCCGGGTGGGCCGGTGTGACCTTCGCGACGCGCGGTCCGCCCGGCCTCGTACGGGAGATCCCCTGTCGGTACTCCCCCGGGACGGATACGGTCGGGGCTGTGGCGCAATTCCGACTGCAAGGCAGCAAAGTGCTCGCCGTCGACCTGGGCGGAGAGGCCGTCAAGGCGAAGAACGGCGCGATGGTGGCCTACGACGGCCGTATGGACTTCAAGAAGCTGAGCGGGGGCGGCGAGGGCCTGCGCGGCATGGTCACCCGCCGGCTCACGGGTGAGCAGATGGAGCTGATGGAGGTGCGGGGGCAGGGGACCTGCTGGTTCGCCGACCGGGCCACCGAGATCACGCTCGTCCCGCTGCACGGCGACAAGCTCCATGTGGAGGCGAGCAATCTGCTAGCGGCCGACGCGGGGCTCCGCACCGGCACGACCTTCACCGGGCTGCGCGGGGCCGCCCAGGGCAACGGCCTGTTCACCACGGTCGTCGAGGGCACGGGCCAGGCGGCCATCATGTCCGACGGGCCGGCCGTGGTGCTGCGGGTGTCGCCGGCGTACCCGCTGCGGGTGGACCCGGGAGCGTACGTGGCCCACACGGGCAAGCTGCGGCAGGAGTTCCAGTCCGGGGTGAACTTCCGCACCGTCATGGGCGAGGGCTCCGGGGAGTCGTTCCAGATCCGCTTCGAGGGCGAGGGGCTGGTCTATGTGCAGCCCAGCGAGCGCAACACGGTCGGGGGGCAGCTCTGATGCCGTTCCGGGAGATCAACTCGAAGATGGTCGAGGCGCGGATCACGCCCGGTCAGCGGCTGTTCAGCCAGCGCGGCGCCATGCTCGCCTACACGGGGGAGGTGAGCTTCACCCCGAGCATGGCGGGCGGCCAGGGTGGGGTGATGTCGATGATCGGCCGCCGGGTGGCGGGCGAGGCGGCGCCGCTGATGACGGTCGAGGGCGACGGCACCGTGATGTTCGGGCACGGCGGTCACCACATCCAGGTGATCGAGCTGTCCGGTGACACCCTGCACGTGGAGGCGGACCGGCTGCTGGCCTTCGACGGCACGCTCCAGCAGAAGCCGGTGTTCCTGGGCTCGCAGGGCGGGGTGATGGGCATGGTGCGCGGCCAGGTCACCGGCCAGGGCCTGTTCACCACCACCCTGAGCGGGCACGGTTCGGTGGCCGTGATGGCCCACGGCGGCGTCATCGAACTGCCGGTCACGCCGGATCGTCCGGTGCACGTCGACCCGCAGGCATACGTCGCCCACCACGGGGACGTGCGCAACAAGCTCTCCACGGCGCTGGGCTGGCGCGACATGGTCGGCCGCGGCTCGGGAGAGGCCTTCCAGCTCGAACTGTCGGGCACCGGCGCGGTGTTCGTCCAGGCATCGGAGGAGAAGCTGTGACCGGTCCGGCCGTCTTCGACCCGCAGACCCTGCCGGCCGACGACAACGTCAACGCGTACACCTTCTGCGTGGACCTGAACGGCCAGTGGTTCCTGCAGAAGGGCAAGATGATCGCCTACTACGGCGAGATCAGCTTCGACGGCGTCGGCCACGGCCGCCTCGACCGGCTGGTCGCCGGCAGCTTCCACTCCCCGCTGCACGCGGCGGACTGGGTGGTGGCCGAGGGCCGGGGCAAGATGCTCCTCGCCGACCGGGCCTTCGACGTCAACTCCTACGACCTGGAGGACGGCAACCTCACCGTCCGGTCGGGCAACCTGCTGGCCTTCGAACCGGGGCTGTCGCTCAAGCAGTCGATCATCCCGGGCTTTCTCACCCTGATCGGGACGGGGAAGTTCGTGGCCGCCTCGAACGGCCCGGTGGTCTTCGTGGAGCCGCCGGTCCGGGTCGACCCGCAGGCCCTCGTCGGCTGGGCGGACTGCCCGTCCCCCTGCCACCACTACGACCACGGGTATCTGCGCGGGGTGCTGGGCGGCGTGCGGGCCCTGACGGGGCTCGGCGGGGCCTCCGGGGAGGAGCACCAGTTCGAGTTCACGGGCGCGGGGCAGGTGCTGCTGCAGTCCACGGAGCAGTTGATGGACGAGATCGCCACCGGCGCCGTGCCGGGCGAGCCGGGCGTGCCCGGCGGCGGTCACCCCGGCGGACAGGGCCCCGGTTCTGCGCCCGGACTTCCCCCACTTCCGGGCGGTCTGGGAGGGCTCCAGCGCCGCTTCGGACTGTAAACGGCAGTCTCCGGAGTGTAACGTTTCGAACGCCTGCCCGCACCGGCAGTTTTGCACGAGGGAACATTTGGGGGCGGTGCGAAGCAGTCCACCATTGGTCCGCTTTTCAACTTTATAGGTAGAATATTCATATGGAGACCGAGACGGCCACCCGCTGGCTCAGCGATGAGGAACAGCGTGCCTGGCGCACCCACCTGGACGTCAGCAAACTGCTGATGCACCAACTGGAGAAGGATCTGCAGCCGTTCGGCCTGACCATCAACGACTACGAGATCCTGGTGAACCTCTCCGAATCCGATGAGTCGCGGATGCGAATGAGTGATCTCGCCGCCGCGACCCTCCAGTCGAAGAGCAGACTCTCGCACCAGATCACCCGCATGGAGAACGCGGGGCTCGTCCGGCGGGAGAACTGCGAATCCGACCGGCGGGGGCTCTACGCCGTGCTGACCGACCACGGGGCGCAGGTCATGCGGGAGGTGGCACCGCACCATGTCGCCTCCGTACGGCGGCACTTCATCGATCTGATGCCGCCCGCGGATCTCGCCGCGCTCCGCGAGACCCTGACCCCGGTCGCGGAGCACCTGCGCGAACAGCGCGCCGGCTAACCGGCCGCCGGCCGCCGCCCGGGCCCTCCGTCCGGGCCGCGACCGCTCCGCACCGGCCTCAGGACGACGGCGGCGCCGGTCCCGCACGGACCGGCGCCGCCGTTCGTGATGCCCCGGGCCCGGGCCCGGAGCCCGTCAGCTCTCGGTGACCCCGGCGACCAGTTCGTCCGCGGCCGTGTACGGGTCCAGCGTCCCGTCCACGATCCGCTCGGCCAGCGCGTCGAGCCGCCGGTCGCCGCGGAGGTCGCCGATCCGCTCCCGCAGGGTGGTCACCGCGATGGTCTCCACCTCGTGGGCCGCGCGCGCCCGGCGCCGCTCGGTGAGGGTGCCGCGCTCCTCCATCCAGGCCCGGTGCTTCTCCAGGGCCTCGACGAGCTCGTCTACCCCCTCGCCCCGCGCCGCGACGGTCTTGACGATCGGCGGGCGCCAGTCCCCCGGCGACCGGGACTCGCCCAGGCCGAGCATGTGGTTGAGCTCCCGGGCGGTGGCGTCGGCCCCGTCCCGGTCGGCCTTGTTCACCACGTAGACGTCGCCAATCTCCAGGATTCCGGCCTTGGCCGCCTGGATGCCGTCCCCCATGCCGGGGGCCAGCAGCACCACGCTGGTGTCGGCCTGCGAGGCGATCTCCACCTCGGACTGGCCGACGCCGACGGTCTCCACCAGGACCACGTCGCAGCCGGCCGCGTCGAGCACGCGGATCGCCTGCGGGGCGGCCCAGGCCAGTCCGCCGAGATGGCCGCGGGTGGCCATCGAGCGGATGTAGACGCCGGGGTCGGAGGCGTGGTCGCCCATCCGCACCCGGTCGCCCAGCAGCGCGCCGCCGGAGAACGGCGAGGAGGGGTCGACCGCGAGCACCCCGACCCGCTTCCCGGCCTTGCGGTACGCGGTGACGAGCGCCGAGGTGGACGTGGACTTGCCCACCCCGGGCGATCCCGTCAGCCCGACCACGTACGCGTTGCCGGTCAGCGGCGCGAGGGCGGCCATGACCTCACGGAGCTGCGGCGACGCCCCCTCCACCAGTGAGATCAGCCGGGCCACGGCACGCGGGCGGCCCTCCCGCGCCTGCTCGACCAGGGTGGGGACGTCGGCCATCGGTCAGTGCTCCGTCTCTCTCGATCTCTTCGGGCCCCGCGGGATGGTCCGGGGGCCGCGGGTCACTTGCCCGGGACGCGGACGATCAGGGCGTCGCCCTGGCCGCCGCCGCCGCACAGGGCCGCCGCGCCGGTGCCGCCGCCGCGCCGCTTGAGCTCCAGCGCCAGGTGGAGCACGACGCGGGCGCCGGACATGCCGATCGGGTGGCCGAGGGCGATGGCGCCGCCGTTGACGTTGACCTTCTCCGAGGTCACGCCGAGGTCCTTCATGGACTGCACGGCGACCGCGGCGAACGCCTCGTTGATCTCGATCAGGTCCAGATCGCCGACCGTCAGGCCGTCCTTGTCCAGCGCGTGCTTGATCGCGTTGGCGGGCTGGGACTGCAGCGAGTTGTCGGGGCCGGCCACGTTGCCGTGGGCGCCGATCTCGGCGATCCACTCCAGGCCCAGCTCCTCGGCCTTGGCCTTGCTCATGACGACCACGGCGGCCGCGCCGTCGGAGATCTGCGAGGAGGTGCCGGCGGTGATGGTGCCGTCCTTGGCGAAGGCGGGCCGGAGCTTGCCCAGCGACTCGACCGTGGTCTCGGCGCGGATGCCCTCGTCCTGCGAGAAGACCACCGGGTCGCCCTTGCGCTGCGGGATCTCGACCGGGGTGATCTCGGCCTCGAACAGGCCGTTCTTCTGGGCGGCCGCGGCGCGCTGGTGGGAGGCCGCCGCGATCTCGTCCTGCTCGGCGCGGCCGATGCCCAGCCGGGTGTTGTGCTTCTCGGTGGACTCGCCCATGGCGACGTTCTCGAAGGAGTCGGTCAGCCCGTCGTGCGCCATGGCGTCGATGACCTGCACCGCGCCGTACTTGTAGCCCTCGCGGGACTTCGGCAGCAGGTGCGGGGCGTTGGTCATGGACTCCTGGCCGCCGGCGACGATCACGTCGAACTCACCGGCGCGGATGAGCTGGTCGGCCAGCGCGATGGCGTCCAGGCCCGAGAGGCAGACCTTGTTGATGGTCAGCGCGGGCACGTTCATCGGGATGCCGGCCTTCACGGCCGCCTGCCGGGCGGGGATCTGCCCGGCGCCCGCCTGGAGCACCTGGCCCATGATCACGTACTGCACCTGGTCGCCGCCGATGCCGGCCCGGTCCAGGGCGGCCTTGATGGCCACCCCGCCGAGGTCGGCGCCGGAGAAGCTGCGCAGGGAGCCGAGCAGACGCCCCATGGGCGTACGGGCCCCTGCGACGATCACAGAAGTGGTACCGGTCGTGGCAGTCATGGTGCGGTCCCTTCGGACGGGATCAAGCCTTCCGGGGGGGATGCGGCAGGGCCCCGGAAGGGTTAACGAGGGTTTCCGTCAATGTACTGAGCGGTATGCCCCCGGGTCACCGGTCGGCGGGTGTGATCGCGCGCACGTTGCGTAGTCGCATGTGAGAGGGGTGCACTGGTCTCATGCTGACGCGTATCGACCACATCGGAATCGCCTGCTTCGACCTCGACAAGACGGTGGAGTTCTACCGTGCCACCTACGGCTTCGAGGTCTTCCACTCGGAGGTCAACGAGGAACAGGGCGTGCGGGAGGCCATGCTCAAGATCAACGAGACCTCGGACGGCGGCGCCTCCTACCTGCAGCTCCTGGAGCCCACCCGCGAGGACTCCACCGTCGCGAAGTGGCTGGCCAAGAACGGCGAGGGCGTGCACCACATCGCCTTCGGCACGGCCGACGTCGACGGCGACGCCGCCGCCATCCGGGACAAGGGGGTCCGCGTTCTCTACGACGAGCCCCGCACCGGCTCCATGGGCTCGCGGATCACCTTCCTCCACCCCAAGGACTGCGGCGGCGTGCTGACCGAACTCGTCACCGCCAAGGGCGCGGAGGGAAGCGAGGACGCCCACAGCCACTGACCTCACATCGCCCCGGCCGGTAGAGTGGCCGTTCGGCCGGGGTTGTGAGGCCTGCGCAGGTTCCACGGCTGTGCCCCCTTCCCCGCCGATGATCTGACACCATTCCCCGGAAGGCACTGTTCAGTTCAAGGAACCCTTCTCCGATTGAAGGCATCCTTGTTCCGGAACGTACCTTCCTCGGAAGGGCAGTGCCGATCGAAGAACGGGCCGGCGCC
This sequence comes from Streptomyces albus subsp. albus, assembly GCF_000719865.1. GTDB lineage: Bacteria > Actinomycetota > Actinomycetes > Streptomycetales > Streptomycetaceae > Streptomyces > Streptomyces albus_E. The sequence goes on from NZ_JOID01000017.1 coordinate 31,751, forward strand.
TGAACGGGCAGGGCAGCGCCGGTGTCGACGCGACCAGGGGACGGATGGACCGCGCAGTGCGGGGCTACGACCGCTACGAGGCTGACGACCACCTCTCGAAGTTCGAAGCCGAGATGGAGCGGCTGAAGACCGAGCGGGAGAAGGCCGTCCAGCACGCCGACGACCTCGGCTACCAGGTCGAGGTGTTGCGCGCCAAGCTGCACGAGGCGCGCCGCACCATCATGTCCCGGCCCGCCTACGACCACGGCGACCTCGGCTACCAGGCCGAGCAGCTGCTCCGCAACGCCCAGATCCAGGCCGACCAGCTCCGCACCGACGCCGAACGGGAGCTGCGCGAGGCCCGCGCCCAGACCCAGCGGCTGCTGCAGGAGGTCGCCGAGCGGCAGGCCCGGCTGGAGGCCGAGCTGCACAGCGAGGCGGTCGAGCGCCGCCGCCGGCTCGACGAGGAGCTGGCGGAGCGGCGGCAGACCGTCGAGGCGCACGTCAACGAGAACGTCGCCTGGGCCGAGCAGCTCCGCGCCCGCACCGAGTCCCAGGCCCGGCGGCTGCTGGAGGAGTCCCGCGCCGAGGCCGAGCAGTCCCTCGCCGCCGCCCGCGCCGAGGCGCACCGCCTCACCGAGCAGGCCCGGGAGCGGCTCGGCAGCCAGGCCGAGTCGGCCCGCGCCGAGGCCGAGCAGATCCTGCGCCGGGCCCGCACCGACGCCGAACGCCTGCTGACCGCCGCGTCCAACCAGGCGCAGGAGGCCACCGACCACGCCGAGCAGCTCCGTACGTCCACGGTCGGCGAGTCCGAGCAGGCCCGCCGCCAGTCCGCGGAACTGACCCGGACGGCAGAGCAGCGCATGAAGGAGGCCGAGGAGGCGCTGCGCACGGCGCGCGCCGAGGCCGAGCGGCTGCGCGAACAGGCGGAGGCGGAGGCCGGCAAGAAGCTCAGCAGCGCCGAGTCCGCCAACGAGCAGCGGATGCGCACCGCCAAGGCGGAGATCGCCCGGCTCGTCAACGAGGCCACCAAGGAAGCCGAGACGATCAAGGCGGAGGCCGAGCAGCTGCGGGCAGACGCCCGGGCCGAGGCCGACCGGATGCGCGCGGAGGCCGAGGAGGCCGCCCGTTCCAAGGTCGCCGAGGACTCCGCCGCGCAGCTGGCGAAGGCCGCCCGCAGCGCCGAGGAGCTGCTGACCAAGGCCGAGGAGGACGCCAAGGCGACCACCCGCGCCGCGGCCGAGGAGGCCGAGCGCATCCGCCGCGAGGCCGAGGCCGAGGCCTCCCGGCTGAGCAGTGAGGCCGCCGACGCCGCCGAGCAGGTCAAGGGCGCGGCCAAGGACGACACCAAGGAGTACCGCGCCAAGACCGTCGAACTCCAGGAGGAGGCACGGCGGTTGCGCGGCGAGGCCGAGCAGCTGCGGGCCGACGCCGTCGCGGAGGCCGAGCGGCTGCGGGGTGAGGCCCGCCGCGAGGCCGTCCAGCAGATCGAGGAGGCCGCGAAGCAGGCCGAGGAGCTGCTGGCCAAGTCCAAGGCGGACGCCGAGGAGCTGCGGAACGGTGCCAGCTCCGACAGCGAGCGCATCCGCACCGAGGCCATCGAGCGCGCCACCACCCTGCGCCGGCAGGCGGAGGACGCCCTGGAGCGCGCCCGCGGCGAGGCGGAGGAACTGCGCACGGAGGCCCTCGCACAGGCCCGCAAGACGGCCGACCAGGCCGTCGAGGAGGCCACCCAGCTCCGCGAGGAGGCCGAGCAGGCCGCCCGCGACCGGCGCGCCGAGGCGGCCGAGGAGCTGACCCGGCTGCACACCGAGGCCGAGGAGCGGGTCACCGCCGCCGAGGAGGCGCTGCGCGAGGCCCGTACGGAGGCCGAACGGCTGCGCCGGGAGGCCGTCGAGGAGACCGACCGGCTGCGCACCGAGGCCGCCGAGCGGCTGCGCACCCTGCAGCAGCAGGCCGAGCGGGACGCCGAGCGGCTGCGCTCGGAGGCGGCGTCGGACGCGTCCGCGGCGCGCGCCGAGGGCGAGGCGGTGGCCGTGCGGCTGCGGACCGACGCCATGGCCGAGGCCGAGGAGCTGCGCGCGCAGGCCCAGGAGACGGCCGACCGCATCCGCGACGAGGCGGCGGCCGCCGCCGAGCGCACGGGCGCCGAGGCCGCGGAGGCGCTGAACGCCGCCCAGGAGGAGGCCTCCCGGCGGCGCCGGGAGGCGGAGACCCTCCTCGGGGACGCCCGCGAGGAGGCGGACCAGGAGCGCCGCCGCGCCCGGGAGCAGTCCGAGGAGCTGCTGGCCTCCGCCCGCAAGCGGGTGGAGGAGGCGCAGTCGGAGGCCGCGCGTCTGCTGGAGGAGGCCGAGCGGCGGGCCGCCGAACTGGTGGGCGCCGCCGAGCAGACCGCCCAGCAGGTACGGGACTCGGTGGCCGGGCTGCACGAGCAGGCCGAGCAGGAGATCGCCGGGCTGCGGTCGGCCGCCGAGCACGCGGCGCAGCGCACCCGCGAGGAGGCGCAGGGCGAGGCGGACCGGGTCCGCGCGGACGCCTACGCCGAGCGGGAGCGGGCCTCCGAGGACGCCACCCGGCTCCGGCAGGAGGCGCGCGAGGAGACGGAAGCCGCCAAGGCGATGGCCGACCGCACGGTCTCGGAGGCGATCGAGGAGGCCGAGCGGCTGCGGGCCACCTCCCGCGAGGAGGCCAACAAGCGGCGCTCGGACGCCGCGGTGCAGGCGGACCGGCTGCTCGCGGAGGCCACCGAGGAGGCGGACCGGCTGCGCCGGGAGGCCGCCGAGGCCGTCACCTCGGCCCAGCAGCACGCGGCGCGCACCCGCGCCGAGGCGGCCCGCACCAAGGCCGACGCGGAGGCGGCGGCCGAGCGGCTGAGCCGCGAGACGCGGGCGGAGGCCGAGCGGGAGCTGGACGAGGCGCGGAAAGCCGCGGCCCAGCGCCGGGCGGACGCGGCCGAGCAGGCGGACCAGCTGGTGGCCAGGGCCCGGGAGGAGGCGCTGCGCGCGGCGACCGCGGCCGAGGAGCAGGCGGACACCATGGTCGGTGCCGCCCGCCGGGAGGCCGAGCGGATCGTCGCCGAGGCGACGAACGAGGGCAACGGCGTGGTGGAGCGGGCCCGTACCGACTCCGACACCATGCTGGGCGAGGCACGGCGGGACGCCACCGCGATCCGCGAGCGGGCCGAGGAGCTGCGGGCCCGGGTCGAGTCCGAGGTGGAGGAGCTGCACGAGCGGGCGCGCCGGGAGGCGGCGGAGGCCGTGAAGTCGGCCGGAGAGCGGGTCGACAAGCTGGTCACGGCGGCGTCCGAGCAGGTCGCGGAGGCCGAGAAGAAGGCGGAGAAGCTGCTCTCGGAGGCGGCGAGCGAGGCCAGCAAGGTCCGGATCGCGGCGGTGAAGAAGGCCGAGGCTCTTCTCAAGGAGGCGGAGCAGAAGAAGGCGGAGGTCGAACGCGAGGCCGAGACGATGCGCGCGAAGGCGGCGGCCGAGGCGAAGCGGACGGTCGACGAGGGACAGCGCGAGCTGGATGTGCTGGTCCGCCGGCGCGAGGACATCAACGCCGAGATCTCAAGGGTCCAGGACGTGCTGGAGGCCCTGGAATCCTTCGAGACGCCCGGTGCGGCCGGGGGTGCGAACGGGGTCAAAACGGCTGCGGCGGCGGGGGCTTCCCGTTCGGGTGGCAAGGGGTCCGACAGCTAGCCACTCAAAAGAGGGGTCATTCTCCACACCAAACCGTCAATGACTCGATGACACGCCGTACGGGCGCCTAGGATTCGGTCTATCACCTCACCGGTCTCTTTCAGTCTCTTTCGACAGGAACCCCATGAGCGACACTTCCTCCCCCTTCGGCTTCGAGCTCGTGCGGCGTGGATACGACCGCGGCCAGGTGGACGACCGCATCACCAAGCTCGTCGCCGACCGCGACAGCGCACTGTCGCGCATCTCCGCCCTGGAGAAGCGGATCGAGGAACTGCACCTCGAAACGCAGAACGCCCAGGCCCAGGTCAACGACTCCGAGCCGTCGTACGCCGGTCTCGGCGCCCGGGTCGAGAAGATCCTCCGCCTCGCCGAGGAGGAGGCGAAGGATCTGCGGGACGAGGCCCGCCGGGCCGCCGACCAGCACCGCGAGCTGGCCGAGTCCGCCGCCCAGCAGGTCCGCAACGACGCCGAGAGCTACGCCACCGACCGCAAGCAGAAGGCCGAGGACGAGGGCGCCCGGATCGTCGACCGCGCGAAGGGCGAGGCGGCCACGCTCCGCGCCGACGCGCAGAAGGACGCCCAGGCGAAGCGCGAGGAGGCCGACGCCCTCTTCGAGGAGACCCGCGCCAAGGCCGCCCAGGCCGCCGCGGACTTCGAGACGAACCTCGCCAAGCGCCGCGAGCAGTCCGAGCGCGACCTCGCCTCCCGCCAGGCCAAGGCCGAGAAGCGGCTCGCGGAGATCGAGCACCGGGCCGAGCAGCTGCGCCTGGAGGCGGAGAAGCTGCGCACCGACGCCGAGCGCCGCGCCCGCCAGACGGTGGAGACCGCGCAGCGCCAGGCCGAGGACATCGTGGCCGACGCCAACGCCAAGGCCGACCGGATCCGCAGCGAGTCCGAGCGCGAGCTGGCGGCGCTCACCAACCGCCGCGACAGCATCAACGCCCAGCTGACCAACGTCCGCGAGATGCTGGCCACGCTCACCGGCGCGGCCGTCGCCGCGGCCGGCACCCCGGACGACGAGACCGCCGGCGTCCCGGCCCAGCAGCGCGGCTGACCCCGGCCCGTACCGGCGGCCGCACGGTCCGCCGCGCGGTTCCGGCCATGCTTCGGCGCCCCCCGCCATCCCAAGTGGCGGGGGGCGCCGCCGTGTTGCCGGGGGCGGTGTGCGCTCGGCGGTGGCGCGCGGCCGGTTCGCCGGTAGTCTCGTGTGATCTCAGGGGGCACCACACATCCCGGACAGACCATCGGACCACCGGATCCGCGGCCCCCGACCCATCCGGCGAGGGGCGGAGCATGATCGAGGCAGTCGGCCTGACGAAGCGCTACGGCGCCAAAACGGCCGTGTACAACTTGTCGTTCCAGGTACGGCCGGGCGCCGTCACCGGCTTTCTGGGGCCCAACGGCTCCGGGAAATCGACGACCATGCGCATGATCCTGGGCCTGGACGCGCCGACCGCCGGGCATGTGACGGTCGGCGGTCATCCGTTCCGCAGACTGCCCAACGCTCCCCGCCAGGTCGGGGCGCTCCTGGACGCGAACGCCGTGCACGGCGGGCGCAGCGCGCGGAACCATCTGCTCTCCCTCGCCCAGCTGTCCGGCATTCCGGCCCGCCGGGTCGACGAGGTGCTGGGCGTCGTGGGTCTGCAGGACGTGGCCCGGCGGCGGTCCAAGGGCTTCTCGCTCGGCATGGGCCAGCGGCTCGGTATCGCGGCGGCCCTGCTGGGCGATCCGCAGGTGCTGCTCTTCGACGAGCCGGTCAACGGCCTGGATCCGGAGGGCATCCTCTGGGTGCGCAATCTGATGAAGGGCCTCGCGTCCGAGGGCCGCACGGTCTTCGTCTCCAGCCACTTGATGAGTGAGATGGCGCTGACGGCCGACCACTTGATCGTGATCGGCCGCGGTCAGCTCCTCGCCGACATGAGCGTCAAGGACTTCATCTCGCACCACTCGGCCGGCTTCGCCCGGGTGCGGACGCCCGTGGACGCCCCGGAGCAGCGGGAGAAGCTGATCGCCGCGCTGAGCGGGGCGGGCGGTCACGTCCTGCCCGAACAGGACGGCGCGCTGCGCGTGTCGGGCCTGCCGCTGCCGCGCGTCAGCGATCTGGCGCACGAGGCGGACGTCCGGCTCTGGGAGCTCTCACCGCACCAGGCCTCGCTGGAGGAGGCCTATATGCAGATGACGCAGGGGGCGGTCGACTACCGCTCGGCGCTCGACCCGCGGGCCGGCCTGCAGGCCGCCGTGCCGGTCCCGGCGGGTCCGGGCTACGCGCCGCAGGGCGGTTACGCGCCCCAGGGCGGTTACGCGCCGCAAGGCGGTTACGCGCCGCAAGGCGGTTACGCGCCGCAGGGGCACGGGGGCTACGCGGCCCCCGCGCCGGGCCACGCCCCGCCGCCCGGGGCCGCCGTACCCGGGCCGTACCCGGCGGGCGTGCCGCAGCCGAACCCGTACGCCGCGCCGCAGCCGGCCGCCGCGCCGAGCGGCGCCGCCCCCGGCCCCGACCTGATGAAGCGTGACCACGAGGAAGCCCGATGACGACCCCCTCCCAGCCGCAGTCCGGAAACCACGCCACCCCGCCGGAGGACCCGCGGCCCGTGCCCCCGCCGAACGGCGCACCGGAACAGCAGCCCCCTGCCGAGCAGGCAGTCGCCGAACAGCCCCCGGCCGAGCGGTCCGTTACCGAAGGGTCCGTCACCGAAGGGCCGGTCGCCGAAGGGTCCGTCGCCGAGCGATCCCCGGCCGGGCAGCCGCCGGCAGCGACGGGCACCCCCCGGGCGCCTGGCGCGCAACCGGCTCCGGAGCCGCCGGCTTCCGGTCAGCAGGCACCCGGGCAGCAGGCGTCCGGACAGCGCGACACCCTCCTCCTCGCCCCGGAGCCGCGGACCGAGGAGCAGCCGGCCAAGACCGGGGACCCGCAGGTACCGCCGTCGCCGTCCGGGCCGCAGCGCGCCCGGGAGCAGCAGGCTCCCGGGCAGCAGTCCGCGCAGGGACCCGCCGCATCGGCGCAGGTGCTGCCCGCCCAGCAGCCGGCCGGGCAGCCCGCGGCGGGCCCGCCCCCGGCCGCCCCGGGACCGTACGGGCAGGCCCCCGCACCCGTACCCGTACCGCCACAGCCACAGCCACAGCCGCACGCGCAGCCCCCGCAGCCGTACGGCGCCCACCCGCCGCAGGGGCACCCCGGCCACGGGACCCCGTCCGCGCCCGGCGGCTACGCCTCCCCGATCCCGGTGCGCGACGCCCACCTCGGGCACGCCCTCGCCGCCGAGTGGACCAAGATCCGCTCCGTCCGCTCCACCGTCTGGACCCTGGCCGTCCTGGCCTTCCTCGTCCTCGGGATCGGCTTCCTGATCAACGTCTTCACGGACGACGGCGACTACGGCCTCCAACCGCCCATCAGCAACGGTCTGTTCGGGCTCATGCTCGGCCAGATCTGCGTCGTCACGCTCGGCGTGCTGGTGATCACCTCCGAGTACGGCACCGGCCTGATCCGCACCACCCTGACCGCCGCGCCCCGGCGTTCCCGGGTGCTGACCGCCAAGGCGCTGGTCTTCCTGGCGGTCTCGTGGACGGTCACCACGGCGGTCTGCACCCTGACGGCGCTGATGGGCGCGGCGCTGCACAGCGGGCCGGAAGTGGCCTCGGCCGACGGCGGGGAGTGGGCCGGGGCGACCGTCCTCTCCGGGCTCTACGTCTCGCTGCTCGGCCTGCTCGCCCTCGCCGTCGGCACCCTGCTGCGGCACTCGGCGGGGGCCATCACGGTCATGCTCGGCGTGGTGCTGCTGCCCGCGATCATCCCGGCGTTCCTCATGTTCTCCGAGAGCATGCGGCCCGCGGCGGAGAAGATCCTGGAGTACAACGCCATCAACTCCCTCGCCGCGCTGCACGGGGTCAACGACTCCGGTGACGGCCTGAGCCAGCTCCTGCTGCTGGCCGTCGTCACAGCGGTCGCCCTCGCCGGCGCCTACGCGGCGCTGGAGAAGCGGGACGTCTGAGCCGGACCGCACGGGCCGGGCCCGTCGCGGCCGCGCCTCCCCCGGTGCGGGTCAGTACCGGGGCGCGTTACGGGACCGCTGCACCCGCGTGGTGCGGCGGTCCCGGGCGTTCCAGCACGCCCGGTGCCAGTGCCGCCGGTCGTCCACCGGGCCCAGTTGCGCCCAGGCCACCACATGCGGCTGCCCGGGCGGGATCTCCTGGTCGCAGCCGGGACAGCGGTACCGCTTGGCCGCCGTGGAGGCGCCGACCGGCCGCACCACCCACTCCTCGCCGCGCCAGCTCTCCGTTCTCCCCCAGCCGGTGCCGAACGGCACCTCGTCCTCTCCCTCGCGGCGCCCGCCGCCGAACGGTGTGGGATTGCTGCCGCCGCCCCGGGGGCGGTTACGACGGGGGGACACGGGCTGCACCTCGCGGGGTATCCGAAGGGGGACGGTCTGCCGCACCCAGCCTACGCGCCGCGCCCGCCCCGGCAGCGGATCCGCAGGAATCCGCATCACCGCCTCCGATCGCCCGAAATCATCGGAATCCCCAATACCCGGATAATCAGCAGAACTTCACGGGAGACCGTGCCCTTGGCACGTGTCGGGCGTTGTTGCCGGTAGGGGAGGCAGCACGCCGTCCGCGAGGAGGCAGAAGGCGATGCAGGTAGGAGTTTTCGTACTGGCCGCGCAGTTCCCCGGCCAGGGAGCGGACGAGGCGCTGCGCCGCGCCGTGCGCACCGCGGAGGAGGCGGAGCGGGCCGGGCTCGATCAGGTGTGGCTCGCCGAGCACCACTTCGTGCCGTACGGGGTGTGCCCGTCCGCGGTGACGCTCGCCGCGCTGCTGCTCGGCCGCACCCGCCGGATCGGCGTCGGCACCGCGGTCAGCGTGCTGCCGACCGCGCATCCGGTGGTGCTCGGCGAGCAGACGGCGCTGCTCCATCTCCTCTCGGGCGGGCGGTTCACGCTCGGCGTCGGGCGGGGCGGCCCCTGGGTGGACCTGGAGGTGTTCGGCGCGGGCCTCGCGGCCTACGAACGGGGTTTCCCCGAGTCGCTGGACCTGCTGCTGCGCTGGCTGCGCGAGCCGCGGGTGGCGGCCGGGGGAGAGCGGTTCCGCTTCCGGGAGGTGCCGGTGGTACCGCGCCCCGGGGAGCTGCTGGAGCCGGACGAAGGCCCCCCGGTGGTCGTGGCCTGCACCTCGCGGGCGAGTGTGCGGCTGGCCGCCGAGCGCGGTCTGCCGATGCTCCTGGGCATGCACTGCGGTGACGAGGAGAAGGCCGGCATGGTCGCCTTCTGGCGCGACTGCGCCCGGGAGGCGGGCCGCCGTCCCGAGGAGATCGCGGCCGCCCGTCACGTCTCGGCCGGGGTGGCGCAGATCGGCGACTCCCGCGACCATGCCGCCGAGGCGCTGCTCAAGGCGATGCCGGGCTGGCTGCGCCAGGGGCTGGAGGCCCATGTCACGGTGGACGGCCGGGAGCGCCGGATGCGCGATCCGCGCGCGTACACCGAACTCCTCTGCGCGCTGCACCCGGTGGGCCCGCCCCGGCTCTGCGCGGACCGGCTGGCGGCCACCGCCGAGCGCACCGGCATCAGCCGGTTCGCCCTGCTGGTGGAGGGGTCCGGGGATCTCGCGGCCACCGAGGAGAACGTCCGGCGGCTGGGCAGCGAGGTATTGCCGCTGCTCGGCTGAGCCGGCCGGTCCGGCTGAGCCGTGAGCCGGGCGCCGTGGGGCGCCGTCCGGCACCGCACGACGCACACGGCGCCGCCCCGCGCCCGGCGGAATCCGGGTGCGGGGCGGCGCCGGGCGGCGGAAGGTCTCAGCAGTCGCGCAGCTGCGGCGACTGGTTCAGGATCTGGCCCCGTACGGAGGTGAAGCGCGTCAGCCTCTCGTCGGAGGCTCCGGCCGGCGGGAAGACGGCCACCCGGTGGCAGTTCTGGAACGCCAGCCGGACCCCGAAGTGCCGCTGCAGAGCCCCGCGTATCGCATCGCTCGCCAGCGCTCGGAGGAGCTGGCCGCGCGCCTGTTCGTCCGGTGGCGGCACCTGGTTGTCGGCGAACTCCCCGCCGTCGACCTGGAGCCGGTCCACCAGAGAGCTGATCATCTCCCATGCGTACGGCAGGGATTTCCGGACGCAGTCGACGAACTCCGCTTCATCGACCTCGCCTCGCTCGGCCTGTTCGAGCAGGGCCGGTGAGACGTCCAGCGACATGGGGTTCTCCTCTCGCACCCCCGGAGGGGTCTTCGGACGGCGAAGGGGAGCCGCCACAGAGCGTGCCCGGGCGGCGACTTCCCGCATCCACGGTATGCCGCTCCCGGTGGCCGCACCAGGAGAATGGTGACAACCAGCCAGCCGCCGAAGGCGCCCATCCAGGGCGAATCGCGTGGAGGCGGGACGGTCGAGTAGCGTGCGGGCCATGCGTCTCGTCATCGCTCGCTGCTCCGTGGACTACGCGGGCCGGCTCACCGCCCGTCTCCCCTCCGCACCCCGGCTGATCCTGGTCAAGGCGGACGGCAGTGTGTCCGTCCACGCCGACGACCGGGCCTACAAACCGCTCAACTGGATGTCTCCGCCCTGCACCCTCAAGGAGGGTGACGACGACGTGTGGACGGTGGTGAACAAGGCGGGCGAAAAGCTCATCATCACCATGGAGGAAATCCTCCACGACTCCTCCCACGAGCTGGGAGTTGACCCGGGGCTGATCAAGGATGGCGTGGAAGCGCATCTCCAGGAGCTCCTCGCCGACAGGATCGAGACACTCGGCGAAGGCTATGCGCTGATTCGGCGTGAATACCCCACTGCGATCGGCCCGGTGGACATCCTCTGCCGGGACGCCGAGGGCGCGACCGTCGCGGTGGAGATCAAGCGGCGCGGCGAGATAGACGGTGTCGAACAGCTCACCCGGTACCTGGAGCTCCTCAACCGCGATCCGCATCTGGCGCCGGTACGGGGCATCTTCGCGGCGCAGGAGATCAAGCCCCAGGCCCGGGTGCTCGCCACCGACCGGGGCATCGGCTGCACCGTGCTGGACTACGACGCGCTGCGCGGCATCGAGGACGACAAGCTCCGGCTCTTCTGAGCCCTCCGCTCCGCTCCGGCCCCGCCGCTCCGCGGCCCCCGCACCGGTGTCCCGCGCTCCGCGCGGGTATCGGGAAGGGGCCGCTCCGCGGCCCCCGCGCCGCTCCGCTCCGCGCACGGAGGGCGGCGCCCCCTCCGGCCCGCACCGCACGCGAAGAGCGACACCCCGCTCCGCGGGGCGGGGCACCGTGAGGCGACCGGCAGCCGGGCGGCCCGCTCAACCACAACACCGGCCCGGGCCCGCTCGGCCGCGCATACCGGCCCGGGCCCGCTCGGCCGCGCATACCGGCCCGGGCCCGCTCAGCCGGCGCATACCGGACCCGGCCCGCTCGGCCGGCGCATACCGGACCCGGCCCGCTCGGCCGGCGCATACCGGACCCGACCCGTTCAGCCGCACACACGGACCCGGCGGCACAACAACACACCAGCCGCACCCCGCAACCGCGCTCACGCGGCCCGGCCGTCCACATGACCACACACCCGGTCCGGCCCGTTCAGCCGCACACACGGACCCGGCGGCACAACAACACACCAGCTCCACCCCGCAACCGCGCTCACGCGGCCCGGCCGTCCACATGACCACACACCCGGTCCGGCCCGCCAGCCGCACATGCCGGACCGGCCCGGCCCGGCCCCCCTTAGCCGGACAACCCGGCTCAGATGACCGGGAGTTCCTCGCCGGAGCCGGTCCCGTCGGCCGGGGCCGAGACCGACGACTCCGACGACGACTCCGGCGCCGAGACGGTGCCGCTGCCGACCGGGGAGACGGGCGCGGGCTCGCTGGCCGTGTTGGTGGTGCCGCCGCTGGCGGTGGGGTCCGGGCTCGTCGGCGTCTCCTCCGGGCTCTCCTCCGGCGGCTCCTCGGGGGTGCTTTCTCCCGTCGACGGCGTCGAGGACGGCTTCTTGGTCGGGGTCGTGTCCCCCGAGCCGCCCGACGAGCCACCCGAACCCCCGGAACCGCCGGAGGAGCCGCCGGAGCCGGACGACCGGGAGGCGCTGGGGCTGCCGCTCTTCGTCGACTCGCCGTCGCCGGAAGCGCTGGGGTCCGGGCTCTCGGAGGCCGACGGCTCTCCGGCCCGGCCGCTCTCCACGGGCTTCGGGCTGCGGGTGGAGTCCTTCACCGGCTCCTCGGCGGGCAGGCCGCCCCCGCCGTCGTCCTCGTTGGCGGACTGCTCGGAGATGACCCGGTCCGGCGGGTCCTCCCCGCCGCCGGAGGTGGCGCCGAGCGTCACCACGGTGCCGAGCACCGCGGCGAGCAGGACCCCGGCGCCGACCGCCGCGACGTTGCGGCGGGCACCCTGCAGCAGGGCCGGTGACCGGCCCGCTCCCCGGCGGGTGTTCCCGCCTCTGCCCGACCGGGTGCCGGACCTGCCGCCCGCACCGGTGCCGGACCCGGCGCCCGGCCCGGCGCCCGGCCCGGCGCCCGCCGGTGCCGGCGTCACCGCCGTGGCCCCGGTGTCCGCCGCCCGGCCGCCGGCGAGGGCGCCGAAGGCGGTGGTGACGGCGCCCGGCGGGGTGGCCGACTCCTCGGCGTGCGCGGCGGGGACCCCCTCGCCCGGTACCGCGCCGCCCGCCGCGTGGTCGAAGCCACCGGTCTTGTCCTCGACGAGGGCGAGCGCGCGGCGGCCCGACACGGCGCCGCGCCGGTCCGCGAGGACGCCGCGCAGCGCGATGGAGGCCTCCAGCTCGGCGCGGGCCCGGTCGAGCTTGCCGGTGCAGAGCGCGAGAACGCCCAACTCGTGGTGGAAGTACGCCTCTTCGGCGACCTCCCCGGAGATCCTGGCGGCCTCCTGCCCGTGCCGCAGGGCGCGTTCCCACGCGCTCCAGTTCAGCGCGGCGGCCAGCACGGGCGCGGCCGTGCGGGCCAGCAGGACGGCGGTGCTGGGGTGGCCGGGCTCCTCGCCGGAGATGAGGACGGCCATCACCGCGAGCATGGCCTCGGCCTCGGCGGCGGCCCGCTCGGGGACGACGGAGGGGTGACCGGCCCACCAGGCGTAGTGCCGCCCGGCGAGGTGGGCGCGGTCCGCGGCCCCCGCTCCGTAACCGGCGGCCTCCAGCTGGGTGGCGACGCCGGACGCGAGGCGGTAGTGCCCGCCGACGGGGGTGACGAGGCCGCAGGCGAGGAGTTCGCCGAGCGCGGCGTCGGCGTGGCTGTCGCCGGCGAGGGCCGGAAGATGGGCGTGGTGGGGGCAGTCGCCGCCGAGGGCGAGGGCCAGCCGCAGCGTCTCCCGGGCGGATTCGCTCAGCCGGGAGGCGAGCAGGGCGGCGGGCGCGGCGGCCTCGGCGAGGGTGGGCAGCGGTACGGCGGTCCCGGCCGCGGCCTCCGTTCCCTCCGGTCCGCTGACGGTGTCCACGGCGGCCGGCCGGTCCCCGGCGTCCCCGGCGCCCGGCCCCTCCGCCGGGGCGGCGCCGCCGGGGGTGTCCCGGCCGGCGAAGGCGTCCGGGTCGGCGCGCAGGGCGTCCCGCTGCCTCAGCAGGGCGCCGGCCTGGATGAAGCGGAGCGGCAGGCCCTCGGACTCGAACCAGAGGTCTCCGGCCCAGGCCTCCTCGTCGTCCGCCAGCGGGCGGTCCACGACGTGCCGGAGCAGTTCGGTGCAGGCGCCGCGGCTGAGGCCGGAGAGGTGCACCTCTTCCACGTGGGTGTCGGCGGGCGGGGCGGCCACGTCGGGAGTGGCGGAGAAGAGGAAGGCGCACTCGGGGGTGGCGTCGAGGAGCTCGCCGAGCGCGGAGCCGCCGAACTCGAGGTCGTCCAGCACGATGACGGCGCCGATGCGGCGGACGTGACCGAGCAGTTCTTCGCGGCCGGGCCGGTGCCCGGGGGCGTCGTAGACCGCGCCGAAGAGGTCGTACAGCAGGTCACAGGTGGTGCGGCCGTGGCCGGAGAGCCGGACGACGCCGTGCGGCGCGAGGTCGGTGCACTCCTCGGCCACGGCGTCCAGCAGGGCGGTGCGGCCGGAGCCGGAGGGGCCGGTGACGCGGACGGAGCGGCCCCGGGACAGCAGGCCGCGGAGCCGTATCCGCTCCTCGGCGCGCTCCAGCAGCGGAGCGGTGGACACGGCGGGCACGGCCGGGTCCGCGGGGACGGGCGGCGGGGTGACGCGGCTGCGGCGGGCGCGTTCCGCCGGGGTGCGGAAGGCGGGGGCGGCGGGCCGTTCGGCCGGCGGGCAGGCCTCGACCTCGCTGCCGTCGAGCGGGTTGACCGTCAGCAGATACTCGCCGGCGACGAGGGTGGTGGTGCGGACGGGCGCGGGCGCGGGGGTGCCGGCGACCAGCTCGGAGCGGGCGCCCTTCGCCGGAACGGGCAGCGCGGCGTCCCGCCCCCGGAGCTCGGGGAGTGCGGGCGTGCCGCCGGCGTCGTGCCGTGCGCCCGGACGGTCGTCGTGGCCGTGCTCGTCCGGCCCACGGTGGTTCGGGTCCATGGTGAAGCCCCCAGATACGTCGCGTGCCGATGTTCTCCCGGCCGGTCACTCCCCCGGCGGCGGCCGGGAGGTGCCCCCAGCCGTGGCGTGGTCCGGGGGGCGTCGCGGAGTGTGGGATGCCGCGCGTCCCGCACTTTAGACGGTCGTACAGGGTCCGGGAAACAGCGGAAGGGCCTGCGAACGCGAACGTCATGCGTTTGTGAGGTAAACGGGCAGTCGCACTGGTCACGGCACTGCGCACGGCACCACTTACGGCACGGTCCGGCACATCCGTTCACGGAACGGGAATCCGGCGCGCGGGTGCGGGGCGGCGGAAGGAACGGAAGGAAGGGGGCGGCGGTGCGGCCGCGCGGGCCGGGGGCGGTGGGCGGACCGCGCCGCTCCGGCGGGGCGGGCGTTCAGACCCGGGGCAGGGCCTCGGCGGCGAGGCCGCCCTCGATGGCGAGGATGCGGTGCAGCCGGGTGGCGACGAGAACTCGCTGCAACTGCGGCGGCACCCGGCGCAGCACGAGCCGCCGTCCGGCGCGGCCGGCCCGCCGGTGGACTCCCATGATCACGCCGAGTCCGGTGGCGTCCCAGGAGGTGAGTTCGCTGAGGTCGAGCAGCAGATCGCCGTGGCCGGAGTCCACCGCCGTATGCAGGGCCGCGCGGGCGTCCGCGGCGCTGCGCACATCGAGGCGGCCGCCGACGACCAGCTCGGCATGGTCGCCCCTGATATGCATATGCGCTCCCGGAAAGTGCTGCGGTGGCCTGGTGGGAATGGCCCGGTCAAGATCTACAGAACTGACTACCTCTCAGGCAGCATAGTTGCCATCTGTAAGCGAACCGATACGGAATTCACCCGAGTGGGGGATCCGGAGGTGCGCTTCCGCCGCGGGAGATGTAGTAGCGCCCGGCTGTTTCCGCCGCCGGGGTCACCGGCGCCGGTCCCGCGGTGCGGGCGCGGCGGAACGGGTCTCCCGCACCGGTTTCCCGTACCGGTGCCCCTGT
Source organism: Streptomyces albus subsp. albus (assembly GCF_000719865.1). Lineage (GTDB taxonomy): Bacteria > Actinomycetota > Actinomycetes > Streptomycetales > Streptomycetaceae > Streptomyces > Streptomyces albus_E. The sequence goes on from NZ_JOID01000017.1 coordinate 46,879, forward strand.
ACGCCCTCGCCGCGGTGTGACCTCGCTCGCCGTGCGGCGGCCGCGGGATGCGGGACGCCCGCCCCCGGGGCTCCGGCGGTGGCCGGCCGGCGGCCGGACGGTCCCCGGCCCGGCGTGCCGAGCGGCAGGACCGTGGTGACGGTGGAGTTCCCTGTCACTTGCCCGCCTCCTCGCACTGTGCCGGTCCGTGCCGGCACGGTCGCCGGCGGGAGCCGCGACATCTCCCACGCCGGACCCTAGCGGCCGCCGGGTCCCCGTCGAAAGACCAAGAGACGCGCATCACGTCTCACATGACGGACTTCACACCTCCGCTCCCGGACCGGACCGGCCGGGGTGTGACCGGCCGCACCCGCCCGGCACACCGGTGCCGCCGGAGGGCGTGGCTAGGCTCGGGCCATGGTCAACCTCACCCGTATCTACACCCGTACCGGCGACGACGGCACCACCGCCCTCGGCGACATGAGCCGCACCGCGAAGACCGATCTGCGGATCTCCGCCTACGCCGACACCAATGAGGCCAACGCCGTGATCGGCACGGCCATCGCCCTGGGCTCGCTGCCGGAGGAGGTCGTCAAGGTCCTGGTCCGGGTCCAGAACGACCTCTTCGACGTGGGCGCGGACCTCGCGACCCCGGTGGCCGAGAACCCGAAGTACCCGCCGCTGCGGGTGGAGCAGAGCTACATCGACAAACTGGAGGCGGACTGCGACCGCTTCCTGGAGCAGCTGGAGAAGCTGCGCAGCTTCATCCTGCCCGGCGGTACGCCCGGGGCGGCGCTGCTGCACCAGGCGACCACGGTGGTGCGGCGGGCCGAGCGCTCCACGTGGGCGGCGCTCGAGGTGCACGGGCAGATCATGAACGCGCTGACGGCGACCTACCTCAACCGCCTGTCCGACCTGCTGTTCATCCTGGCCCGGGTGGCCAACAAGGAGGTCGGCGACGTGCTGTGGGTGCCGGGCGGGGAGCGCTGAGCAGCCGGACCCCCGGCCGTCGCCGGGCCGGCCGCCCGCTGCATCGAACGATGTAGCCGGACTCCTCCGGCGGGCGGACGATCCCCGCCTTCACCGCTCCTAGTCTGGAGACAGACGCCGGATGTCACAGACAGTCAAACCGGAGGAGAGCGGTCAACGATGGCTTCATCCATGAAGAACCTGATCGAGGGCGCCATCACGTTCGTGGTGGGTCTGGCCCTGTGGCTGTTCACCGGGGACGTGGAGATCCCGGTGTTCACCCTCACCAAGGTGGGTGTGGTGCTGATGTTCGTGGGCGGAGGGCTGCTGCTCCTCGGCCTCTACCAGTCCGTCACCGGCTCCCGCGCGGTCAAGGACCACTGAGACCCGCCGCGGTCCGCCGCGGCCCCCGAGAACGACCGGGCCCCCCGGGTCCCGCACCCCGCGCCCCGGGCGGGCCGGGCGTCACGAAGGGCGGAACGTGATACGCGTCGTGGTGGTCGACGGCGAGTCCTTGGTCAGAACGGCGCTGCGGCGGGTCCTGCAGTCCACCGACGGCATACGGGTGGTGGGCGAGGACGACGGCCGGCGGGCGGCCGCCACCGTGGCCGGTACCGCGCCCGATGTCCTGCTGCTGGGCACGGGCGGGGCCGGGGGTGACGGAACGGCCGTGCTGCGTGCGGTGCGCGCCCTGCCCGATCCGCCGGCCGTCGCCCTGCTCACGCCGCCCGACGCGGGCGAGCGGATGGTCCACGCGCTGCGGGAGGGCGCGGCGGGCCTGCTGTTCCGCAACATCGCCCCGGCCACGCTCATCGACGCGGTGCGCGTGCTGGCGGCGGGCGGCACGGTGCTGGCCCCGGCGGTCCGCGGCGCCGTCATCGACGCGTACCTGGGATCGGGCGCGGCGGCTCCCGGCGCGGCGCCGGGCCTGCCGGCGGCGGCCGGACAACTGACGTGCCGTGAGCGGGAGGTGCTGGCGCTGGTGGCCACGGGGCTGTCCAACGCCGAGATCGCCGCCTGCCTCGACCTCGGCACCGGCACGGTCAAGGACCATGTGAGCGCGCTGCGCCGGAAGCTCGGCGCGCGCAACCGGGTGACCGCCGCGATCGCCGCCCACCGGCTCGGCCTCGTCCCCGCCCCTTGACGGCCGTGAGCGCACGAACCCCCGCGTGCGCTCACGGCTTCCCCCCGCCGGCCCGCGCCCCGGCGCCGCCCCCGCCAGCCCCGGGGGACCGGTCCGCGGTGGATTTCCCGGCCGCTGACCGGAACCTTTGACACCGCATGACTCTGCACTCAAGATGGCGTGAAACAGTATGACTATCTTGGGCGAGCAAGGGGGACTTGATGGCGGCCCGGATACATCGAACGGGAGACATACCGGCACTGGTGGCGCTGGCTTCCACTGACCAGGAAGCGCTGGCCACCGCGTCGAGGGCGACGGGGGAATCCCTGCTCGCCGGGGCGCCCGGGCTGCGGCGGACCGCCGGCGAGGCGGTGTCGGCCGTGCTGGAGGCGGCCTTCTCCGCACTGCCGGAACCGCTGCGCTCCACCGCGCCGCTGTATGTGCTCTGTGACGACTACAGCGTCTTCGCGGCGCGCCGGCTCGTCGAGCGCTGCCACGACCGGGAGCGGCGGCTGCGCCCCTCGGACTCCGTGCGGCCGGAGACCTCGGAGCTGGTACGGCCGTATCTGACGGCCGCCGGGCACCGGGGCAACTGCTACCTGCTGGCGGGGGTACCGGCCCAGTCCGTGCTGCGGCTGGCCGCCACGGCCGACCATCCGGCGGCCGTGATCTGCGAGCCGGCCGTGCTGCCCGGTGCCGATCCGCTGGCGCCCGGCTGCCTCGCGGTCGCCGCCGTCTGGGGCGCCGGCTCACCGCCCGCCCTGCCCCCGGACACCCTCCCCACCTCCTCGGCGCTGCTGACCGCCCTGTCCTCCACCGAAAGGCAGTGGGCCCATGTCTGACGACATCGTCATCAGCGGGATCGGGCTGCTCACGGCCTTCGGCCGGGGCACCGGCGCGTTCTGGCGCGGGCTCGTCGAGGGCCGGTCCGCGCTGGCGCCCGCGCGGCGCTTCGCGGCGGACTGCTACCACGGCGAGGCCGTCGGTGAGATCTCCGGCTTCCCGGTCGACGGGCCCGCGCGCAAGCAGGCGTACACGCTGGCCGCCGCCGAGGACGCCCTGCGGGCCGCGGGGCTGGACGCGCTGCCCGCGCGCTCGCTGGTGGTTATGGTCGGACAGTCGCCGCTGCGCGGGGACGGCGGGCTCCGCGAGGAGCTGGCCGAGTTCATGGGCCCCGCGCCGGCCGGGGTGCTGGCCGGGGAGCACTCCGTCCACCTCACCCAGGCCTGCGCCTCGACGGTCTTCGCGATCAGTCTGGGCCGGGACGCGCTGCGGTCCGGGGCGGCGACGACCGTCGTGGTGGCGGGCGGGACGGCGCTCAACCGCTACGAATACGCCAGCATGGCCGTCGTCCGGGCCATCGACCGGACGGCGGCACGGCCGTTCGACACCGGGCGGGCGGGGATCTCCCTGGGCGAGGGTGGCGGTGCCATCGTCCTGGAGCACGGCAGCACGGCCCGCGCCCGGGGCCTGGAGCCGGACACCGTGGTGGCCGGGGCCGCGTGCCGGGTCTCGGCGGGCAAGGCCGTCGCCTCGGACGCGGACGTGGTCGCCGGCTGCCTGCGCGACGCGCTGGACGACGCGGGGGTGGAGCGGGCCGACTACGTGCACGCGCACGCCACCGGCACCCCGCAGGGCGACGCGGCGGAGCTGCGGGCGATCGAGGAGGTCAGCGGCCGGACGGGCGCGGAAGCCGTGCCGGTCAGCTCGCACAAGGGGGCGGTCGGGCATCTGCTGCACATCTCGGGGGTGCCCGCGGTGGCCGCCGCCGCGATGGCGCTGCGCACCGGGGTGGTGCCGCCGACCCCGGGCCTGGCCGCGCCGGAGGAGACGCGCCGGGTGGTCCTGCCCCAAAGCGCGCTGCCCGTGCCGGGGATGGCGGCGGCGGTCGTCAACAGCTTCGGCTTCGGCGGCAACAACGCCTCGCTGGTCCTGCGCCGTACCTGACGGACCGGGCGCACGACGCGGCCCCGTGACGCGGCTCATGACGCGGCCCCGGGTGCTCGGGCACCCGGGGTCGCACCGCGTGTACCGGCCGTTCAGCCGGTGCCGATCAGCTCGCGCAGGGCGGCGGTGTCCACCTTGCCGTTGGGGTTGACCGGGAACCGCTCCACGACGTGGACGGCGTTGGGCTGTTCGAACTCGGCGAGGTGCGGGGCCATCCGCCGGCGCCAGTCCAGCGAGGCGCCGGCCTCCGGGTCGGCGACGAAGAAGTGCAGGGCGTGTCCGCGCCGGGGGTCGCGTACGGCGACCACCTTGACCTGCCGGCCGCAGCTCTCCGCCTTCCGTTCCAGGCTCTCCGGGAAGAGGGTGTGGCCGAGCCGGTGCACGGCCTGGTGACGGCCCGTGACGTGCAGATGGCCGTCCTCGTCGAGGCGGCCCAGGTCGCCGGTGCGGTACCAGGCCGTCCGGTCCACCGGGGTCAACTCGCCGTCGGCGGTGAGGTATCCGGCCATCAGGCCGGGCGAGAGCACCTCGATCTCGCCCGGCTCTCCGGGGGCGGCCAGGCGGCCGCCGGGCACCGTGACGCGCACCCGGACGCCGGGCAGCGGACGCCCGCAGCCGACCGGGCGGCCCGGGGTGGCCAGGGCGACGTTGCCGAGCTCGGAGAGGCCGTAGCCGTCGAGGAGCGGCCGCCCGAGGGCCGCGCGGAAGGACTCGGCGAGCGGCTTGTCCAGCGGGGCGCCACCCACCCCCCAGATCCGTACGCCGTCCAGGCCGGAGCGGGCCGCGGGGCGGCGGCGCAGCAGGCCGAGCAGGGCGTGGTAGGTGGACGGGGCCGCGTCCACGGCGGTCACCCCGTGCGCCGCGGCCAGGGCGACGGCCCGGTCCAGCCGCTGGTACGGGGTGACGACCAGGGTGCTGCCGGTGAGCCACCACAGCAGGATCACGGAGAGCCCGTACTGGTGGGAGAAGGGCAGCAGCGGGGCGAGGACGTCGCCGGAGCGGTAGCCCATGCCGGCGATGGTGCGTTCGGTGTTGTCGCGCACGGCGACGCCGGACTTGACGATGCCCTTGGGCCGGCCGGTGGTGCCGGAGGACCACAGCACGACGGCGTCCGGCCGGGCGAACCAGGCGCCGGGGTCCGGCCGTCCGGGCAAGGGCTCCAGGCCCTCGCCGAGGCCCGGGTAGCGCAGGGCGCGGGTGCCGGGGGGCGGGTCGGCGGGCAGGGCGCGGCACAGCAGCCACCGGGCGCGGGCCTGTCCGGCGGCGGCGCGGGTGCCGGCCGCGGACTGCCCGTGGTCCACCGGCACCACGCTCGTGCCGAGGTGGGTCAGGGCGAGCAGCGCCACCACGTAGGCGAGGGAGTTGTCGCCCTGGATCAGCACCCGGTCGCCGGGCCGGACGCCGTGCTCCTCCAGCGCCCGTGCCGCGGCGAGTATCCGCCGGTCGAGCGCCGGTCCCTCCAGTACGCCCTCCGCGCCGGCGAGGCGGGGCCCCCGGGCTTCCGGTCCGGCCATGTGTTCCTCCAGGGGTGTGCGTGAACGAGCCAAGTCAACCTGAGTCAATATTAGTTATAGTGGAGTCACGAAGGTGCCGATGTCCGGGAGATGGGATTGCCATGAGTCAGCCGCGTACCGCCCTCGTGACCGGCGGCAACCGGGGCATCGGCCTGGCGATAGCGGAGTCCCTGGCCGCGGCCGGCCACCGGGTCGCGGTCACCCACCGGGGCCGCGCCCCGGAGGGGTTGTACGGGGTCCGCTGCGACGTCACCTCGCCCGGGGAGGTGGAGGAGGCGTTCACGGCCGTCGAGCGCGACCTCGGGCCGGTGGGCATCCTCGTCGCCAACGCCGGGATCACCTGGGACACCCCCTTCGCCCTGATGACGGAGGAGCGGTTCGGCCGCGTCATCGACACCAATCTGGTCGGTGCCTACCGCTGCGCGCGCCGGGCCGTGCCGGCGATGCTGCGGGCCCGCTGGGGCCGGATCGTCTTCATCGGCTCGGAGGTGGGCCTCTCCGGGAACGCGGGCCAGGCCAACTACGCGGCCTCGAAGGCCGGTCTGGTCGGTCTCGCGCGTTCGCTCGCCCGCGAGACGGGGCGCCGCGGGATCACCGTCAACACCGTCGCCCCCGGTTTCATCGACACCGAGATGACCAGCGGACTGCCGGAGCGCCACCGGGAGGAGGTCGTCGCCCGCAACCCGGTGCCGCGTATCGGCACCCCGGCCGATGTGGCCTCGGCCGTGACCTGGCTGGCGGACGAGACGGCGGGCTACGTCACCGGCGCGGTGATCCCCGTGGACGGCGGGCTGGGAATGGGCAGTTGAACTTTCCGGGGCGGACCTCGCGCCGGGGCACCGGGCCGGGGCGCCCCCCTGCCATGGGCCGGAGCGGCCGGCGGAGGGGGCCCGGAACGGCCGATGGCCGGGCGGTCGGACGGTCAGGCGCCCAGCATGTGCGTACCGCCGTCCACATGGACGATCTCCCCGGTGGTCGCCGGGAACCAGTCGGACAGCAGCGCGAGACAGGCCCGCGCCACCGGCTCCGCGTCCCCCGCGTCCCAGCCCAGGGGCGCCCGCCGGCCCCACTCCTTCGCGAAGCCCTCGCCGTCGCCCCCGATGCCGCGCGCCGCCAGGGTGTTCAGCGGGCCCGCGGCGACCAGGTTCACCCGCACCCCCTCCGGGCCCAGATCGCGGGCGAGGTAGCGGGCGCAGGACTCCAGCCCGGCCTTGGCGACGCCCATCCAGTCGTAGCCGGGCCAGACCCGCGAGGCGTCGAAGTCGAGGCCGACGACGGACGAGCCGGGGGCCAGCAGCGGCCGGCAGGCGACGGTCAGCGCCTTCAGGGAGTAGGCGGAGGTGTGGAGGGCCGAGGCCACATCGGGCCACGGGGCGTCCAGGAAGCCGCCGTCGAGGCAGCTCGCGGGCGCGTGGGCGACGGAGTGCAGGATGCCGTCGACACGGTCCAGGTGGCCGCTCAACTGATTTGCCAATCCGGCCAGTTGCTCTTCGTCGGTGACGTCGAGCTCCACCACGGGCGGCGGGTCCGGCAGCCGCCGGGCGAGCCGGGCGACGAGGGTGGGCCGGCCGTAGGCGGTCAGGACGACGCGGGCCCCCTGCTCCTGCGCCAGCCGGGCGACGGCCCAGGCGATGGAACTCTCGGTGATGACCCCGGTGACGACCAGGTTCTTGCCGTGGAGCAGACCGCTCATCCCGGCTCCTTCCTCCCTGTTGCGGTGTGCGGGCCCTGTCTCGGTGTACGGGCCGGTGGTTCCGGCCGGACGAGCGCGAACCGCCGGGTGCGGGCCCGGAGGAGCGGGCCCGCACCCGGCGGAGCCGGCGCACCGGCCGGCGCGCCGCGGGCGCGCCCTCCGGCCACCGGGGGGGTGTGGGCACCCGGTGACCGGAGCCGGAACGGGACCGGCGGACGCCGGTGGTTCAGCAGCTGTTGCTGATGGTGCTGCTGGGCAGGGCGGCCTCTTCGGCCGGGACCTCAAGGGCCTGCAGGTCGAGAACGATCGACACGGTTCCTCCTCGGAACATGACACGGACTGGACGGTGATGCGGACCCGGCACCGGGTCCGGGACCCGGCGCCGGCCGGCCTCGGGAGCCTCAGCAGTAGGCGCTGATGGTGCTGCCCACAAGGGCGGCCTCCTCGGCCGGGACCTCAAGGCCCTGCAGATCGAGAACGATCGGCACGGTTCCTCCTCGGAACACGGCACGGGCGGCTGCGGCACGGATGCCGCACGGGCGCCGGCCGGCTCCGGGGTGCGGTGGTCCGGGGCATCGCCCCGGGACCGGGAACCCCCGGTGCCGGCCGGGCCTGAAGGAGCCTCAGCAGTTGTTGCTGATGGTGCTGCCCGGAAGGGCAGCCTCCTCGGCGGGGACCTCAAGGCCCTGCAGGTCGAGAACGATCGACATGGTGATTCCTCCTCTCCGGAAAACTCGCGCGCGGACACGGGGGCGCCGGCGGTGGCCCGGGGCCCGGCGGTTCAGGGGCATCGACCCGTCACCAGGGGCCGGGCGGCGGCCGGAAGCTCCGCCGGATTCAGCAGTTGTTGCTGATGGTGCTGCCCGGAACGGCAGCCTCCTCGGCGGGGACCTCAAGGCCCTGCAGGTCGAGAACGATCGACATGGTGATTCCTCCTCTCCACGGCTCGGGGGTTACGGGCACCGGACGGCTCAGGTCCGTCCGGGGTCTGTGGGGCGCGGTGCGCCGTCGGCCGCCGCCGGTCCCGCCAGGAAGGGCAGGAAGTCCGGGCGGCCGTCCAGCGCCGCGCCGAGCGCGAGCAGCACACCGGCGTTACCGGTGGCCAGGTCCATCGACAGCCGGCGCAGCTGCTCACCGGGGAAGGCGATCTGCCCGCGGTAGGACAGGGCGTGCCAGTGGAGCCGGGCCAGATGGCGCTCCACGGCGCGGCCGGTCGCGTCGGCGCCGCTGTCGCCGCTCGCGCCGCTCCCGCCGCCCGCCCGCCGGGCGCGGAGCGCCGCGAGGGTGGCGAGGAGCCCGGCGCGGCCGCTGAAGAGGTGCGGCTCGATGGTGAACTCCGGCTCCGCCGCCCGGACGAGGGCCGGCAGGGCCTCCTCCAGCTCCGCGTCGGCGCGGTGTTCGAGGATCTCGGCCGCGACCAGGGCGATGCCCGCGCTGCCGACGTCCAGGTACGGCAGCAGACGGAAGCCGCCGTCCACCTGGAGGGAGCCGTCCTCGGATGCGCGGCACAGTGCCAGGTCCCGGTGCACGGCCCGCACGGCGAGGCCGAGCCAGGCCGGGTCGCCGGTGTCCTGGTGGAGGCGGAGGAAGAAGAGGGCGGGCCCGGACCAGCCGTGCAGCAGCCCCGCCCGGCTGCCCCGGCCCGGTCCGGCGCTGATGCCGGGGGCCGTGCCGGCGTCGACGGCCCCGGCGAGCCGGGCGGCCACGGCCAGGGCCCCGTCGCGGTGGGCGGCGGTGCCCGTGCGGGCGGCGAAGTGCAGCAGGTTGAGACCGATGCCCGACAGGCCCCGGTAGAGGCTCACCTCGCGGACGGCGCCGGGCGCCTCCCGGCTCCGGTCCAGCAGCCGCAGCGCGTCCTCGGTCCGCCCCAGGGTGTCGAGGACGTGGGCGATGCCGTGCGCGCCGTCGTAGAAGCCGGGGCCCAGGGAGTCGTCCCGGCGGGCTGCCTCCGCGAGCCAGTCCTCGTACTCGGACCAGCGGCCGCCGCCCGTGGTGTGCAGGGCCCAGAGGACGCCCGCGGCTCCGTAGGCGATGTTGAGGCCGTTGGTGTGGAACTGGCGCACGTCGCCGGGGAAGAGCCGGTCCCGGCGCTCGGGGGTGGCGCTGAGCAGGATCGCCTCGGCCATCGACTTGCGCACGGCGGGCCAGTCGGGCGCGTCCCCGTCCAGCCGGACCGGCGAGGGCTCGCGCAGCGCGGCCGGCACCCGGGCCAGGGCGTCCGCCGACGGGGCGAGTTCGCGCCGCACGGCGTCGAGTTCGCCCGGTTCGAGGGGGAAGGCGCGCTCGGCCGCGTCGGCGTAGCGGGCGGCGCGGGCCGGGTCCAGCTCGGAGAGCGCGGTGAGCGGGAAGAGCAGCCAGAGCCGCAGCGCGGCGAGCGCGTGGCGGTCGAGGGCGTAGCCGGTCAGGCCGGAGCCGGAAAAGCCGGGGTTGGCCAGGCCGAGGCGCCGCGCCTCGGCGGCGGGAACGGTCAGTTCGAAGTCGACCAGGGAGACCCGGAGTCCGTCGTCGCTCTCGTCGACCAGGATGTTGCCGGGGTGCAGGTCCCCGAAGACCATGCCGCGTTCGTGGACGGCGGTGACGAGGGCCTCGATCCGCTCGGCGACGGCCCGCGCCCGTTCCACGTGCGCCCGCAGGTCGGCGGCGGTGGGTGCGGCCTTGGTCAGCGGGTAGTGCCGGGCGAGCCAGCCGTGCAGGGTGTCGCCGGGTAAGTGCTCCACGGCGAGGAAGTGGTGCTCCCAGACCCGGTGGTGGCCGTAGAGCTCCGGGATGCCGGGGATGCCGGCCAGGCGCTCCAGGGCGGTGCGTTCGCGCTCCAGCCGCTCCACGGCGTCCCGGCCCCGGCCGTCGAGACCGGCGTGCGGGCGGGCCTCCTTCAGCACGGCCGGCCGGCCGTCGCGGTGCCGGGCGAGGTAGACGCCGCCGCCGTTGGAGAAGTGCAGGGCGCGCTCGACGGTGTACGGGAAGTCGTCCCCCGCGCCGGCCGTCCGCCGCGCCTGAAGGTGCGGGGCGAGGAACGCGGGCGGCTCGACCCAGTCCGGCACGGTGAACACCGGCCGCCGGTCGTCGGGCACCAGCACTCCGTCCGGCCGCTCGACCGCGGGCACCGGGGCGCCGTCCGGGCCGGTGCAGTACCGGCTGACGAAGGCCCCGTACCGCACGTGCAGCGGCCCGTCGCCCCAGCGCAGATCGGTGAGGATGTACGGCCCGGACACCCCGGCCAGCCGCTCGGACAGCTCCTCCAGCGCGTGCCGGAGCTGCTCCTCTCCGTCGGGGTAGAGGGTGACGAGCTTGCCGCTGGCGGAGCGCGGCGCGTACTTGACGCCGTGGGCGGTGACGACGTCGCGGCTGCGCAGGAACTTGAACGGCACACCGCGGCCGGTGCAGTAGTCCCAGGCGGTCTCGATGATCCGCTGGGCGTTGTCGGGACGCCCGGAGATGTGGATCTTCCAGCCCTGGGCGGGCATCCGGTGGCCATCGGGGGTGTGGACCACCCAGACGTCCCGCTCGCCGCGCCGCCAGCCCGCCGGGGCGGGGGCGTCGGTCAGCGGGAAGACGGAGGTGTCGTGCGCGGTGTGGCGGCTGCCGGTGTCGTAGAAGACCGGGTCGGCCTGGCAGTACGCCTCGGGCTGCGGGCGCGTGGTCGTCATCGCAGGGACTCCCCGTTGACGGCCGGAGCGGCGGGGGCCGGGGCGGCGTGGGCGGGCGCGGCGGGGGCCGGGGCGGCACCGGAGACCGCGTCGGAGACGGCGCCGGTGAGCGCGGCCGCGGCCGCGGCGGCACCGGCTGTCCGGGCGGCCGTCCGGGCGGCCGCCTCCGCCTCCGCGTCCTCCAGCAGGATCTTGATGGAGGTCTCGGCCTGCGGCCGGCGCAGGTGGTCGCAGAGCACGGCGAGCGCCTCGGCCTTCGCGGACTCGGGGATGGCGTCGGGCCGGGTGAACCCGGGGGTCCGGCGGGCCTGCTCGTCCAGGGAGTCGTAGTACTCGTGGCGCAGCAGCGACCAGACGGCGGCGTGGTGGTAGCGCCCGTCGAGGTACTGGTACTCGCGCAGGATGCCCTCCAGGACGAAGCCGGCCCGGGTGACCATGCGCAGCACGGACTTGTTGTAGAGGGCGGTGGTGAACTGCATCCGGCGCGCGTTGCAGGCGTGGAAGAGGTGGTCGATCAGCAGGTCGAACGCCTCGGCGCCGAGTCCGCGCTGCCACATCGACGGGTCGCCGATCGCGCCGCCGATGACGTAGTTGCCGGCCGGGCCCTGGCGGCGGTAGTTGACGGTGCCGACGGTCGTGCCGTCGAGCGTGCGGACCGCGAACTGCCGTATCTCGCCGGAGTCGTTGTAGCGCTTGAGGTCCTCGGGGGTGACGAACTCGCCGGTGTCCCCGGTCAGCACGGCGGCCGGGGAGGCCGGTCCGAGCCATTCGGCGATCAGTTCGTAGTCGGCCTCGGTGGGCCTGACCAGGGTGACGCGCCTGCCCTTCATCGCTTCCCTCCCGCGGCCTGTGCGGCCTGTGCGTTCTGTCCGTCCTCCGGGTGGGCGCGGACCACGAGGACCGCGTTGTGCCCGCCGAATCCGAAGGAGTTGCTCACCGCCACGCGCGTCGGCTGCCTCCGCGCGGTGTGCGGTACGTAGTCGAGTTCCGGGTCCAGCGGGTCGTCACAGTTGACGGTCGGCGGGAGGATCCCGGTGCGGACGGCCAGCATCGAGGCGATCAGTTCGACCGCTCCGGCGGCCCCGATCATGTGCCCGGTCATGGACTTGACCGAGCTGATCGGGATGCGGGGGGCGTGCTCGCCGAAGACCCCGCGGATCGCCTCGCTCTCGATCCGGTCGTTGAGCGGGGTGCTGGTGCCGTGGGCGCAGATGTAGTCCACCTCGCCGGGCTCCACCCCCGCGTCGTCGAGGGCGTCCACCAGGGCCTGCTTGACAGCCAGCCCCTCCGGGTGCGGATGGGTGGCGTGGTACGCGTCCGTGGTGGCTCCGTAGCCGGCCAGTTCGGCCAGCACGGCCGCCCCGCGCCGTTCCGCGTGCTCGGCGGACTCCAGGACGACGATGCCGGCGCCGGCCCCCATGACGAAGCCGTCGCGGGCCTTGTCGAAGGGGCGGCTGGCGAGTTGCGGGTGGTCGGCGCGCCGGGAGAGGGCGCCGACGTTGGCGGAGACCGCCAGGTCGAGGGGGTTCACCGCGTCGTCGGAGCCGCCGGCCAGCACTACGTCGGCGTAGCCGTCCCGGATCAGCCGCATGGCGTCGCCGATGCAGACGGCGCCCGTCGCGCAGGCCGCGACCACCGCGCCGGACGGCCCGCGGGCACCGAACCGGTTGGCGATCTCGACCGCGGCGCTGTCCGAGGAGCCGGCCGAGGCGAAGTAGGCGTTCATCCTGCGGCGGCCGCGGTCGCGCAGTTCCAGGACCGCGGTCCGGGTGAAGTGCCCGGCTCCGTACCCGCTGCCGACCAGGACGGCCGTCCGGGGCGCGAGCTCCTCGTCGATCTCCAGCTTGGCCTCGGCCATGGCCTCCTGGGCGGCGGCCAGGGCGAACTGGGCGAAGCGGTCGAGGCGCCGGGCGACCCTGTTGGGCATGTGGGCGCGGGGGTCAAAGCCGGTGACCTCCCCGGCGAAGCGGGTCGGCAGCTCGTCCTCGGGGTACCGGGTGATGACCCGGACGCCGCTGCGGCCGGCGGTGAGGGACTCCCAGAACTCGCCGGTCGTCAGACCGATCGGGGAGACGACTCCGGTACCGGTCACGACGACGCGCCGTCCGGGCGCCTCGCGTCGGAGCGGTGTCACGGTCACGCCTGTCCCCTTCCTCGAATGCCTCGATCGGCCGCCGGCTGCCCGGCACGGCTGAACATTGACACGGCCATCACGCCACTGTCAACAAATGTGACTCCTCATTGACGAAACACAACCGTTCCTGTTCACTGAAGGCCGCACTGCCAGTCATGCGCAGGCGATTCACCATCGAGTCAAGGAGCCGGGATGACCCGCTGGAGCACGCTGCTGCTCGACGAGGCGTCACTCGCCGAGATGCCGGACCTCCCTGTCGACCAGGTGCTGCGGCACGCGGATCTCGTCACCGCCGGACGCCCCAAGCCGCAGGCGCTCTACGAACGCTGGGAGCGGCAGCAGTGGTCGGCGCAGGCCATCGGGCTGGAGCGGGACCGGGAGGCCTTCGAGAAGGAGATCTCCCCCGCCGCCCGGCAGGCCCTCACCGACCAGATCGCCACCTTCATCACGGGCGAGTACACCGGGCTGGACCTCCTCGGACCCATCCTCACCGGAGCCCCGGAGGAGGTGGACCACCTCTACCTCGGCACCCAGATCGCCGACGAGACCCGCCACACCCAGCTGATGCTGCGCTTCGGCGAGGAGCTGCTCGGCCTGGACCCCGACCCCAGGCGGATGCTCGTCCAGGCGTGGAACATGGTCACGCCCTCGCACCGCGAGCTCAGCACCATCGAGGCCGAGGTCGTCAAGGAGCTCCAGGAGCACCCCTCGGACTACCGCCGCTGGCTGCGCGCCGTGACCCTGTTCCACCTCATCACCGAGGGCGTGCTCGCCCTCGTCGGGCAGCGCGCCATCCTCAACCAGCTCCACGGGACGAAGGCGCTGCCCGGAGTCAAGGCCGGCTTCACCGCCATGTGCCGGGACGAGTCACGGCATGTCAGCTTCGGGCTCCACGCGCTCCGCCAGGGGGTGAAGGAGGGCTACGGCGACGACATCCGCGAAATGCTGGAGCTGAGCGCGCCGATCGCCCTCGGCATCGACCACGGCGACCGCCCGGAGGACCGCACCGGCGGTGATCCGACCATGACGGACCTCAGCGTCCACAGCCTGCGCCGCCAGATCCATCTCATCGGCCTGGAGCGGGAGTTCGCCGATCACCTGATCGCGATCTCCTTCCGGGAGCCGGCCGCGGACGGGGACGAAGGCGAAGACGGGACCGCCGGGGCCGCCTGAGCCCCGGGACCGCTGGGGAACCGGCGCGCCGGTTCCTCCTTCCGCCGCCCTCCGCAGGCGCCCCCACTCCCCTCCCCCGTCCCCCTGATCCGCGATCCGCCGATCCGCCGAGGCCCGTAACGGCCGAACTCACCGAAAGAAGGTCATCCCATGACGCGTGAAGAAATCGTCGCCGGTCTCGCCGAGATCCTGAACGAGGTCGCCGACGTCGAGCCCTCCGAGGTCTCCGAGGAGAAGTCCTTCGTGGAGGAACTGGACGTCGACTCCCTCGCCATGGTGGAGATCATCGTGGCCACCGAGGAGCGGTTCGGCGTCAAGCTGCCCGAGGAGGAGCTGCGCGAACTGCGCCTGGTCTCCGACGTGGTGGGCCGCGTCGAGAAGCAGCTCACCTGAGACGGCGGGTGGCGGCCCGGTGGATCGCGTTCCACCGGGCCGCCCCGCCCGTTCCGCCCACTCCGCCGGCCGGCACCGCGCTTCCGCGGGACCGGCCGGCTTCGTCGTGGGTCATCTCCTTCCCGGGCCACGGCCGCGGCGCGGCGTCCGGCACTCCGGCTCCGTACACCGGGTCCGGCGCCCGTACGAACGGCCGCGGGGCCCCGGGGAAGCCACCGGGCTCCCCGGGGCCCCGCCCCGTCCGTCTCCGTCGTTGTGCCCCCGTCCCCGTCCCCGTCCCGTCCCCGTCTCGTCCCGGAAAGGTCAGGAGCCGAGCGCCCTCCGCGGAGTGATCACCTCGGTCGGGAACTCCCGGGCGGTGATCCGGGCGTACATGTTCCGCGGCCCCGGGATCCAGACCTGCTCGCCGCCCGCCGCGCGGATGCCGCGCAGCACCGTGCTCCAGTGCACGGGCGTGGTCCAGCCGTCGAGCAGGTCGCGCCGGATCTCCTCGCCGTCCCGCAGCGTCCGCCCGTCGACGTCGGAGATGACGGGGATCCGGGCGGTCCGCCACTCCACGGTCCCGTACACCTCCCGGTCCAGCCGCTCCCGCAGCCCGGCGACGGCGGAGCAGTGCTCGGCCCGGTTCACCGTGTAGAAGGGGAAGCCGCCCTCCTCCCGCACCCGCTGTTCGAAGCGCTCCAGGGTCCGCAGGGAGGCGGACACCGCGTGCACCGAGGCGTCGAAGGCGACCGACAGTTCCATCCAGTCGCCCCCGGCGCGGAACTCCGCCACCAGCCGCTCCACCGTCTCCTGCGGCAGCCGGTAGAAGAAGTGGCAGCCCAGGGGCTCGTCGAGGGAGCCGAACCAGTCCTGCTCCACCACCACGCTGCGGGACATCAGGCGCAGCGCGTCGGGATAGCTGAGGGTGCCGGCCCAGACGGCCGCCATCACCTCGCCGTAGCTCTGGCCGCCGCACAGCTCCGGGGCGGTGCCGTACCGTTCCTCCGCCCAGTCGGCGAGGGCCAGCGCGAGGGCCATGAAGCCGCACTCGAAGACCTCCCACTCGTAGATGGAGGCGTCGCGGTAGGCCTCGAGCAGCGGGTAGCCGAGGACCTCGTCGGCCTCGGCGAAGCGCCGCTTGGCGTGCTCCTGGGTGGTCACGAAGCGTTCGATGGCGTCGTACCGGGTCGGGGTGAGCCCGGGGAAGAACAGCACCACGGACATGCGTCATCTCTCTTCTCGTGGGTTGGGTCGGCCGTCGCTGCCATCGGCCGCGGGACGCGCGGCGGGGCGCCGGCGCGCGGCGCCCCCGGTCCCGTGCGCGGCTCAGGCGTCCCGGGCGGGGAAGTCGCCCGCGAGCCCCTCGTCCATCCCGGGCGGTACGTCGCCGAGCCGGACCCGCACCTCCAGGACCGCCGGGCGGCCGGACGCGCAGTGCTCCCAGGCCTTCCGCACGGCGCCCGCCAGCTCCCCGGGCCGGTCGGCCCGCGCGTGCCCGAGGCCGAGGGCCGCGGCGAGCTCCTCGTTGCCGGTGGGACGGTCCCGGGTGAAGGCGAAACGGGAGGAGGGACCGGACACCCGGTCGAGGTTGGTCTGGAGCCAGCCGTAGCCGCCGTTGTCCAGGACGACGTAGAGGACGGGCGCCCCCGCGTCGGCGAGGGTGGGCAGTTCGGTGCGGAAGACGTTGAACGCGCCGTCGCCCGTGACGGCCACCACCGGCCGGTCCGGCAGGGCCAGTCGCACGCCGAGGGCCGCGGCGGCGCCGAAGCCCAGCGGGGTCTGTTCGCTGGGCACGACGGAGCCGCCGCGCGCGCCGCAGGACCAGTGCGGGTGGTGGTACGACCACATGTCCTGCAGGCCGTTCTCCTGCACGAGCACGCAGTCCTCCGGTACGGCCTCGCGGAGCGCGGCGAGCACTCCGGCGACCGACGGGGTGCCGGCGGCCGCGGCGGCCCGCTCCGCCTCGGCGGCCAACCGGGCCGCCTCAGACGCCTGTTCGGCACGGGCCCGCTCCACCCGGCCCGTCCAGCCCGCCCGGGACGGCCGGAAGGCGAGCAGCCCGGCCCAGCCCTGGACCGCGCGGAACACATCGCCCAGCACGTGGAGCCCGGGGCGGCCGGTGACCACGTCCTCCTCACCGGCGACGACCTGGATCACCTCCGGGTGCGGTGCCTCCGGCCAGCCGAAGGTCGCGGTCTCCTCCAGCCTGCTGCCGAGGGCGACCACCAGGTCGGTCTCCCGCCACAGCTCCGCGGCGGGCCCGGTGGTGTAGAGGCCGGACACCCCGCAGAACAGGGGGTGCTCCTCGGAGAACACACCGCGCCCGGAGGCGGTGGTGAAGACGCCGGCGCCCATCAGCTCCGCCAGCCGTTCGACGGCGCGGCCCGCGTTGCGGTGCCGGGCCCCGCCGCCGACGAGGAGCAGCGGGCGCTCCGCGGCGGCGATGCGCTCGGCGGCGGCGCGCAGCGCCCCGGCGTCCGGGGCGAGCCGCTGCGGTCCGGCCGGGCGCCAGGGCGCGTACCGCTCCACCGGCTCCCCGGCGATCTGCTCGGGGATCTCGACGTAGACGGGGCCGGGCGTGCCGTTGACGGCGACCGCCGCCGCCTTCTCCAGCGCGGCGGGCAGCCGGTCGGCACGGTCCACGCGGACGGCCCACTTGGTGAACGGGCGGACGGCGGTGAGCTGGTCGAGCTCCTGGAAGGCGCCGGTGCCGAGCCGGTCCAGGCCGGTGCCGCCGGCGAGGAGGATCAGCGGCGCGGCGGCGGAGCGGGCCTCCAGCAGTCCGGTGAGCGCGTGGGTGACGGCCGGGCCCTTGCCGACCGCGCACACTCCGGGGCGGCCGGAGGCGAGGGCGTAACCGGTGGCCATGTAGAGGGCGTTGCGCTGGTCGCGGCAGAGCACGGCGGCGGCCGCGCGGTCCTCCAGGGCGCCGAGCAGGTCCATGTCGTCGCCCGGCAGCCCGAACACCGTGTCGGTGCCGAGGTGTTCGAGGAAGTCGGCGACAGCGGCCCAGACCGTGGGATGGGTGTACGGGGCGGCGCTCACCGGGCGTCCGCCGGGAGGTGGTCGGCGACGGCCTTGGAGATGAGCACCGGCTCGGCGTGGACGTTCTCTCCGTCGCTGATGTAGTTGGCCTGCCGGCCGTAGCCGCCGAAGGGGGCGTTGCCGTCGTCGACGGACAGCAGGGTGGTGTCCACGGTGACCGTGGTGCGCCGGCGCAGCGCCTCCACCAGGGCGGGCGCGGTGCCGTAGACGCTGGCGCCCAGGGCCCGTTCGGTGAAGCTGCCGGTGGTGAGGGTGGCGGCGAGGGCGGACTCCTCGCGGTAGCCGGCCACGTTGAAGACGGGGGCGAAGAACTCGGGGACGTGGGTGCGCGGGGTCACCGGTTCGCCGTTCACCACCACGGGGTCGAAGCGGCGGCTGCGGAAGTCCACGACGCCGCCGTGCACGATGTCCCTCCGGTTGCGGGCGAGGAAGAGCGCCGCCTCCTCCAGGGCCCCCTCGTAGAAGATCGGGCCGTAGTCGGTGGCCGGATCGTCGTACGGGCCGTAGCGCAGCCCCTTCAGGCGGGTGATCAGCTCGTCGAGGAAGCCGGGGAGCAGCTCCTCGTGGACGCAGAAGAGGTCCGGGCCGAGGCAGTCCTGCCCGGCGTTGAGCATCCGGACCTCGACGGCGTCGGCGGCGGCCCGTTCGACGTCCGCGCCGGGGGCCACGACGAAGGGGTTGACCCCGGCGCCGAGGTGAAGGAACAGCTGCCCGGTGGAGAGCTGTTCGCGGATGCGCTCGGCGTTGCGGTAGGCGCCGGTGAAGACGACCACGCTCGCCGGCCGGGCGTGGTCGCGGACGAAGGCGCGCTGGCTGGCGGTGACGAGGTCGACGGGCAGCCGGTGGTGCTCGGCCAGCATCCGGTGCAGCCGGACGACCTGGTCGCGCACCTGGCTCGACGGCCGGAAGACGACGCGGCCGGAGTAGAGCGAGGGCACGAGCAGGTAGAGCACGTAGGAGTAGAGGAGCACGTTGGACGGCATGAAGACCGCCACGCTCCGGACGTGGCCGGGCCGGTAGCGCTCCACCTCGGCCAGCGCGCCGTCGAGGGTGGCGACGGCGGCCTCCAGCTCGTATCCGGCGGCCCGGTGGGTGGAGATCTCGCAGAGCAGGCTCAGTACGCCGCCGGGCTCCCGCGCCAGGAAGTCCCGGACCCTGCGCAGAGCGTCCGCACGCCCGCCGTACGGGACACTCCAGGTCAAGGTGTCGCCGGCGGGCTGAACGGGAGCCGAGGTCATCTGTCCCCCTCACGGTACGAGCTGAAGCTGGTCACCACGAGTGTCAATGCAGAGTCATAATCTGTCAAGAGAAGTCATTGAGTGCCGCGCCGCGTGCGTCCGCAGGTCGCCGGCGCCTCACATCTCCCGCAGGCCCGGCGCCGCCCAGCATCCCGCCACAACTAACAGATAAGCGCCGGAGATCACCAGGACGGTATGGGACAAACCAACGCCGCCCACCAGCGCGACCGCGGCGGTGGCCCCGAGCGGCACAGCGGAGAGCGCGACGGTGTCGATCGCCGCCACCACCCGCCCGTACTGCCCCTGGGGTATCCCGCGTTGCAGCGCGCCGGTGCGCAGCGGCGCGACGGGGGCCGCGACCGCGCCCAGCACGGCCAGCAGGGCCGCGCCGACCGGGAGCGGGGGCAGGGCGGCGAGCCCGGCGATGAGCACCCCGGCGGCGAAGCCGGCCGCCAGGAAGGTCCGGCGGCGGCCCAGCCGGTGCCCCGCCGCCGCGAAGGCCAGCGACCCGGCGGCCGTTCCGAGCCCGAAGGCGGTCAGCAGGACGCCGAGGCTGCCGGCGCTGCCCAGGTGCTGGTAGGCGTAGGTGACGAGGACGACCCCGGCGAGCCCGCTGTCCAGGCCGTTGAAGGCGGTGGACGAGGCCGTCAGGGTGCGCAGCAGCCGGTGCCGCCGCAACGTCCGCAGCCCCGCCCGGAGTTCGGCCGCGTACCCGCCCGCCGGCTTCCCCGGCGCGGGGGCGGCGGAGCGGGCGGGGGCGGGCACCCCGGCGGTGATCACCAACGCGGCGAGGGCGCACACGCCCGCGTTGATCAGCAGCACGCCCGCCGTGCTCAACAGGGCCACCCCCAGGCCGCCGAGCGCCGGTCCGCAGAGCTGGCTGACCTGGCGCACCGCCGTGAGCAGCCCGTTGGCCCGTTCCAGCGGCATCCGGGCGGCGGTCGCCAGCGCGGGCACCAGCCCGGTCACGGCCGTGACCCCGGGGATGTCCAGCAGGCTCGCGAACAGCACCAGCGCGACGAGAACGGTGAAGTCCAGCCGCCCCAGGGCGTGCAGCAGCGGGATCGCGGCGGCGGCCGTACCGCCGAAGAGATAGGACACGACGGTGGTGGCCTTGAACCCCCACCGGTCGATGAGCGGGCCCGCCGCGAAACCGGCCACACCGGCGCCGACGGACGCGACGGCGACCACGATTCCGGTCCGGGCGACGCTCCCCGTGGTCTGCAGCACGAACCACGGGACGGCCACGATCATCATGGCCTCGCCCACGGAGGCGATCGCCACCGCCGTCAGCAGGGCGGTCAACCCCGCCCGTCGTCGCGGCGCGCCGTCTCCGTTGGACACAAGTCGTGACTTTAGCATGACTGGCTATGACTGAAATGAAAAGGCCAGGTCCGGACGGGACCGGTACACTGCCTTGTCATAGTTCGTTACTTCCCCGGCGTCCACACAACCTTTGGCGAGCGATTAACTTGACGGTCGAGCAACCGGAATTCGGGCGGCAGGTCCGCGAGATCCGCCGCGCGCAGGGCTTGTCACAGACGGACCTCGCCGGTGACAACATGTCACCCAGCTATATCTCCCTCGTCGAGAGCGGCCGCCGGGCCCCCAGCGTCAAACTGGCCCGGGTCATCGCCGAGCGTCTGGGCGTCCCGCTCCAGCAGCTCGTCGCGCCCCAGCCCCGCGAGGAGCGGCGCACGCACCGCCTCGGTCTCGTCGGCCGGCTCGTCGCCGCCCGCTCCTCACAGCTCTCGGGCGACTGGGAGGCGGCGCACGACCAGCTCCGCGACGTCATCGAGCGCGCCGGCGACTCCGAGGCGGACGAGGTGCTCTGGGAGGCCCGCTGGGACCTGGCCACCACCCTCGGCCACCTCGGCCGGCAGCGGGAACGCGAGGAAACCCTCCGCGGGCTGCTGGACGACCCGCTCACCGAGGCCTCCCCGCTGCTGCTCACCCGGGTCTCCGTGGAGACCGCCCAGGCGCTGCGGCTGGCGGGCAAGCTCTCCGAGAGCGTGCGCGTCGCCGAGGAGGCCGTCCGGTCGGCGGAGTCCCTCGGCGCCGACCCGGCCGAGACCGTCCGCGCCCGGGTCGCCCTGCTGTCGGCCTGCGCGGAGAGCGGCGACTGGCACCGGTCCGCCGGTCTCGCCGAGGAACTGCGCGACGCCGTGTCCGCCCTGCCCGACGGCCAGGTGAAGGCCGTCGCCCTGTGGGCCTGCGCCGGTGCCCGGTACGCGGCCGGCGACACCCCCGGGGCCGTCAAACTGCTGGACAGGGCCGCGGAGTTGCTTTCCGCCGCCGCCGATCTCCAGCTCAGCGCCCGGCTGTCCGTGGCCGGGGCCCTGATGCGCCTCTCCGCCGGGGAGGCCGACGCCGCGGAGAGCCTGCTGGAGCAGGCCCGGCAGACCGCGTCGCTGCTCGGGTCCGCCGCCCTGCGGACCCGGCTCGCCGCGGCCTCCGTCGCGCTGTCCCTCCACCGCGGCGACACCGCCGGAGCGCTGGAGCAGGCACGCGAGGCGGAGGCCGGCCTCGACGGAACGGCCCCGCTGGACGAGGCCCGGTGCACCGTGGCGCTCGCCAGGGCGCACCGGGCCGCCGGCGCCGCGGAGGAGGCCGACGCCCGCTACCGCGACGCCGCCGCCCGCTACGAGCGGACCGGCGCCTACCGCTTCGCGGTGGAAGTCTGGCGGGAGCTCAGCGAGCCCGTGCCGCCCGGCCGCACCGGCTTCGACCCGCACGCGCTCGTCATGCCGTGACCGGCGGTCTGTCGCCCACCTGCCACACGAACACCCGCCGCATCTCCGAGGAGGTCGCCACCGAGGCCGCCAGCCCGGGTTCGGCGGGTACGTCGTAGACGTAGGCGACGGGCGGGCCCGCGGACTCGCCGCCGCCGGAATCCGGCGGCAGCAGCACCCGGCCCTCGCGGTGCTGGATCAGCGCGTCCACCTCGCCCGCCAGGGCCAGCCGTCCGTGGCCCGACAGCCGCAGGGAGGCCTCCTTGCGGGTCCACAACTGGGCCAGCCGGCGGGAGCGTTCCTCCTCCGGGGCCTCGTCCACGAACAGCCGTTCCGAGCGGTTGAACGGCAGAAACGCTTCCTCTTCGAGGAGGCTCGGCACGCCGTGCCCGCTCACCGCCACGGACGAGCCGCCGGCCAGCGCGACGAACTGCCGCCGCTCGTCCGGGCACACGGCGATGTCCACCGATGAGCCCTCCAGCTCCGGCCGCCCGTAGGCGTCGCGCCGCAGCGGTACCTCCCGCTCCGGCAGGTCCAGCAGCTGGCCGAGAAAGGCCCGCAGTGCGGACCACCGGCCCCTCGCCCCGGCGGCACGGCGGTCCAGCCGCACCGAGAAGACGTGTAACTCGCGGTCCGCGAACGGCTGGTGGCGGTCGACCACCGGAACCGGACCCGCGTCTCTTCCATGCATCGCATCCCCCTAGATGGCACGGAGTACGGAGCGCCCGGAAACGGGTAGCCGGGCCCTCCCCCGGAATCCCGCGGCCTCACCGGTCATGTGAGTGCCCGCCGGGATCGGGTAGAACTCAAGCCAATCCTGACAGCGGACTCCGCTCGCTAATCTCCTACCTCAGAAGGATTCGACACCCCCCATTCGGCGGGGTCCGGAAGGGGGACCGTGATCCGCGTCGCACTCCTCGGCACGGCCGGCGGGCGGGCCGCTCTGCGCGCCGCCCTGACCGCCCCGGACATCACGGTCGTCGGACCGCCGCGGATCCCCCGGCCGGACCGGACCGCCGGACCCGCGGCGGCGGAGGCGGAGGCGGAGGCGGACGGAGGCTTAGCGGACGCGGACGCGGACGCGGGCTCAGCGGACCCGGGCGGGAAAGACGCGGCCCCGGCCGCGGCCCCGGCGGACGCCGACCTCGTGCTGCTGGCCGCCACGCCGGACGGCCCGCCCCCGCTCGCCGCCGTCCGGACCCTGCGCTCGCTGCCGGCACCGCCGCCGGTGGTCGTCCTGACCTCCGCGCCCGGCACCGAGTACGTCGCCGGCTGCCTCGCCGCGGGCGCCGCGGGCGTACTGGACGAACAGGCCGACGGGCCCGTCCTGCTCTCCTGCTTACGCATCCTGGCGTCCGGGGGACACGTCTTCCCGTCCCCCGCCGCCCACGTGCCCGCCGCCCGGGCGGCACTCCACCGGCCTCCCCCGGACGTGGCCGGGGAGCATCCGGGGCTCACCCGGCTGACCCTGCGGGAGCGGGAGGTGCTCCGCCTCCTGTCCGCCGGGCTCACCAACCCCGCGATCTCCGCACGGCTCGGCATCACGCCCGCCACCGTCAAGGAGCACGTCAGCTCCACCCTGCGCAAACTGGGCGTCAGCAGCAGGACGAGCGCCGCGGTGCTCGCCTACCGGGCCGGCTGGACCGACGGCGGCCCCCCGGAACCGCCCCCTCCGCCCGCCGTCCCACCGTTGCCGGCGCCGCCCTGAGGCGGCCCCGCCGGACCCCTACATCCTTGGATGTACGTCCGGCAGCCGACGCCCGCCCCCAACTCCCGTGCTGTGATGGGTCCATGCCGTCCGCCGTCCCCCTCCCGCCCCGCGACGATGGCCTGATTGCCGCAGGCGGTCTTCTCGGCGGCCTGGTGCTGTGGTATTTCGACATCTACACCACGGTCCCGCGCAGCGCCGACCTCGGCACCCTGCCGCTGGCGCCGCTCGCCGTGATGTGCGTCGCCGTGCTGCTGCGCCGCACCGGACAGCCGTGGGCCCTGCTGATCGGGGTCGGCGCGCTCGTCGCCGACCAGATCATCGGCTCCCTGCTGGCGACGGTCCTGATGTTCACCGACGTCGTCTACGCGAGTGTGCTCTACGGGCGCCCCGGCATGGCCCGCCATGTGATGTCCCTGAGCACCGTGGCCACGGTCGGCGTGACCTTCTGGGCCCTGGCCGCCCATCCGGAACCGGAGTCGCTGCTCGTCGGCGTGGTCTGCGCGCTGATCACCATCGCCCCGGCCTGGAGCGGCCTCACCATCCGCGAACACCGGGAGGCCGCCAGGGAGGAGCGGATGCGCGCCGAACAGACGGCGCTGCTCTCCGAGATGGACCGGCGCGAGGCAGTGGCCACCGAACGCGGCCGAATGGCGCGGGAGTTGCATGATCTGGTGGCCAACCACCTCTCCGCGATCGCCATCCACTCCACCGCCGCGCTGTCCCTGGGGGACCCCAAGGCCGCGCAGGAGGCGCTCCGGGTCATCCGCGAGAACAGTGTGCAGGGCCTGGCCGAGATGCGCGGACTGATCGGCCTGCTGCGCGCCGGCGAGGGCGAGGACGCGGAGCTGCTCGCCGCCCCCCGACTCGACGGTCTCGACGCGCTGCTGGAGCAGACCCGCGCGAACGGCTCCGGCAGCGGTCTGGAGTTCGTCCTGGAGGACACCCGCACCCCCGGGCTGCGGCTGCCGGCGCCGGTCGAGATGGCGGCGTACCGGATCGTCCAGGAGTCGCTGACGAACACGCTCAAGCACGCCTCGCCCGGCACCGTGACCGTGGCGCTGGCGCACGAGGACGGCGGGCCGCTGACGGTCGAGGTCCGCAGCCCCTGGGACACCGGCGGCCGGCCCCGCGCGCCGGGCGCCGGGGCGGGCCTGGTGGGCATGGAGGAGCGGGTGGCCCTGCTGGGCGGCACGTTCGAGGCCGGGCCGGTCACCGTGCCCGCGGGCACCGCCGAGCGCGCCGGGCCGGTGCCCGGCCGGCCGCAGACATGGCAGGTGCGGGCGGAACTGCCCGCCGACGTGAAGGGACCCTGAAGCCGTGACGACGGAGACCGCGACGACGGAGCCGGCCGGGCCGCCCGTCCGGGTGCTGGTGGCCGAGGACCAGTCCGCCGTCCGGGGAGGGCTGGTCCTCATCCTGCGCTCCTCCCCCGGCATCGAGGTGGCCGGCGAGGCCGCGGACGGGGAGGAGGCCGTGCGGCTGGCCCGGGAACTCCGCCCGGACGTGGTCCTGATGGACGTCCAGATGCCGAGGCTGGACGGGGTCTCGGCGACGCGGATGATCACCGCCGAGGGGCTGGCGGACGTCCTCGTCCTGACCACCTTCGATCTCGACGAGTACGTCTTCGGAGCCCTGCGCGCCGGCGCGGCCGGCTTCCTGCTGAAGGACAGCGAGGCGGCGGAACTGGTGACGGCGGTACGGACCGTGGCCCGCGGCGACGGGCTGATCGCCCCCGCCGTGACCCGCCGGCTGATCGCCGAGTTCGCCTGCCCCGGCCGGGAGCACCGGGCCGGCGCGCAGGATCCCGAGGTGCTGCGGGCCCTGACCCCGCGCGAGCGGGAGGTGCTGGGCTGTCTCGGCGAGGGCCTGTCCAACGCCGACATCGCCCGCCGGCTGCGGATGGCGGAGGCCACGGTGAAGACCCATGTGAGCCGGCTGCTGGGCAAGCTGGAACTCCGCTCCCGCGTCCAAGCCGCCGTACTGGCCCGCGAGTTGGGCGTCCAAGGGCCCTGACGCCCGGGGAGGGCGCTCGCGGAGCGGCAGCGGCGGGACAGCCGGCACACGGCCGGCACACCATCACGGAGGCGATTGGTCCAGACCTATTGACCAGAGGTACAGACCTTTCTACTCTCCTCAGCAATGCGAAGGCCACGCCTTCACGCCCCGTGCGGGCGGAGGAGCGTGCCGTCGGGCGGCCGCAGGTTCCACCCCCTACGGATCGACCGAGGAGCAGCCTTGCGCTCAGGAACCTCCCCCCTCATACCCGCCCTCTCGCGCTTACCCCGCCGGGCCGCCGCGGCCCTCATCGCCCTCCTGCTCTCCCTCACCGCCCTCGCCCCCACCGCCCAGGCCGCCCCGGACCCCGGCCCGGACGCCGCTCCGGCCGCCGCCACCGGCCCCGCCGCAGCGGACCCCGTCATCAAGCTGGGCTACTTCACCAACTGGGCGGGCTACGGCCGGAACCACCACCTCAAAGACCTCGTCACCTCCGGGACCGCCGCGAAGCTGACCCACATCAACTACGCCTTCGGCAACGTCACCGGCGGCCGCTGCGCCATCGGTGACTCCTACGCCGACCACGACCGCGCGTACACCGCCGAGCAGAGCGTCGACGGCAGCGCCGACACCTGGGACCAGCCGCTGCGCGGCAACTTCAACCAGCTCCGCAAGCTCAAGGAGCGCTACCCGCACCTCAAGGTGCTGTGGTCGTTCGGCGGCTGGACCTGGTCCGGCGGCTTCACCGAGGCGGCCGCCGACCCGGAGGGCTTCGCCCGCTCCTGCCGCGCGCTCATCGAGGACCCGCGCTGGGCCGGCGTCTTCGACGGCATCGACCTGGACTGGGAGTACCCCAACGCCTGCGGGCTGCGGTGCGACAGCAGCGGACCGCAGGCCTTCGCGACCATGATGCGGGCCATGCGCGCCGAGTTCGGGGAGGACCTGGTCACCGCCGCCATCACCGCCGACGCCTCCGAGGGCGGCAAGCTCGACGCCACCGACTACGCCGCCGCCGCGCGGTACACCGACTGGTACAACGTGATGACGTACGACTTCTTCGGCGCCTGGGACGCCGACGGCCCCACCGCCCCGCACTCCCCGCTCACCGCCTACGAGGGCATCCCGACAGCGGGCCAGTACGCCGACGCCGCCGTCCGCAAACTCGCGGACCAGGGCGTCCCCGCGCGCAAACTGCTCCTCGGCATCGGCTTCTACGGCCGCGGCTGGACAGGCGTCGCGCAGAGCGCGCCGGGCGGCGCCGCGAGCGGCCCGGCGCCGGCCACGTACGAGTCCGGCATCGAGGACTACAAGGTTCTGAAGACGGCGTGCCCGGTCACCGGCACCGTCGCGGGCACCGCCTACGCGCACTGCGGTACGCAGTGGTGGAGCTACGACACCCCGGAGACCATCGCCGGGAAGATGGCCTACGCCAGGGAACGGGGTCTCGGCGGGGCGTTCTTCTGGGAGACCAGCGGTGACACCGCCGACGGCGAGCTGATCGGCGCCATCGACCGCGGCCTGCGGTAGGGGCGCCGCCCGGGGCCGGGACGCCCCGCACCGGCGACCGGGGAGACGGTGCCGCCCGCCGTCTCCCCGGTTCTCCCGCACGCAACGGGTCCCCGGACTCTGCGTCCGGGGACCCGTTGTCTCAGGCCACTCAGGCCACGTTCACTCTCTGCCCCGGTGGGGCCGCTTCGAGCCAGGCGAGGAAGCCGGTCAGGGCGTCCTCGCTCATCGCCAGTTCCAGGCGGACGCCGCGGTGCGAGCAGGCGAGGACGACGGAGTCGGAGAGCAGGGCCAGCTCCTCCTCGCCCTGGGGGGTGCGGCGCGCCAGCACCTCGATCGCGGAGCGCTCCAGGACCCGGCGCGGCCGGGGCGCGTAGGAGAACACCCGGAACCATTCGATCCGGTCACCGCTGTAGCGGGCGACTCCGTAGATCCAGCCCTTGCCGCTGGGCTCGGGCTCCCCCTCGGGCACGTCCCAGCGCAGGCTGCAGTCGAAGGTGCCGCCGGACCGCTGGAGCAGTCTGCGCCGCAGTCCGAAGACGAAGAGCCCCAACAGCACCAGCGCGACGACCGTGCCGCTCAGCACAAGAGCGAGGACCATCTCCACCGACCTCCTCGCCTCACGTACCCGACCAGTATGACGTCATGTACCGCAACAGCCGCGGACTGCCCCGGAGGTTCCCGGAGCGGTCCGCGGCTGTGCTCATCGTGCGTGTCGTGACCGTCTCAGCGCTTGCTGGCGGCCGCGACGAGCCGGATCTCCGCGCGCCGCTCGGCGGCGGCGTCGGCTTCCGACTTGGCTCGTTCCAGGGCCCGCTCGGCCCGGGCGATGTCGATCTCCTCGGCCAGCTCGGCGATCTCCGCGAGCAGCGACAGCTTGTTGTCGGCGAAGGAGATGAAACCGCCGTGGACGGCGGCGAGCACCGTACCGCCGTCGGTCGTACGGATGGTCACCGGGCCGGTCTCCAGCACACCGAGCAGCGGCTGGTGGCCGGGCATGACGCCGATGTCACCCGATGTGGTGCGTGCGACGACCAGGGTGGCCTCGCCGGACCAGACACTGCGGTCCGCGGCGACCAGCTCGACGTGCAGCTCAGCAGCCAACGTGGCTCCTCGGGTCTCCACCTGCCGTGACAGGTGTCCAGAAAGTCTGGGGGTGGGGATGTCCGGGCTTCACAGAATAACCGGCGTGGATCCGGGGGCGGGACGGGCCCGCCCCCGGACGCCGGACCGGGGTCAGGAGACGCCCAGCTCCTTGGCCTTGGCCTTCAGGTCGTCGAGGCCACCGCACATGAAGAACGCCTGCTCGGGGAAGTGGTCGTACTCGCCGTCGGCGATCGCGTTGAACGCGGCGATCGACTCGTCCAGCGGCACGTCCGATCCGTCGAGACCGGTGAACTGCTTCGCCGCGTGGGTGTTCTGCGACAGGAAGCGCTCGATACGGCGGGCGCGGTGGACGACCAGCTTGTCCTCCTCGCCGAGCTCGTCGATACCGAGAATGGCGATGATGTCCTGGAGGTCCTTGTACTTCTGCAGGATCCCCTTGACGCGGGAGGCGCAGTCGTAGTGGTCCTGCGAGATGTAGCGCGGGTCCAGGATGCGGGACGTCGAGTCCAGCGGGTCCACCGCCGGGTAGATGCCCTTCTCCGAGATCGGCCGGGAGAGGACCGTCGTCGCGTCGAGGTGCGCGAAGGTCGTCGCCGGGGCCGGGTCGGTCAGGTCGTCCGCGGGCACGTAGATCGCCTGCATCGAGGTGATCGAGTGGCCGCGGGTCGAGGTGATGCGCTCCTGGAGGAGACCCATCTCGTCCGCGAGGTTCGGCTGGTAGCCCACCGCGGAGGGCATCCGGCCGAGCAGCGTGGAGACCTCGGAACCGGCCTGGGTGAAGCGGAAGATGTTGTCGATGAAGAACAGCACGTCCTGCTTCTGCACATCGCGGAAGTACTCCGCCATGGTCAGACCGGCCAGAGCGACCCGGAGACGGGTGCCCGGGGGCTCGTCCATCTGGCCGAAGACGAGGGCGGTCTGCGGGAGCACGCCGGACTCGGCCATCTCCTCGATCAGGTCGTTGCCCTCACGGGTGCGCTCACCGACACCGGCGAACACGGAAACGCCCTCGTGCAGCTTCGCCACACGCATGATCATTTCCTGGATGAGCACGGTCTTGCCGACGCCGGCGCCGCCGAACAGACCGATCTTGCCGCCCTTGACGTACGGGGTCAGCAGGTCGACGACCTTCAGGCCGGTCTCGAACATCTCGGTCTTGGACTCGAGCTGGTCGAAGGCGGGGGCCTGGCGGTGGATCGGCCAGCGCTCGGTGACCTCGGACTCGGCCTCCGGCTCGTTCAGGATCTCGCCGAGGGTGTTGAACACCCGGCCCTTGGTGACGTCGCCGACCGGGACGGTGATGCCCTTGCCGGTGTCGGTCACGGGGGCCCGGCGGACGAGACCGTCGGTGGGCTGCATGGAGATGGCCCGGATCAGGCCCTCACCCAGGTGCTGGGCGACCTCGAGGGTCAGCGTCTTGAGGGCGCCGTCCTCGGCCGGGTCCGCGACCTGGACGGTCAGGGCGTTGTAGATCTCCGGCATCGCGTCGACGGGGAACTCCACGTCGACGACCGGGCCGATGACCCGTGCGACGCGGCCGGCGGCCACGCCGACCGGAGCGGTCGGCTCAACAGTGGTGGTCATAGTTGTCAGTCACTCCCCGCGTTCGCGTCGGCCAGGGCGCCAGCGCCACCGACGATCTCGCTGATTTCCTGGGTGATGTCGGCCTGGCGGGCCGCGTTGGCAAGCCGCGTCAGCGACTTGATGAGCTCTTCGGCGTTGTCGGTGGCCGACTTCATCGCGCGGCGGCGGGCGGCGTGCTCGGAGGCGGCCGACTGCAGCAGGGCGTTGAAGATGCGGCTCTCGACGTACCGCGGCAGCAGGGCGTCGAGGACCTCCTCGGCGGACGGCTCGAAGTCGAACAGCGGAAGGATCTCCGCCTTCGTCCCCTGCTCCGCCGCGCCCGCCTCGGCGAGGCTGAGCGGCAGGAGCCGCTTCTCGACCGGCGACTGCGTCATCATCGACACGAACTCCGTGAAGACGATGTGCAGTTCGTCCACCCCGCCCTCGGCGGTGTCCTGGACGGCCGCCTCGATCAGCGGGGCCGCGACGGCCTTGGCGTCCGCGTACGACGGGCTGTCGGTGAAGCCGGTCCACGAGTCCGCGAGCTTCCGCTCCCGGAACGTGTAGTAGGCCACGCCCTTACGGCCGACGACGTACTGGACGACCTCCTTGCCCTCCGCGACGAGCTTCTCCCGGAGCGCCTCCGCCGCCTTGATGGCGTTGGAGGAGTAGCCGCCGGCCAGTCCGCGGTCGCTCGTGACGAGCAGGACCGCGGCCCGGACGGGACGCTCGGTCTCGGTGGTCAGCGGGTGCTGGGTGTTGGAGCCGGTGGCCACGGCGGCCACCGCGCGGGTGAGCTCCCGCGCGTACGGCGAAGAGGCGTCCACCTGGCGCTGGGCCTTGATGATGCGCGAGGCCGCGATCATCTCCATCGCCTTGGTGATCTTCTTCGTCGCGGTGACCGACTTGATGCGGCGCTTGTAGACCCGGATCTGGGCGCCCATGCTCAGCCCTCACCCAGCAGCTTGCCGTCCGAGGTCTCGAACTGCCGCTTGAAGGAGGCGATGGCGTCGGCGAGCGCCTGCAGGGTGTCGTCCGACATCTTGCCGCCCTCGCGGATGCTGGTCATCAGGCCCTTGTGCTCGCGGTGGAGGTAGTCCAGCAGCTCGCTCTCGAAGCGGCGGATGTCCTCGACGGGCACGTCGTCCATCTTGCCGGTGGTGCCGGCCCAGATGGAGACGACCTGGTTCTCCGTGGAGAACGGCGCGTACTGGCCCTGCTTCAGCAGCTCCACCATGCGCTTGCCGCGCTCCAGCGAGGCCTTGGAGGCCGCGTCCAGGTCGGAACCGAAGGCGGCGAACGCCTCCAGCTCGCGGAACTGGGCGAGGTCCACGCGGAGCCGGCCGGAGACCTGCTTCATGGCCTTGTGCTGGGCGGAGCCACCGACACGGGAGACCGAGATACCGACGTTCAGCGCCGGCCGCTGGCCCGCGTTGAAGAGGTCGGACTCCAGGAAGCACTGGCCGTCGGTGATGGAGATGACGTTGGTCGGGATGAACGCCGAGACGTCGTTGGCCTTGGTCTCGACGATCGGGAGACCCGTCATCGAGCCCTTGCCCAGCTCGTCGGAGAGCTTCGCGCAGCGCTCCAGCAGCCGGGAGTGCAGGTAGAAGACGTCACCCGGGTAGGCCTCACGGCCCGGCGGGCGGCGCAGCAGCAGGGAGACCGCGCGGTAGGCGTCGGCCTGCTTCGACAGGTCGTCGAAGACGATCAGGACGTGCTTGCCCTGGTACATCCAGTGCTGCCCGATGGCCGAGCCGGTGTACGGGGCGAGGTACTTGAAGCCGGCCGGGTCGGACGCCGGGGCCGCGACGATCGTCGTGTACTCCAGGGCACCGGCCTCCTCCAGCGCGCCGCGCACGGACGCGATGGTGGAGCCCTTCTGGCCGACGGCGACGTAGATGCAGCGGACCTGCTTGTCCGGGTCGCCCGAGCGCCAGTTGTCGCGCTGGTTGATGATCGTGTCGACGGCCAGCGCGGTCTTGCCGGTCTGGCGGTCGCCGATGATCAGCTGGCGCTGGCCGCGGCCGATCGGGGTCATCGCGTCGACGGCCTTGAGGCCGGTCTCCATCGGCTCGTGAACCGACTTCCGCGCCATGACGCCGGGGGCCTGCAGCTCGAGGGCGCGGCGGCCCTCGGTCGCGATCTCGCCGAGGCCGTCGATCGGGTTGCCCAGCGGGTCGACGACGCGGCCGAGGTAGCCCTCGCCGACCGCGACGGAGAGCACCTCACCGGTGCGCTGCACCGGCTGGCCCTCCTCGATGCCGCTGAACTCGCCGAGCACGATCGCGCCGATCTCGCGCTCTTCCAGGTTGAGGGCGAGACCGAGGGTGCCGTCCTCGAACCTGAGCAGCTCGTTCGCCATGGCCGAGGGCAGACCCTCGACCTTCGCGATGCCGTCGCCGGCAACGCTTACCGTACCGACCTCCTCGCGCGAGGCCGCGTCCGGCTTGTACGCCTGGACAAAGTTCTCCAGCGCGTCCCGGATCTCCTCCGGCCGGATCGTGAGCTCCGCCATCTGGGTTCCCTGCTCTCCTTGTTGGGCCCGAAGTCTTTGGGGGTCTGGGGTTGTGCCCCCAGAGGACTCTGCACGGCCCAACCCGGGCCGCTGCCATGCTTGTTGAGTTGGTGGCTGTCTCAGCCGGCCATCCGCCGGGACACCTCGTCGAGGCGGTCCGCGATGGTGCCGTTGATGACCTCTTCGCCGATCCGCACCTGGATTCCGCCGAGGACCGCGGGGTCCACGTCGAGGTTCAGATGCATCTGCCGGCCGTACAGCCGGGCCAGCCCGTCGCCGAGGCGCCGCTTCTGCTCGTCGCTGAGCGGCACCGCGGAGGTGACGACCGCGACCAGCCGGTCGCGGCGGTCCGCGGCCAGCTTGGACAGGGCGTCGAGCCCACCGTCCAGGCTACGTCCCCGCGGATGTGTCACGAGTCGCACCACGAGCCGCTCGGTGACCGGGTTGGCCCGGCCTCCCAGCAGCCGGCGGAGCAGCTCGGCCTTGGCACGGGCCTCGGTGCCCCGCTCGGCGAGCGCGGCGCGCAGCTCGGGGCTGGAGGCGACGATCCGGCCGAACCGGAACAGCTCGTCCTCCACGTCGTCCAGCGCGCCGGACCGCTGCGCGGCGATGAGCTCGGCGGTGCTCGCCAGCTCCTCGATCGCGTCCACCAGGTCACGCGAGCGCGACCAGCGGGAGCGGACCATGCCGGTGACGAGGTCGGCGGTCTCGCCGCCGACCTGGCCCGCCAGCAGGCGGCCGGCCAGTTCGGCCTTGGCCTCGCCGGCCTGCGCCGGGTCGGTGAGGACCCGACGCAGCGACACCTCGCGGTCGAGCAGGCCCGTGACGGCGGCCAGCTCCTCGGCGAGCTTCGCCGCGTCCACGGACGTGTTGTCCGTGAGCGCGTCGAGACGCTCGCGTGCGGCAGCCAGTGCCTCGCGGCTCGCTCCGTTCATCGGCCGGCCTCGGCCTTCGTCGCCGCCTTGCTCTCCAGCTCGTCGAGGAAGCGGTCGATGACGCGGCTCTGCCGGGCGTGGTCCTCCAGGGACTCGCCGACGAGCTTGCCGGCCAGGGTCGTGGCGAGCGTGCCCACGTCCTGGCGCAGCGCCTGCGCGGCCTGCTTGCGGTCGGCCTCGATCTGGGCGTGACCGGCGGCGATGATCTCCTCGCGCTGCCGCTGGCCCTCCGCGCGCATCTCGGCGATGAGCGCGGCGCCCTGCTCCTGGGCCTCCTGGCGCAGCCGCGCCGCCTCGTGCCGGGCCTCGGCGAGCTGGGCCTTGTACTGCTCCAGCACGTCCTGCGCCTCGGTCTGGGCCGCCTCGGCCTTCTCGATGCCGCCTTCGATGGCCTCGCGGCGCTCGTCCAGAACCTTGTTGATGTTCGGGAGGAGCTTCTTGGCGAGGATGCCGAAGACGATGGCGAACGCGATCAGGCCGATGACGAGCTCTGGGATCGGCGGGATCAGAGGATTCTGAGGCTCCTCCGCCGCCAGGTGAACCAGAACGTTCACATCATTGCCTTTCGTCGAATGGGTGTCGTCGCGGTTCGTTCTTAGTAAACGAACGGCATGACGAGGCCGATGAGGGCCAGCGCCTCACAGAAGGCGAAGCCGAGGATCTGGTTGGCGCGGATGAGACCGGCCGCCTCGGGCTGGCGGGCGAGGGCCTGGGTGCCGTTACCGAAGATGATGCCGACGCCGACGCCGGGGCCGATGGCCGCCAGGCCGTAGCCGACGGAGCTGAGGGAACCTTCGACGGCAGCAAGGGTCTGGGACATGCCAGTTCTTCCTTCTCTTTCACGGACCGGTGGGGGTTGGCCACCGGACGTCTGGGGGTTCTGGGAACGCTCAGTGGTGCTCTGCGAGAGCGCCCTGGACGTAGGTGCAGGCCAGCAGGACGAACACGTATGCCTGAACGGCCTGGATGAAGAGCTCGAAGACGGTCATCACGAGAACCATGACGAACGAGACGCCGGCGTAGGCGATGCCGATCCCGTTCAGCAGGTACCAGCTGGCGATGGTGAAGAGGACCAGCAGGGTGTGACCGGCGAACATGTTGGCGAAGAGCCGGACCGCGTGCGTGAACGGGCGGACCAGCAGGTTCGAGAAGAACTCGATGGTCATCGCCAGCGGCAGCACGGCACCCAGCGACTTGTCGTAGCCGGTGACGTTCTTGAAGAAGCCGACAAAGCCGTGCTTCTTGAAGGTCAGCGAGACCCACAGGACGTAGACGATCGCTGCCAGGGCGGCCGGGTACGCGATGATCGACGTCACCGGGAACTGCGCCAGCGGGACGATGGACCAGAGGTTCATGATCCATACGAAGAAGAACAGCGAGACCATGAGCGGGACGTACTTCTCGCCGTCCTTCTTGCCCATCGTCTGGTAGACGATGCCGCTGCGGACGAAGTCGTAGCCGGCCTCGCCGATCATCTGGAGCTTGCCCGGCACGACCTTCGGCTTGGCGAAGGCCATCCAGAAGAAGCCGACGACCACGACGGTGCTGAGCAGCGCCAGCAGCATCGGCTTGTTGAAGTAGAAGTCGGAGTGCCTGTCGCCGACGATCGGCTCGAAGATGAACGACCACAGGCTGGGGGCCGGGAAGCCGCACCCGGAGAAGATGTGGCAATCGGTCTCGAACGCGAGCACCGTTGTCGGGTCAGCACTCACCGCGAGCTCCTTCAGCGTGGCGCATAGGTACGGCAACCTCGTTGTGTCGGCGCGGCACGGAGCCGCGGTTCGGCACTGGACTGGTGTTACGGGTTTGGGGGCGGCCGGCCGGCGCGGAGCCGTGTGGCCGACGGGGCGTCAGCCGCGGGGACCGCCGGTTCCGTCCCGTGGAATCCGGGAGCCCGGCCGATCGCTCGCGCTGTGCCGCAGTTGGAACCGGACGATAGCAGGCCCGCTTACGGGTTCTTGACGCGCCCCCGGTCGTCATGCGGCCGACCCCCGGGCACCGGGCTCACTCCGCCCGGCCTGCTCGGGATCGACGTAGAGGATCTTGGCCTTCGTGTGCGCGCGGGCCTGCGCCGCGACCCAGACGAGCGTGGCCGCCACCAGCGAGGCCGCGAAGGCCTTGTGGTCGAAGAGCGTGGTGTTCTTGAACGCGGCCACGAAGACGAAGAGCAGCAGCAGCTGGGTGGTGTAGAGCATCAGGCCCATGGCCTGGAAGAGCTGCGGGTATTTCCGACCCGTGTGCTGGAGCACGAAGATGCCGATCCCCATGAAGAGGATCACCACCACCGTGCCGAAGACCGCGCCGAGGGCACCCTTGCCACCGGCGAGCGCCGCGGCCGCGGCGACGGCGATCACACCGACGGCGGCGGTGGGCCCCGCCGTGTGCAGGAGCATTCGGGCGTCGTTCGACTGCATGGAGGGCAGCTCCGTGGAGTGGGGGTCGAGAGGTCGTCGAGGACGAGCGTAAGGCCCGGTTGAGGTGCCACCTCCCGGCCGGCGGCCCGTCGCACCGGGGTCACCGACCCTGTTTCCGGGTCTTCGTGAACGGTATCACAAACTATTTGATGAGGTCTTTACTCACTTGGTGTGCCGACTGTCACACCAACGGGCTAAGGCGCAGGTCAACAGGGTGCACCCGAACGGAACCCCCGCTGGGGGAAATCTCACGGTCCGGCAAAATCCCGGACGGCCCGCGGAACGCCGGCTTCAGCCCCGGGTGCCGGCCTTGCTGCGCTGCGGGACGCGGTGGTCGCCGCGGGCGCCGACGGCCGTTGCGCCGTTGGCCCGCGCCACCGTACCGGACCGTTCCGTGCCCGCCGCACCGGCCTCCGGGGAGGCTCCCGACGGCCCGTCCCCGGCCGGCTCCTCCGCGGGCTCCGACCGGCGTCCCTTGCTGCGGTAGCGGGGCGGCACGACGGCCTGCGCCCAGCGCGGCACCCGGGGGGTGAAGCGGGGCAGCAGCAGGATGAAGAGGCCGACGGCGCTGAGCATGGCCAGGGCCAGCACCACCCACACACTGGCGGAGTTGACCGAGTAGGCGACCGCGGAGAAGCCGATCAGCGCCGACCAGAAGTACATGATCAGCACCGCCCGGCTGTGCGAGTGGCCGATCTCCAGCAGCCGGTGGTGGAGGTGGCCCCGGTCGGCCGCGAACGGCGACTGGCCGTTCCAGGTGCGCCGGACGACGGCCAGCACCAGGTCGGCGACCGGCACCGCGATGATGCTCAGCGGCAGCAGCACGACGGGGATGTAGACGGGCACCGTCGACTTGACGGCCTCCTTCTCGGAGCCGGTGGCCGCCTGGAGCAGGTCGGGGTCCACCTGGCCGGTGATGGAGATGGCTCCGGCCGCCAGCACCAGGCCGATCAGCATCGACCCGGAGTCGCCCATGAAGATCCGGGCGGGGTGCATGTTGTGCGGCAGGAAGCCCAGGGCCATGCCCATGAGGACGACCGCGAAGAGGGTGGCGGGGGCCGCGGCCTCGACGCCGTAGCCGTACCACATGCGGTACGCGTACATGAAGAACGCGGCGGCGGCGATGCAGACCATGCCCGAGGCCAGGCCGTCGAGGCCGTCGACGAAGTTCACCGCGTTGATGGTGATGACGACGAGCGCCACGGTCAGCAGCGTGCCCTGCATGGGCGTGAGCGCCACCGAGCCGACGCCCGGCACCGGGATCCACAGGATCGTGAGGCCCTGCCAGACCATCACGCCGGCGGCGATCATCTGGCCGCCCAGCTTGATGAGCGCGTCCACGCCCCACTTGTCGTCGAGCACGCCCAGCAGCCAGATCAGGGCGGCGCCGGCCAGCAGCGCCCGCGGCTCGCTGGAGAGCTCGAACATCTCGCCGATGTTCGACATCTGCGAGGCCACCAGCAGTCCCGCGCAGAGACCGCCGAACATGGCGATCCCGCCCAGCCGCGGCGTCGGCTCGCGGTGGACGTCGCGCTCGCGGATCTCCGGCATCGCGCCGGCCGCGATCGCGAACTTGCGCACCGGTCCGGTCAGCAGGTAGGTGACCGCGGCGGTGACGCAGAGCGTCAGCAGGTATTCACGCACGAACTGCCCCAGGGGTCTCGCCGGCCTTCTAGGCCCCACAGCCTATGCCGCCGCACAGCGGTCGCGTGCACAAGCCTCCGGCGGGAGGCCCGTACCGCGGTGTTTCTCACGGCCTCTTCACAAGGGCGGGCACCACGCCGGTGCACCGGGGGCCGGCGGCCATGGCCCGGGACTCGGGACTCGGGGGAGCCGGCCGGGAGCCGCCGTTCCTGTAAGGACGTACGCCGGTCACGGATGGTTCCCGGCTGTACGTCTGCCCGGTGAGGGCACCGGGATACCGGCCGGGAGCGGCCCGGGCTCCCCCGGGCCGGGACAGGGCGGTGGTTCCGGGCCGGTGCGGGGGTCTCGGTGCGCGCCTCCGGCTCCCCCGCGGCACCGCGTCCGGCGGTTCCGCGCGCACGCCACTCCGGCCGCCCGGCTCCCTCCCGGACCCCAGCGTGCGCACGGACGCACGGAGACGACCCCGCTCTACGCGCGTCAACCCCGACCCGGGCGGTGCTGTCGTTCACGGAGCGGAGACGGAGGGTGCCCGCCGCCGGGCCCGGAGGCCGGGATCGCGGCTACGGCCGCGGGGCGGGGACGCCCGTGAGGGCGGTGAGCATCGGGTCGAGCGCCTGCTGGATCTCCTCGCCGATGGAGCGGAAGAAGGTGATCGGCGCACCGTACGGGTCGTGCACCTCGTCCGCCTCGGCGCTGGGCGCCAGCAGCCAGCCGCGCAGCGCCGCCGCGGCGCGCACCAGGGCGCGGGCGCGGTCGACGACGGCCCCGTCGGGCGCGGGGTCGGGCAGGGTCGCCGGGTCTATGGCCCGTACCAGCCGGGTGAACTCCTTGAGCGTGAAGGTGCGCAGGCCCGCCGAGTGCCCCATGGAGATCACCTGGGCCCGGTGGTCGCGGGTCGCGGTGAGGACGAGGTCGGCGCGGATGACGTGCTCGTCGAGGAGCTCGCGGCCGGTGAAGCCGCCGGGGTCCGCGCCGAGGTCGGTGAGCACGGTCGCCGCGTGCGCCTCCATGGGGGCGCCCTCGTGCCCCCAGGTGCCGGCGCTCTCCACGACGATGCCGCAGGGCCCGCCGAGCCGGTGGGCGAGGGCATGCCGGGTCAGCCGCTCGGTGATGGGCGAGCGGCAGACGTTGCCGGTGCTGACGTGGAGGATGCGGAAGACGCCGGGGTCCCCGCCTCCGTCGGAGACGGAGAAGGCACCCGGCCGCGGACCCGGGAAACCGCCCGCGCGGCCCGGGAGGCCGTCCGCTATGCCCCGCCCGTGGGGCGCCGTCAATTCGCCACCTCGAGGTCGGGTACCACCTCGCGGAGCTGCTCCGCGGAGAGCGCGCCCTCGCGCAGCAGCACCGGCACCTTGCCGGTGACGTCCACGATGGAGGAGGCCACGGCGGCCGGGGTCGGACCGCCGTCGAGGTAGACGGAGACGGAGTCGCCGAGCATCTCCTCCGCGGCGTCGCAGGTCTGCGGCGAGGGGTGGCCGGTGAGATTGGCGCTGGAGACGGCCATCGGGCCGACCTCGGTCAGCAGCTCGATGGCCACCGGGTGCAGCGGCATGCGGATGGCGACGGTGCCGCGGGTGTCGCCCAGGTTCCACTGGAGCGAGGGCTGGTGCCGGGCGACGAGGGTGAGCGCCCCGGGCCAGAAGGCGTCGACGAGCTCCCAGGCGAGCTCCGAGAAGTCGGTGACCAGGCCGTGCAGCGTGTTCGGGGAGCCGACGAGCACGGGCGAGGGCATGTTGCGGCCGCGGCCCTTGGCCTCCAGGAGGTCGCCGACGGCCTCGGGGCCGAACGCGTCCGCGCCGATCCCGTAGACGGTGTCGGTGGGGAGGACGACGAGCTCACCGCGGCGGACGGCGGACGCGGCCTCGCGCAGGCCGGTCTTGCGGTCGGTCGCGTCGGTGCAGTCGTATCGCCGTGCCATTAACGGGCCTCCCTCGGCCGGAGCGCTGTCCGCTCGCTGTGGTCAGTGTGATGGGTGCGGCCGGTGCTGCCGTCGATCGTGCCGGAAACGGTCGCCGCGGCCGTCATGGCATGGCCCGGCGGGCCGTGGCGAACCGCGGCCGGTTGTTGAGGTCGGGGTGGTCGGCCGCGTCGGCCCAGCCCCGCTCCTCGGTGAAGATCCACGGCACCTGGCCGCCCTGGGTGTCGGCGTGTTCGACGACGACGACGCCGCCGGGGCGCAGCAGCCGGTGCGCGGTGCGTTCGATGCCGCGGATGGTGTCGAGGCCGTCCTCGCCGGAGAAGAGCGCCAGTTCGGGATCGTGGTCGCGCGCCTCGGGGGCCACGTACTCCCACTCGGTGAGCGGGATGTACGGCGGGTTGGAGACGACGAGGTCGACCTGGCCGTCGAGTTCGGGGAGGGCGTCGAAGGCGTTGCCCTGGTGCAGGGTGACGCGGGACCCCTCGACATTCCTGCGGGCCCAGCGCAGCGCGCCCTCGTCCAGCTCCACGGCGTGCACCCGGGAGCGCGGCACCTCCTGCGCGAGGGCCAGCGCGATGGCGCCGGAACCGGAGCAGAGGTCGACGATCAAGGGCTCGGCCACGTCCATCGCCCGGACCGCGTCTATGGCCCAGCCGACGACCGACTCGGTCTCCGGGCGGGGCACGAACACCCCCGGTCCGACCTGGAGTTCCAGATAGCGGAAGAAGGCGCGGCCGGTGATGTGCTGGAGCGGTTCGCGGGCCTCGCGGCGGGCGACGGCCTCCCAGTAGCGGGCGTCGAAGTCGGCGTCGGCGACGGTGTGCAGCTCGCTCCGCTTGACGTCGTGCACGTAGGCGGCGAGCTCCTCGGCGTCGAAGCGCGGTGAGGGCACGCCGGCGTCGGCCAGCCGCTGGGTGGCCTGGGCCACCTCGGCGAGCAGCAGTGACCGGGGGCGCGCGGGGCGCCCGCCGGCAGCGGGCGGGTACGGGGGTCGTCCCCCGGATGAGGGCGGCACGCTGTTCCTCCAGCCGGTCCGGCGGTGCGGGCTTCGGTTCGTCCCTGGGTGGCGGACGTCCGGGTCTACTGGGCGGCGGCCAGCTTGGCCGCCGAGTCGGCGTCCACGCAGGCCTGGATGACCGGGTCCAGGTCTCCGTCGAGCACCTGGTCCAGGTTGTACGCCTTGAAGCCGACGCGGTGGTCGGAGATGCGGTTCTCCGGGTAGTTGTAGGTGCGGATCCGCTCGGAGCGGTCGACGGTGCGGACCTGGCTGCGCCGGGCGTCCGACGCCTCCTTCTCCGCCTCCTCCTGCGCGGCGGCCAGCAGCCGGGAGCGGAGGATGCGCAGCGCCTGCTCCTTGTTCTGGAGCTGGCTCTTCTCGTTCTGGCAGGAGACGACGATGCCGGTGGGCAGGTGGGTGATGCGCACCGCGGAGTCGGTGGTGTTGACGGACTGGCCGCCGGGGCCCGAGGAGCGGTAGACGTCGATCCGCAGGTCGTTGGGTCCGATCTCGACCTCGACCTCCTCGGCCTCGGGCGTGACGAGCACACCGGCGGCCGAGGTGTGGATGCGGCCCTGCGACTCGGTGGCCGGGACCCGCTGCACGCGGTGCACCCCGCCCTCGTACTTCAGCCGCGCCCAGACGCCCTGGCCGGGCTCGGTGGCGCCGTTGCCGCCCTTGGTCTTCACGGCGACCTGGACGTCCTTGTAGCCGCCGAGGTCGGACTCGTTGGCCTCCAGGATCTCCGTCTTCCAGCCGACGCGCTCGGCGTAGCGCAGATACATCCGCAGCAGGTCGCCGGCGAACAGGGCCGACTCCTCGCCGCCCTCCCCCGCCTTGACCTCCAGGATCACGTCCTTGTCGTCGCTGGGGTCGCGGGGGACGAGCAGCAGCCGCAGCCGCTCGGTGAGTTCCTCGCGCCGGGCTTCCAGCTCCTTGACCTCGTCCGCGAAGTCGGGGTCGTCCGCGGCCAGTTCGCGTGCCGTCTCGATGTCGTCGCCGGTGCTCTTCCAGGAGCGGTAGGCGGTGATGATCGGTGTCAGCTCGGCGTAGCGCTTGTTCAGCCGCGTCGCCTCGCGCTGGTCGGCATGGACCGCGGGGTCGGCGAGCCGCTTCTCGAGACCGGCGTGCTCGCCGATCAGTTCCTCGACCGCCTCGAACATCGGGATGCGTTTCCTCGGGAGTGGGGTGGGGCGGGCGGTTGCGCCCGCGGGGTGCGGATGGCCGTGAGGGCCCGGTGGACGACAAAGCGCCGGTCCGGCCGCCCCTGGCAGAAGGGGCGGCCGGAGTCCGGCGCCGTGGGGTCGCTACTTCTTGGCGGACCCGGCGTTCTTGCCGAAGCGGGCCTCGAAGCGGGCCACGCGGCCACCCGTGTCGAGGATCTTCTGCTTGCCCGTGTAGAACGGGTGGCACTCGGAGCACACGTCGGCGCGGATGGCGCCCTCCTTGACGGTGCTGCGC
Organism: Streptomyces albus subsp. albus; assembly: GCF_000719865.1. Lineage (GTDB taxonomy): Bacteria > Actinomycetota > Actinomycetes > Streptomycetales > Streptomycetaceae > Streptomyces > Streptomyces albus_E. The sequence continues at coordinate 88,217 of NZ_JOID01000017.1, forward strand.
GTGGTGAACGAGGCTCCGCAGGTGCAGCTCACCTGGGTCTCGACGTACTCGGGGTGGATGTCGCGCTTCAAGGGATGCTCCTAAGGTTCGGGAGGGCACCGGGTCGTCCGGGCCCCGCCTGCCCGATGGCGGACGAGGTGGGGTAACCGCCCGTACGTGAACCGGGGCCGACGCACCAGTCTGCCAGGACCGGGCGCATCTCCCAAAACCGGGGGACGGGCCGTTCTATTCCGGGCGCGGGCCGGCCGGGGCCCCGCCGGGTCAGGAGCCGCCGAGCACCTCGTCGGAGTCCTCGCGGGCCAGATCGGCTGCGGAGCCCTCGGTGGCGGACTCCGGGACGGGCCGGTCCCGGCGGAGGGCGTCCCAGACGGTGCGGGTCTTGTCCGTGATCGGCACCACGCGGTTGCCGTCCGCGCGGTCGTACTCCACCGGCAGGGTGATCATGTCCAGGTCCTCGGAGTCGATCTCCCGCATGCTCCGGGAGAAGTCCAGCAGCTTCTTCACGCCGGACAGCCCGGAGTCGGTGGTGAGGGCCTTGGTGGCGGTGTCGGCGACGCCGTAGAGCCTGCCGGGGTCGCTGAAGAGGCCGATCTCGCCGATCTGGTCGAGCAGGGCCTTGAGGAAGGCCTGCTGGAGGTGTATCCGGCCGAGGTCGCTGCCGTTGCCGATGGCGTGCCGGGTGCGGACCAGGCCGAGGGCCTGCTCGCCGTCGAGGACGTGGGTGCCGGGGGGCAGGTCGAGCCGGCTCTTCTTGTCCTCGATCCGCTCCTCGGTGGTGAGCTCGACGCCGCCGAGTTCGTCGACGAGCTTCTTGAAGCCGGTGAAGTCGATCTCCAGATAGTGGTCCATGCGGATGCCGGACATGGCCTCGGCGGTCTTGACGGCGCAGACCGGCCCGCCGATCTTGTACGACTCGTTGAACATGGCCCGCTGGACGGGCGGGTGCGTACCCTCGCCGTCCTTGTGGTCGCAGGCGGGGCGCCGCACCAGGGTGTCCCGGGGGATGCTGACGACGGTGGCCTCGCGGCGGCCCTCGTGGACGTGGACGATCATGGCCGTGTCGGAGCGGGAGCCGCTCTCGCCGGCGCTGCCGTACTTCTTGTTGGCGCCTTTGCGGGAGTCGGAGCCGAGCACCAGGATGTCCGTCGAGCCGTTGTCGACGTCCTCGGGCCGGTCGGTGCCCAGGGCCGCGTCGATGTCGATGCCCCGGAGGTTGCCGTTCAGCTTCGTCCAGACGTAGCCGAGGCCGGCGCCGCCCAGCAGGACGGCTGCGGAGAGCACCCAGGCGGTGATCCTCAGCGTCCGGCGGCGGGTCCCGCCCTTGTCGCCGGCGCCGGATGACCCGCTCTGCCCGTTCGTCGCTTCGTCCGCCATGTGCTCCCCACGTGTCGCTGTCCGGTTACCCCGTTACGGCGCGGTCAGACCCGGGCCGGCTCACCCGGCGCCCGTGCCCGTACGCCGCAGGGGGCTCCCCCCGCCGTGGCGGAAGGAGCCCCCTGCCGGTCGCCGTGGGCGCCGCGGCGTCCGGGTCAGTCGTTGCCGTTGCCCGGGGCCGGGGTCGTCTTCTGGATCTGGAGCAGGAACTCCGCGTTGCTCTTGGTCTCCTTGAGCTTGTCCAGGAGCAGCTCGATGGCCTGCTGGGAGTCCAGCGCGTGCAGCACCCGGCGGAGCTTCCAGGTGATCGCGAGCTCGTCGCTGCCGAGCAGGATCTCCTCCTTGCGGGTGCCGGACGCGTCGACGTCCACCGAGGGGAAGATCCGCTTGTCGGAGAGCCTGCGGTCGAGCTTCAGCTCCAGGTTGCCGGTGCCCTTGAACTCCTCGAAGATCACCTCGTCCATCCGCGAGCCGGTGTCGACCAGCGCGGTGGCCAGGATGGTCAGCGAGCCGCCGTCCTCGATGTTCCGCGCGGCGCCGAAGAAGCGCTTCGGCGGGTAGAGCGCGGTGGAGTCGACACCACCGGAGAGGATCCGGCCGGAGGCCGGGGCCGCGAGGTTGTACGCGCGGCCGAGGCGGGTGATCGAGTCCAGCAGGACGACCACGTCGTGACCCAGCTCGACCAGGCGCTTGGCCCGCTCGATGGCCAGCTCGGCGACGGTGGTGTGGTCCTCGGCGGGGCGGTCGAAGGTCGAGGAGATGACCTCGCCCTTCACCGACCGCTGCATGTCGGTGACCTCTTCCGGACGCTCGTCGACGAGGACGACCATCAGGTGGCACTCGGGGTTGTTGCGGGTGATCGCGTTGGCGATCGCCTGCATGATCATGGTCTTGCCGGTCTTCGGCGGGGCCACGATCAGACCGCGCTGGCCCTTGCCGATCGGCGCGACCAGGTCGATGATCCGGGTCGTCATCAGGTTCGGCTCGGTCTCCAGACGGAGCCGGTCCTGCGGGTAGAGCGGGGTGAGCTTGCCGAACTCGGGGCGTCCGCGGCCCGTCTCGGGCGCCATGCCGTTCACCGAGTCCAGCCGCACCAGGGCGTTGAACTTCTCGCGGCGCTCGCCTTCGCGGGGCTGGCGGACCGCGCCGGTGACGTGGTCGCCCTTGCGCAGGCCGTTCTTGCGGACCTGGGCGAGGGAGACGTACACGTCGTTCGGGCCCGGCAGGTAGCCGGAGGTGCGGATGAACGCGTAGTTGTCGAGGATGTCGAGGATGCCCGCGACGGGGATCAGGACGTCGTCCTCGGAGACCTGCGGCTCGTTGGCGAACTCCTCGCGCCCGCGGCGGCCCCGCCGGTCGCGGTAGCGGCCGCGGCGGCCGCGGCGGCCGCCCTCGAAGTCGTCGCCGTCGTCCTCGCGCTGCTGCTGGCCGCCGCCGCGCTGGTCGCGCTGGCGGTTGCCGCCCTGGCCGCCGCCGTCGTCGTTCTTGTTGCGACGGTTGTTGCCGCGCTCGCCGCGCTCACCGCGGTTGTCACGGTTGTCGCCGCGCTCACCGCGCTCGCGGCGGTCGCCCTTCTGGCCGCCCTGGCGGTCGCCGCCCTGGCCACCGCCCTGGCGGTCGCGGTCGCCGCCCTTGCCACCGCGGCCCTCGGCGCCGTCCTGCCGCTCCCCGCCCTGGGGCGCGGTGCGGGTCTCGGCGCGCGTGCGGTCGCCCTCCTGGGCACCGGCGGAGGTGTCGGCGGCGGTGTCCTCGGGGCTGCCGGCCTGCGCGGTCGCGCGGCGCCGGCGGCGCTCGCCGCCCTGCGGCGGCTCGTCGCTGGCCGGCTGGCCGGGGATCTCGATCTGCTGCTGGGGGGTGGTCTTGCCCTCGGCGCGGTCCGCGGACTCGGCGCCGGTGGCCTCCTCGCCCGTACGCGCCTTGGAGGTGGCGCGGCGGCGCGGCTTGGTGGCGGCGGCCTCGGAGGAGGGCGCGGCCTGGTCGGCGGAGTCCTTGGCGGGGGCGGCGCCGCCCGCCTGCTTCTCCTTGATGACCTCGATGAGTTGGCTCTTGCGCATGCGCGCGGTGCCCTTGATGCCGAGCGCGGAGGCAACCTGCTGCAGCTCGGCCAGGACCATGCCCTCGAGGCCGGTGCCGGAGCGGCGCCGCCTCGGGGTGCCAGTGGCAGCACCGGTGGCAGGCGCGGCAGGAGCGTCCGTGGCGGGCGCGGAGGCTGCGCCGACGTTCCCGTCGGCAGTCACGCCCATCAGATCGGTGGTGTCGCTCACGAAGGGTCCTTCCCTGGAGCGGGCGTCGGCCTGTCTGGCTCGGCGACCGGTTGTGCTGTCCGGCTGCGGTCCCGGGTGTCCCGGACCGGCCGGTGCGGTGGTCCCGCCGAAACGGCGGAGAATCAATGGATTGGCCCGGCGGGGAGACTGTCCGGATGTCCGCCACGCCGATTCCGGAGCGTGCTCACATCTGCTCAGGCAGGCTGCACAGGCAGTTGAGGAGGCTCCCGGAAGAATGGTGTCCCCGAGGGGGACACAAAGCACCGCACCGCTCAGGTGCCAAGTGCTGACTTGAGGTTAACACTACCGGACCCAACAAACATTCCCCCTCTCGAAGACCGGCAATCGTTGGAAGTCACCCGGCGGACCGCGGGGCGCCCCCCGGCATTCCGCCCTGCCCCGTGAGCGGCAGGACGCAGGCGCCCGAGCCGTCCAGGGACAGCCGGTTGGCCGCCCATCCCTCCCCGGCGAGCCGCGCGACCTTGTCGGCCGTGCTCTCCTCGGCGAGGGCCAGCACCGTCGGTCCGGCGCCGGAGATGACGGCGGGGACGCCGTCCTGGCGGAGCCGGGCGACCAGGGCCGCGCTCTCCGGCATCGCGGGGGCCCGGTACTCCTGGTGGAGCCGGTCCTCGGTGGCGGCGAGCAGCAGTTCGGGGCGCCGGGTCAGGGCCTCGACGAGCAGGGCGGCCCGGCCGGCGTTGGCGGCGGCGTCGACGTGCGGGACCATGCGCGGCAGCAGGCCGCGGGCGGTCTCGGTGAGCACGGGCGTGGAGGGCACGAAGACGACGGGGACGACGCTCGGCGCGGGGTCCATCCGGATGGCGCGGGCGGAGCCGCCGTCGGTCCAGGCGAGGGTGAAGCCGCCGAGCAGGCAGGCGGCGACGTTGTCGGGGTGGCCCTCGATCTCGGTGGCCAGTTCCAGCAGCGCGGTGTCGTCGAGCTTCTCGGCCCCGCCTATGGTCACGGCGCGCGCGGCGACGATTCCGGCGCAGATGGCGGCGGAGGAGGAACCCAGCCCGCGGCCGTGCGGGATGCGGTTGGCGCAGACCACTTCGAGGCCGCGCGGCTGCCCGCCGAGCAGGTCGAAGGCGGTGCGCAGGGAGCGTACGAGGAGGTGGCTCTCGTCCCGCGGGAGCGTTTCCGCGCCCTCGCCGGCGATGTCGACGTGGAGCCCCGCCTCGGCGACGCGGACCACGACGTCGTCGTACAGGCCCAGGCCGAGGCCGAAGGCGTCGTAGCCGGGGCCGAGATTGGCGCTGGTCGCGGGGACGCGCACCCGGACGGCGGCGGCTCGGAAGGCGGGACCGGCCATCGCTCGGTGACTCTCCTTGGATCGGAACAACGGGATTTCCCCCGGGGGAACCCGCCGGGGACGGGCCGCGGATGCTGCTGCCAGGGGCTTCGCCCGGGGCCGGTGGCGGCCTGCCGGTGCTTGCTCTGCCAGTACTCTGCGTGCCCTGCCGGTGCCGTGCATATGCATCCGGCAAGCGGCTGAAGGGGCGGGGTTCTCCTCCAGCCTATCGAAGGAAGGTTCTGTCGCGACATAGGGCGCACAGGAGGCGCACGATGCGTGTCGTCACCGTTCCGTGCTTCCGGATACGGTCTGCGTCGGTTGCGGCCGGAGCGGGCCGGACCAGGCGTTTCCGCCCGGTCCGGGGCTCCTGTGACCGTTTACGGCGGCTTGCGGACGCCTGCCGGCGAGGGCGGGGACTCGCTGCGGCCGGGCCGGCCCGTCGCGGCCGCTGCGGCGTGGGCGGTGCGGAGCCCGCGCCCGGCGGTGCGAGGCCGGTGCCGGACGGTACGGGGCGAGGCCGGTGCGGAGCCGAGGCCGGGCGGTGCGGGGCCGTGCGGCCCGGCGCGGACGGGCGGTTCACGCGCGTCCGCGCCGGAGGACGGCCTCCGCTTCCGGGGCCGGATCAGGGCTCCGGGGACCGGACCACGGCTCCCGAAACCGGATCAGGCCAGGCCGAGCCGCTCCGCCGCCACGTCCGCGTCCACGGGGACGGTCACCGGCTGCGGGGCGCCGGCCACGGCCCAGTCCGGGTCCTTGAGGCCGTTGCCGGTGACGGTGCAGACGATGCGCTGGCCGGGGTCGACCTTGCCCTGCTCGGCGGCCTTCAGCAGACCGGCGACGCTCGCGGCCGAGGCGGGCTCGACGAACACGCCCTCCTGGGAGGCCAGCAGCCGGTAGGCGGCGAGGATTTGACGGTCCGTCACCTCGTCGATGAGGCCGCCCGACTCGTCCCGGGCCCGCTCGGCGAACTCCCACGAGGCCGGGTTGCCGATGCGGATGGCCGTCGCGATGGTGTGCGGGTCCTTGACCGGCTCGCCGCGCACGATCGGCGCGGAGCCGGAGGCCTGGAAGCCCCACATCCGCGGGCGCCGGTCCGCCATGCCGTCGGCCGCGTACTCGCTGTAACCGCGCCAGTAGGCGGTGATGTTGCCCGCGTTGCCGACCGGGAGGACGTGGATGTCCGGGGCGTCGCCGAGCATGTCGGCGATCTCGAAGGCGGCGGTCTTCTGGCCCTCGATGCGGACCGGGTTGACCGAATTGACCAGCGACACCGGGTACTTGTCGGAGAGGCCGCGGGCCAGCGTCAGGCAGTCGTCGAAGTTCCCGTCCACCTGGAGGATCTTCGCGCCGTGCACCAGGGCCTGACCCATCTTGCCGAGCGCGATCTTGCCCTGCGGCACCAGCACCGCGCAGACCATCCCGGCCCGCACCGCGTAGGCGGCGGCCGAGGCGGAGGTGTTGCCCGTGGAGGCGCAGATGACGGCCTGCGCGCCCTCCTCCTTGGCCCGGGTGATGGCCATCGTCATCCCGCGGTCCTTGAAGGAACCGGTGGGGTTGGCGCCCTCGACCTTGAGATGGACCTCGCAGCCCGTGCGCTCGGAGAGCACCTGCGCGGGGACGAGCGGCGTGCCGCCCTCGCGGAGGGTGACGACCGGGGTGTCCGCGGTGACCGGCAGGCGGTCGCGGTACTCCTCGATCACCCCCCGCCACTGGTGGGTGGCGCCCCGGCGGGGACCTGTGCTTGCAGCAGCCATGGTTTCTTCCTTACTCCCCTTCGACCCGCATGATCCCGGCGACACCGCGCACGGTGTCCAGCGCCCGCAGGGCGCCGACCGTCGCCGAGAGCGCCGCGTCGCTGGCCCGGTGCGTGACCACGACGAGGGACGCCTCACCGTCCTTGACCTGCTGGTGGACGGTCTCGATGGACACCCCGTGCTCGTTGAACTCCGCGGCGACCTGGGCCAGGACGCCCGGCTTGTCGGCGACGTCGAGGCTGATGTGGTAGCGCGTGACCACCTCGCCCATCGGGCTCACCGCGAGCCGCGAGTACGCGGACTCGCCGGGGCCGGTCGCGCCGTTGAGCTTGTTGCGGCACACCGCGACGAGGTCGCCGAGGACCGCGGAGGCGGTGGGCGCGCCGCCGGCGCCGGGCCCGTAGAACATCAGCTGGCCGGCGGCCTCGGCCTCGACGAAGACGGCGTTGTACGCCTCGCGGACGGAGGCGAGCGGGTGGCTGAGCGGGATCATCGCGGGGTGCACCCGGGCGGTGACGGAGCGGCCGTCCTCGGCGCGCTCGCAGATCGCCAGCAGCTTGACGGTGCGGCCCATGCGGCGGGCGGAGGCGATGTCGGCGGCGGTGACCTCCGTGATGCCCTCGCGGTGCACGTCGTCCAGGCGGACGCGGGTGTGGAAGGCGATGCCGGCGAGGATCGCGGCCTTGGCGGCGGCGTCGAAGCCCTCGACGTCCGCGGTGGGGTCGGCCTCGGCGTAGCCCAGGGCCGTCGCCTCGTCGAGCGCCTCGGAGTAGCCGGTGCCGCCGGTCTCCATGCGGTCGAGGATGAAGTTGGTCGTGCCGTTGACGATGCCGAGGACGCGGTTGACCTTGTCGCCGACCAGGGACTCGCGCAGCGGGCGGACCAGGGGGATGGCGCCGGCGACGGCGGCCTCGTAGTACAGATCGGCGCCGTGCCGTTCGGCGACGGCGTGCAGGGCGGCGCCGTCCTCGGCGAGCAGGGCCTTGTTGGCGGAGACGACGCTCGCGCCGTGCTCGAAGGCCGTGGTGATGAGGGTGCGGGCGGGCTCGATGCCGCCGATGACCTCCACGACGACGTCGATGTCGCCGCGTTTGACGAGGGCGGTGGCGTCGGTGGTGACCAGCTCGGCGGGCACGCCCTCGCGGACCCGGTCCGGGCGGCGGACGGCGATGCCGGCCAGCTCGACGGGGGCCCCGATGCGCGCCGTGAGATCGTCCGCGTGCGTCGTCATGATGCGCGCCACCTCGGAGCCGACCACTCCACAGCCCAGCAGCGCCACCTTCAGCGGACGCGTACGCATCATCCGACCTCGTCTCTCCGCGATGTGCCCGGAACCGTGCACTGTGCCCCAGGCTTCCGGGAACCGTGCCCGGGCGTTCCCGGGACGTCACCCGGGCGTTCCCGGGACCGACACCCGGGTCCCGATTATCTTGGCTCCCCACCAGTCTCACTCACCGGGTGGGTCACTCCGGGGTTTGTCCGGATTCCGAGACTGCCGGCGGGCGGGGGCGAGCGCCCGGTGCCGGGTGGGTGCCCGATGCCGGGCGGGTGCCGGGAAGTGCCGCGCGAGTGGGACGTGCGGGGGCGCGGGACCGGGGTCCGTGCGCGCTGCGGTACCGCGCACGGCACGGCGGGACCGCCGTACCGGCTTCCTGGGGCGAAACCAGTACGACGGCAGGACTACCGCGCCGGGCCGGGCAGCGGAACGGTGCGGGGCGGAAGGTGGCGGATGTCACCCGGTGTCCGGCGCCCCGGGCCGCTACCGGGCCCTTGCCCACCGGCGCCGACGGCCAGCCCGCTTCCGGTCGTTCCGCGCCCGCCGTAGGGCGCCGGCCGGCCGCGTTCCGCCGGCCCGTGCCGTCACCTCCGCGCCGGGCCGTCACCCCGCGCCCGCCGTCCCGCGTGCCCGTCAGCCCAGGTCCAGCCGGAGCAGGTCCTCCTCCGTCTCGCGCCGCATGATGACGCGGGCCTTGCCGTCCTTGACCGCGACCACGGGCGGCCGCAGGGCGTGGTTGTAATTGCTCGCCATGGAGCGGCAGTAGGCGCCGGTGGCGGGGACGGCGAGCAGGTCGCCGGGGGCCAGGTCGGCGGGGAGGAAGGCGTCCTTCACGACGATGTCGCCGGACTCGCAGTGCTTGCCGACGACCCGGGAGAGCATGGGCCCGGCGGTGGAGACGCGGGAGGCGAGGGCGACGGAGTACTCGGCGTCGTAGAGCGCGGTGCGGATGTTGTCGGACATGCCGCCGTCCACGCTGACGTAGGTGCGCAGGCCGGGAAGCTCCTTGAGGGTGCCGACCTCGTAGAGGGTGAAGGTCGTCGGGCCGACGATGGCGCGGCCGGGCTCCACGGAGATCCGGGGGACGGCGAGGCCGGCGGCGGCGCACTCGCGGGTCACGATGTCGCTCAGCGACTTGGCGATCTCGTGCGGTTCGCGGGGGTCGTCCTCGGAGGTGTAGGCGATGCCGAGGCCGCCGCCGAGGTCGATCTCGGGCAGCTCGACGCCGTGTTCGTCGCGCACCTCGGCGAGGAGCTGGACGACGCGGCGGGCGGAGACCTCGAAGCCGGCCATGTCGAAGATCTGGGAGCCGATGTGGGAGTGGATGCCCGCCAGTTCGAGGCTGTCGAGCTTGAGGACGCGGCGCACGGCCTCGGCGGCCTGGCCGTCGGCGAGGGCGATGCCGAACTTCTGGTCCTCGTGCGCGGTGGCGATGAACTCGTGGGTGTGGGCCTCGACACCGACGGTGACGCGGATCTGCACGCGCTGGCGGCGGCCGAGGCGCTCGGCGATGTGCGCGACCCGCACGATCTCCTGGAAGGAGTCGAGGACGATCCGGCCGACGCCCGCGGTGATGGCGCGCTCGATCTCGTCGGAGGTCTTGTTGTTGCCGTGCAGCGCGATGCGCTCGGCGGGCATGCCGCCGGCGAGGGCGGTGCTCAGCTCGCCGGCGGAGCAGACGTCGAGGTTGAGGCCCTCCTCGTACAGCCAGCGGACGACCGCGCGGGAGAGGAAGGCCTTGCCGGCGTAGAAGACGTCGGCCTCGCCGCCGAAGGCGTCGTGCCAGGCGCGGCAGCGGGCGCGGAAGTCGTCCTCGTCGAGGAAGTAGGCGGGGGTGCCGAACTCCTCGGCGAGACGGGTGACGGGGATGCCGCCGAGGGTGGCGACGCCGTCGTCGTCACGGGTGACGGTGCGCGACCAGACGCGGGGGTCGAGGGCGTTGAGGTCGGCGGGCGGGGCGGTGTAGTGGCCCTCGGGCAGGACATCGGCGTGCCGGGGCCCGGCGGGGTGTGCGGAACGGCTCATGGCGCTCTGGGCTCTCCTGGGTGGTGGCGCTGGGGTGGGTGGTGCCCGTGCGGAGTCGGTCGTCTCGTCCGCGTCGCGGCTGGGGTCCGTCAGGTGGCTTCGGGCCGTTACGCGACTCCGGACCACCGTCTCGGCGGGCGTCGGATCAGAGGTGTGCGGGTGCGTCGATGCCGAGCAGGAGCAGGCCGCCGGCGAGCACCGTCCCGGTCGCCTCGGCGAGGGCGGTCCGGGCCCGGTGGGCGGCCCCGGGTTTCTCGTCGCCGCGCGGGAGGACGGGGCAGGCGTCGTGGAAACGGAAGAAGGCGTCGGCGAGCTGCTCGAGGTGGCGCGCTATGCGGTCGGGGGCGCGGTGCCGGGCGGCGGCGTCGAGGACTGCGGGGTACTCGCGGAGGGCGGCGAGCAGGTCACGGGCGGAGGACGGGCCGGCCGGCGCACCGGGGCTGCCGGGGCCGCCGGAACCGTCTCCGGTCCCGAGGTCTCCGGGAAGGGATTCGACCCCGAGGTCGGCGGCGTTCCGTGCGAGCGCGCAGGCGCGGGCATGGGCGTACCGAACCCGGAAGAGGGGGTTCGACTCGCGCTGGACGAGCAGGGGGTCGTGCTCGTCGCCGGTGAGGCGGGGGTGGTCGTGGGCGGCGGGCCGGAGAAGGGCCCAGCGGGCGGCGTCGGCCCCGAGGGTGCGGAGCAGCTCGTCGGCGGAGGCCCGGACGGGCACGGGACGGACCGTGAGCCGGCCCGGGGCGGCCCCTACGCGGGCGCGGGCGTCGGCGACCGGGCCGCGCGGATCTCCGCGACCATCAGCGCCGGGGGCACCGGGGATGGTGCCGGTGTCGAGGCTCACACGGAGGCCGGCCCAGCCGGGATCGGCCACCGGTCCGGTGCAGCGGATGGTGGCGAGGGCGCCCTGGGAGCGGAGGACGCGGCGGAGGGCGTCGGCGGTGACGGCGGCGCGGGTCTCGCCGGGGAAGGCCAGCTCGATGTGTTCGCCGGCCAGTGCGTCACCGTGCCCGTAGGCGGTGCCGCGCCGGAGGATGTCCCGTACGAGGGCGGCGCCGGAACCGTCGGCCAGGGTGATGTTGAGGAAGCCGGGACCGGAGACCTCGACGAGCTCGATACCGGACACGGCGGCCAGACGGGACCGGAGGATTCCGGCCACGCCGAGGGCGGGGAGCCCGGCGGGGCGGGCGAGTTGGAGGGCGACCCCGGTCGCGTAGTCGCCGTGACCGGGACGGGAGGCCCGCTTGACGGCCACCCGCTCGGGTACGGGCACGCGCAGCTCGCCGTCCGCGACGGCATGGCGCACGGTGCGCAGCACGGTCTGGGAGAGCTGGGCGGGGGTCACGCTTCCAGCGTAGGGGAGGTGCGGGGTGGTTCCGCGAACCGTTTCACAGGCCGGACGCGGTGGGCGACGAGGGCGGCGCGGACTGTGCGGACAGGGCACGGGCGGCATGCCGCCGCGCCGCGCCTGCCCTCAGCTGGACCGTCAGCCCGCCGGGCGGGCCGAGGGCGCGCTGTCCCCGTCGGAGAGCTCACCGGCCGGCGGCTCCCCGGGGGACCGCTTCCCCGCACGCGCCAGCCGCCGGACGAGCCGCACGAGATCGGCCGGCTCGAAGGGCTTGGCGAGGAACGCGTCGACCCCGGCGGCCTGTCCGGCGTCGACCTCCTGCTGGGTGCAGGCACTGATGATCGCGACGGGCAGATTCCGGGTCCGCGGGTCCTCGTGCAGACGGGTGGCCGTACGTAACCCGTCGAGGCGGGGCATCACTACATCCAGGGTGACGACGTCCGGACGCACGTCGTGAATGACGTCCAGACACTCGGCACCATCGGCCGCGGTCACGACCTCGAACCCTTCAAGTTCGAGGTTGACCCTGATCAGCTGCCGGATCACCTTGTTGTCGTCGACCACAAGGACCCGGGCGAACGAGCCAGGCACAACTCGAGAGTAGGTCGCGAGCTCCCCCCGCGTCCGGCTTTTCCCCACTTCCGCCCCCTCCGAGGGAGCTTTCCCCGACCGGATGCGCCGTGCGCGACGCATGCGCTAGGGGAGCCCGGAGGGAACCGGTCCGGGGGCGCGGGACGAGCCACGACGAGGGCCCGACCGGGCCGGAGGAGCCGAGCCAGCTGCCGCCGGACCTCCCGAAGACGAGAACCAACACCCCGTATCCCCACTGCGGCGGGACCCCACCCACCGCCCCTGGGAGGAGACCGGAACCAGCGGACAGGGGCCCTTCCGCACCCCTCCCCCACCCCACGAAATGCCGTTCATGGGCACCCCCCTGGAGCTGGTAGGGTTCTACCCGTCGCCGCGAACGCGAACGACACGCCCCCGTAGCTCAGGGGATAGAGCAACGGCCTCCGGAGCCGTGTGCGCAGGTTCGAATCCTGCCGGGGGCACCCTGTATGAGGTGCCCAAGACCCCGTCACCAGCGGAAACGCTGAGGCCGGGGTCTTCGCGTATGTGCAGGCGCATGCGCCCGGAGCGGTCGTATGCCGGGGTCTGTGGACGAGGCGTGGACGGGACTTTGGAACATCGCCGCAGGTCGCTCACCCCTTGGGATAGTCGCGCCTCCGTCAAGAAGAACAGGACTGGCAACATGGCAACCCCCGCCGACTGCGCCGTCATGCCGCACTCGGCTTCTTGGGCTACCGGCATGACGGACCGGTCTTGACTCCACCATGCATATAGCAGCGCTCTTACTCGCCGGACGAATCGCGATGCGCAGTCGGCTCTGCGGCCGACGGCCGGGGACCTCGGGACTTATACGACGCACTACCACTACGCTTCCAGCCCGCGACTCACTACTAACGAGGGGGTAGACGTGAGCCTTGATCACGAGCACGACGAAGACGAGGACGACCGCGAGAGCGTCAATAGCTTGTACAGGGACTGGGAATCTATGCACTCCCGGCTGCGCAGGACCGGTGATGAGGTCCGCGCCCTCCACGCGCGCACAACCACCTGGCACGGCCCAGAGCCGCGATACGCGGCCGACTGGGACTGGATCATGCAGGCATTCGCCCGAGAAGTGGCTACCGCCAAGCGGAGCGACTTTGAGAGCTTGATCCTCCAGACCACAGAGCTGCACCACCGCGGGGCCGGGGTTCTCGATCCAGATCGCGGACCGGAACCCATTCCATCGCCGTTCGTGCGACACATGCCTCCGGACCAGGACGAGATCGAGGCGAAGCGCCGCCAACGCCAAGTCCGTCACGTGCTTGCCTACCAACAGCACATCCGGGAGTGCCTCAAACACTTCGTCACCGCTTGGACGGCCCTCATTGACGGCTGCTTGATCTGTGACTGGCAGATGATCGATGACGAGTTCCCAAAGCTCGCGCAGTTGCTAGGGGAAGCCCAGCGCGCTTTCGACATCTGGGTTTCCCTCGAGCGGTAGCAGAACTCGCAAGAAAACTGTGCCGGTTTCGATTCCTCAACCGCTCCGTAAAGCCCTGTCGCCGCTTCGTCTCCGGGCGGGCGCGGGCGACCGGCGGCGCCCGCGCTCATGTCTCCCGCTCGGCACCGCCGGCCGCCCGCTCCCGCCCAAGAGACAGACACACAGTGCCTGAGGTCAGAACACGTCGTGGCCGGGGCGGTCGGCTCCACGGCTTTAGGCCAAGACCGGGAAGTTAACTAGGCCGCCAAGGTGGTGGGCTTGGCTGTCCGCTCCAGTTTGTTGAAGATGACCCTGAGGTCATCGAGCTCGTCACCCGTGAATAGGTCGTCCGGGCCACCGGGGGCAAGATCAGCGAATGAGTCCTCGTAGAGGTCGCCCAAGCCCAGGATTCCGCGCTTGGCCACCGTATCGATGATCAGCGTCAGGAAGTCGAGCTGGCGGGAGTTGAGTTGCTTGCCCGTCACGAAGGTCTCGAATGCCTTCTGTGCCGCCTGCCGGTCCAGCCCGCACAGCCCACGTACAAACACACCCAGGCCGACGGAAGACCGCACCTCGTCCAAGTCTTCGGGCGAGGCGATGGCTTCTGCGAGGAAGATCTGCTCCAGGCCCGAGAGATCGAACTGAGTGATCTGTTCATTGAGACGCAGCTTGCGCACCACCGGCTGGTCCTCATGACGCAGGAGGTAGGCCCGGGCCTTCTGCTTGAAGCGCTGCTCGTCCGTGCCCTGGGGCATCCCCTGGATCTCGGCCTCGGTGATTTCGCCGAGGGTGTCGGCGAAGTCGGTGTAGACGACCTTCCGCTTGACCTTGGGATCGGTGAGACGGGCCAGTCGGCGCATACGGCGCCGCATGTCCTCCAGCAGCGGGAGTGTGACGCCGTCCCACCATTCATCGCCCGCCACCGCTTCCAGCAGCTCGGCCTGTTCGCCGACCGCCGGGATGTTGGTCTTGGTGAGCAAGTTGGAAGCGATGTCCTGGATCTTCGCGCGCAGCTTGGCGAACTCCTTGCTGCCTTCCAGCGCGGCGAGCTGGAGACCGTACGCCATCAGGTCGAACCGCTTGGCCTCCTCGCCCGTCTCCTCGTCGTCCGGGCGGAACTCGCTGGGCAGTCCGAGCAGGTGGTCACGGATCGCGGTGTCCGCGTCGTCGTCCACCCGGTGCCAGCTGCCGAAGTCACTGAAGACCTCGACCTCCCGGCGGTGCGGGCGGACCAAGAAGTTGTCCAGGTTCATGCCGGTGATGGTGTGGTGCAGCCGGTGAGCCAGCGACCAGCGGATCTCCGCCTCGGTGCCGATCGCGTCGGGGCCGGCGTCCCGTGCGGGATCGGGCTGGTGCCGCTTGTCCAGGACCCGGACGAGATCGAGCTGGCGCTGGAGGAGCTTTTCGGTGAGGGTGGCAGCCCTGCGCCCCTCTGACCTGTCGAGCTGGCTGTTGAAGAAGTCAATGTTGCCGCAGAAGTCGAAGACGTAGAAGTTCTTCTTGTTGTGGTCGAGGTTGTCGGGGTCGGGGCCGTACAGGGCGGGACGCAGTCGGGTGCCGCGGCCGATCATCTGCCAGAACTTGGTCTTGGAGAAGACCGGCTTGGCGAAGACCAGGTTCACCACTTCGGGCACGTCGATGCCGGTGTCGAGCATGTCGACGGAGATGGCGATGTCCGGGGCGTTTGGCGGGTTCTTCGGGTTGGAGAAGTCGTCGATGAGGGACTGGGCGTACGTTTCCTTGTACGTGATCACGCGCGCCGTGTGGCCGGCACCCTGCCGGTAGTTCTCGTTGTAGCGCTCCTCGATGTAGCGGGCGTGGTCGTTGTTCTTCGCGAAGATGATCGTCTTGCCGAGCCGATCGCCGCCCTCGACGCGGTGGCCGCGCGTCATCAGCGTCTCCAGCATCTTGTCCACCGTGTCCTCGTTAAAGAGGAACTTGTTCATCTCGTGCCGACCCACCGCGTCCGGGATGTCACCGTCCTCGGTCCACTCCTTGGCATCCCACTCGGCCTTCTCCTCCTCCGAGAGGTCGTCGTACCGAATGCCCTGCTCCATGAACTTCAGCGGCACCTTCACCGCCTTGGGGAGGACGAGGTAACCCTCGGCGGCGGCTTCATGGAGGTCGTAGGAGTCGGTCGGCACCCCGTCCTCCATGGCGAACAGCTTGTACGTGTTGTGGTCGATCTCGTCCTTGGGCGTGGCGGTCAGGCCGAGCAGCAGTGAGTCGAAGTAGCGGAACAGCTCGCCGTACTTGGCGTATACGGAGCGGTGAGCCTCGTCGATGATGATCAGGTCGAAGTAGCCGGGCCCGAAGCGGCGGCGGCCCGCGCCATCGGTGACGTTGATCTGCTTCATCATCGTCTGGTACGTGGAGAGGTAGACGCGGGCCGCGGCGGCCTTGTCGTCGAGGAGGCTGGCGGCGGGGGTGTTCGGCAGGTTCTCCTTGAACGCCTTCATCGCCTGGGTGACCAGCGCCTGCCGGTCTGCAAGAAACAGCACCTTCTGCGCCCAGCCCGCCTTCATCAGCTGGTCCACGAGGGCCACGGTGGTGCGGGTCTTGCCGGTGCCGGTCGCCATGACGAGTAGCGCCTGACGGCCCCGGTCCCGCTCGAAGGTCTCGCCCACCCGCTTGATCGCCCGGAGTTGGTAGGGGCGGCCGGCGATCTTCTCGTTCACCGGCGTGGCCGTTAGGGAGAGGCGTCCGGCGCGCTGGCGAATGTGCCAGTGCAGCTCGTCCTTGGTGAAGAAGCCCTGCACCTGGCGGGGCGGGTAGCCAAGACCGTCGTCCCAGAGGTAGGTCTCGTACCCGTTGCTGTAGAAGATCACCGGGCGGCGGTTGAACTGCTTCTCGAGGGCGTCGGCGTACAGCTTCGCCTGCTGCTGCCCGTCGCGAGCGTCCCGCTGGGTCCGTTTGGCCTCGACGACGGCGAGGGGCTTGCCGTCGTCGCCCCAGAGCACGTAGTCGACGAACCCCTTGCCCGTCTTGGTGGGCATCCCGGTTGCTATCGGGTACTCGGTGTCCTTTCCCCGGGTGAGGAGGTCCCAGCCCGCTTCCTTGAGGAGCAGGTCGATGAAGGCGTCCCGGGTGGCCTGCTCGTCGTAGTCGTGGGTGTCCCGCACGGCCTGGTTGGCGGCCTTCGCGGCGGCGATCTGCGCTTTGAGCTCTTCGAGCTGCCGGGCGAGGTCCGCGTTCTGGGCCCGCTCGGCCGCGAGCTGCTCCGCCTGCTCCTTGAAGCGTGCCTCGTCCTCCGCCTCCTTGGCTTTGAGCTCGGCCTGCTTCAGCGCGCGGGCCTGTGGGGAGAGGGGGCGCGGTACGACGCCGGTGTCGAACTCCAGCCCGGCGGGCGGCAGCGCGGCGGCCTGGCGGGTGTAGGTACGGGCGAACCAGTAGAGGGAGTGGAACAGCTCCTTGACGCTGGCCTCGGCGACGGTCTTCGGAACCGGGGCGGCCTTGTGCACGGCGTTGTTGCCGTGCCGACGGATAAGGTCCATCTTGGCGTTGACCGTCGGCCCGACGAGCTGCCGGAAGCTCGGCTCGTGGAGCATCGCCGCGAGGTCTTTCTTGTAGGGCTCGCTGAGGCTGCTGTCCGTGTCGTACATCCAACGGGCCGTGATCTCGATGGCGCGTCGGGCGTAGAAGCAGGCGGCACGGGGATCGTGGTGGATCAACCGCTCGGCATGGATCGCTTCGTCGTAGAGGTCGGGCCACTCGGCGCGCAGGAAGGCGAAGTTACCGCCCGCCGTATGGCCGATGCTGTCGGCTGCGGCACGGTCGCGGGCGTGTTTGTCGTGACTGGCCTGGCCCTGGCCATCGCTCTTCTGGCCGCTCTCACCGTTCTGCTCGCTACCCATGGCGGTGCGGTGTCCCTCTCCCCTGTGGCGGCCCTGTCGTACAGGTCCGGGGCTCGGCGTCCCAGCCCGCACGAGGCCGACGTATCGGTCCGTCTCCTACGGCAGAACCATCCGGAGGCCGGGCTCCCCTGCCCGGCCGCACGGGCGGCTGTGGTGCTGGTGGTGCGATCGGTGTGATGCACCGCGAACGGCGAAAGCGGCTTACGCCGCGTCGCTTGGGGCTTCACTCTCCCAGAGAGTGCCGGAAAAGGCACGGCGCTGCAGGGAGGTGAAGAGTTCGTCGAGGGCTGCTAGGTGGATGCGGTGCGCTTGCTGATGTGCCTCCACCCTTTCGATCCGGGCACGGAACTCTCTCTGCTGCACGAGTGGCGGCATCGGGAGGGGAAAAGCGCCAAGTTGCGACTTGTTGATCGATGCGATGCCGGTCGTTTGCTTCGCGGTACGCAAGAAATAGTTCTTTCCATAATTCGACGAAATAACCCAGTTCAAGTAGACCGGGTCGACATCTTCACGATCCATCACTCGAACTCG
Organism: Streptomyces albus subsp. albus; assembly: GCF_000719865.1. Classification (GTDB taxonomy): domain Bacteria; phylum Actinomycetota; class Actinomycetes; order Streptomycetales; family Streptomycetaceae; genus Streptomyces; species Streptomyces albus_E. Next base: position 105,963 of record NZ_JOID01000017.1, read on the forward strand.
GAACAGGTGATTTTGATGGATACACACCGGAAGCTCTCCACGCCACAGGGTTCCCCGTCCCAACTTGTCCGGGTCACCGCCCTCAGTCAGCAACAAGTCCTCCGACTGCAGCCTGAAACGTTCCAGTTCAGCCACCGATACGGAAATCTCCTTGACTGTCGAAAGGTTAAGCTTTCGATCTTGCACATTGACGACTGCCAAGTATGGAACGTTTTGGAGCTCCCCAATCGGCTCCTTGCGCCCTTTGGTAATCCCTGATGCAATATTCGCGACGCTTGAAAGCGGAACCTTCTCAGCTACTTCAACAAGATTACCGAACATATTGAAGTAGATCGATCGCGCCAGGTCGTCGAGGAGGACGATGGCCTCCCGACGCTTGGCACGGACGGTATCCACCTGGTCGAGAACGGCGGCGATACGCTTTTGCTCCATGAAGGATGGCAAGCGCAAGATCAATCCATCTAGATGCTCATTGCGAAGATTGTTGATATTCGCTCCGGCCGCCACATTGGCAACATGTCGCCGATATGAAGCAGTACGGAAAAAGTGCCCAAAATAGCGCGCGTCAACTCTTTCACACGGGCGAAGCACCTTACAAAAGGCCCCGAATGCACCGGCGAAATCTTCGGCGGCCTGCGCCGCCTTCCCGACTGCGGACAAACTGCCGCTTGACGCTGCGATCAGAACGTCACCTTGGCGAATCAGTTGCCGTTCTGCCACCTTCGCGGAAGGAACATAGACCAGATCATCGAATGTAATCCCCGATTCTCCAATATTCCCTGCTCGGAGAATCGGGAGATACCCCGGGGTACTCTTCGAGGTGGCATCCGCCTTTCCGTATGTGACACCACGAATCTGCTCGCTAACGTCGCCGATACGGACCATGGACGCGCTCACGCCAGCATCCCCTTTAGCTCCGCCGTTCCTTTGGCGATCTCCTCGTTCAACTGATCTAGGTCCGCCAGGATTTCCTTCGGCGTCCGCGTCACGACTTCCTCATGGACGATCTCCTTGTAGCGGTTCAGGGAGAGGTCGTAGCCCTGGGCTGCGATGTCCGTCTTGGGTACGCAGAAGCTCTGCTCGGTCCTGGCCCGGTTCCTCTCCGTGCCGTCTCGTTCCTGCCAGCGGGCCAGGACGTCCGGGAGGTTGTTCTTCAGGAGCTCGTCCGGCGTCAGCGGGTCGCCCTGCGGGCAGACGCCCAGGCGCTCCTCCACAAGCAGCGGGTTGCGCTTGTCGTCCAGGCTCAGTCCGTCCGCCTGCACGTCGTAGAACCAGATGTGGTCCGTGCCGCCCGAGTCCGTCTTCGTGAAGAACAGGATCGCCGTCGAGACACCGGCGTACGGCTTGAAGACCCCGCTCGGGAGCTTGACCACCGCCTGGAGCTGCTGTTCCTCCACCAGGATGCGGCGCAGTTCCTTGTGCGCCTTGGTCGAACCGAACAGCACACCGTCCGGGACGATGACGGCGGCCCGGCCACCGGGCTTCAGGAGCCGCAAGAACAGAGCCAGGAACAGCAGTTCCGTCTTCTTCGTCTTGACGATGCGCTGGAGGTCCACCGCCGTGGACTCATAGTCCAGGCTCCCCGCGAAGGGCGGATTCGCCAGGATCAGGGAGTAGCGCTCGGCCTCGCCGGCCGCGTTCTCCGCGAGCGAGTCACGGTAACGGATGTCCGGGTTCTCGATGCCGTGCAGAAGCATGTTCATCGAGCCGATGCGGAGCATCGTGGAGTCGAAGTCGAAGCCGTGGAACATCGACTCGTTGAAGTGCTTGCGCTGCTCCCCTCCGAGCAGCGCTTCGCGGTGCACCCGCCGCACGTACGACGCCGCCTGCACCAGGAAGCCCGCCGTGCCGCACGCCGGGTCGCAGATCTCGTCACGCGGCCCCGGCTGGGTCATCTCGACCATCAGGTCGATGATGTGGCGCGGCGTGCGGAACTGTCCGTTCTGGCCTGATGTGGCGATCTTCGCGAGCAGGTACTCGTAGATGTCGCCCTTGGTGTCGCTGCTGTCCATGGAGATGTCGTCGAGCAGATCGACGACCTTCGCCAGAAGGTTGGGCCCCGGGATCGTGAACCGGGCGTCCTTCATATGGTGGGAGTACGTCGATTCTTCCCCGCCCATGCGACGCAGGTACGGGAAGACGCCGTCGGCGACGAGCCCGTACATGATCTCGGGGTCCTTGACCTTGAAGTTCTGCCAGCGCAGATCCTGCTGGTCGTCCGAGAAGAATGGGTCCGGGTCGGGCTTGCCCGTTGCCGTCGCCTTGCGGTCCTTGCGGGTCTGGATCTCGTCCAGCCGCTTGATGAAGAGCAGGTACGTGATCTGCTCCATCACCTCCAGCGGATTCGAGATGCCACCCGACCAGAACGCGTCCCAGACGCGCCCCACCTTGCTCTTCAGCTCGCCCGTAATCACACAGAGGATCCTACGGCCCCCGAACCTCGCGCCATCCAGACTTGACAGGTTCGAGACCCCACCGCCTGGCGCCTCAGACGTCGGACTCCGCGCACACCATCTTGCTCGGCCCAGCAACCCCCAGCCTCGCCGTCGCGCCAGGCTCCCTGGGCGGCGTTTCTCGGCCTCGCCCGTCAAGGTTGGCCGAAACTGATACCACGCAACGTGTCCTCGACTTGACCGACCGTAGCCGTTGTCGGCAGGATCGGGCTCAGCAAGCAAAAAACCGCGCATATGGCTGCGCAGACCCTGTGGCCGTCCCTTCGGGGGCGGCCACAGACGTGTTTTCGGGAGGTTCGGTGCATCTGTGCTACATCGACGAGGCGGGCAACGGGCAGACACTCACCCCTATGAGGCCTGACGCTCCGCCGGTCCTCGTCGTCGGCGGATTCACCGTGCCACGAGCCCAGGTAAGGTCCCTCACCTGGGCCTTTCTCGACATCAAGAAGCACTACCGGCCGCAGCTGCGGAACGCGGACCAGCTCTCAGAGGTGATCCAGCACGAGATCAAGGGCTCGGACGTCCGCAAGAACCTCCGTGCGGGCAACCACAGTTGGCGACGCGCGGCCATGGAGCTGGTGGCTTCGCTGCTCGACATACTGGAATCCCACGAAGCCCGCATCCTCGCCCGCGTGTGGATCAAAGAGGAAGGGCTGGCATTCGACGAGTCCGGGGTGTATCCGGCCTCCGTCGCCGCGCTGAACGAGACCTTCCAGGCGCAGCTCGCCCATGAGCACTCGCGCGGCATGATGGTCCTCGACAGCCGCACGAAGGTGAAGAACGCTCCCAACGTGCACTGCGTGACCACCCGCAAGTACCGCACGGGTGGTGACAGCCTCCGCGGGGTCATCGAGTCGCCGGTCTTCGGCCACAGCGACACCCACACGCTCCTCCAGCTCGCCGATCTCGTGGTGTCCTCCCTACTGTTCCCCATCGCGTGCCACGCCTACCTGGCCGACGTGACGTGGAACGTGCACTGCGACGACGCTTACCGGCCATTGCGGGAGCAGTTCGGGCGGCAGCTGAAGAAGCTGCAGTTCCGGTACCAGGACCCCGTGGGGAAGTGGCGCGGCGGGATCGTCGTGTCCGACCGCCGGACGCAGGAGCCGTCCAGCCTGATGTTCGGACCCAAGAAGACGGTCACTATGCCGGCTACTGCAATCCCGGGGCAGCTGGGAGCTCCGTCCCCCGAGCGGCGCGAGGCCGAGCCGGACGGCGGTTTGCCGCTTCTCCCGTAACGGGACGACCCCCGATACGGGCGACACACTGGCAGCCTGCCCCGCCCGGCCTCCCGAACTCCTCCCTGCCGCCCGTTCCGCCGGGTTCAGCCGCCCGGCTGAACGAGAGTCCCGCGATTACGGAGGTTCCGCGTGTGGGGCGGGGGCGGACGGTCCAGGCTGTGGCGAGGCTGTCGACGAGGAGGAGGCCCCGGCCACTCTCGGAGTTCGCGTCCGGGTGGGTCAGTGTTGGCTTGCCCGTTCCCGGGTCGGAGACGGCGAGCCAGTAGTGACCGTCGGCCGGCCACAGGACGAGTTCGATCAGCTCCTCTTCCTCCCGGCAGGCGCCGTGGCGGATGGCGTTGGTGACCAGCTCGGAGGTCAACAGGCCGAGGTCGTCGCCGAGGTGGGGCCGAAGGGCCTGCGGCAGCGATGCGGCGACGGCGTGCCGGGCGTGCTGTACGGAGGTGGGGTGGGCCGGGAAGCGCCAGTGAGCGGGTACGAGGGGGATCTCGGGCATGGCGAACTCCAGTGCTCTGTCACGGGTTTGGGGTCGCCGGTGGCCTACCGCCCTGGTCGCGGGCACACCCGCCCCAGGGCAGGCGGGCATGCTCGCGCGGTGCGCTTCCGGCGTTGCGGTGTGTAACTTGCGCGTGACCCGACGCTAGCGACCTCTTGTGGCACGACGCCACCAATTCTTTGGCAAATTGCCACGATCGAGTTTGGAGCAAGGGTGAGAAGCGCGGCAGACTGACGGAGCCGGGCAGAGAGGACAGCATGTCGATGCGAAGCGCACCCACGGAACGCCAACAGCGACTTGGCGCTGAGCTGCGCAAACTCCGCGTCGCGGCTGGTGCGAGCACTCAGTACGCGGCTGGTCTGCTGGGCCTGGACCGCGCGAAGATCTCCAACATGGAAGCGGGCACCCGGATCACGAGCCCGGAGCGAGTGCGGACGCTGGCCAGCAACTACGACTGTTCCGACCAGAGTTACGTCGACGCCTTGGCGGCCATGGCCGGCGAAACGGAACCGGGCTGGTGGGAGCAGTACCGCGGCACCTTGCCCTCCGGACTGCTCGACATCGCCGAGCTCGAGTGGCACGCCAAGCGCCTCCTTACCGGGCAGATCGTCCATCTGCCCGGCCTCCTCCAGACCGAGGAGTACGCCCGTGCGGTGTTCAACTCCGGGCTGCCGCAAATGTCCCGCCTTGAAGTTGAGTTGCGCGTGAAGCATCGGATGGACCGGCAGCAGGTTCTGGATGCGCCGATCTCGCTGCCGTACATCGGGTACATCCACGAGGCGGCGCTTCGCATGCGGTTCGGTGGGCGCGAGGTCACCCGAACCCAACTCGATCATCTACAGGCCATGTCAGAGCGCGACAACATCACTCTGCGGATCATCCCCGCCGACTGTGACGGTTTTCCCGGAGCGGGGCACGCCCTCCTGTACGCCGAAGGCCCCGTGCCGCAGCTCGACACGGTGCAGTTGGACTCCACGCACGGCCGCGAGTTTCTCCACGCCGACGCGCAACTCGCCAAGTTCCGCGCCCACCTCGACTGGATGGACGCGCACTCTCTGAACCCCGAAAATTCCCGGGAGCTCATCCACACTGTCGCCCGCGAACTCTGAGGAGCCCTCATGCCTGTCATCACGTGGGAAGCCCCCTTCTGTGCAGAAGGCAACAACTGCTTCCGCCTCGGCACCGATGCCGACGGCAACGGCTACATAGCCCTCAACGGCCAGGAGGACCGTTACCTCACCGACTCCCTCGAAGCCCTGCGCACCCTCATCACCGACATCAAGGCCGGCAAGGCCGACCACCTGCTGTAGGGCCCGCCCGCGCGGACCCCGGCTTCGGTGGCACCGGCGGCGAGGGTGGCGGCCGTCCCCCGCAGCGCCCGTTACCCGCAGTGGCGGGACCGGACGCCGGCCGGTGCACCCCGCGCGGGCGTCCGTTGTATGCGCTCGCGGAACACGGGGGATTCCCGGCGGCCTCCCGGCTTCTACACGCTGAGGGACGCGCGGATGGCGCTGATTTCGTCCGTCAGCTCGTCCATGATCTCGGGGGCCCGGTCCGGGGTGACGGAGTTCGGGTCGACCCCGCATTCGGCCTGCCGGGTGCGGAGCAGCGGGTGGTTGGGCATGGAGATCGGGAACGCCAGCGGGTCGAGTTCCGGGGCCCGTTCCGCGAGTTCGCGGATCGTGTCGTCGTCGTTGCCGGTGCCCGAGCCGACCATGAGCCAGCCCGTGGAGTCGTCCAGGCGCACGGCACCGGCCTCGATTCCCTTCGTCCACTCGGTGAACAGCGCGGCGAGGCTGGGAGCAGCCCGTACCGCGTCCCAGGTGTCGGGCGGGTACTCGTAGCGCCAGATCTCGCCCTCGTGGTCGCCGGCGAGGACGAACGTGTAGAAGAGGTACTCGAAGTGGAACAGCGGCAGTTGATGGCGCCAAGGGAACGGGACGCCGATCGACAGTGAGAGGTCGTCGAGCGCGTCGCCGTCGCTCGGCCAGGGGAGCGTGAGTCCGCCGTCGGGCAGGAGCCGCTGGGAATCCCAGCCCTGGGATTGGAGCCACGTCAGCTGCTCGGGGACGTGGTTAACGTCGAACAGCCGGTGCACCAGGTCCGGAGGCGCCGGGGCCGGGGTGGCGGGCGCGGGCCAGTCGAGGCCCGCGGACGTGGCGGCCGCCCGGTAGCCCGCCACCGCGTCACGCAACACGGTCATGTCATCGAGCATGGCGGAAGCCTTCCACAGTCGGGCGGGGGCCGGGAGTCCGTTGCCGCGTCGCGCCGGGATCGGTGGCCCGCTGCCGCGTCGGGCGGGGTACCGGCGGTCCGCTGCCGCGTCGGGCGGGGCCGGCAGTCCGCTGCCGCGTCGCGCTCAGGTCGGCAGTCCACTACCGCGTCGCCCTGGGACCGGCGGTCCGCTGCCGCGTCGTGTGGCGCGGCAGCGGACCGCGGTCGGTCGCTACGGCGACGGCTGCATGCACACGCTGGCGCCGCTGCCGTTGACGCGGATGCCGAAGCTCGGGGCGCCGGCCGACACCCACGACTTGAGCGGCAGCACCATGAACTTCTCCCCGTTCTTCACCTTGCACTTGCTGTGGAACACGGAGATGTCATTGCCCTGCGGATTCGCCTCCCGGCGAGGCACCGGCTTCAAGTCGGCGGTCAGGCCCGACAGGTTGACCGCCTGGTCCGTCGCCCAGAACGGGAACTCGTCGCAGACCTGGCCCCCGCGGTTGTCGCAGGCGTTCGGCCGGAACGCCAGCGTGTTGAACCAGCCGCGCCGGTGGCCGGCCGCCCGCGCGGCCTGACCGTCGATGCTGCGTCCCGGGGCCAGCCACGCGATCCGTCCGGGGGGCTGCGGATAGCCCCCGTTGCCCATGGCGGCCACTATGTGGTCCCCGGTCTGCTGCATGTCCACGAACTTGTGGTTCTTCCCGCCCGGTACGTAGACGGCGAAGTCGTCGTCGCAGGGGGCGGTGCTGGTGCCCGTCTGTTTGAGGGCGGCGCAGGCCTGGTCGATGGTGCGCCGGAGGTAGGAGTCCTCGGTGCTGGTCCAGGCGAAGGGCATCTGGTGTTCGTCGGCTATCTCCTTCGTCGTTTTGATGAGTTGGGCGTAGGCCGTCAGGCTGTGGTACCACCGGCCCTCTTCCAGGCCCCAGTCCTCGTAGGTGTCGAAGTCGGTGGCGTGGTCGACCGGGTATTCGAGGAGGCCGCCGATGGCAATCGGGCTGGCGTCGATGATCGACCAGATGACCCCCAGCGCGACCCCGATGACGATCGCCGCCGCGATCACGACGACCCAGAAGATCACCGCGGAGACGGTGGCCGCGACTCCCGCACCCGCCGCCGCCGTCGCCGGTGGTGCCAGCAGCAGCGTGCAGGCGCCGCTCTGGAGGCACCAGGCGACCGGTTGGACCGGGTTGCCCGGGTCGAACAAGGGCGTCGTGTCGCTGGTCGGGGACGGGTTCAGCGGTGAGAGCGCCGGTCCGCCGCCGGGCGAGGAGACGTCGCGGAGCAGCCCGGTGACATCGTCCGAGCAGTCGAACGACTCGTCCTCCTCCGGCGGCATGTGCTCTTCGACGCAACTGGCGTCCGCGGCGGTGTAGCAGCCGGGGAACACCTCGGTGCTGCCGCCCGGCACCGTCACGGCGGAACGCACACTCGGCGCGATGTAGAAGTCGCCGCCCTGCGCGGCACACTGCGAACTCTCGCTGCTGACCTGCTGCGTGACCTCGTCGGGCACCGAGGGTGCGACGGTCTTGGTGATGAAGCCGCCGGAGAAGTCCCGCCACTGCGTGCCGTCTTCCTCCACCGCCTCGATCCGCAGCGTGTACGACGTGGCCGCTTCGAGCGGCTCGATCGGGTACTCGATGACGCTGTCCGCCGTGCACGGGTCCGCCTGCTCGCCCTCGGCGTCCAGGCAGTACTGCTCCATCGGGAACTCGTCGTGCAGCCGGCCGTCCAGGAAGGCGCGGTAGGTGACGTCCCCGTTGGGGTCGGGCTGCCACGTGGCCAGGGCGGAGCCCTCTTCCACGTCGAGCGTCAGCTCGGGATCGGGGTCGGGCGGTGTCTCGGCGGTGCGGAAGGTGGCCGTGGCGGGGACGGCCGACTTGTTGCCGGCCAGGTCGACGGCGACCACGGACACGGTGTGTTCGCTCTCGGCCGGCAGGCCGGTCATGGTGTACGAGCGGGTGGCGCTGTTGGTCCGTATCGCGGGCCCGCCGTCGACGCGGATCTCGTATCCGGCCAGGCCGTAGTTGTCGGTGGCCGGGTCCCAGCTCGCCGTGGCCGAGGTGTGCGTGACGTCGCCGACGCTCAGGCCGGTGACGTCGCTCGGCGCGATCCTGTCGACGATGGTGAAGGACCGCAGGATCCGCGCGAACCGCTTCGGATCGCGTTCCGCGCGGGTGCACACCAGGTTCTCGCCGAGCTGCGGCGGGCGCAGGCGCGTCTCCCACGACGAGGCCCACCCCGCCACGCCGTCCGGCGGCGGGCCGACGGTGAAGTCGGCCGACACCACCTTGCCCATGGAGACGTCGACCATGCTCGCCTTTTTGTGCAGCACACCGGAGAGGTCGATCTTGCCCTCTTCGTCGACCGCGACTTCCTCGTCGGGAGCCGGCAGGTCGAGCCGGATGGCGGCATGGTTCTCGTCGTCGACCGAGTTCCCGTCCTCGCCCGGCGCGGTCATGCCCGCGCACGCGGCCGGCGGGGTCCGCACCTTGTCGGCGGCTTCCGCCTTGGTGGCCGGCAGGTTCACCAGCCCGACGGGCAGCGCGATCGACAGGAGTATCGCTGTCGCTCTTAAGTGCTTGAGCACGTGGCTTTTCTTCCGCATAACCCCTCCCCTGCGTTCCTGTGCCGTCGGTCAGCGCGATGGCAGGTCATGTGGGGGGAGTTCGCGACTCGCGTGGCGCTGGAAACGACGCGATGTCACTGTTCGGAGTGACGGCGTGTGTTTGACCCCTCCTGGGTCAATTTCGTCGGCCCACGAAGGCTAGAGGACACCTCGGAGATTGTCAGTGCACCGACAATCAACGCCGCAAGTTGGCTGGAACCAGCCCATGCCAGGCGCCCGGCCGCCGGGCAGCGCCGTGGCGGACGGCGTTGGTGGCGGCCGGCTCGGAGGTCCACAGGGCGTGGTCGTCGCCGAGGTAGGGGGCGAAGGGCCTGCGGCCAGCGATGTGGCGACGGCGTGCCGGGCGGGCCGTGCATGCCGTGCATGCCGTACGGAGGCTGGGCGGGCGGGAAAGCGCCAGTGGGCGGGTACGCGAGGGATCTCGGGCATGGGTCAGTGTTGGTCGTCACTACCGACCAGCCGCATCCCGGCAACCGGGCCCGGGCTTCCGAGCCGTCGGGCTCGCCAACGCCCGCCATTGATCCGCTCGTTCATCCGTCCGGCGAGCGGAAGGACAAATCCAGAGTGCTCTGGTTCCCAGCCGTGCGCGGGCGCGGTAAGGATGGCGCGTTCGACTTCCCCAGGCAGTACGGGGTCGGCGGGCTTGCCGTATGCCACGGGACGAAGCCGTCCGACTGATCCCGGTGGAACGGCGAGGTAGACCTGAGACAGGCTCACTATTCTGCGTGGGTGCTCTCCTATGACGAGTTGTCCTCTCCGGAGCGCGAGCTGTGGGATGCGTTTCCCCAGGGGCACCGAGTTGATCTGCGCACCGGTGGCCCCGCCACGGACGATCCCGCCGCGGGCGCCCGATGGGGGCCCGAGCGTACGGTTCGTGCGGCTGTCGTGGCGGCGCTGCTCCTCGGCGCGAACGGTGACCGGGCCGGCGCCGTCGCCGCTCTGCGGCTCACCGGCGCGCGCGTCACGGGCCGTCTCGACCTGTCCGGAGCCGAGGTCGGTCACACGGTCTCGCTGAAGGACTGCCGACTGGACGAGGCCGTGAGCCTGCGCGGTGCCACGACTCGAACGTTCGAGATCACGGACAGCCGGCTTCCCGGGATCGACGCCGAACTGGCCCGCATCGGAGGTGACCTGGATCTGAGGCGATCCGTTGCCGAAGGCGGCTCCCTCGTACTCATCGGCGCTCATGTGGCCGGCAATCTGCTCCTCACGGCCACCAAGGTCTCGGGTCCCGGAGAGTGGGCCGTGCTGGCCGGCGGCCTCGCCGTGGAGGGTGCTCTCTTCGGCCGGCGGCTCACCACACGAGGCGGGCTGCGGCTACCCGGCGCACAGCTCCGCAGCGGCCTGTTCCTGCAGGCCGCACGGCTGGAGAACGCCGGCGGCGTCGCACTCGCCGCAGGGGGCGTGGCCGCCTCGGCCGTGGACTGCTCGGAGGGTTTCACCGCACAGGGGGAAGTGCGGCTGCGGAGGGCCCGGATAGGAGGTCTGCTGAGTTTCGCGGGAGCCCACCTGAGAGGCACCGGCATAGCCCTCGATTGTGCGGCGATGCAGGTCGGGGAGTTCGACTACTCAACCGCCGCGCCGGCCGCAGGAACGGTGGACCTCCGCTCCGCACACGCCGCCTGGTGCCGGGACGACGAACAGAGCTGGCCGGAGAAGGTCCGGCTGGACGGATTCACCTACGGCTCCATCCGCTACGGCGACACCGTGCACGCGGCGGGTGAAGAGGAAACTCCCGCCGGGGACGAGGTGGCCCGTCGCCTGGCGTGGGTCCGGCGGAGTCCCGGCTATGCCCCGCAGCCGTACATGCAACTCGCGGACTGGTACCGCCGGATCGGCCACGACGACGACGCCCGGCGCGTGCTCCTGGCCAAACAGCGCCACCGGCGCCGGACGCTGCCCTGGGCCGCACGTGCGTGGGGGCACCTGCTCGACGTCACCGTCGGCTATGGCTACCGCCCCTGGCTGGCCGGCGTCTGGCTCCTCGCGCTGACCCTGCTGGGCACGCTGTCCTTCGGCACGCACTCCCCCAGTCCGAGCAAGCCCGGGGAGGGAGCCCCGTTCCAGCCGCTCGTCTACACGCTGGACCTCCTGATCCCCATCGGGAGCCTGGGTCAGCGCACAGCCTGGTACTGGTCGAACGGCGGTCTCCAGTGGCTGGCCTACCTGCTGATCGCCGTCGGCTGGGTACTGACGACCGCCGTCGTCGCCGGTGTCACCCGCACCCTGCAGAAGACGTAGCGGGCGCGGGCCGTTCGGCGGAGCCGGCGCGGCCGGTGCGTACGCTGGGCGGCGTGCAGCTGCTTCCGACACCCGTCCGCCGGCTCGCTGCCTGGTGCGCCGTCATCCTGCTGGTCTCCGGCGTCGTCTACATCGGGATCCGGTTGAGCGTGGCGTTCCGGCCGGCCGTCATTCCGGTGCTGCTCGCTCTGCTCGGCACCGCGCTGCTCCTCCCCCTGCACCGGTGGCTCGTGAAGGCGGGGGTCCACCGCTCCCTCGCCGCCGGGCTCACCTGCGCCGCCGTCCTCGGAGCGGTCGGCGGTGCCGTGTACGTCGTGACGATCGCGCTGGTCGACACCTGGGACCAGATCGTCGACTCGCTGCGCAGGGCGGTGCGGGATCTGGCCGATCAGTTCGGGGCGTCCGGCACCTCCCTGGAGGATCTCGCCGACCATGCCGTGGGCGTCCTGGGCAGGTTCGGCGGATCGGCCGCCTCGGGCGTCGTCAGCGGGGTCAGCTGGGCCGTCCAGGCGCTCGGCATGGCGGTGCTCGCGCTGCTGCTGGTCTTCTTCTTCCTGCGCGACTCCGACCGGGCCGCGGACACCCTGCGCTCGCTCGTCCCGCGCGACAGCGCCGACACCGTCGAGGCGATGGCCCGGCGGGCCTTCGAGGGCGTCGAGGGGTTCATGCGGGGCACCACCGTGGTGGCGCTCATCGACGCGGTCTGCATCACCGCGGGCCTGCTCGTCCTGCGCGTGCCGGGGGCCCTCGGGCTCGGCGCGCTCGTCTTCATCGGCGCCTACGTCCCCTATCTCGGCGCCTTCGCTTCCGGCGCCGTGGCCGTGCTGGTCGCGCTCGCCGACCGGGGGCTCGCCATCGCGCTCTGGGTGCTGGGCGTGGTGCTCGTGGTCCAGATGCTGGAGGGGAACATCTTCCAGCCGGTGGTCCAGAGCCGGACCGTGCGGATGCACCCCGCTGTGGTCCTCGTGGCGCTCACCGCGGGCGCGTCCGTGGCCGGGATCGTCGGCGTGCTCCTCGCCGTACCGGTCACCGCGGCGGCGTTCGGGGTCGGCCGCGAGCTGCGCGCCCGGTACGCGGCGTCCCCGGCCCCGCCGTCCGGGGGGCACTCCCCCGGGCCGGCCGCGGACGCGTAGGGCCGGAGCCGGGGCCCGGGGCGGTCCTGGGGCTCCCGTCCGACCGTCAGGTGGTTGCTTCGGGGAGCCACGGTGATGCTCTACGCGTTGGACCAGGTCCGGGTGGACAGCACCAGCAGGTAGCCGTCCGGGTCCTGGAGGGTGACGCCCCAGGTGTCCCAGTACGGGTTGTGCGCGGGTACCCGCTTGCCGCCGTGCGTTTCGAGCCGTTCCACCAGGGAGTCGGGTACCGGTTCGCCGAGATAGACGACCAGCAGGTCTTCGGGGGTCGGCTGCGGGTCCACGGGGGCGGCGGGATCGTGGACGAGTTCCAGGTGCCAGGCGGCGCCGGGCCAACCGACCATGAGGAGTGAGTGCAAGCCGGGAGTACCGTCCGCCGCGTGCCGGTACAGGACGTCGAGACCGAGGCCGGAGACCCAGAACCGTTCCGCGGCCCGGAGGTCGCGCGACGGGCGGGCGATGCGGATGTGGGCCGTGGCGTCAACCGGCAAAACGATGCCTCCTGGTCGCGCGGGCCCCTCGTGAGCCGGCGGGTGGCTCAGAGCCTAGAGAGCCGGTGCTCGTGAGCCCATCGGGCGCTGGTCCTAGGTCCCGTCTCCCACCACGGATTTGTGGCGGCGTTGGTGTGCGCGGCGGCGGTGTGGGGGCGGGGTCTGCTGCTCGCCGCCTTCGGCGGTTCCGGGGCCGTGGTCCCGGTCGGTGGTCTGCGGTCGGTGGTCTGCGGGCAGCTCTCAGCCCGCGCCGGCGGGGTCCCGGCGGGCGTGCCCCGGCCGGGGATCAGTGGCTGAGGATCACCGATTGTGCGGTGGAGGAAGTGGGGTCGGGGGCGGGAGCGGTCGGGCCGGTGCCGGTGCCGGTGCGGAACTCCTGGGGGCTGAGGCCGCGTTCGCGTTTGAACGCGGTGCTCAGGGCGAACGGGGTCGAGTAGCCCACCCGCCGGGCGATGGCGGCGAGGGAGAGGTCCGGGTCGCGGAGGAGGTCTGCGGCGAGGGTCAGGCGCCAGCCGGTCAGGTAGGACATCGGCGGTTCGCCCACGAGTTCGGTGAAGCGCCGGGCCAGGACCGCCCGGGAGACCCCGGCGGCCGACGCCAGCGCGGCCACCGTCCACGCCTCCGCCGGGCGTTCGTGCAGCTGCCGCAGTGCCGGTCCGACGACCGGGTCGCTCTGGGCCCGGAACCACCGCGGCGCGCCGGTGCCCGGTTCCGTGAGCCAGAAGCGCAGGACGTCGATGAGCAGAAGGTCCAGTAGTCGGTCGAGGACCACCTCCTGGCCGGCGTCCTCCCTGTCCACCTCGGTGGCCAGCATGCCGGCCAACGGGGTCCGGACGGCCGCGGCGGGCTGGATCAGCAGCGTCGGCAGGCCCGCGAGCAGCCTGCGCCCGACCTCGCTGGGTGCCTGGTAGGTGCCGCTGAGCATCACCGTCGAGCCCGCGCGCTGCGGCTCGCCCCAGGTGCGCACCCCCAGCGCCATCGTCTCGGTGACGTCCTCGCCGCCGGCGGTGTTGCAGCGCTGGTCCGGGCCGACGGTGACGCCCGGCGGCGTCGCCGGGTCGTCGGCGAGCGTGTACGGCTCCGGGCCGCGCAGGACCGCCACGTCCCCGGCCGCCAGCCGCACCGGCGCGGCCCCCTCCCGGAGCACCCAGGCCGAGCCGTGCAGGAGGGTGGCCAGCGACAGGGGCGCGCGGTCCTCGATGCGCAGGCCCCACGGCGGGTTGAACACCGACTTCAGGAGGAAGGCGCCGCGCGCCTTGGGGCTCTCCAGCAGGGCGCTGAGCATGTCCACACCTGTCTCCTCGTCGCCGTCACCTGTCACCTCGTCGCCGTCGCGCTGTTCGATGTCCGTCCCGCCCCCGTCGCTCCGGCGCCGTGCCGGCCGGTCTGCGCCCGTCCGTCGGTCGGTGCCCGATGCCCGTGGCCGGGTCAGGCGTCCCAGACCCCCGTTGCCGCCGCCTCCTTGGCGTACGTCACGAAGTCCCGTGGTTCCCGGCCGAGTACGTCCCGGACACCGTGCACCAGTCTGGCGTTCCGGCCGTCGGTGATGAGGGTGAACAGGTCCGCGATCTCCTCCGGTTCGCCCGCCTCCCGCAGCGCCGCCCGGTAGTCGTCCGCGCCGACCGGGACGTAGGTGATGGTCCGGCCGGTGGCCGCCGACAGTTCGCGGGCCACGTCGTGGAAGCTCAGCAGACGTGGGCCGGACAGCTCGTACGTCCTGCCGATGTGGCGGTCGTCGGTCAGCGCGGCGACCACGACGTCGGCGATGTCGTCGGTGTCGACGAACGGCTCGACGGCGTCTCCGGCGGGCAGCGCCAGCTCTCCCGTCCGGACCGGGCCCAGGAAGAAGCTCTCACTGAAGTTCTGGTTGAACCAACTGGCCCGGACGACCGTCCAGTCGCACCCGGACGCCTTGAGAGCGTCCTCACTCGCGACGGCGCCCTCCTCGCCCCGGCCGGAGAGCAGCACCAGGCGGCGGACGCCCCGCGCCACGGCGACAGCGGCGAACCGCTCGACGGCCTCCCTCGCCCCGGGGAAGGCCAGGTCCGGGTAGTACGTCACGTAGGCGGCGGAGACCCCGTCCAGCGCGGCCTCCCACGTGCTCTCGTCCTCCCAGACGAAGGGGATCGCGGCACTGCGGGAACCGATCCGCACGGGGCGGCCGAGGCCCCGCAGGCGCTCGGCGACCCGCCGTCCGGTCTTTCCGGTGCCGCCGACGATCAGGACGGGGGCGGGGGTTGAGGTGTGGGCGGGGGTGGTGTTCTGCGCGTGAGGTGTCATGACTCCAGTGAAGTCGCCGCCGCCCGGACGGTACATGGCGCTCGCGCTCGTCCGCATACGCGATCGTCTCGGTTGCCGCGGTCTCCATGGCATGCCGGCGAGCGCGGGCTCGGTCACGGATCCCGTCGCGGATGCGGTCACGGTCGCGGTCGCGGTCGCCTCACCGCTGCGGTCGCCCTCACGGCTACGGTCACGCATGCGGTGCCGGATGCCGGTGCCCTTCCCGCTGCTGTTGGCCTTGCCGCCAGTTGAGGCCAGGGCTCGCGAACGTCCCGGTCGGTCAGCCGCGGTGGCTTGCCCCCTGGTCGGTCTCCGTCGCGCCCTCGCGCGTGGTGGTCTCCGCTCCCCAGTCCCACAGGGCTTGCAGGACGGGACCGAGGCGCTGTCCGCGCGGGGTGAGCGCGTAGCGCACGCGCGGCGGCCAGCCGGGCCGGCGGTCGCGGTCGACGACGCCCGCCTCGGCGAGCTGCGCCAGCCGGTCGGACAGCACCTTGTCCGACAGCGTGGGCAGCGCCGCGCGCAGTTCGCTGTACGAGCTTTCGCCGCGCAGCAGTTCGCGGACCACCAGCGTCGTCCAGCGTCCGCGCAGGGCCGTCAGCGTAATCTCCACCGGGCAGCCGGGGGTGGGCGCCGTGACGTTCGCGTGCGGGTCGTCGGGAAGTCCCGCCGGGTGACCAACCGTTCGGTGAGCCACGAGATCGCCTCCTAACGTGTGGGGCGCTTCGATTCTCCCGGCCCGGAAGGACGTTCGTCGATCATGCGAGAACTGGCCCATCGGCCCGAAGAGGTGCCCGCGGTGTTCGCCGAGCGGTTCAACAGCGGCGACCCCGCCGCGCTGGCGCAGGTGTACGAGGACGCGGCGGTACTCGTGCCGCGACCGGGGACGCCGGTCACCGGGCCGGAGCTGTTGGCCGCCAACAGCCGTCTGCAGCAGCTCGGAGTCCCCATCTCCGTCCGTCCGCGGCACGTCTACCGGAACGGGGATCTGGCGCTGCTGATCGTCGACTGGTCCATCGACGGGACCGACCGGCAGGGACGGGCCGTCCACGTCGGGGGCACCGCCACCGACGTCGCCCGGCGCGGCCCGGACGGCCGCTGGCGGTACGCGATCGACAACCCCTTCGGCACCGGTGCACAGCAGCTCGTCACCGGGGCCGACGGGGACAGCGGTGACGTCGATGGCATCGGTGCCGCCGGGGACACGTAGGGCACCGGGCGTGCCGGAGAGCCGGTGGTGTGAGCGAGCCTGCACGGCAGTAGCGCGTCCCCCCAGCCGGGCTCGGAGTCCGTTTCTCATGCCGTGCCGTCGCCCGTGGCCGGGATGGGCGCGTTTTCCGGGACGGCTGTGACGGCGGCCGGAGCGGCCGGGCCGGTCGGGGCCGCTGGGACGGTCGGCGTGGCCGGGTCAGCCGGAGTGGCCGGAGCACCCGGGACGGACAGAGCCGCCTGTATCCCCAGGACGTCGAGGAAAGCCGTCGCCGCCGGGGTGCGGCCGGCTCGGTTCCAGATGGCGTATTCGGTCCGCGTCGGCGCGTCGGTCACCTCGACGGTGGTGACGCCGGTGAGCTGGGGCACGTAGGCGGAGGGCAGCAGGGCGATGCCGAGGCCCTGCGCGACCAGCCGGGCCATGAGGTGGTCCACGGTGCTCACCTCGAACGCCACGTCCCGGTCGAGGCCCGCGGCCGCGAACGCCTGGTCGGACTGGAGACGTCCGGCCGTCCCCGCCGGGAGGTCCACGAACACCTCGCTGGACAGCCGGCGCAGGCCGACCGCCGGCTCACCGGCGAGGGGATGGTCCGGGGCGACCACGGCGACGAGCCGGTCCCGGGCGAGGACGCGGGCGGCGACTCCCTGCGGCCGTGCCGTCGTCGGCAGCCCCAGGAACGCCACGTCCACGGCGCCTTCTCCGACCTGCTCGGCGAGGTGTTCGCTCCCGCCCACCCGCAGGCTGACGCGGACCTGCGGGTACCGGCGGCGGAAGTCGCGCAGCGCGCCCGGGATGTCGACCGCGGCGACGGTCGGGATGAGCCCCACGGCGAGCCGTCCCCGGACCTCCCCGACCGCCGCCGCGACCTCGGCGGCCGCGCGCTCGGCGGCGTCCAGGCACTGCCGGGCGGCGGGGAGGAACGCCGCACCGGCCGGTGTCAGCCGCACCCGGCGGCTGGTGCGTTCGAAGAGCCTCGCGCCGAGTTCCCGTTCCAGGCGGGCGATCTGGTGGCTGAGGGCGGACTGCACGACCCGGCAGCGCTCGGCGGCCCGGGTGAAGTTGTTGGTCTCGGCGACGGCGACGACGTAGCGCATCTGCTGGAGGTCCATGGATCAATCGTCAACCGAGATCGATGCGTTGACGAACATGTGTTGGACTCATAGGTCGCAGCACGATGAGACTTCCGGTCATGACCAGCCCACCCGCGCACAGCCCGTCCGCACCGAGCCCACCCGGAACGAGGGTGTCCGGCAACACCGACGCCGGCGTCCTCCCCGGACCCCGTCATCTGCCGCGCACCGCCCTGACGGCGCTTCCTCCCGTGGTGTGGGGGACGACCTACGTCGTCACCACCGAGCTTCTGCCGCCGGGACACCCGCTGTTCGCGGGGCTCCTGCGCGCTTTACCCGCCGGGCTGATCGCCCTCGCCCTCACCCGCACGCTGCCGCGCGGGGCGTGGTGGTGGAAGGCCGCGGTGCTCGGTGTGCTGAACATCGGGCTGTTCTTCCCGCTGCTGTTCACCGCGGCCGAACGGCTGCCGGGCGGTGTGGCCGCCACTCTGGGGGCGGCGCAGCCTCTCGTCGTCGCCGTGCTCGCCGTGGTGGTCCTCCGCGAAGGGCTGTCCGCCTGGCGCCTCGGCTGGGGGGTGGCGGGCGTCGCGGGTGTGGGTCTGGTGGTGATCGGGCCGAGCGCGGCCTTCGACGCCGTCGGCGTGGTGGCGGGCCTGGCGAGCGCGGCCACGATGGCGCTCGGGGTGACGCTCACCAAGCGCTGGGGGCGGCCCGCCGGGGTTGGCGCCACCGCGTTCGCCGGCTGGCAGCTCACCGCAGGGGGCCTCTTTCTGGCGCCGGTCACCTTCCTCGCGGAGGGGGCTCCTCCCGCGGTCGGTCCGGGCGCCGTGCTCGGTTATCTCTGGCTGGGGCTGGTCGGCGGGCTGCTGGCCTACGTCCTGTGGTTCCGCGGCATCGGCGCCCTGCCCGTCGGCTCCGTCGCGGTTCTCGTCCTGCTCTCGCCGCTGGTCGCCGCCGTTCTCGGCGCGGTGCTGCTCGGCCAGACGTTCGGTCCCGTCCAGCTCGCGGGGTTCGGGCTCTCGCTCGCCGCGATCGTCGCGGCACAGCTCCCCGCGCCGGGCGGGTTCGCGCGTCGCCGGCGCGTCCCCGGGTCCGGGGACGTCACCTCCCCGGCATCCCGGCCGGGGCGGTGAGGCTGTGGTCCAGTACCTCGTCCCAGCCGGCGGTCTCCACCGTGCCGGGCGGGGTGGCGCGGGCCCGGACCGTGACGGTGACCCGTCCGCCGGCGGCGCCGGTGTAGACCGCCGCTTTGCCCGGCAGCGAGCCGATCAGGCCGTTGTCCGGCAGCGGGAGTCCGGCCGCCGCCATGCCCGGCTCGGCCAGAAGGAAGACGTGATGGTCGACTGCGACGGTGGCGGTCGCCGGGGCGCCGGCGGCGGAGTCGCTCACGGCGCGGGGTCGCCGCCCGGACCGAGCAGTGCGTTCAGTTCGGGGTAGGGCAGGGCGTCCGCCCCGTAGGTGAAGGTGCCCTGCTCGCGGATCTCGGCCGCGGCCCGGGCCAGCGCTCCCAGCGCCGCCCGCGCCATCGACGAGCCGACGCTGATCCGCCGTGCGCCGAGCTTCCCGAGCTCGGCGACGGACAGCCGCAGCGGGCCGCCCATCAGGACGTTGACGGGCTTGCCGACGGCGGAGCACACCGCCCGCACGGCGTCGGCGTCCGGAAGGGCCGGGGCGTACAGGACGTCGGCGCCGGCCTCCTCGTACGCCCGCAGGCGGCGGATCGTGTCGTCCAGGTCGGGCCTGCCCTGGAAGAAGTTCTCCGCGCGTGCCGTCACGGTGAAGGGGAAACCGAGTTCGCGGGCGGCGGAGACGGCCGCGGCCACGCGGTCCACCGCTTCCCCGATCGGGCGGACCGGGTCCTCGGCCCGCCCCGTCGAGTCCTCGACGGAGCCGCCGACGAGGCCGGCGGCCGCGGCCAGCCGGATGGTCTCGGCGACGTCCTCGGGCGTCTCGCCGAAGCCGCTCTCCAGGTCGGCGGAGACCGGCAGCGGGGTCGCGGCGGCGATCGAGCGGGCGTTGGCGAGGATCTCGTCCCGGCCGACCGCGTTCGCGCCGTCCGGCCGTCCCAGGGTGTAGGAGAAGCCCGCACCGGTGGTGGCGAGGGCCGCGAAGCCCATGCCGGTCAGCAGGCGGGCGGTGCCCGCGTCCCAGGGGTTGGGGACGACGAAGGGCTCGGGGCCGGTGTGCAGGGCCCGGAACGCGGTGGCTTTGCGGTACTGGTCGTCAGCGGAACTGCTCATACCGGATTCTCCCGCGCTACGCGTTCGTGGATGTACGGGGACGGCGCATGGGCGCGGGCCCCCTCTGCGTGCCCGTCCGCAACGGCTGTTCCTGCGCGCCGGCTCCTGCGCGCCGTCCGCGCCGGTGGGGCCCCCGCCGATCCGTCCGCGCCGCTCACCTGCGGGCGTCCAGGCCCTCCCCGGTGGCCTCCGTGACCGGCCCGGGTGGCTGTTCCGGGGCCGCCGGAGCCGCCGGAGTCGCCGGCGCCGCGGGCCGCCGGGACGGGAGACGGGAGACGGCCACGCCGGCCAGGCAGACGGCGCCGCCCAGCAGGGTGAGCCAGCCGGGCACCTCACCCAGGGTGATCCACGACATCAGGACGACGACCGCGGGGACGGCGTACGTGGTGGCGCCCAGCTTCCCCGCCGTCGTCCGGTTCAGCGCGAAGGCCCAGGTGCTGAAGGCCAGCGCGGTGGGGAAGAGCCCGAGATAGACGAGGTTGAGCGTCGCCGGCAGCGGGGCCTCGGGCAGATCCGCCAGCAACTGCCCGGCGAACGGCAGGCACACGGCGGCGCCGGCGAAGCACCCGAAGGTGGTCACCTGCATCGGGCTCGCGTAGCGCAGCGCCGGCTTCTGCGCCACCACCCCGGCGGCGTAGGTGACGGCGGCGACCAGGCAGAGCAGCACGCCCGTCAGGGAGGACGGCCCGCCTCCGGACATCGACAGCCCGACCAGCGCGGCCCCCGCGAACGAGACGGCCATCCCGGCCAGCAGCAGCGGCGGGAACCCTTCCTTCAGGAGCCAGCCGCTGAGCAGGGCGATCACCACGGGTCCGATGTTGACGAGCATGGACGCCGTGCCCGCGTCCACCATCTGCTCGCCCCAGTTCAGCGCGACCATGTAGACGCCGAACCACATCACGCCGGAGGCGGCGATCCCCGGCCATGCCCGGCGGTCGGGCAGGGTGCCCCGCTTGATCAGAAAGACGCAGCCAAGGGCCAGTGAAGCGATCAGCAACCGTCCCAGCGCGAGCGCGCCCGGAGCGTAGTGCTCAGCCGATGCGCGGATGGAGACAAAGGCCGACGCCCACAGCACCACGGTCACGGCGGCCGCTGCGAGAGCACGGTGATCGGTCCGGGTATCGTCGGTCACGTGTGCCATGCGCGCACCGTATCGGCATCGGCGACCCCCGCATGACAGGTTTTTTTCGGCCACGTCCCGCTCAACGGGCCAGCCGTTTCCGGCCCGTGGGCCGTGCCCCGGCGCACGCCGGGCCCTTCCCCGGAACGGCCCGCCACCGCCGCCGGGGCGTCCGGGCCTCACTCTCCGTGTTCGCTGATCGTCCGCCTCCGGTCACGTCGCGTGAGATTCCGGTGGCGCGGGACGGGCTGCGGCAGCCCCGCGAAAAGCGGTCCCTGCCAGCGGATTTCGCTGATCGGCTTCGCGCCCGCACAATGGCCGTGGCGTCTTCGCCGACGGCGAAGGAGAGACCCGTCTCTTTCCGCCTCCAGACACTATTGACCTGCGCGATCGCGCAGCTTTTCATGTGTGTGCCGGGGCGGACGCCCAGGACGTACATGCCGGAATTGATCGCCCTCCGCGTCGGATGTGGCGGAAGGAGGGTGAGCTGTGAACGCTTCTGCGCGTGCAGAGGTTGAGAAGTTTCTACTGGGCGACAGGTTCTCTTGTCTGGCCGGGCGCTCCGCATGGCGTCAGGGCGGTATCACACACCGTCACTACGAGCGGTTCGGCAGCGGCGACTCCGCCCGCCTCATGGCCCTCGACCTCGAGGCGTTCGTGGGGTCGGCCGACTGGGACTCCCGCTCCTTCACCAGCTTCATCGCCACCTTCGAGGGCCCCCGCGGCTTGGACGAGGCCGGTTTTGAAGAGCACCTCTGGCAGGTGCTCCAGGACCTCCACGAGCAGGACGCGGAGACCTACCGCTGGGCCCCGGGCTACTCCTCCGACGCCCAGTCCGGCGAGTTCGCGTTCAGCGTCGCCGGACACCCCTTCTTCGTGATCGGGCTGCACCCCAACCACGTCCGGCTCGGCCGGCGCCCGCCCTTCCCCATGCTGGCCTTCAACTCCCATGTGCAGTTCAAGCGGATCAAGGCCGCGGGGATGTGGGACCGGCTGGCCGACAAGATCCGCAAGCAGGACATCAAGCTGCAGGGCGACATCAACCCCAACCTCCAGGAGTACGAGCAGCTCTCCGAGGCCCGCCGCTACTCCGGCAGCCGGAAGCCCGCCGACTGGCAGTGCCCCTTCCAGGCCCGGAGCGGCGTGGAGACGGGCGCCTCGGTCGCGGCGGGGGCCGGGGCGGACAGCCTGGCGGAGACCATGACGGACGCCATGACGGAGACCGGGCACCGCCCGGAGCCGGTCACCGGGCCCATGGAGCCGGCGGTTCCGGCGGTCCCGCGCGTCCCGTACCAGCCGGTGTCCGCCGACTCGCCCGTGGCCCCCGCGGCCATGGTCTGAGCCTCCCCGCCCTCCGTACGGAACGGCGGACCGGTGGATCGCTAACCGGCGAACCGGCGGACATCACGACGCCCGGCCTGCTGCGGACCACGCGACGCGGTGCGCGGCAGGCCGCCGGTGCACGGTGACTGCCGTTGCACGGCGGCTGCGGTGCGACTGCCGTGCGCGGCGACTGCGGTGCACGGCGGCCCCGGTGCACGGCGCCCCCGCCTCCCCGCAGGCTGGGGCCGAGGCCGGGGCCGCCGTCCGAAACCGGGTCCGCGGCGGATGAGTCTGTGGTCTCCTGCTCCGCGTGGACGCCACTCTCCCGACCCTCATCGCCGTGATCGGAACCCTGCTCGGTTCCGCCGTGACGCACTTCTTCCAGCGCACCGCCGACCGCCGCGCCCAGGACTTCGCCGCCGCACAGCAACTGCGGGCCGAGCGCATGCAGGTCTACAGCGACTTCGCCGGGGCCGTGGCCGATTTCCGGCGCGGCCAGTACGACCGCTGGCATCGCCGGGACGAGGACCCCGACGGCCCGGCCCATTTCGAGGCCCGTCTGGAGGCCCACCGCCTGCGCGGCACGGCCCTGCACGCGTTGTTCCGGGTGCAGCTCATAGCCAGCTCGGCCACGGTGGTGGACGCGGCCCGCCAGGCCTACGAGCTGACCTCCGACATCCCCCGGGCCGGGTCCAAGGCGGAGCTGAGCGCCCAGGGGGGCCGGGCCAAGGACTCGCTGGAGGCCTTCATCGTCCTGGCGTCCTCGGACGTCCGCTGAACACACCGGCTCCCGCGGCACCGGCCCCGGCCGGCGGCGCGCTCCTCCGGCCGCGCCCGCGTCCCCGCGCCGCCCCCGAAGCCGGCCGTCATCCCGCGGCGGCCCTCACCCGGTCTGCGGGCGGCGTCCCGGCCGGCCGCTGTCCAGGTGGGCGATGACACCGGCGTAGAAGCGGTCCACCGCGTCGTCCACGCTGCGGATGAAGCCGGACTCGGCGTTGCCGCGGGTGCTGCCCATGCCCTTGAAGAGGGACAGCCGGAAGCCGCTGATCGCGGCGCCGTCCTTCGGGAGGATGTCGGCCGGTTCCGGCCGCAGCCGTTCCAGGGTGCCGCGCGGCCCCGCGGCCGGGCCGTCGACCAGTGTCTCGATGTGGGTGTCGGCGGGCGCCTCGGCGAGTTGACGGATCAGGCGCTTGGCCCAGCTCAGCGGGTACCCCTGGTCCGGCGCGGGCATCTCGACGGAGGTGCGCAGCTTGCCGGTGCGCAGATCGGCCACGATGCCCAGGACGCCCCGGGATCCGTCGACACGGAGTTCCGCGCTCAGCCGGCCGTCTTGGCAGAAGCTCTCGGCGAGCGCCGCCCGACGCGTGTCGGGATCGGTTCCGCGCTTGGCGCGCTGCACGGGCAGGACCTTCTGCCCCAGCTCGCCGCCGAGCCGCAGGCACACCTGGCGGACGAGCCGCTCCCAGCTCTCCACGACCTCGACCGCGCGCGGGTCGCCCGCGCAGAGCGTCTCCTCGTCGATCCCCCTGCGCACGGGCACCCAGGCCGGACCCATGTTCTGGAAGCCGTGGCACCCCGAGTTGTCGTGCTGGAGGTAGTGCAGGAGTTCCTGGAGGAGCCAGGCGTGGGCGGCGTTGCCGACGCCTTCGTGGCGGATCAGCATCTGCGCCTGGTGCGCGACCTCCGCCCAGGAGAGGTGCCACAGCGCGACCTTGTGCTTGCGGCGCCTGTCGATCTTGACGTCGACCAGCGGCCTGCCGTCCAGGGCCACGTCGTTCGAGAGCGTGATGACGGCCTCGTAGCCGCGCCGGGCGGCGATGTCCATGTAGGCCTGCACCTGGTCCGGCTTGAGAGGATTGCCGTTGGTCTTGGTTTCCACCAGGGCGGTCCACAGCTTGCCCGCGCGCTCCACGCGGATGACGCCGTCCGGGCGCCTGGGGGTGTCCCCGTGCGGCAGGGAGACCTCGGCGAAGGTCTCCGTCCGGCCGGCCGGCGCCCCGAAGGCGGCGGTGAGCCGGCGCCCGAACTCCGGGACCTGTGCCATCACCGACAGCAGGACGGAGGTCGCCCTGGTCTCCCGCTCCCGGTCGGTCTTGAGGGCGGGGGCGGGGAAGAGCCGGGCCTGCCGCCAGGTGTCGTTCTCGGCGAGCGACTTCTTGGCCGCCCGGGGGATCGTCACCTTCTTCTTGGCGGTACGGGGGCGCCGCACGGCGGGGGCGGCGGCCTCGGCCGGGCCGGGCCCCGGGGAGGTGGCTTCGGCCGCGGGGGCCGGGCGTTGGGCGGGGACGGTGGTCGTCGTGGTGGGACGGGCGGGCGTTCCTGTTGGGCCGGGCGCGGGTTCGGGTGCCGGGGACGGGGCCGGGGGCGTTGCCTCCGATGCGTCGGCGCCGGGTGTGCCGGCCGTCTCCGCGGTGTTCCCGCCCACGCCTCCCACGCCGGCCGTCTTGGCCGTGCCCGTCGCGGCCCCGTGCGTCTCCTCTGCCGCCGTCGGCTCGTCGGGCTCCTCCTCCGGGGCGTCGTCCACGTCGATGCCGAAGTCCGTCGCCAGGCCGGCCAGCCCGGTCTCGTAACCCTGGCCGACGGCGCGGAACTTCCACTCCCCGGCACGGCGGTACAGCTCGCCGAAGAGGAAGGCGCTCTCCACGGTCGCGTCGTCGATCGAGAATCCGAGGACGGTCTCGCCGGTTCGGTCGGCCAGCGTCATCCGCAGGTCGTCCAGATCGCCGAAGCGGGCGCCGCCGTAGCGGCTGGCCGCCAGGACGACACGTTCCACCTCCGGCGCCATCGTGGCCAGGTCGAGGCTGATCCGGTCCTCGCTGCCGTTGGCGGTCGGGGTCTTGCCGAGCAGTTGCACGCTGCCGTCCGCCGCCACCGGGTTGTTGTAGAAGAGGAAGTCGGCGTCGCCGCGCACCTTGCCGTTCGCGTCCAGGAGAAGCACGGAGACGTCCGCGTCCCCGTCACCGTCCGTACTGCACCACGAAAGGCTCAGGACCACGGCGCCGGTGTCCTCGCTCAGAGCCGCCAGCCCGACGTTGGCTCCCTTGACCATCTCCAGCATGTCCCGACCCCCAAGCGCACGGCCGGCGGACCCTCCCCGGTCCGCAGCGGCCACCATGAAGCGTGGTGTGTGCCACACCCGCTGTAGGGGGGAACTCTAGTCGCCGACGCACACATTCGGGGAGTTGATGCGTTGATTGAGTGCACATCTCTTCGCGGAGTGTTCACAGTTGGCGCCTTGCCGGCCGTGATGACGACGACGCCTTCGGGAACCCGGGGCGGCCGGGACCGGAAGCGCGCGGGCGGAACCGCGCCGGCGTGCCGTCGGACGGATTCCGCATGTGTGCGAGCAGAGTTCACCGACCCCGGGCGACGTAGATCGTGCAGGAGGCCGTGTTTCCCTGGAGGGGGTTGTCGAAGGTGACGATCCGCGCCTCCGTATCCGGGAACACCTGCGCGAGCGCGGAGCGGAAGTCCTCGCTCGGCGGGTCGTTCGACCAGAGAGCGAATACCCCGCCGGGATGCAGGTGTTCCGCCAGGGCGCGCAGCCCTTCGGGCCGGTAGAAGCCGGCGTGGGCGGGGTGCAGCACGTGCTCCGGCGAGTGGTCGATGTCCAGGAGTACGGCGTGGAAGCGGCGGCCGGGCGTCTCGGGGTCGAAGCCGGCGGTTCCGGTTGCCCCCGCGAAGAAGTCGCCCTGGACGAGGCGGCAGCGGGGGTCCGACGTCAGGCCCTCGCCCAGCGGCACCAGCCCCTTGCGGTGCCACTCGACGACGGCGTCCAGGGCCTCCACGACCAGCAGCGACCGGACGCGCTCGTCCCTCAGGGCCGCGTCGGCGGTGTACCCGAGCCCGAGCCCGCCGACGACGACGTCCAGTTCGCCGCCCGCGCACGCCGCCAGGCCGAGGTCCGCGAGGGCGATCTCTCCCGCCGTGAACATGCTCGACATCAGCCACTCGTCGCCCAGCTTCACCTCGTACACATCGGTGTCCGAGGCGAGATGGCGGCGGCGCCGAAGGCTGATCTCCCCCATTGGGGTCGGTCGCCAGTCGAGTTCCTGGAATCTCGCGCTCATGGGCTCGCTCTCCTGGGTCCGGGCCCCGAAGGGGCCGTAGGGGTGTGCCGGTTCCGGTTCCGTTCCGCGCAGTACTGTGCCTGCCGCGGAGCGCCGTACGGGAACCACGAGGGGTGGACGGGATCCTCTCCGATGAACCGGGCGTGGCGCGGCCGACGACGCCGAGACGCCGTGGTCTTGAGGACCCAGGCCCGCCCCCCGCTCAGGCCTGTCTGGCAAATGATCATGGCGTGACTCATGTCCGAGGGGGCCAGGGGTAGAGGGAGCCGTTGTTGCCGCAGGTAGCCGACGTGGTGAGCGGGCCCTGCGCAGCAAGCTGGTCATTCCCCTGGTGGAAGCGAGACGCGACCGGACATGAGCAGATCCACCAGTTCGGCACGGTAGACATCGAGCGCCGCAATCAGTTCGGTGTGTGCTCGATGCTGTCGGTCCACGGTGTTCAGTACACGCCCGATCTTCCGCTGCTCGGCCAAGGGAGGCAGCAGGACGGGCAGGTCGTACAGATCCCTTGAGGAGACCGACTGCACGGCGGTTCCCTTGGCCCGCCGGCTGATCCAACTCTGGGTCTCAGGACGTTCCAGGAAGCCGAGGAGGTAGTCGGGGTACGAGAGTTCGGAGGGGCGGATCCGCACCAGATGGGTGCCGAAAATCCACCCTTCCTCCGCTTCCGTGACCAAGGCGCAGCGGCCCAGGGTGCCGGTTCGCGTCATCACCACGTCTCCGGGCCGGAGTCGGTAGCGCGTCAGAGTCTTTGCTTCGTCCTCCGGGACCCACGCCACACCTTCGTGCAAGATCCGGTGCCCGCGCACGGCCGCAGGACGAACCACGGGAATCCCGCGACCGGTGTCGTCCGCCTTGTCCAGCCTTCGTCCACCTGGGCCGACCGCGATCTCCGCCAGCGCGCCGAGCCGCTCCTGACGCCATTCGGGTGGGAGGCTCTCCCCTCTCCCACTGGGCGCAATTCGAGAGCTTGTTTCGCGCCATGGGTTCCCGGAACGTTCCAAGTTGTCGCTGAGCTTTCGCAGCCGTGCTGCGGCGGACTCCAACCGTTCCATTCGACGAGCAATAACCTGCTCGGTGATTTGGGGATTCATCAGCGGGAGCTCTGGAGCCGTCAGGGATCGCGGCGTGAGCACGTAACTCCGATCCCGCAGCTCATCGAGTTTGAGGGCACGACTGGCGAGGGCACCGGCACCGGGCGGAACAGGTTCGGTTCGCTCCGTTCCGTGGTGCCATGCGGTGTACGCGTCGACCACTGCGGCAATGTCCCCTTCGGTCAGCTCACGCAAGGTCGGGCTGATCATGCTGCCCAGCGCTGAGCCATCGATGAACAAGACTTCCTCGCGCCAGTCCACCGGCCGTGCCAGGATCCAGATGTTGACGGAAATCCCCGTGGTGGCGAACAACCGCGAGGGCAGTGCCACGACGCATTCGACGGCTCCATCCTCGATCATCGCGCTACGGATCCGCCCTGCGCGGCCGCCGATGAACCCGGCGCCCTCCGGCATCACCACTGCGGCCCGCCCGCCCGGAGCCAACTGGTCCATTACGTGCTGCAGCCATGCGAAGTCACCCCGCGAGCCCGGCGGGCCATAGCGCCAGGTCCGCTGCTCCTCGGAGGCGGACAGCCGTTGCGCAAAAGGCGGGTTGGTCACGATCCAGTCGATGCCGCTCGGCCAAGGGGATCCATCACGTGGCCCTTCGACTTCCATTCCCAGGCGAAAGGCCGCGCCTTCCGCGCCATGGAGGGCTAGATTCATGGTGGCGAGATGCAGAGCGTCACTGCTCGGAGTCGTACCCGTTAGGCGTGGCCGGATCCCGGATTCGGGTATCTCGGCGAGAACCGCCGTGAGCACTTCCCCAGCACGGCAGAAGGGATCGTGAACACGGCGCGGCCGGGGGACGGCAATGGACAACATGCGTGCCATAGTGCGCGCCACAGACTTCGGCGTGAATAGCTCTCCTCCTTCCCGCCGTCCGTGCTCACTCCGGTATCGGTCCACCAGCAAGTCGAATACAGCCGCGCACTGGGCTCGCGTCCCTGGGCCCTGCTGGCTGAAAACCTCAACAAGAGTGGCGACCTGTTCGTGGCCTGCGACGTCACGGTCGAGCACGGCGCACAGACCGGTACGCACAGATGTCGCCGAAGCACGGGCCGCGGGGCTGGTTCCCCATGTGTAGACCAGCCCGAGCAGCAACAGCATGTTCTCGGCTGGGGAGAACTGTCCACGGAATCGATCCGCCTCAGCCAGCAATCTGCGAACAAAGTCATGCGGGCTGAAATTGCCGCGGTCCAGCCCTGCCCGGAACCGATCGCCGAAGGTCGTACCCGCCAGCTCCCCTTCCCGCCGTACGTTCGCCGGCACCGTCCGCCGACCCAGCCAAGTGGCAACTTCATCTGCTCGGAAGACGTCGGTGTCCGAACGGCCGGATGCCGGCACCGGTGAGGGAAAATCCTGGTGCCGCCGCTCCCAGTTGGCCACAGCAGGACGTTTGACACCCGCGAGGCGCGCGATGTCGGCACGTGTCACGACGAGTTGCCTCAGGTCCGTCACAAGATCATCCTCCGGTCAGAAGCGCGCGGCTCGGGTGCCACCGAGAGAGGCGCGACGGCCTGCGAAAACCTCGGGGAAGCGATCCATCGTCTTGGCCTCAATCGCCAGCTCGGGGCTGATGTAGCCGAGCATGCGGTAGATCTTGGCGTGGTCCGCAGAAAGATCACGGTGGTGCACGGGTTCGTGGTGCATGATCCGGTTTCGCAGGAGGACCAGCGAGGTCAGACCGTCGTAGAGCCTCTTACGCGGCTGGTCCAAGTAGGGAAAGGCCTTGTGCAGGCTGGGTACCCACATGCCCCGGTCGTAGGTACGGCTCAGCAGGGAGACCCAGAAGCCGAACGACAGCTCCGCCACCATACTGTCGGCTGTGGGGACTACCCTTCTGCGCTCGCACTTCCGCCTGGCTTCCATGACGAGACGCTTGGTCACCCCGTCCAGAGGAGCCGCTTCCCACCAATCCGATCGGCCATACTTCCGACTCAGCTGATCGTGGAGAGCGTTGCGCAGGGCCAACTCCAGACAGTGCAGCGGGCCATACAGAGCGCCGCAAATCTCAACGTTCCACCAGTACAGACGGACAGCGGTCAGCGGCTCGCCCTGCGCGGCCACGACATACCTGCTCAGGCGCGGCCGGGACAGGGCGCGGACCAGCCACTCCGGCAGCCTCTCGATCACGAACTTCCCCCTCTGAACACGGCTCCACCTGCGCAGGCCGTTGCAAGAACCGGTGACGGTGATACCGTGGTCCTGAAAGCCCCGGGCCCGCCTCTGCTCAGCACGCCACCCGGGGCACGGCCTTCCGAAGCCCCTGGCAGCCATCGACTGCCAGGGGCTTCGCGTTTCCCGCGGTCTGCAGCGTCGTGATGACCGTAGCGAACCGCACCCCGACATGCAAGCGCAGCGCAGTGCGTGCATTTTTGTTAAGGCCTATCTCGGCCGAGCACGGAATTGGCGTAACAGACGGAAGCGGTCGTCGTACCTGCCTTCGGACGCGGGGCTCCGCGAGACCGGCCAGGGCCGGCCCGGCCCCGCTGCTTTCGGTGCGGGCCGGAGTCTGGTCCGGGCCGGTGCCACGGCCGGCGCCCAGGGCCGGGATGCTCCTATGGATGTCAAGCGGCTTCAGTGAGAGCGCGTTGTGTGGTTTGTCGGGTGGTGGTGCGGTGGTCGAGGGATCGCAGGAGGACGC